>NZ_CP039451.1:2610000-3210000 GCF_004843725.1 Psychroserpens sp. NJDZ02 | reverse complement strand
AATAACCATTACAGGTTTAATTGATTTGTTGGTTGATGAATATGAAGATAAGCTAGACGCTAATGGAAAAATGAGTCTTAACTTTATAAGTGAATCGAGTTTAAGAATGCAAAAATTAATTGATGCCATTTTACAGTATTCCCGCTTAGGTAAAAGTAAAAAAACTGTGGATATAGACTGCAACTCTACTCTTAATATTTTAAAAGACGACCTGAAAAATGTCATAGATAGGACAGGTACAACACTACTATTTAAAGATCTTCCTATTATTAAAGGTGCTAGCTTAGAGATAAGATTATTATTTCAAAATTTAATCAGCAACGGTATTAAGTTTACCCCAAAAGACACCAAGCCAATTATAACTATTAATAGTGTTAAAAAGACAAATGCTGATACGGGGGATTACTGGGAGTTCTCTATAAAAGACAACGGTATTGGTATTCCTGAAAAACATAGAGAACGTATCTTCTCTATCTTTCAACGCTTACATTCTAGAGATGAATACGATGGAACAGGAATTGGACTAGCCCATTGTAAAAAAATAGTTGAAGCTCATCGTGGTAAAATTTGGTTGGACTCTGAAGTTGGTAAAGGCACCACTTTCTATTTTACAATTCCGGCTTAATAATTAACCAACCGCTTTTATTTATGTTTCTGAAAGCACAGAGATAACATATTGTATAATTCAGGATGTTTCTGTTTGAATAACTTTGGACGTTCAAAAAAGTACTCTGACGCTACTGCAAAAAACTCAGCTTGACTTGTCCCTCCATAATTTCTTATATCTGAGGTATCGTTATTAATGCGCTCCATTTCTTTGTACATTAACTCTAACCAAGGTTCGATATATTCTTTTCCTAATAAGTACTCAGGGATACCATCGGTTTCTCCATCCATTTTATCCAATAAATGAACAAATTCGTGTACGGGCGTGTTATGTTTATCTGTTTTATTGTTAAAAGCTAATCGTATTGCTTTTTTAGATAAAATCATTTGTTTTTCAAATCTACCAGTCCCCACCATTCCTAGTATTTTTTTATTACTATCCAAATCAGAAAATTGTAAATCTTCATTAAAACTATCTGGATATACAATAATACCACTCAAATTACTATAACTCCAATTAGAAAAACCAAATACTGGAATAATAGCACTAGAGGCTATTAAGATTATATCCAATTCTTCAATTTCTGTATTAACACCATCTATAGTAACTTCACTTAAAAAAAGACTCATCCTCTGTCTAAACACCGCTTGATCCTTTACAGATAAATGTTTATAAAACAACACATGCTTAAGGAGCATATCATGCCAATGTGCAGGGAATTGTTTTATTTTCTTTGGTTTTATAATGTAAAACGCATAAACAATAATGGCTACGAGTACTATAAAAATAAGTGTGTAAATCATATGGCTTAATTATAGCTGCAAAATATTCTAATTATAACAGAGAAAAAAATTTATGTCTGGTAAAAAAGCACATTATAAGTATCTTCGCTAAAAAAGAACAACTATGTTTAAAGCGGTTTTATTTGATATGGATGGTGTAATTGTAGATACGGAACCTCTACATAAAAAAGCCTATTTTTTAATGTTTGACCAATTTAACATATCGGTTTCTAAAGCGTTATATGAATCTACTACTGGACAATCAACGATTAATGTCTGCAGAAAATTATGCACCATTTTTGAATTGGAAAATAATCCTGAAGAATTAGTACAGTGCAAGCGTCAAATATTTACAGATTTATTTCATAGCGACCCAAGTCTTAAACTTATTGAAGGTGTTCTTGATTTGATTCAGAACTATCATAGCAATGGTTTAACTCTGGTCTTAGCCTCTTCTGCATCCATGGGCACGATTAATAACGTATTTACTCGATTTGATTTAAATCAATATTTTAAAGCTAAAATTAGTGGTGCAGATTTACAAGCCTCGAAACCACATCCAGAAATTTTTGAAAAAGCAGCACAATTAGCCGGATTTCCTCAAAAAGATTGTTTTGTAATCGAAGATTCTACCAACGGGATTAAAGCTGCAAAATCTGCAGGAAGTTATTGCATTGGCTACGATAGCCTACACTCTAAAAATCAAGACTACACTTTAGCCGATTTAGTGACGTCAGACTTTAAGAGTATACATCATAAGCATTTAAAAAACATAAGCTTTTAGGACGCTTAATCTTGCTTTTATTCGCTCTGTTTCGCCTCCTTTTTCGCTTCCTTTTTTGCTGCTCTCTTTTCTTTTCTGGTCATATCGTCTGCCCCTTCAATAGCATCCTCATACCCGATGGTATCATTTGTTTCGCCTTTAAAGGCTTTTATCCATGCATTTTTAAAAACACCACCAAATGTAGACCACACTCCTGCTTCAACATTATTTAAATCCCCTTCCAAAGGTATTTGCGTGGCTAATGTATTGTTTTTTTGATTCTTTAAAGCAAATTTAAAAAACCCAACGAGTCCTTCCCATAAGGTTTCTAAAAACCCATCCTCTTTACCTATCAGCTTACTATTGGTCAGTAACGGTTTCATATAGCCCTTTAAGTAACCATCTGCTATCGCTATTTCGCTAAAAAGCTCCACTGTTCCACTTTCAAAGTCTATTCCTGCATAATAATTTGTAAAATCGTTTAATGCAGTCGCATTAGCTTTCTCTAAAGAGAATGCTAAATCCATATCCGGAATATCTTTTAAAAGGTTAATATTTCCATTTAGATTAATATTTCCGCCACCAAAAGAGACTCCTGTTGCCTGTATCGGAGAAGGTAATATGCGTTCTTTTTCTACGACATTTCGCAAATTATCCGCTGTTAGCTCTAGCTTATTAATAGATAGATCAACATTTGGATCTGCCGATAACTGTACAAACGCTAATTTTCCGTTATGGATTTCAAAATGATTAATTTCTAAAGGCACTAAATCTGTTAAAGCTTTTGTCCAATCATCTACTTCAGGCAGCCCATCTTCTGGTGTGCTTTGCTGATCTTCGAAAACATAAATAATTTCGGGATTACTCATCACTATTTCTGCAACAATCTTACCATTAAAAACAGATTTCCATTCTACAGAAATATCGGCTTTAGGGAAATTCAAAAAAGGGACTTGAGTATTAGCATCTACCTTATTTAGATATAATCCATTGATAACATAAGCACCTCTAAAAAGGGAAATATCAATATGCTCTACTTCTCCGTAATAGCCAGGAATATCCGCTAAAACTTCATTTACATAATTTTTGATATACGTCGGTAGATACAACCTAATCATTAGTAATATCAATAACAAAACCATAGGTATAACGTATCGCTTCTTCTTATATATTGGTCTTTTTGCTTTTTTACTATGCAATGGATATGGTTTTAAACTTTTTAAATAATTCAGATTTGAATGAAAATAACAAATACAGATCAACTTCTAAAACAATTAATTATAAATTAACAGTTTACCATGGGTGAAATCAATCAATAAAATGCAACCGCGTAAAAAAACAACTTTTAATGTTTCGATAAGTTCAAATTATACCGTTCATGATATTAGTCATATTTTAACCAATAATAACACAGTAAATTTGATTAATAAACAAAAAAATATGTGTTTTTCATTAGTTAATAAATATAACGTTGCTGGACCAAGATATACTAGTTATCCTACTGTTCCGTATTGGAATATGGATACGTTTTCATTAAAAAAATGGAAAGAAAATCTAAAAAAAGCCTTTAGCGAAAGTAATAAAACAGAAGGTATCAGTTTATACATCCATTTGCCATTTTGCGAAAGTTTATGTACTTTTTGTGGTTGCAATAAACGCATAACAAAACGTCACGATGTAGAAACCCCTTATATACATGCTGTTTTAAAAGAATGGCATCTGTATTGTGATTTATTAGGAGAAAGACCAATGATAAAAGAGTTACACCTTGGCGGAGGAACACCTACTTTTTTTGATTCTGAAAACTTAAAATTATTAATTACCGGTATTACACGCAGAGCGACTTTAGCCGAGAATTATGATTTTAGCTTTGAAGGACATCCTAATAATACCACTGCAACACATTTACAAACCTTATTTGATTTAGGTTTTAGACGGGTAAGTTTTGGTGTACAAGACTACAACCCTATTGTACAAAAAGCAATACATAGAATACAACCTTTTGAAAATGTACAAAAAGTAACAGCACTAGCTAGAAAAATTGGATATACATCTGTTGGTCATGATATAATTTTTGGTTTACCGTTTCAAACGGAAGCACATGTTGAAGACACTATAAATAAGACAAAACAGCTTTTACCAGATAGAATTGCCTTTTACAGTTATGCACACGTCCCATGGATAAAAGGAAATGGACAACGTGGGTATAAAGACAACGATTTACCGACAGCAAGCATAAAACAGAATCAATACCAATTAGGTAAAAAACTATTAGTAGAAGCCGGTTATTATGACATTGGAATGGATCATTTTGCTTTAAAAACAGATCGTTTATATTCCGCTAGTAAAAATGAAACTATGCATCGTAATTTTATGGGATATACCGCTTCTAAAACCAAAGTTATGATCGGTTTAGGGGTCTCTTCAATTAGTGATAGTTGGTATGCCTTTGCACAAAATGTAAAAGGTATTGAAGAGTATTACCATTTATTAGAAAACAATAGTATTCCTGTATTTAGAGGTCATATTTTAACGGAAGAAGATTTAATTATAAGACAACATATTCTAAATTTAATGTGCCATTTTAAAACAAGTTGGATGGCTAATGATTTATATTTTGAAGCTATTCCTGAAGTGGTTTCCAAGCTAAATGAAATGCAAGATGATGGCTTACTGACAATAGAATTGAATCAAATTTTTATTACAGAAAAAGGGAAACCTTTTGTTAGAAATATATGTATGGCTTTTGATTTATTATTACAACGTAACAAACCAGAAACACAGCTATTTTCTATGACCATTTAAGTTGTTAATTAATATATAAAAGACTAAAATTGACTTATAGATTTATTAACTTTAATGAATCATTTTAAAAAAATACTAAAAACCAAAACCCTTAAACATGAAAAAAATAATTGTACCAGTAGACTTTTCAAACCATTCAAATTACGCTTTAGAATCAGCAGCTATATTAGCAAAAAAATATGATGCAGAAATTATCGCATTACATATGCTAGAAATCTCTGAAACTATACTAACTAAAGGAGAAACAGATCTTCAGGATGAAACTGTTTTCTTTTTAAAGTTAGCTGAAAAACGTTTTACAGAATTCTTAGCGCAAGATTATTTAGAGGGTGTAAAAGTAACCCCTATAGTTAAGCACTTTAAAGTATTTAGTGAAGTTAATGAAGTCGCTAAAGATCAAAATGCAGATTTAATTGTAATGGGATCGCATGGAAGTAGTGGTTTAAAAGAAATTTTTGTTGGGTCAAATACAGAAAAAGTAGTACGTTACTCTGACATACCTGTATTTGTTGTCAAAAACAAGCCAACAAATTTAAGTTTTGACAATGTTGTATTTGCTTCAGATTTTTCTGAAAGTACTGTAACACCTTACTTAAATGCTTCTAAATTATTTGAAAAGTTAGGGTCTAATTTACACTTGATTTACATTAACACTCCTGGAGACAACTTTAATAGTACCTCTGAAATGGAAAAAATTGTAGTTAACTTTTTACAGAAAGCAGATGGTAATTTAGACAAGCTATCAGAAGTTAAATATATATCAGATTACACCGTAGAAAAAGGGGTTATAAATTATGCCAATGTATCCGGAGCAGATGCCATTGCTGTAGCAACACATGGTCGTACAGGGTTTTCACACTTTTTAGCCGGAAGTATCTCTGAGGATATTGCAAACCATGCATCATTACCTGTAGTCACTTTCAGAATTAAATAAAACATACGCTTCAAATATATTTTAAAGCCTATTAAGATGATTTATCATTTTAATAGGCTTTCTGTTTGAAAACTAATAAATATCATGTTTTTTATTCTTTTTTAACCATAATTTTAAGTCATTCCAACACTTGATTTTATGAAACACATCCTTATCCCCACAGATTTTTCAGATAATGCATGGAGCGCAATAGTATACGCTATAAACTATTTCAAAAACGATGTTTGTACGTTTTACTTACTACATACTCACGTTTTAAATCCATCTTCCCTATCGTCTCTGTCTGATATTTATATAAAAAATATACGGCAACAAAATAATTTACAACTAAAACAACTTAAACAACAAATAACGGATAGCGAAGCTAATACGAATCATGATTTTAAAACGATAGTTAAATTTGTAGATTTAAAAGAGGCTGTTAAGGATTGTATTGCAGAAAATACGATTGACCTAATAGTAATGGGCACCAAAGGTGTTACTAAAAACAAATCCCTGTTTTTTGGAAGTAACACAATACATTTGGTAGATAAAATTAAAACCTGTCCGATTTTAATCATTCCAGATGAATATAATTTTAGACCTATTAAACAAATCGTTTTTTCTACAGATTTAAATAGGTTTTATTCTGATCATGAAATTAAAATAATTAACGACTTTATTTATGATAATAATGCTGCATTACGCGTTATAAACATTCAAACAAAACAACCAATATCAGAGCTTCAACACTATAACTTATCATGTTTAAAAAAAGGATTTAAAGACTTTAAAGTCAACTACCATTCTGTACCCAATTACGATAAAAAAGCAGAAATCATCTCTACTTTTATAAAAGACCTAGATATTGATTTATTAATTATGGTTAATTATAAGCACAGCATATTAGAACGGTTTTTAAACGAACCTGTAATAAAAAATATTGGTTTTAAACCGCAAGTTCCATTTTTAGTAATTCCAGATAATCAATAATACATTATGGCAAATAATAACATTTATATAAAAAAAGCTTCCGGAGACCGTGTTAAATTTTCAATTGAAAAATTAAAAACCTCATTGATAAATTCTGGAGCAGACAGCGTGTTGGCGGATAGTATTACAAAAAATGTTAGAGATGAGTTATTTCAAGGTATTTCTACTAAAGAAATTTACAACAGAGCATTCGCCCTATTAAAATCAAAACAAAGCCACTTAGCCTCTAAATACAAGCTTAAAAAAGCTATTTACGAGTTGGGACCAACAGGTTTCCCTTTTGAACGTTACGTTGCTGCCATTTTAGAGACCTCTGGTTATTCTACTAAAGTTGGAGATATTATTAACGGTCATTGTGTAAAACATGAAATAGACATTTTAGCAACTAAAACTAAAGAGACACATGTTGTAGAGTGCAAATTTCATAGTGAATCTGGTCTAAATTGTAATGTAAAAATTCCGTTATACATCTATTCTAGATTTAAAGATGTGCAAAAAAAATGGAATGCAGATTTAAAACTAAAGACCAAAGTAACACAAGGTTGGGTCGTTACAAATACCCGTTTCACAGAGGATGCAAGGCGCTATGGTAACTGCGTTGGGTTATATTTGTTAAGTTGGGACTACCCTAAAAACAATGGTTTAAAACACCGTATAGACACACATAAATTGTACCCCATAACGGTCTCTACTTTACTAACCAAAAGAGAGAAACAGTTTTTATTAAATAGAGAAGTTGTGCTGTGTAAAGACTTAATAAATGATGCTTTCTATTTAGACCATTTAGCCATATCCAAAAATCGAAAAACGCGAATTTTAAATGAAATAAAATTACTGTGTAATCAAAACTAAAAACTTATGGAATCTAAAGTAAAAATCAAATTTTTAGGAGGCGCAAAAACCGTTACAGGCTCAAAATACCTAATAGACGCTTTTAACACCTCTATCCTAATAGATTGTGGCTTATTTCAAGGCTTAAAGGATTTAAGATTATTAAATTGGGAGACGTTACCAATTACGGTTTCATCTATACAAACCGTACTTTTAACCCACGGTCATTTAGATCACGTTGGCTATTTACCACGTTTAATAAAACAAGGATTTAAAGGAAGTATTATTGGTACTGCTCCCACTCTAGCTATTGCCGAAATCATATTAAAAGATAGTGCTAAAATAAATGAAGAAGAGGCAAAAAAAGCGAATAAAGAACACTATTCTAAACACCAGCCAGCGCTTCCTTTTTACACTATAAAAGATGTCGAGCAAACAATTGCTATGTTTGAAGTACAAGTTGAAGACAAATGGATTACTATTAACAATCACATCTCTTATCGTTTTAAATATAATGGACACATTATAGGATCTACGTTTATAGAGTTAGATATTGAGGGGAAACGTTTTGTGTTTTCTGGAGATATTGGTAGAGTTAATGATTATTTATTAAATGATCCAAAATACCCAGAGTATGCCGATTACTTATTTCTAGAAAGTACTTATGGAGATAGACTACATCCTATTGTTAATATAGAGGACAAACTTTCTCAAATAATAAACGATACTATAACTACTCATGGCAATTTAATTATTCCAAGTTTTGCAGTAGAGCGTTTACAAATGCTCATGTTTATATTATTTAAACTCTATCAAAAAAACAAAATACCAAACATCCCTATTTTTGTAGATAGTCCTATGGGAAATAATGTTTTAGAAGTATTCAAACGGTTTCCTAAAGGGCATAAAATCTCGGATACAGATTACAATGCCATGTGCCAACATATAAATAGTATTACTAGCTATGCAGATACCTGGAAAACAATCGATGATCCACGGTCAAAAATTGTAATCGCAGGAAGCGGAATGGTAACAGGCGGGCGTGTTTTAACCTATTTACAACAATTAATAGATATCTCTTCAACAACTATTTTATTAGTAGGCTATCAAGCAGAAGGCACTAGAGGGCGTTTACTAAAAGAAGGCGCTCATGAAATTAAATTTTATGGTAAATATTATCCCGTAAAAGCATCCGTAACAAGTATAGACAGTCTTTCTGCACATGCAGACCAAAAGGGATTGATTGATTGGTTAAGCCACATTAAAAACACACCAAAAACAGTGTATTTAATACATGGCGAATCTACTGCACAAAATGCTTTTAGAGTAAAAATAAAAGATACGTATGGATGGAATGTAAAAATACCTACACTTTTTGAAACTATTGAAATTTCGATTTAATTTATTAGCAACATGATAATTATCATTTTAGCTAAATCCTATTAATTGTACCTTTAATTTAAAGAATAAAGTAATCATAAGATAAGAAGTCATTTTTTTTGCTTCCTATTTAAAAATAAATCTAAAATATTATGGCAACACAAAGTAAAACAAATATGGTAGAATGGTATAGTGCAGAACGTATGCATGACATGTCTAAAACTTGGTTATCTGATTTAAATTTTATTAAAGATGAACAAGTGTTTTTAGAAGAATTAATTACAGATTATACACAACAAATTATAGATGACGACGTATTAACTAGAGCTCAAGATGCCGCAACCGCTTTGCTAAGAACTAAAAGAGGAAACCAAAAGTTAATGACAGCTTTAGTTGTACATGAGAAGGATTTAAATCTAATGGTTGATGGTAAAAATGAATTAGAGAAAGAAGAACAATATAAAACGGATCATATAGCGTTTATAAAAAAGGTGAGTTCCTTTTTTTACGATTATAAAGCTGTCAAATCTGAAATATTTAATTTGGTAACCACTTTAATGAAACGAGATAAACAAGATCATTTATTAAATTAAACTATGAAACATCTTATATTATTATTACTTGTTTTCTCTCTTTATAGTTGTGGTACCACACAATTAAAAGACCGTTGGATAAGTCCCGAAGCAGATAATTATACGCTTAAAAAAGTCTTTATTGTTGGATTAACAGATGATCCTGAAGCGAGAGAAAAATTCGAAAAAAAATTACAAACTCAACTCGCTTTAAGAGATATAGAAGCAACCATTAGTCTTGATCAGTTTGATGCTGATTTTCTTGCTAAAGAAAAAACGGACACAGAAATAAAGGCTTTAGAGAATCAGCTTTTAGAAGATGGTTATGATGCAGTGGTATTTACTAAAGTTGCTGGAATAAAAAATAAAATACAGTTTAAAAAAGACTATTCTAATATTGATAAAAGTCACAATCGTTTTAACGAAGACTATTTAATGTATCAAGATCAACATTTTAATCCAGATGCTTATAAAGAGTATCAGGTTTACAATGCAGAAACATCCGTTTACTGTTTATGTCCTACAAAAGAGCGCACGCTGATATGGAAAGGTTATATCGATATTGTAGATCCACAAAACATTAATCAAACTGTAAAAGACTATTCTAAACTCTTAATTTTGGTCTTAGAAGAAGATAAAATAATACCACTAAAAGAGTAATTAGACGCTTACTCTTTTAGTGGTATTATTAATTATTTTTAAAATCTAGTCATGCAAAATAAATAACGGTACAGATGCAATTTTACTAAGCTTTGTAATTGGCGACCCCGAAAACAAACGCTCTAAAAAACTAATTTTCTGAATAATAAAGACCTCTAAATCTATAGCATTAGTTTGTAAATACGTATCGACAACCTGGTCCATAGGCACATTTGATACTTGATTATAACTATAACTATTGTCTTTTAAGACGTTTTCTAAATTGGTTACATCTTCTGTCTGGTCTATCGCTGTGTCCGTAATCCTTAACACATGGTAATCCCTGTTAGTTTTTCCAACTAAACTAAAAATTTGATCTATTCTTTTTTTATTTAATTCGTCTTTTTCGTCTAACGGAAGTAATATCACTTTTGGTTTAGAAAATTCAAAATCTTTTGGTATTATCAAAGTTGGAGCTTCTACTTTTCTAATGACATTTAAGGTATGGCTACCAAAAACAACCTCATCTGCTCCTGTAACACCATTTGTGCCCATCACCACTAAGTTTATGTTATGAAGTACAATTAACTGGTTTACTGCATCTGTAAACACATCGTAATCGATATGTTCTGTATAAGTGTGTTTTGGGTTTTTATAAACAGACTGTAATTGTTTTGATAGGTCTTCTAAATCTTCTTTAGGTGATTTTACGATGGATGCATATAAGTTAGCAGTACCTGTTGTCATTAAATCTGCAGTTGTAAAAGCCGATGCTTTATGTATATACACTAAATGAAAATTAATAGTTTCATTTTCAAACAGTTTTGCCGCATAATGTATTGCGTTTTTAGAGCTTTGGGAAAAATCGGTAAGTAAAAGTATATTCTTCATTTAAAAATGAGTTTATATTATTTAGCGTCCACTAATTTACGATTATTTAATGGCTTTAAATTTAATTTAGGATTAAGTTAGCTTGGCTTTATTTCCGCGAAAGCGACTACTGCAAACTAATAGAGTTTAGTGACAATCAATGGCGCTATTGACCATTTCTATGACAGGAGAAGGCGACACATATGGTATACCTAATCCTAAGCCTCTTAAAATAAATAATGCCCCAATGATGACTATAAATACCGGAATAGCTTTTTGAATACGCTGTTTAACTTGTGCATTTAAAAACTTACCTAAGTAAATCGCGGTAGTCATTAAAGGTATAGTACCTAACCCAAAAAAAGCCATATACAAACTACCTTGCCAAGCTGTACCGGTGGCGATAGCTCCAAAAACAGCCATATATACTAAACCACATGGTAGGAATCCATTTAAAAAACCAATAGTTAAAAATGTGTCTGCAGTTTTCTTTTTTAAAGCTTGTCCCATTTGTTTTTTCACAAAACCGACCGCTTTATAAATGGGTTTTACAATAAAATTTTGGCCTATTTTTTTATAAGGAAAAAGGATCACAATGATCATTAAAACACCAATAACTATAGATAACTTTTGTTGTAACCCAAAAATATATAAACTTTTACCTATCAATCCAAAGATAAGACCAATGATACTATAGGCTAATAAACGTCCAAAATGATAGGCGCCTATTTGTGTCATTTTTTTAAAAGAATTACTTCTGTCTACTGGCAACATAAAGGCTATTGGGCCACACATACCGACGCAGTGAAAGCTTCCTAATAAACCAAATATAAGTGCCGTAAGTAACATTAGTACTGTATCTCTTCTTTAAACATGTATTTACTATCTTTGTAGCTCCAATCGATTTTAATGTTCCAACGACCATCTAACAAACGTTTGTCAGGTATGAGCAAATTGTGATTAGACAACAAAATTGTGGTTTCGAAGTCTAGTTGTTTATTAGATGGTCTATATAGGAACACTTTACCTTTAATTACTTGGTCATCCAACTCTGCTGGAAACGTCAAGACTAAACCTTCTGACGTTTTTTTCCATAGTATTTTAGAGTCTAACGTTTTAGCATTTTTCTCTTTATTGATATCGTTTTGAAACTCTAATTCTTGCTTATAATAATTTTCATTAACTAAATCGTGATCTAGATTTTTATCTGTATTCATCGCGATTACAAAGTATAAGATAAAGCTTATAAAAAATATAAATGCTATAACGACTCCTGTTCCCCAATTAAATTTCATACTCTTATTTTTAATTATAGCTTCTAGGTCCTAAGAAGTTTACGGTTGTTGTTTCAATTAATTTATCAGCACTATAGACTTCTATAGTTAACTTTGTTTTATCGCCTTCTAAAACACCTTGATCAAGTTCGATAAACAAGGTTCCTTCGGCTAATCCTTGTGCTGGAACACTAAAACTTTTATCTGTAGAAACTAATTTAATGATCCCTTTGTATGTTTTAAGCTTAAAATCGACATTATCAATCTTTTCTGTTGTTTTATTGATCAGCTTATAAGTAAAAACATTACTGATAATATTGTCTGCTTTATGCTCGAACAACTGACCTGGTAATCTTAAGACTGTGGCTTCAACATCATTACGCAATTGTAACATGGCTATTAATACACCTGTTAACACAAATAAAACAACGATATATGCTTTAAGACGCAAGGTTAATTTAAACGGAGCCTTCTTTTCTATGTTATCCTCACTAGTATAACGTATCAGCCCTTTTGGTAAACCTACTTTGTCCATGATATCATCACACTCGTCAATACAAGCCGTGCAATTAATACATTCTAATTGTGTCCCATTTCTAATATCTATTCCTGTTGGACAGACATTAACACATTGCATACAATCGATACAATCACCATGACCAAGAGCTTCTCTGTCTTCGTTTTTACGGAATTTTTTACGTCCTTTTTCTCCTTCACCTCTTTTATGATCGTAGGCCACAATTATAGACTGATTGTCTAAAAGCACGCCTTGTAAACGACCATAAGGACAAGCGATAATACAAACCTGTTCTCTAAACCAAGAAAACACAAAATAGAATAATCCAGTAAAAATTAATAATGGGAATAAAGTTCCTAAATGCTGAAAAGGACCTTCTGTCACGTAATTTAACAGCTTATCACTACCTATTAAATAGGCTAAAAAAACATTAGCAATTAAAAACGAAATAATTATAAAAATGGTGTGTTTTAAGACCCTTTTCCTGATTTTTTCAGGTGTCCATTTTGAGCGTTTCAATTTCATTTGAGCCCCTCTATCACCATCAATCCAATATTCGAAACGTCTAAAAACCATTTCTAAAAAAATGGTTTGCGGACAAATCCATCCACAAAATATACGTCCAAAGGCTACCGTAAAAATAGTAATAAAGACCACTCCTATTATCATAGAAATGACAAATAAGTGAAAATCTTGAGGCCAAAATGGGAAGCCAAACACATTAAATCGGCGTTCTAAAACGTTAAATAATAAAAACTGGTTCCCATTAATTTTAACAAATGGAGCTCCAAATAAAAAGACTAATAGTACATAACTTACAAGCTTCCTGTAATCGTAAAACTTACCGCTTGGTTTTTTAGGAAAAACCCAAGCCCGTTTACCATCTTCGCCAATAGTTGCAATAGAGTCTCTAAAACCCTCATTAATTGGAGCTTCCATTTATTTTGTTTTAATTATTCATAGAAACAGAATCCTCTATTTCTAATACTTCAGTGTTCTCTGTTTCTAATACGTCTGTCTCTTCTCCTTCTAAAACCTCATCACCTTGAATTGCTTCGGGTGCTTCTGCTCCTTCTGGTTGCCATAAGTCGCCTTCAGCTTCTTTTGGGTTAGCAGGTGTTGTCCCTTGTAAAGACAAAACATAACTTGCTACTTGAGCCATTTCTAATGGTTTTAAACCTTCCTTTTTCCAAGAAATCATACCTTTTCCAGAACGTCCACCTTCTGATATCGTATGAAAGACACTTTTAATATCTCCTCCTAAAATCCAGTGTTTATCCGTAAGGTTTGGTCCAATACCTCCACCTCCATCTGCCATGTGGCATGCGATACAGTTCTCACCAAATATTTTTTTACCATTTTGTAAATCTGCAGCTTCCGTTAGTAACTCAACAGAATTAGCATCTATTAAATTTTTAGCCGTTTTCTTATATTCTTCAATATCGATTTTTGCTTGAGCATATTCGCTATCCAACTCATCAAATTGTGTTCCTGACGTTCCCGTAATATGAAAATTGAATAAATAAATTACTGCAAAAACCATAGATGCATACCAAGAATATAGCCACCATGGCGGTAAATTATTGTCAAGCTCTCTAATACCATCATAATTGTGGTCTAAGATAATTTCGTGCTCTTCTTCTATTGGCTTCTCATCTCCTTTAAGCTTATTATATAACGCTTTTAGCTTAGTAAACTGAGGTGCTTTTGGTGCATTTGCGATGTATCGTTCTTTTTCTGAAGCGTCTAAACTTTGAAACAACACGTTTTCAATGGACCCCACAATACCTTCAATTGCAATAAGTACAAATAATACCAATGCTAAAAATAACATGATTATAGGGTACTCAATAAAGGCTGGTTTATCTCCTGAGTCTACAAAATATTCTACCAATCCGAAGATTGTAAAAAATATAACAGGGACTCTGACGTAAGACGGGATTAAATTTTTCATTTGATTAGTTATTATAGTTTTTAAAAAGACAAATAGAACCTCTGCTTTTAATTATAGTGCAATTAAAAATCAAAGGCCTCTGCTTCATGATTTTGTTTCGCTTTCTCCTTCGAATTCATTATCCAAATCTAATGGGATATTACTCACTTCTGTGATGTAGTCTTTTTTGGCAGTAATTACCCACCAAAAAAGAGCTACAAAAAAACCAAAGAATATAAGTAATGAAAGGATTGGGTATATCTCTACACCTGCAATACTGTCTAAATGATTTTTTACAAATTTTAACATGACGTTTTAGTTTTGTTCTGTTGTTTCTGCTTTACCTTCTTTTATATCTGTTCCTAAACGTTGTAGGTAAGCAATAACTGCAACAATCTCTCTGTTACGCATTTCTACAAAATCAGCCCCACCTTTTTTCTTACTCGCTTCATAAGCTTCTGCAAAATCAGGATCTGTATATAGGTTCTTCTCTATTTTTGTTCCTTGTGCTAACATATCCGTCTGCGCATTAGCAATATCTTCGTCCGTATATGGCACACCTAAAGTCACCATCACTTTCATTTTATCTTCAATATCAGACTTATATAATGTGTTATTGATTAACCATTTATAAGATGGCATTATCGACCCTGACGATGTACTTTGTGGATCATACATGTGATTAAAGTGCCAGTTATCAGAATATTTACCACCAATACGATGTAAATCTGGACCTGTACGCTTACTTCCCCATAAAAATGGATGGTCATAAACAAACTCTCCTGCTTTACTGTATTCTCCGTAACGTTCTACTTCACTTCTAAAAGGTCTAATCATTTGTGAGTGACATCCAACACAACCTTCTCTTATATAAATATCTCGACCTTGTAACTCTAAAGGAGAATATGGTTTAACACTACTAATCGTTGGTATATTAGATTTTACCATTATTGTTGGTACAATCTGTACAACACCTCCAATTAAGATAGCTATAGTAGCACCAATAGTTAATCTAATTGGTTTACGTTCTAACCAAGTGTGCCATCCTTCTCCAGAAACACGTTTTTTAGACACACGTTGTAAAGCTGCAGCTTCCGCTAATTCATCTTCAACAACACTTCCTTTTCTTATCGTTTGGATCACGTTAAAGACTAAGATTAACATTCCTGTTAAGTATAAAGTCCCTCCTATGGCACGCATCCAATACATTGGCATAATTTCGGTTACTGTTTCTAAGAAGTTACCGTATTTTAAATTCCCATCTGGATTAAATTGTTTCCACATACTAGCTTGTGTAAACCCTGCAACATACATTGGTAAGGCGTACATGATAATACCTAAAGTACCAATCCAAAAATGAAGGTTTGCTAGTGGTAAAGAATATAATTTTGTTTTAAATAATTTTGGAACTAAATAGTAAATCATACCAAAAGTTAAAAACCCGTTCCACGCTAAAGCACCAACATGCACGTGAGCAATAATCCAATCTGTATAATGCGCAATCGCATTCACATTTTTAAGTGATAGCATTGGTCCTTCAAACGTTGCCATTCCGTACCCCGTAATAGCAACAACCATAAATTTAAGTACAGGATCAACACGTACTTTATCCCAAGCACCACGAAGTGTTAATAATCCGTTTATCATCCCTCCCCAAGACGGCATCAATAACATAATTGAAAATGCAACTCCTAAATTTTGAGCCCATTCTGGTAACGCTGTATACAGTAAATGGTGTGGTCCAGCCCAAATATAAATAAAGATTAAAGACCAAAAGTGAACAATAGATAGTCTATAAGAATATACTGGTCTGTTAGCCGCTTTAGGTACAAAGTAATACATCAACCCTAAAAATGGTGTCGTTAAGAAAAACGCTACTGCATTATGTCCATACCACCATTGTACTAAAGCATCTTGTACTCCTGCATAAACAGAATAACTTTTCATCCCCGTTAAACTAACCGGTATTTCCAAACTATTAAAAATATGTAATACCGCAACCGTTACAAATGTCGCAATGTAAAACCAAATAGCAACATATAAATGACGTTGACGACGCTTGAGCATTGTTCCAATCAAATTCGCTCCAAAAGCCACCCAAATTAACGCAATAGCAATATCAAAAGGCCATTCTAATTCGGCATATTCTTTTGATGTCGAATAACCTAAAGGTAATGTTATAGCAGCACCAACAATTATTAATTGCCATCCCCAAAAGTTAATATTACTCAACAAATCGCTATACATTCTAGCTTTTAATAGACGTTGCGTAGAGTAATATACCCCTGCAAAAATAGCATTACCCACAAATGCAAAAATCACCGCATTGGTGTGTAAAGGTCTTAAACGTCCAAAACTTAGCCATGAGATTCCATCGGTCATGTTAGGGAACAAAAACATATAAGCTAAAAGTAGCCCTACAATCATACCAACAACTCCCCAGAGGATGGTAGCGTAAAGAAACTTTTTAACGATTTTGTTATCGTAATAAAATTGCTGCATTTCCATAATTAATTGTGATTAGTCTTTTTTATTATTCTTAGTTAGTGATTCTTTGGGTTTAACCAATTCGTCTTCAAAAAGCATACGTACTGAAGGCGTATAACCATCATCAAACTGCCCGTTTCTTATAGCTATTATAAAAGCCATAAAAAAGACAATTGCGACAACAATGCTTACTGTTAGTAAAATATATATAACGCTCATACCTATTAGAAGTTATGCTACAAAAGTAATTGAGAAGCCCTGTTTAAAAGATGATATTTATCATGTTTAAACAAATTTCAAGAATAAATTTAAGATTTTTTTTAAGATTTCTTTAAGATTTTTTTATCGCTTTCGCTGAAAATTTGCAATACATAATTATTCTAAACAAAAACCGAAATAAAACTACTTTAATTTACGTCCAATCCAATTAGTTGCTACTGTTGTAAACACAACAATACTAATAGAACTTAATGGCATCAAAATAGCTGCTATTACAGGCGCTAACTGTCCTGTTACTGCAAAGTATAAGCCAATGACATTGTAGAAAAAAGAGAGCACAAAACTCCATTTTATAATCTTAATAGCACTTTTAGAAGCTTTTATATACTGGTACAGTTGATTAAATTTAGTGGCATCCAAAATAGCATCGCAAGCAGGAGAAAACACATTAACGTTTTCTGAAATAGCAATTCCCACATTACTTTGTGCTAAAGCGCCAGCATCATTTAAACCATCCCCCACCATCAATACTTTCGCACCTTCTGATTGATGGTATTTAATATACTCTAGCTTATCATCCGGCTTTTGATTAAATAACATTTTAGTTTTTGCAGGTAAAAGCTTTTTCAAATTATCTAATTCACCTTCATTATCTCCAGATAAAATAACTAAATCAAACTTCTTTTTTAAGGTATTAAACAATTTTGACAGCCCTTTACGGTAGCTATTATAAAACGTATATTTTCCTTTATAGTTATTGTTGGCACTAATGTGAACTGCTGTATTTAGTACGGCATTCTCATTTTGATAACCCACAAATTTAGCGGAACCAATTTTAATGTTTCCCGAAGCGTGAGACGCTTCTATACCTTGTCCTAAATGTTCTTCAAACGTATCTAGTGTTACTATATTATTATTGTCTAAAATATCATACAAGCTTCTACTTAATGGGTGATTAGAGCCACGCAAAGTGTTTTTAAGTAAAATACCTTCAGCTGTACTCAATGGTAAACCTTCATACTTTGCATCACTTTTTTTATTAGATGTTATCGTTCCTGTTTTATCAAAAATAATGGTATCAATATGAGCTAACTGTTCTAAAACAGACGCGTTTTTTATGTAGAATTTTTTCTTTCCTAAAATACGCAACAAGTTACCGAACGTAAAAGGGGCTGATAAAGCAATCGCGCAAGGACAAGCAATAATTAAAACTGCTGTAAAAACATTTAAAGCTTTGCTAGAATCTTTAAACAACCAAAAAGTAGTCGCTATAAAAGCAATACTTAAAACCGCTACAGTAAATCGTTTACTAATTGCATTGGTTAACGTTGTAAACCCATCATCCTTATTTTTACTGAACACATCATTACTCCATAACTGTGTCAAGTAACTTTGCTCAACCGACTTAATTGCTTCCATCTCGATAACACCAGAGGTTTGCTTCCCTCCTGCAAATAACTTGTCTCCCGATTGCTTAGTAACTGTTTCTGATTCTCCAGTAACAAAACTATAATCTATTTTTGCGTTTCCATTAATAAATATACCATCTACAGGAATTAACTCTTGATTTCTGATTAATAAGCGGTCTCCTTTTTCGATATCATAAACTTGAACAGGCACTTCTACTCCATTAAAAATTTTAGTAACAGCAATGGGGAAATACGATTTGTAATCGCGCTCAAAAGATAAAAACGAATAGGTTTTCTGTTGAAAAAACTTTCCTAATAACAAAAAGAAAACCAACCCCGTCAAACTATCAAAAAATCCTGATCCCAAGTCAAATGCTATTTCTGCAGTACTTCGTACAAACAAAACAATAATACCTAAAGCTATAGGAATATCTATATTTAAAATTCGTGTTCTAATAGCTTTATAAGCAGACACAAAATAGTCTTGAGCAGCATAAAATACAACTGGTAAAGAAAAAGCAAACATAATCCATCTAAACACGTGTTTGTATTGCTCTAACCAAAATTCATTCACCTCAAAATACTCAGGAAAAGACAAAAACATAACATTTCCAAAAGCAAAACCTGCAATACCTAATTTGTAAATCAAGCTCCGGTTAACGTTTTCTTGTCCTGTTTTATAATCTTCTAAACTTATGTATGGTTCGTATCCAACCGAGCTAAGCAATAACACTAATTCCTTAAGCGAAAATGACGCTGTATTATAAGATACACGCACCGTTTTTTTACCAAAATTAACTTGAGATAGAGTGACCGCAGGATTTAATTTATTTAAATTTTCTAGAATCCAAATACAAGAACTACAATGGATGTGTGGAATATAAAGTGTTACAATCTGAGTTTTACCATCATCAAACGTGACTAACTTCTCAATAATTTTGTCTTGAGATAAAAAATCATACTTCCCTTCTATCTCTTTAGGAATAGCTCCCGGAGAGGATTGCATGTCATAATAACAGGTTAAATCACTTTCTGATAAGATTTCATAAACTGTTTTACAACCTTGACAACAAAAGGGTTTCTCCTCTAAAAGGATCGTTGTATCTGTACAATTATCGCCACAATGATAACATACTTTTATTTCCATAATTTGCTCGTTTACCTGTAACAAAGGTTACACTTTGTAACCTCTTAATTCATGATATTTGTCATATAATGTATACTTTTGGTATACCCTACAATTTTAAACAAAGGTATGAGTAAATGTGAACACTGTATTGTCAGGCAATTCAATAGTTTAAAAACCTTAACAAGAGAGGAGTTAGTGCGAATTTCTGCATGTAAGACAAGTAAAGTAATAAAAAAAGGGGACGTCATTTTTAAAGAAGGAGATGCTTTAAATGGTATTTACTGTATTAGAGAAGGGGTTTGTAAATTAACTAAACTTAGCGAAAATGGAAAAGAACAAGTCGTCAAACTATCTGTTAAAGGTGGCATGATGGGACAGCGCTCTTTAGTTAGTGGAGAGCTCTCTAATTTGACTGCTGTGGCTATAAACGATATGCAAATTTGTTTTATTCCAAAACAAGAAATCTTGATTGATTTACAAAAAAACGTCGCCTTCTCTATGGATGTTTTAAAACGAATGGCCCAAGATTTAAGAGAGTCTGACGATAGTATCGTTAATATGGCTCAAAAAACAGTAAAACAACGTTTAGCGCAAACCTTATTATATGTTGAAAAGAATTTTGCAACAGATCATGAAGGTTATCTAGCGTTAACCTTATCTAGAGACGATTACGCAAGTATTGTTGGAACAGCAACAGAAAGTGCTATTAGAATTTTATCCCAGTTTAAAAAAGCTGGTTTAATTAGCACAAAGGGAAAGCAAATTAAAATTGAAAATGAGTTTGCCCTACTTCGGGTAGAATAATCCTGATTTCCAAATTAAGCATTAAACAAGAGAAGAGGATATAGCTTAAAGAAACACTGGTATATAAACAGGCCTATTTTAAAACAAATTATAAAAAATAAAGCAGCACTATCTAAAATAGATAGTGCTGCTTCATATAGTGTAAATTATAACTTAAAAGTTAATTTCGCAATGCAACCTGAAGATCTCTTTCTAAATCAGCAACCTCTTCATCACAGTCTTTAAGTTGTATTTCAAACTCTTTGATTTGCTCCTCTACTTCTCTAACATCGATTAATCTATTTTGAGATTTCTGAAGTTTAACAAAAGTTTTAATAATTTTATCATATAATTCATAGTTAGCAGTAGAATCTTTTCTTGGTATCGAACTTTGAAGCTCTGACAACCTACTTCCTATTTCAGCATTATCAAAAGAGACTTGCGCTCCAGGAGCAGTCAAAGAATCAATCATTAAAGAAACACGTTCCATTCTATTCGCAAATTCTGCTTGAAACTTAAGTTCCTCTCTAACCAGTATTGCTTGCTCTTTTAACACTTCATTTTCCTTATCTGCAATTTGAAAATCAAAAAACACAGCAGTCACTATAGTCCCAACAGTTAATATAAAAATTAATATAAATTTTAAAAAACTGTTTCTTCTTTCTTTACTATTTTTAGGTTTCATTTGTATAAAATAATTTGGTTTTGGTTAGTCTAATAAAAAGCTTCTTCTACTTTTTACTTCAGCATTATCTACTACTTCTTCTTTTACAAAAATATTGGAATCTGATTTTTTTCCAATATAATCAAGTTCATTCAATTTTTTATATAAAGATAACATCAATCTTGTAAAAGCTGAAGTTTTATAAAGCGATTCATTAATATTAGTGTGCACATATTCTAGCTCTATCATGTCTATCAAGACATTTTCAAAAGCACCTTGGTTCAAATCACACCAATCCGTTAAATAATTTAGTAATTCTTCTTTTCCTGTCCCAACATAAACATCTAATGCACTTTTAATAACACGAGCTAAACTAACTAACTTCGTTAACATGACAACCGGTGCCTCATATTTATCTTTGATTCTAAATTCAGGAATTATCGCATTTAAATATTCACCTGTCTTCTGCGTCAGATGTAAAACCATGTGCGCCAAATCATTGGTTTGTTTTTTCTGATATATCTTTTGAACAATGTGCATGGAATAATTTTCCATTTGATTTAAAAATGCTCCTATTTCTGAATAAGTAAATTTTAAATCTGGATGACTTTGTATTGAGCGACAAGGCGGAATAAAATCTTCCACTAAAACAGGATTTTCTCCTACCATAGCTACTTTTCCAATAGTTACATGATATAAACCCATTTCATGCTTAGAAGCTTCGGACTTAGGGATGATATCTATTTTATATTCTGAAAGCACATAAGGAT
This sequence comes from Psychroserpens sp. NJDZ02, assembly GCF_004843725.1. Lineage (NCBI taxonomy): Bacteria > Pseudomonadati > Bacteroidota > Flavobacteriia > Flavobacteriales > Flavobacteriaceae > Psychroserpens > Psychroserpens sp. NJDZ02. Next base: position 3,187,660 of record NZ_CP039451.1, on the reverse strand, counting down.
GGCGTGGTGGGTCTTCATCAGGGTCAGCATCTCCAACAGGTATTTTACTAAATGGGTTTACATATAATACAATAAACCATTCTTCTTCATTAACATCTAAACCGTATTCATGTTTTAAAATATGACCTGACTGTTCTAAAAGCATTCTGGTGTCTTCAGTTATATCAATCTGATAACCACCTAAAGTTATTGCTCTACACGTATTTAAAGTAACATGTATTGTGGATTGTCCGTCAATAGATATTGTCATATCTATTGATGGTTGACTAGCACTCAGTGCTGGTAATAAACCAAAATTTACAGGTGTTACAGTATTAGAATTACTACTATGCATGGCGCTCATCATAGCGTTCTCCATACCTATAAAATGATTTTTATTTATTTTCATGCCATCAATCCAATTGACTTTATGATATGTACTTTCTATTTTCATTACTATTTTTTTAAGTAAAAAATATTGTTTTTAAAATATAGTTCTTCTGTAAGTTAGAGAAACATTTTCGATACAATTCGTTCCTTTTTGCTTATCCACTTCTAGTGATTTAATTTTTATATTTCTATTTGCTATTTTTTGACAAAATACAGCAAAAGACATTGTACTTCTATTGACAATAACAGTTTTATTTATGTCTCCACAAAAATAAACTTTAAAATCTATAGCTGTCTTTGCTCCTTCGGATACCTGCATTATCATCCTTGAAAAAACCTTATCCGTTATAGGAGGAGCTGTTATCTTCTTAGGTGTTATATCCTCATCTTCTTCTTCACCATCTTCTTTACCCGTATATCCAATAGGAAATTCCTTAACTTTCCAATCTTTTATATTTTTACGTCTTTTCTTTCTTTTTTCTATAATTGACTCTTTAACCAGCGGTTCCAATACGTTTATTTTCTTTTTAGTCATGTACTCTACATCACCATTTACTATCAATTTAACAGTATATAAACCTGGCTCTGTATACACATATTCGGCAGTTCTATTCTTATCATCAATTTTTGGTGTCTCTCCAAAACGCCACTCCCAAGTACTAGCGTTATTTGTCTCATCTTTTAATTTAAGAACATCTCCAACTCTTACGGATTCAGGAATATCAAAAACAGGAAACTTTGTAGAATCTAATACTTTTATAGCCTCTTTAATTTCTACCGTTTGCATACCTACACAACTACCATTAACAATTAATTCTACATCATATGCTCCAGGTTTTTCAAAATAATGTGCAGGATCTTTTTGAAACGAAGAGGTATTATCTCCAAAAGACCATTGCCATTTATCAGCATCGATGGTTAAATCATTAAACAGAATAGCTTCTCCTACTGCATAATCTTTTGCATCCGTATCAAATAATACGGTATTGCAGCCCGAACTATTTTTAATATGAAAACCTAAAACCGTTGCTGAAATCAAAAATACAAAGACAAATAGGTATCGTACCATTTTATCCATGTGATAATGTGTAATATTCTTCTCTGCCATAACTATTTTATTTATGAAATTATTATTTTATATGGAAAAACGCTAACCGAATGATTTTCCAAAAATAATAATAAATTACTATTTAAAGCGTCCCATTCTTGTTCTTTTGTTTCAGAATTTGCATTGGGCGTTAATATGATCTCCATGCAATTTACTAAACCTTTATTAATTGCGATATCTTTCACGTAGCTTTTTCTTATTTTAATGTCTGTTATTTTATCATTATAAATTTCGTAACATAGTGCTTTTACATCTTCTTTTGTCACTATCCTATCTCTAGACAACAACGATCGTCTATAGGCATTAAGTCTTTCTTCCATAGATAAATGATCCTTACCTCCAAATGTAGGCGTAAGTAAGATACTACTTTTCTGTCGTATTCCAATACCCTTATATATCTCTAAAGCACTTCCCGTTTTTAAATTATTTGCTAGCGTCCCATTTGTTGTCCAATACTCTACTAAAAGAGACTCCTTAACTTTAAAAGGTTTTAAGCTTAAATAAGTTGTTTCAGAAACCTCACTAGTAATTTCGGAAACTTTCTTTTCCAAACGCGCTATTAATTGATTTAATTCTTTAAGGTTAGATTGCAGGAAATCGTTATTAAACATAGAGAAGGATGCACTCTCATCTTTTAATAACTCCAATAAATATACTACATATTCTTTAGCTTTCCTATACCCCAATTTACCTACATTGTCTGACCTTTGTATATAAGTTCCTTTATCCTCATACGAGTTATCTTTACTTTGAGGTTTATACAATTGCCCATTTGTATTGGTTAGGCTATTTACATCCAAAAACAAATCGTCCGTTTTTACGGGTATTATACTTATAAACTCCTTTAGTCTATAAGAAAAACTATTTATCTCTCTATTTAAAACGGGAAATGCATTTAAAGTCCCATAAACATTTGCTAATGTAGCATTAGAAATAACACGAGGAAACACAATTTTTACCCATCGTACATTATCGTCTAATTTAATCTTATTCTCTGATATAAAAGTATCTAACTCTTCAAATTTTGACGTTTTACAAGTCAAATTTTGTTTAGAATCCATTAGTCTAACAAAATGCTTATTATAAAAATCACAAGTCTGATGCACTAAATTATTAGTTTTACTTGGAGCATCTTCAAAAATAGCATCTAAATCCAATTTAGCGCTATCTGTTGCATTTATAAAACCAGATTCTACATTAATTTTATTTCCGTCTAAATACCATTCTGAAAATTTCAAATGATGATAAAATAAAGCTTTATCATCAATATCCAAAAGCTCGAAATAGACTGAAACATCACTTAAATCTAATGTATCCAACTCACTAGTAATCCCAAGGTAAAGCGTTGAATTTGGTAAAGCCGCATTAGCAGACCCTTGTAATAAATTTTCAAAATCATTTTTACCAACAATCTCCTTCATACTTTTATCCACAGCCACATAACTAATATTAGCTTTTATCAATGTAGATGACGCTACTGGCGTAAAATATAAATTCTTGAAATTTTGTGTTGTTTTCTTTTGAGTGATTTTTTTCTTATAATAAAAAAGAGTTTCTGGAAGCACTACAGCTCTATCATCAATAGGAAAAGAACTCATCACACCATGCGCTGGTTTTGGACCATATATGGTCTCTGGTGTCATTAATTGAATAATTTTCTCTGTAATTCTAGTCTGTGATTCATTTATTTCACCACTGATTTTTTCAATTTCAGAAGCACAAGCACTTATTAATAATGCTACTAATGGATCAAAAGACATTTCAATTTCATTAGAAGGAACACCCCAAAGCTTTGCAGCTTTTTTAAGCATTCTATTTTTTATTTGTTCTTTGGTGTTATTCATTACTTATTAATATGATAATGGTCCGATAAAAAAATACTCGACGTAAGAAAAATTTTCATCAATTTTTTTAATCTTACCTTTAATACGAATATCGACTCTCTTTTTAATTCTATTATTTTGTCCGTTAGGGTTTAATTCTTCTTGTTTAATTTTAACAGTAATTGATACATTTGTTAATCTTTTTTCGTGTATTTTTAGAGAATCAAATAGAGATTCTTCAATTAGAGATTTTAATTTATTGGTGCTTTTTAGATTGTCAAAATCAATATTCCATATGGAACAACCATAAGAATCATCAAAAGTACATTCTCCAAAATAAGACGTCGCTATCAAATGGATATTGTTAGCTATTGAGGTTGACAAATCACAAGTCGAATGATTTTTACTTTTTATCAACGCCTCAGCGTTTATAGGTAATTTATAATACGTATTATTCATTAAAATAAAATTGAGCAACTAATATAGACCTAACATTTTAAAAAAAAAGAGGAATTCAAATATAATTTATATACTTTTAAAAATACATCTTTTTATACTTGTTTTATTGCATTTCATCGAAATCCAAATCACAATAAGTTTTTTTTATATAATTTTATTAATTATTAAATTAAAACAGACAGTAACACCTTAAATCATACTACTTACAATGAAAAAAATAATTTTAACATCTACACTCTTACTTTTTTGCTTAATTAATTATGCCCAAAGCCATTACTTTGAAGGTGTGGTAATAGACGATCAATTATCTACACCGATTAAAGGTGCGATTGTTACTATAAAAGACACAAAGCACATAGAAGCATCTGATGACGAAGGTAAGTTTGTATTTAATCAGAAACTACCTGAAGGCTCTTTAACTGTATTGGTTGAAAAGGAAGGTTTTACAACTAACATTTTCTTTATAGACGTTTCTCCAGGATCAAAAATTCTAGCAAAAGAAATTAAACTAGAGCCAAATAAAAAAGAACTTTATAGCCGAAAAGTAGCTAATAGAGAAATTGAAAAGCAAAGACGAGTAGCTGAAAAACAAGAAGCTGAACGAATTGCTGCTATCGAAAAAGAGTTAAAGGAAAAAGACAAACTGTACGCTAAAGAAATTAAACGATTAGCGAAAAACAAAAGAAAAGGAAAAGTAGATGAAGACACCGTTGTAGTTACTTATAATGAACCTCAATCTACAACTACTACTCCTGAAGAAGACACATATATTATTACCGAAGTCCAAAAAAAATACGGAAAAATCCTAGGTGTAGATCCAGCAGACTTAACTAATATCGAACTTTACAACCTAATTGAAGACTGGGACAATGTGCCATATTTGTATGGTGGAAACACAAAAAACGGTATTGACTGCTCTTCTTTTACACAATTTATAGCATCTTCGTTACTTAAATTTAGACTAGAACGTACCGCTCTTCAACAATATGAATCGAAATCTGTAGATACATTTAAAAACAGAGGACAAATATTTGAAGGAGATCTACTGTTTTTCACTGGAGTTGGAGAGGATAATGATAAACTAAATCACGTTGGAATGTACCTACACAACAATATGTTTGTACACTCCACAAGTAACAGAGATAAAGATGGAAAAGGAGGAGTTCAAATCAGTAATTTAAACGATGATTATTGGACAAGAAAATTTTTATCTGCAGGACGCATCATTGAAGATAATTAACACCTCTTTAATTAATGGACGCCTCACAATTACAATCTATTTTCAAAGAACTACTATCGGTATACCAAAACCTCAAGACAGAGGTTTTGATTGCTGAAGTACAAGAGCGCACTGATCTTAAATCTGAACAAATTATAATAAATAACAAAAGCACCTTTCAAAGACCCTACAGAAGAGACTTATTAAGTATCGATATTTCTAAATTAGAAGATGATCTACTAAGTATGGATTTATCACGAAGCGGATTATACGACTACCTTCCAGAAGGTGTCTTTCATACCCAAACCACGAATAAATCAACCTCTTTTTCAGCTAACAGAATTAAAACAAAAAAAGAAGAAGCTGCAGCTAGATCTTTTTTCTCTCCAATTGAAAACGAATTTTTTCATCAGAGATTAAATATTGAGAAGAACGAACGTATTTTAACAAATAATTTTTACAGCTTAAAAGATGACTATCTTATAGATTTCTGGAATCTAAGCAAGGATATGCCTCGTGCTTACCTTTTAAAATTAATAAAATTACTTCCACATACCTTTAAAATTGCTGGTGATTTAGAATTAACACGTCTAAGTTTAGAAAAAATATTAAAGAATAATGTTTCGTTTGTTATCAAGTACATCACAGAAACAAACAGTAAATCAAAATCAAATAAAAAAGAGGACAGACTAGGTGTTAACTCAGTTTTAGAACATTCAGGCATGCACATAGCACACCCCTATTTAGAGGTTACTATTTGGTTAAAAAACAACTCTGAAATAAAAAGTTACGTTTCAGACAAAGGAATAAACAAATTTCTAGAAATATTTTATAGTTATTTTTTACCTTTAGAGCTTGATGTAAAAACAAAATACGAAGTAAAAGGCGATTTAGGGTTCTCCTTAGATCCAAAAGCTAATTCCACTATTGGAATTTCAACCAAAATATAAAGAAAAAATGGGTTCTCTTTCAAGTTTATTAAGCGGTAATGCTTTTAAAATAAGCATCCTTCTATTTATAGTAGGCTCTTTAGTAATGATGCTATTTACCAAAATAAGAAAAATTTTCTCTAAGCAGAAAAAACAAGCTATACTATATGCTATATTTATTTTAATCTCTTTTGCTCTAGTAGGATTTATTAGTTCAAGTAAATTTTTAAATGATACAGCAGTCAATAGTTTTATTGGAATGCAAATTATTTTTTTACTACTAGGTATTCTACATCTATTTATTATGCGTAAATTTTTCGCAGCATTATCCGAGGACAAGTCTGATTTCTTTTCAGAGTTTTTATTTACAATTGCAATAACTTTAATTGGGTTATTCGCCTTTTTAAATGTGGTTACTAAGTTTAGAGATGGTATCAATTATACATTTTTAGCGTCCTCTATAATTTTTATAGTTCCTTATTTATCTTATAAATTATATGAGTTCTCCTTATTAATACCAGTTCCTGAATATAAAAATTGGTTTTACCCGCTAGAAGTAGATGTTAAAGAACCTACCCAGAAAGAACTGCAAAACCCTTTGGTAATTAGTTTCGAGTTCCAGAAAAAACAGGATATAGCCGATGTCACTAACTTTAGAGTGAAAGCACCAGAAAATATGGAGTTTGGAAAACTGTTTTACTTTTTTATTAATGATTATAATGAAAGGCATCCAGAAAGTCAAATAGATTTTACGGATTATAGCACACAAGAACCACACGGTTGGATTTTTTACAGAAAACCAAGTTGGATCAAATCACTAAAGCACATCAACTTTTCTAAAACTGTAATAGCGAACGACATACGAGAAGACTATGTTATTGTTTGCCAAAGGACTAACGTCATTTAATTAAAATTAAAAACGCTTTTAAACAGATAAAGATGTTTTTTATCGAAAATATTTGCCACCACTCTACAAAGTAACTAAATTTAGAATATGCCAATAATGGCTTTTAAATTTATTAAATATTTTTTATTATGGCTTTCAAAGCAAAACTTAAAGTAGGTGGACAAGAGTACAACGTTTTAAATTCTTCTTATGAATTACACCAAGAAACTGACGCTACAGGAAGACCTTCTTCTATCACAAGAGGAGGTAAAATTAAATTAACTGTAGAGTCTACTGCAGATACTAGTCTTTCTGACTGGATGTTTAACAATTTTGAGCGTAGAGATGGATCTATCGTTTTCTTAAAAAGAGACAGTGACTCTACTTCTAAAGAATTAAAATTCACAGAAGGTTACATGGTTAAGTATTACGAAAACTTTGATTCTACTGGAAAAAACCCAATGTCTGAGTCTTTCGTGATTTCAGCTAAAGGAATTGGAATTGGTAATGGAGAACATCTTAATGATTGGGTTTAATTAAAACTCCTTATTAATTATTATATAGTATTATAAATAAAGGGAGGGCTCACAGCTACTCCCTTTATTGTTTTATTTATTCATTTTAATTCCAAAAATTATGTCGTTTTTAGCTAAACTTAATATCGATGATGATCAAATGAATGTTTTAGAGTGCTCCTTCGGTTTTCACCAGGGTGCTGATAATACAGGTCGCCCATCACAAAAACCTCGAGGAGGACAAATAACTATTCTTATAGAATCCACAAATAAAACAGATTTTTTAGAGTGGATGATTTCTAGTAACATGACCAAAAATGGGAGTATCGTCTTTTACAAAAGAGATAACATGTCTAGCCTTAAAACCGTAGATTTTAGCGAAGCATATTGCTTGGACTATGTCGAAGATTTTGATGCTATTGGATCACAACCCTTAAAAACACGTGTTGTTATTTCGGCAAAAGAAGTCAGTATAAAAGGAACGACCTATACAAATAATTGGCCAGCAAAAATGTAATTTTTGGTAATTAGTATTTAACATTTTCAACGTATATCTATAAATAGTTAATAATTAGTTTCGTTTATTCTATATACAAGACTAGCTTGTTATTTACTGACCTATTTGTCCTACGACTACTTAAAAAGATGAATTACGTCAAAAAAGCAGATTTTTACGATATTTATATAGAACCTAGATGAAATACAGTAGTTATGCGCCAAAAATGAAAATATAATTGGGTTATTGGAGAGAAATTTTCTAATTGGACATATCTATAAAAAAAAGCTTGCCATCAAAAAGCTGACAATGTTATTTGGCAACAATGAGGAAGCAAATACACTTTTTCGCCTATAGTAGAGAAAGTATTTACAAGTAATGAATACTTACATCGCAAAGAATTTAATGTAGAATTTGATATACAATGGGTAACAACAAATGAATATTGGACTGTAAATATTGCAAAAATTGGTCCTTATAAAGAAGTTGTTTATATAATAAATTTTAACTCCAAAAATATATATTTAGCACACATAGATACAGATAGAAGCATAATACACTAAAACAAGGATTCCGACATACAATTGATGTACCTGATTAATACGGCAAGAAACATAACAACTCTTACAATCCCTTATTATGTAGATGATACTAAAGCATTAATGAACATAGAAAATGAGCTTAGATATAGATATTTACATGGTATAAAAAAAAGAGTAACACCATGATTCCTGGAGTTAAATTTACAAGTCTTTTAAATTAATGAAACAAAATAAAATCCTTTTTTTACTCTGTACATTTTTACTTCTATTTTTATCATGCAAAAAAAAGCAAATAAAATCTGTAACGAATTTAGAAAAAGAAACTTTAGACTCGATATATATATGTTTACAAGATTCAATTACTGTGCCTTTTTTATCAAAAACAAATTATAAAAAAGCTATAAAAACCTGCAATCTTACAATTTCAAATAACGAGTTTGTTTTGGGAGAATATGGCTTAATGGGACCAAGTAGTATTCTAAAAAAACATTTCTCTAAAATAGAAATTAGCAACCAAAACATAGTCATTAAACATGTCTTTTGGGAAACAAAAGATGGAGAACATTTTATTCAAGTTTGGTACCAACAAAAAGACAATATTTGGCTTCCAATTGAAGCTTATAAACATAATAAATCAACACAGTTTTAAATAAAAACAAAAGTAAACAACTAAAACTATAGATTTAACGTACTTATTTATAGGTATCGTTTTAATAATATAATAAGACTATGGCATTACAAAGCAACACAACTATATTTATATCAGGAACAGAAATTACAGCATTTAAATCAATAGAACTTCAGCAAAGTATCGATTCCCATCACCGACTAGAACTTGTCTGCCGTATGGACGTTTTAGAAAATCTAACTCAAGCGCTTGGAGAATCTAGTAAAAATTATTTAGGAGAAACCATTACACTTCAAACATCTTCTTTAGCTTCATTTAGTGGTTATAGAGCATTAGAGTTTAAAGGTATCGTCTCACAAATAACCACCATAAAAGGTCATGAAGCTGGTTCTGGTGACGAAGTTGTCATTACCGCCTTAAGCCCATCCTTTATAGCAGATGATGGCCCACATTATGCCTCTTATAACGATGTATCATTGGCAGAAATACTAGACCGTACCTTTAGCGGCTACGATAGATCAAAATTAGAAGTCCTAATACAACCTAATAACACCGCTACCCTGCACTACTCTGTTCAAAACGGAGAAAGTGCTTACAGTTATGCTAGTCGTTTAGCGGCGCAATATGGCGAGTGGTTTTATTATAATGGCTCTAAGTTAGTCTTTGGAGCGCCTGAGACAGAAGAATTAGTATTGACTTATGGTTTTGATCTTAAAGAATATAACCTAAATCTTACGCCACAATCACATAATTATAAATTTTATGCTAATGATTACCTCTTAAACGATGTGCATGAAAAAGATGCTAAAGACATTAGCTCTGGTGCCAGTGGTTACAGTGGTTTTGTTTCTAGTAAATCTAATACCATTTACAATAAGGAAACTAAAGTATGGCACAACTTATATAATGACCCACAAGCTAAACAAAGATTAGATTCTAGTATAGAATTGCAGAAAAAAGCTATCGAAATGCAGCAAGTAAAACTGAATGGCGTTAGTGATAACCCTGGCGTAAAATTAGGAAATATAGTAAAAGTGGAAGGTGCAAACTACAGAGTCATAAGCATTACGCATAGCAATAGAGAAAATGGCGATTACGAAAATAGATTTGAAGCTGTTACTGCCGATTTTGATGCTTATCCTAATACCAACATTAATGCCTTTCCTAAAAGCGGCACACAACCTGCTATAGTAATGGAAAATACTGATCCACATGGTTTAGGTAGAATACGTGTGCAAATGCCATGGCAACAAATAACAGGAGAAATGACGCCTTGGATACGTATTGTAACTCCACATGCAGGAGGAGACAAAGGCTTCCATTTTATACCGGAAATTAATGAAGAAGTAATGGTTGGTTTTGAAGGTGATAATGCTGAGCATCCGTATATGATGGGTAGTTTGTATAATGGAGGAGCAAAAGCAGGTGCTTTTCAGAGTAATGCTAATGATATTAAGGCTATTAAGACTAGAAGTGGACATGTTATTGAGTTCAATGACACAAACAACGGAGAAAGCATTACCATTGTTGATAAAAAAGGTAATCACATTATTATTGATACAGCAGGAGAAAGCATTAGTATAAATGCATTAAAAGATATTAATATAAATGCTGGTGAAAACATAAATATAACTGCAGGTAAAAACATTTCTATAAATGCTGGCGAAAACATGGATGAGTCTGCTGGCAAAAATGTATCTATAATAGCAAATAAAGACATGATGCTAAATGCATCAGGTAATATGACTGAAATGTCAGAAAACAGAAAAGATCTAATCGATGGAGATTTTAGTAGACAATCCACCACATCTGACGAATACGCAAATGAAATGACATTGTTTAGTGCTGAAGACAACTTGACCATGCAAAGCTCAAAATCAATCAATATTAATAGTGCTGAAAAAAGCAAACTCTTTTAATTATGGCTATAACAAGACAAGCAAAAAACTATTCAGTTATTGCAAATAAAAAGTATGAAGCTATTGTTAATGGTAAATACGATAAGTACGCAGATAAAATTACTATAGATGCAGTGGATGGAGATTTAAGTTTAATTAGTAATAAAAAAGTTATAAGTAATGGCGGAAGCTAAAGTTCGTTTTGGATCACCTGTAGCAACATCTAGAACCCAGCTACCACAAATATTAAAAAAGTTTTTAGTACACTTTAGACGACCTTCAGATTATGATGGAACGTATGGTTTTGATTGGTTAAGGGATGAGTATATTCACCCTATTAAAAGTGTAATTCTAGACCATAGTGGAAACACAATTAACGCTGCATTAAACCTTTGTGAAAACACTAATCTTTTAAAAACTAAATATAAAAAATTAGTAGCTCATAATAACGATTATTATGGTTCTTGGTTAACCATGTTTCCAAATACAATAGAAGCTAATACTACGCACTCCGCTTCAATTCAAACAAATGGAATTGATTTAGATATAGATATCGAAACTTTAGAAACTCTAATTAGCGATGATACCGAAATAATTTTTGAAAATGAAAATCCTTTTTTAAAAATCACTCCTGAAAAATTAATGCTAAAAAACCTTATCACAGGTACGATAACAAATAAATCTCTTGGCGGTACTAATATTAAAAAATACTACTCAAATTCAAAAAAAATTAATATTAAAAGTGATGGAGGAGTTTTTGAAAATGATGAAGAAATTAAAGTCTTTGCAAAATTAGATAGCCAAAAAGTGGAAGTCGGTAAACTAATGGTATGTAAAAATAATGACTACAATGACTACACCACAGAAATATATGTTATTAAATCCTATTTAAGGGATGACCCTAACTTTAGTAAGACTATAATTGATACTGAATTAGCAAAAATTGGAGGAATTCAAGGATTAGAGGATTACTTAAATCAAAAAAGTATGAATCAATCTTTAATTAAGGTTAAATTGATATACGATCAATCCAAAGATTGGGTTTTTAGAAAACAATCCTTGATTAATGCTTCTAATCAACCAAAATACAATGGTATGATTCAAAATCAATCCACTATGTTGATGAGCACTGGAAGGTATATGGATTATATAAACGATAGATTTAAATTAATGTATCCTAATTTAGTAAATAAAAATGCTGTATTTTTATATATAACACCATTTACATCTCCCACCGCTGGTGGTGCATCCTATAACGCTCCCTTAGATAGTAAACATATTATTATTTTTAAAAACAACATAGACCATTTACCCTCCTATGCACATGAAATTGGACATAATTTTGGACTGGAACATTCTTTTGAAGATGATCCAACACTAACTAATGCCATCCTATTAGCAAATGCACAAGCTGATTTAGCGCAAGATGAAGCAACAAAAATATCAACTTTGACAAATAACCGTGCTTTTTATAATGCTAATCCTGAACGAAGACGGGAAGACACAAAAATATTAGATAACAACATACAATATCGAAGAGATAATATCATAGTTTTAAATAATAACCTTTTAAGGTTTTCAAAAAAAGCAACAGAAAACATTATGGACTATGACTTATCTAATCAAAAAGTCTTTTTTAAATGGCAATCTGATATAATGAAGCCTGAAGTTAAAACCTATTATCACTAAAAAATGAAAACATATATTATTCTTTTATTTAGCGTTTTCATGCTAATTGGTTGTAAAACTAATAATAGACCTACCTACTCTAATCCTCTTAAAATTGAGAAGGCAAATTCACCATTAAATATAGATTCAATTTTATATTGGACTACTAATAATTATAGCTTAAATATTAAAAGTAAAAAAATAGCTGACGTATTAATAAATTATAAAATTAAAGACGGAAAATTATATAACATAAGTAACAATACTATAGTAGACCAAGTAAATATTAGTTTTCATGAAGATAGTATCACGTCTCAAGATGTTAAAATTATTAATGGACTACCCAATGGTATTTACTATAATTCTAGATCAAATTTTAAGGATTGGCGTACTTTTTTCTATGATGAAAAAGGTGATTTAAATAACACATTTTCCATAGGAGATTATACAACTACATTTACAAATGGTAATGGATTTTGGAAAGATTATTACTTCAATAATACAGATACTATTTATGTAATAAAGGAAGAAGGACAAGTTTCTCAAAATTTTAAAATTGGCAAATGGTTATATTATTCTGAAAAAGGAGAAATTATAGAAACAAAAAATTACCGATTAAAAGACTCTATAGATGTTCGATTTCCACACTGTCTTTTTAATAAAAAAGAACCTACTATTTAAATCATAGTTCAAAAAAACAATAGATTCAATATATATATAAAACTTGAAAACAATTCAAAGAACATATAAAGTCAAAGAAAACGACACCATTAAAGGAGTCGCGGAAACTTATGGTCTAGAAATTCAAGAACTAATTGCCTACCATAACAAAAGAGCCCCTTCTCATGATCAAATTAGAAAAAGAATTCCGGACTTTTTACGAGAAATCATATTACCTACTGAAGGTTATATCCTTAAAGATGGTAAAGAAGTTTGGGCTAATCCAAACATAGAAGAACCCAATAATTTAAACAAACCTTTTACAGGAAAACTACTTCATCAACCCTTTTCAAAAGATCTTTGCTATGGTGTATTGAAAACAATTAAATCTACTAATAAAGAACAGACCATAAAGTATGAAACCAGTGTAAGATTCTATCCTAAAGATCAAGATGGTAGTTATTATGTCTCTATAGATATAACTTCCAAAACATATATAAATGATAAAGAAGCAAATTTAATTGCAGATGAGATGGCATTAAGTTGTACAGAAGTATTGTACCCATTAGTGCTTAAGATTGATAAAAATGTGCAATTAATAGAAATACAAAATCATGGTCAGATTTTAAATAGATGGGAAAAACAAAAAAAAACAAAGTTAAAATACTTTGAAGGTGAAATAGCTAAAAATTATTTTCAACGATTTGAAGAAACATTGATTGACGAATCATTATGCCTTCATTATTTAAAAAATGATTGGTTTTTGTATCTATATTTTAATAAAATTTACCGTACCTATTTTCCAGATTCAAAACAAAAAGATGAAATAATCACATTTCCCATAATTCCAAATACAGCTTCTGTCGAGTTTAAAGTTAATACAAGTGCTAAAATATTCAATAAAAATAGTAGACTTAGAATAGATACAAAAGGAATTTGCAATGATAAAAGAAGCAAACAAGAATTAGAACAAAAACAGTTCTTCTCTACTCTATTTCTAGACAAACCATCGACAAAAGGAAAATTTAGAACAATATACTTTTTAAAACCAAACAATCATAAAATTGAATCTGCCTTCTTAGAGTGTAGTTTAGAATTAAACAAGTCTAAGTATGTCTCAATTTCAATTTCAGAAATAGATAGTAATCTAGAATCTGAAAATAAAAGACATCCAAAATTAATAAAACACCAACACGAAAATAAGAAATCCTTTTGGAGAAGTATATTTTCATAAACCAGTATAATCATGAGTGAAAAACATATTGTAGTCCATGGTGCCATTTGTGAGTGCCAACAAGGATTTATACCAGATATGCTAGAGGTTAAATCACATACATACGAGTACGCAAATGACAAGAATGGAAGCAAAAAATTAATAGGTACAACCTTAGAGATAGGTACCCCATTTAAAAATAAAACCTTTGGTCAATGCAAATTACAACCCACACCAAGTAGTTATAAACCATGTCAACCAATGATTACTGGATGGGATGGCGCCTATGAAGATGTCACATTAAAAAATGGAGGTAACATTTTAACAGAAGATAGCAAAGCTATTTGCGCTATAGCTGGCTCAGGAGTAGTATCAATAACTAACCACGGTCAAATTTCAGAACCTAGTCAACAAAACATTAATAATGCAGACGAGGATACCCAAGCACAATTAAACCCAATGGTGGATACTAGTGCGCTTGGGAAAAATGAGAATAATAATGAAGGAATAGTTGAATCTGCAAATTAATAGACCATGGCAAGAGGTGTAAAAAAAATAATAATGTATCAAGGAAAGTACTATAACAAGACTAGTACTAATGTTACTATTCCTCCAGAAAAGCCTGCCAGCTTTAAAGTAGAAGAATGGTTTTCTGGAACAACAGAGGATGATAAAAAGAACGCTATCACTTGGATGCGACAATCCAATAATAGAAAGACAATATTATACCAATTAAAGTCGAAAACTGGGTACTATTTTAGCATATCAAAAAAACTATGTGGTCCTTATACTTTTTACATTGAAGCTAGTTTATCTGGAAAAAGAGATTTTAAAAATCCATCAGGTCTTTATATAAATGGTTATACAAAGGCTTTAATAAAAGGAAGTAATTGGAGAAAAACACCAACAGGTAACAATATTAAAAATGGGTCTCCAATCAAATATGGAGAGCTAGTTTATATCTGGTTAGATACCGAAGGGTTAAATGGAGATACAGTTACTATAGAAGTTTATAACCAAACTATAGGGGCTGATAATTACATAGATAGATATACTAACGTAAAAGTCGTTAATGGTGAAGTTGCATTTAAGATTGGAAACACAAAAAAATGGCTAAATAAAGTTGGCTGGTATACAGAAAACGTTGAAGAGTTTTATATAAAAGTAAAAAAAGGAAGTGGTAATACATATATTAAAGATCACTTAGGTGCAGACAATCATGCAATATATTTAAATATTAAAAATGAAGTTGTAGATAAAGAAGCTGAAGTTAGCGAAAACCTAACACCAACAAAAGTCTATAAAGCAGAGGTTAACGCAGAAAGACATGAACCTTGCAAGTTTGACAAAGTAACCATATCATTACCTCTTGTTAAAGACGGTAAAGCATCAACAAAAACTATTACAATATTTGAAGATGGGGTAACTAAAATAAAAAGTAATACAACCGACGAGAAAATAAATCGCAGCATTCATTTTAAATTTAATGATTATAGTATTGCTCCTGATGCGCAAAAAAAACTAAATAACATATTAGGTTTTTTATTAGGCCATAAAGGAACGACTATAATGATGACCGGTTATGCTTGTGTAATTGGTAAAGCAGATTACAATAAAAATTTATCGCAACAACGTAGTGATTCTGTTAAAACCTTTTTTGTAAATGGAGGTTTAGATTCAAGTAGAATTATTAGCATTGGTCGTGGAGAGTATAATATTCAAAACCCAGATGATTATAAAAATAAAAACGAAGAAGTCTATGTAGATGCCCGTCGTGTAGATATTTCATTTACTTTTCATGGTCACACAGCAAATGCTGCTGTTTTTGAAACCACTGCGCCAAGTAGTAAACAAATAGTAACATTAGATGTCTTAGGTTTTGACACCGAGGATTGTTATAGAAATGCCGAAAAACACAAAGAAGAAATTATTGTAAAATCTCCTGATGCAGAAGAGTTTAAAGAAACAAATCCCTCATTACAGTTCCCTATTCAATCAACACTTTCTAAATATAACGTTGCTCCAATTCAATATATATGGCCAAAATTCAACATACTAAATTGGTCAGATTCAGCGACTTTATACAAAACGCATATTCATAGTTGCAGATATTATTCTAATCAAAAAGCACATAGTATTTTAATAAAAGCTTATCCAGATATTAAATGGGAATTAGAATTTAAATGGAACCATACTGAATCCTTTGCTTATTCATATGGTAATGAAATGCATCCTTATGACATAGAAAAAGGACAGGAAAAAGTAATTGGATCAACAATCGACCGAGGGCTTTCTGAAAATTTTGGAGAAATGGCTCAATCTTTTGAACTATCATTAAAAGCTAAGTGGGATGAAGATTCTCAAAATTTAGAGATTGGTAAAGAGTGGGGAAAAAAAATAGCAAAAACGCTTAAGCTCTTTAACAAAATGAAAGCCGCTACAGATGCTATTGCAAAATCACCTGTAAATGGAGGTAAATTAAGCTTTGAAATAAAAGCTCCTGTAATTGCTGTGTCTGCAAAATGGTATCTTGAAACGCCAAAAAACAATACAAAAATTGGAACGAATATCACCATTGGTATAGAGTCTAAACCTTTGATTGAAGCCGAAGGTAAAATTAATCTTTGGAAAATTTTCAGAGAATATGGCCCCAATGCAATATGTCCCGGTGCCGGAACGGTTGTAAATTTTGTTTTAGAACATATTGAGGGTAATGTAGGCATTAGTTTTATGGTAATATTTACAGGAAGTATAAATGCAAAAGGGCAAGTACAAGGCAACACTTTAGTACCTACGGACACAAAAGGAGAGATAGGTATTATAGGTAAAATACAAGTGACCATGGAATTTAAAGCATGGGCAAATGGGGAGATAGGTATGGCCAGCTTTGAAGGATATGTAAAAGCAGATGTTAGTACGTATGTTTCTGGAGGTATTAAAGCAGAAGTCAGTAAAGTTGGCCTATATGGCTATCCAGAACTAAATTTTGGAGGTATCATTGCTAAATACGTTGCTGTTGGATCTGTAAAGTTTGGAATTTTCAAAAGGACTTTTGAAAAGAAAGGAGAATACGTAATAGTTGAACCAAATAAATCTAACTTTAGTAAAAAATATATTATCGGACCTTATAAATAATTAAAATGAAACTTAATAAAAACTATATATTCATAATCTATATATTCCTTTTAGGATGTAAACCTGAAACGTTGAATCTAGACACTATAAACTTTCAAGCTCAAGATCTACTAAAAAGCATAAAGACATCAAAAGTTGAAAATCAAATTGGAGCTTGGTCTCTGGACAGCTCTAAATCACCTTTTTTAGAAGGAGACAAAACTAGTACTCATTATTATTTTAGGACTCCAGATGAGATTAAACAACTAAATTTCAACAACTTGCCGCTTGATGATATAGGTGCAAAACTAGTAACACTTGATAACAAACTAATTTTTGCTAGTTTCTCGTTAGAAAAAGAAAACACCTTTGATGTTTATAATCACTTAGAACAAAAACTTGGGGCACCGCAACAAACTTTTAATACTATCGCCTATGATAAAAGTAACGATGAAGTATTAATTATATTAAATAATTTAACAGAAAAGCAAGGTGTAAAAAAAATTATAGATGAATATGATGATGAGCTAATTACTTATCCTTATCAAAACACCTGGATTAAAAACAATATAATCTATCAATATACCTTGATCCGAGGTAAAGAAGCATTTTCAAATAAATTAGTAATTATAACTAAAGAAGCATTAACAGAAAAAATTATTTTTGGATATCATAACTCTACAAACGACCCTATTTTGGGTAAATACCTAAAATAAAAATTATGGAAAATTTTAACAAACCTTATTATGTAGTAGACTTTGATATGTCAATTTGTAATTTTGAGATATTAATTAATGATTTGCTCGCGTTTAAAAGTATGGATGGAGGTTCTTTATCTTCACACTACCCAATAAATCATTTAATACTAGAAAGTGGTATACAAGAAATATCTATTAAGATTTTTCCTTTAAAAACAGAAACTACTTTAAGAAAAGATGCATATCTTAAAATTAAAGTGCATTCCTACAATTCTGCTACTCAAAATTACGAAGATTTAAATCAAGCATTTATATATCAAACACCTTCTTTTACAGAAAAACAATATCCTATAATAGTAAAAAAGGCAACCTTTAATGCTGTAGTACCATTTTCAATAGAAGGTTGGAAGTCTTCGATAGAATTAGACGATTCATATAATGATGATATTTTAAAATTTTATCAAAAAATATACAAATTAGCAAATACAAACAAAGAGCAATTATTTAATTTATTTAATAAAAAATTCGTAGAAGTTGATAAAGCGCTTTATTTAAACCAAAACAATAAGCGAGAGTGGAATAATTTGTTTAATAAATTAAGTAAAGAAAATTTCATTTTACAACCATTTCCTTCAAAAATCAACACTAAAATATATGCAAATAAAAAAATAGCTGAAGTAACTAATATAAATGGGGATTCTATATTAAGCTATAGAAACATTAATGATGAAGAATTTAATCTTCCATTTTTAATTCATAAAAAAAATGATAGTACTGATTTTGAAATTATAAGATAATGGAATAAAACTAAAAATACTCTCTTCAAGGTTTTAAAAGGTGAAACATAGTTATCCATTCCGAAAAACAAAGTAAATTAATGATACCAATTAAACAACCAGTATATACAATTTGCCATACATTTATTGCTTTGCTGCAATATTAGTTAATGACATACCAAGATTAGTATGGTGAAGAAACAAAAGAGCTAGGATATGGAGGAGAGTTACAAATTAATCAAGCACTTCTTCAAAGTGGAACTTATCAAGTTATAGCTAAAAGCTGATAAGAAAAGAACCATCTAACAAATGAAAAATCTCTTATAAGAAGAAGCTTTCTGTTTTCAACTTAAAGAAAAATTTATGAACGGAGTCATTACTTTATTCTATAAAAAAACAGAAATATGACCACTGAAGCCGTTTAATCTTAAATTGCAAAATATGGGGTACGAAAAATTAAAACGTCTAGTCAATTTAGATGGTAGTGCCGCACTTCAATACAAAACATCAGATCCTGATGTACAAGATGATATGATTTTCTACTAAAAAACATATCCTATTCCATAAAATAAAAAAGAAGGTAATTATTTGCATATTTCTATACGTCTAACCCTGTGTGCATTATATTTAGAGATTTTAAATAAGGTATAATAAGATCACATGCTATTAAAAAATAATACTATCGGTTCTTTAGGATGACAAGAACACCACTCACTGCAAACTAGCATTAAGGTATATTATAAATGAGGTGTCGATAAAGAAAAAATCTAATATATTTATTATTTATAAGCACATTTAACAGCTGTGCACAAAACCAATAACAAACAAAACTAGCTGTTACTGTTCAAGAAGCGCTCCATATGACGAAAGATATATGCTAATGGTACAATAACTGCTAAAACACCAATTTAATGAGTACTAAAAAAGAAACAAATTTAATTACACAAATAGGTTTTGGAATGTTTTATTTATTCTTTGGATTGATTGTTTTATTTATTTTACTGTCCATATTTTCAAGTACTTTAAACTTTAAATCAGCCTTTATATTTTATTTAATTCCTCTTATTCTATACTATTTTTATTTAAAACTTTTTGTGAAAAAATATTACAAAAATTTAGCTCTAAAAAAAGCATCAAGTTTAAAAGAGTTTAAACTAAAAATCGATAGAATTATAACCAATCAAGTAATTGAGAAAAATTTCACTTTTTATGGACAAGGTGCTCAACTAAACGAATATTATTTTACTTTTTTTAATAATGAACTATCAAAAAATATAACCGTAAGCACCATCCAACACAAACCACCCTATTTTAATCTAAACTTAAATACTTGGAAAAACAGTTATATCTCTATTTATTTAGATAAAGCAAGCTTAAATGAAAAAGGCGAAAAATTTAACGAAAAATCAAAAATGAGCAGTATTAAATCTTATCGTTTTTTCAAATCTCCATATAATTTAGAAGATCAATATCTATATAGTTTTATTGAAGATATTTCCAATAAAAATTTATTTCAAGGTTTACTGTTAGTATTTGTACCTATACTTATTGCACTATACTCTATTTACTACATCGCTAACCATTGTCATTAAATTTAAATCAAACTAATTATCATGAAAACAATAATAATTCCTGCATTTGTTTTTTTAGTCCTTTTAACTAGTTGTACAAAAAATGAATCTGCATCTGTTAAAACAGCAAAATTAGCATGCGCTTGTGCAACTACTAATCAAGAATCTGACGGTGTAAGAAAATGCCTCAAAGACGCTATAAAAGAAAACAAACAGGAATTAGAAGTTTTTTACAAAGACACTAATATACCTGTAATGGACAATAATAGCGAAATCAATGCTTTTTATATACAATTAGTTATGATGGCAATGCTAGAAACAGAATGCCCAGAATTAGCTCTTGGAAAGTGAAAACTTAGAGCTATGTTAGTATAAAAATATTACAAAATGTGGACCGTCTCTGCGTCACCACTTTAGTTGTAATTATTATAATTCCAGGATTATTCTTGAATAATTCTTATTCTCCTTATAATGTTATTAGTAACACAATTATTGACGCTATCATTAATTGTGATAGCACTAATGATAATCTTGTTTTTTACTATTAGCATTTTATTTTTTAAGACTATTATTATTTCTATAAACGAAAAAATTATAATCAATAGAAATGATAATGTAGCAATATAAAACTTGTGCAGTGCGTGCAATACAAATAAGACCACCCAAAGGAAGATTATTAGCTCATGGTGGGGCTATTGCTAAAAAATAGAAAAAAAATCAAAGTCGATTGGTAACTATTTTTCAGTTTTATCACTTTACATTAAATAGGAATTGTTATTGGTTAGATAATGAAATTTAATTATTAACGTCCAAAAACAGACTTTTAAACGTATATAAATTTTAATAATTTGATTTACAACTTAATATAAACTTTAATAAAAAGTCAAGTTCACATTATTTTTGTTGTTTTAAGCACAAGTATGTTTTTCTATAAAAGTTAATAAACACACTAAAACCAGTTTTAATACTAAATAAGACTATGGCATTACAAAGTAACACCACTATATTTATTTCAGGTACAGAAATTTCTGCTTTTAAATCAATAACGCTTCATCAAAGCATAGATTCTCATCATAAGCTAGAACTTGTTTGTCGTATGGATGTCCTAGAAAACTTGACACAAGCATTAGGAGAATCTAGTAAAAATTATTTAGGAGAAACCATAACTTTACAAATAGCCTCTTTAGATGATTTTAATGGTTATAAAGCTTTAGAATTTAAAGGTATTGTATCTCAGGTCACAACTATAAAAGGGTACGAAGCTAGTACAGGTGACGAAGTAGTAATTACGGCCCTAAGTCCTACTTTTATTGCAGACGATGGCCCACACTATGCCTCTTATAACGACTTCTCTTTATCAGACATTTTACATCGTACTTTTAGTGACTACGACAAGTCTAAACTAGAAGTAGTCATACAACCTAATAATACTGCTCCCTTACACTACTCCCTCCAGAATGGAGAAAGCACTTATAACTATGCTAGTCGTTTAGCTGCGCAATATGGAGAATGGTTTTATTACAATGGGTCTAAACTTATTTTTGGAAAACCCGAAACTGAAGAATTAGTATTAACCTACGGTTTTGACCTTAAAGAATATAACCTAAACCTGACGCCAAAATCACATAATTATAAATTTTATGCCAACGACTACTTACTAAACGACACTCACGAAAAGGATACAAAAGACATCAGTTCTGGCGCCAATGGATATAGTGGTTTTGTCTCAAGTAAAGCCAATACCATCTTTAATAATAAAACTAAAGTTTGGCATAATTTATACAATGACCCACAAGCTAAACAAAGACTAGATTCTAGCATCGAATTACAAAAAAAAACTTACGAAATACAACAAGTTAAACTTAATGGAATAAGCGATAACCCTGGCGTCAAATTAGGAAACATTGTAAAAGTTGAAGGTGCTAGCTACAGAGTAATAGATATTACACATAGTAACAGAGAAAACGGTGATTACGAAAACAGATTTGAAGCTGTTACAGCGGACTTTGATGCCTATCCTAATACAAACATTAATGCGTTTCCTAAAAGTGATACACAAACTGCTGTGGTTATGGAAAATGCAGATCCGGATGGATTAGGTAGAATACGTGTACAAATGCCTTGGCAAAAAACAACTGGCCAAATGACACCGTGGATACGTATTGTAACGCCACATGCTGGAGGTGACAAAGGGTTCCATTTTATACCAGAAGTTAACGAGGAGGTCTTAATAGGCTTTGAAGGCGGTAATGCAGAGCATCCCTATATGTTAGGTAGTTTATATAATGGAGGTGGTAAAGCAAGTGCTTTTCAAAATTCATCAAATGCAATAAAAGCCTTAAAAACTAGAAGTGGGCATACGCTTATGTTTACAGAAGACGAAAGTATTATACTGACTGATAAAAGTGGTAATAAAATTCATTTAGATACAACAGGTGGTAATATTAACATTACAGCTCCAGAAACTATGACTTTTAATTGTAAAAACATGGTTGTTAATGTAGAGCAAAATTTAACCACATCTGTGGGTATGAATAAAACAGATTCTATTGGTCTGAACTCTAGCGAAAGCACTGGAATGACGAAGTCTACAACTGTTGGTGCAAATGCTAACATGATGGTCATGGGTAATTTAATGGAATTTATTCAAGGAGATTTAACGTCTGAAGTTGTCAAAGGAAGAGAGGAATCTGCTTCCGAAATAAAAATTACTAGTAACAATGGTAATATAACTAAAAACGCAAAAGGACAAATACAGAATAATAGTGGCGAAAAAGGAAATAATTTTTAAGCTATGCGACAAAGAATAGTAAATGGTATTATAACTACTAAAACAGAGAATGACCATAATTTCTATGCAACAGAAAGTAATGTTGCATTCTCTGCTAGCACAACGGTACAAGAAATTGGCAATGAAAGTGGTGTTAGTTATGGTGATAATGAGGATTGTAAAATAACAAGAGTAAATCAAGTTACTATTGGTAAAGCAAAACGCGATCCTGGATATAATTTTGATGGCACTAAAGCTGAAGATATGTATTATGCAGACAAACCTCCAAGATCAGTATCTATAAAACAAGATCCCGTTTTTCTTAAAAGTGATTCTGACTTGGGACTTTATTTAAACACCTTAATGAGTTCTCTATCCATAGGAAAAATGGAAACACTAGCTTTAGATATGGCTAATCATTTCACACAAGGTATTGGAGGTACTTATAAAAATGAAATTTTAGATAATGAAATTGCAAATAACAATGCGTTTGTATCCTATCACAGTGATTTTTTAAAAGCACTGAAAACTGAATTAAAAAATGCTGCTTACAATCCTGCAAATATGTCTTCAATAGCCATGAATTTATTAAACTTTTCATCATTTTGGGACAAGGTCTCTGGACTTGGTATTACAGTACATCAAGTATGGAGTGTAAAAGCCGAATTAAAAAATTACAGTCATAATTCCTGTACTGGATTATGGCAAGGCACTTTACTATATACTTTTTATGACCATTTTGGTTTAGACTGGGATGATATTGTTAAACATGGCTCGGATAGGATACCTCAGTACCATACTGGAGATTTTTTTAAGGCTTGGTATATACTTCAGCATTACAGATCTGCAAAGCCATTTATAACTGAATTTTATAGAAGTGTGTATTTAAGTGGAAACTCAAAACGTTCATAAATGAAAAATATACTATTTATTTCAGTCCTTATTTTAATTTCATGCAATAACAAAATGCAAAACAATAATCAAATCGAAGGTAAAGAGATGGCGATAAAACCGTTAAGTCCATTTTTTTATGAATTTACAGGAAAAAACAATGTGCTTAACAGGATAGATTATTTTTATTTAGAAGGTGATTTTGAATACAACACAACATACTACAACAAGCTACAAAAGTTAATTGACGACCATAAAAAAAACATAGAAAACAAGTACAGTCTTTATTCAATTTACATTTATAAAGAAACTGAAGAACTTAATAGCACTTATAATAAAACTAGAGAATTCTTAGATGGTAAAAACAACGATCTAATACTATATAGTAGATTTATAGATAACAAAAACGACATTTTATATTATATAAAAAATAGCGATGTTATCTACGATGGAATAGAAAAAAAGAAAGAGAATTTTGAATTTGAACAGTAAATAAATCTTTTAAATAAAATGACGAAACTAAGTTCATAAAAAAAATGAAATATCTGATAATGAGTATCGTTAGTTATAGCCTTTGCGTGGCCTCATGGAGTACATTTATACATCGTGACCAATTTTTGGAGTTTTAAATCTAACTTATCTAGCTATGATTGAAACCTTTATTCTATTTATAATATTAGCTAAAACAATGACCAATAAATCAGTGTAATGCAGACTAAAGACTACATAGCATGTAAAATAAAAACAGGAGACTCTTTAAAATCTCTAGCTGAAAGAATTGGCTTAAATAACTATAAGCAATTACAGAATTTTCATAATGATATATGTCCAAAAACCGAGCTATTACAAAACTTCGAAATAACAAAAGGAAACACATTATATGTACCAGATTTAAAGGAGGTAATTAGTCTAAATAATGAAATTAAAAAGGGTGAAACAAACCAGCCTCCTTTAAAACCCTTTAAACTAAAACTAGATAATTTAATAGCTAGCTATGATGTAACTATTGACAAAACGGTTACTACTGGTGTAATAGAAAAAACAAACAAAATAGCTTATACATTAAACCTTAATTATCTAATAAACAAAGATGATTTAAAAATCTTAAGAGTAACAAAAAGCGAATTTTATATCAATAAAATTAAGCCTCAATCAAAAATACAACGACTCGCTTTATTTTGCTCAAAAGCTTATTACCCTATGGATTTGTTATTAAGCAAACACGGTAATATTATAGGTATTAATAACATGCCCGAAATTAAAAAACGTTGGCTTGATAATAAAAGTAATTTAGAAGCAAATTTTAATGGTGACTATGCAGAAAAATACATTAATAATGTTAACAAAAAATTACTAGAAAGTAATCAATTAGAAAAAGCAATAATTAGCGACACAGTACTTAACACGCTACTACTACCCTATCAAAGATTAAATAAAACATCAAAAACTGTTTTTAATATTAATTATTATAAATATCACATAAACCTTAAAGTATCTCAGGAAGTAGAAAGTAATGACACTAAAAATAACACATTGACAATTTTACAAAATGGTAAAGTTGAAGACACTAGAAGTTATAAAGATTTATTAAATCCAAACGATGTTAACAACAATCCTTTTTATATAAAATTACCAAAAATTGAAGGTACATTAAACAGTAGTTACCAGGTAAACTTAGAACAAGAACTTTCAACAAAAATCAAAGCTAAATACCATATCGATTACACGACAAGTAAAAGTAAAACAACAATACTAACTATTAATCATATTAATAATTAATTATTATGAGTACCGGAAAACATTTTGTAATACAAAAAGGTAAAGCTATGTGTAATCAAGGCACTACCTTCCCTAGTTTTAAAGTGTCAAGTCACACTAAACATTATTGGAATGATAGTGGTAACAGCGCAGATTTTTTAGCAGTCACAGAAGACGATGTCCAATTTACTCCATCCTCAAACTCATTTGGTCCATGTGCCTTAAACAGAAAAAACCCATGTGCTTTTGCTCCTGCAGGAAAATGGACAAAAACATACGATAAAGTTACTGTTTTAGGTAAAAAATGCGTGATTGAAGGCTCAGAGCTTATGTGTTCCGTTGGAGGTAAAATTACAATAATGACGCACGGTCAAAGTGCAAGTTTAAGCAAAAGTAATGTTAATAATGCAGACCAAGATGTACAAGAAGAATTAGATTCTTTAACAGACACTAATGATACTGTAGAAGATAATCAACCAGATGCATATTAAGTAATATAATTATGGCAAAAAAAGGTGTAAAAACAATTAGCGGTCCAACAGCTCCAAGAATTGGACAACCTGCTATTTATACAGTAACCGAATGGCATCCTGGAACACCTGATGCTTTAAAAGCTAATGTAAAATGGGAGTTGTTTAAAAAAAGAAGCTCTGGTCTATATACTACAACATCAATTACTAAAAATGGACCAATAGCCACATTTACTTTTGGAGAAATTTCTGCTAATCATGATTATAAGGTAGAAGGCTATTTATTCAATCCAGAATTATCTGGACCATCTACGGTTAATGTAAGACCACTTCAAGGACCTCCAAGCATTACTACCATTACGATGTTAGATTATAAAGGGGACAAATTTATCAGTACACCTCAATATGGACAGACAATTACCATTTCTATTGAAACCGTCAATATGATAGGTGAAGATTTAACTGTTAGTTTATGGGAAAGGGATACCATGTCAGATGATGGTCACGACGCTAACGAAAACACTAAATTGTGGGAAACAGTAACTACTGTCGAAAACACAACTGGAAACGTAAAAGTACAAAAGCAATTAACATTGGATATGGCTGTAAATGCTGATAAAGGTGTTTTTGAAGGTAGTACTCACGAGTATTATGTTGTAGTTAAATCTAACAGATTTAATTTACATAACTATTCTGAACAACAATTAGAGGTATCGGATAATACTTCCGGATTCTCAATAAATAGCGCAATACAAGAAGCTTTACAGGTAATAGGGTTTGGTAATGATCCAACACCAGAAAATGGAAATAGCCCAAGTACTGTTGGTGAGGAAGGAGAAATAGAAGAAAATAGTCCTTGTCCACGATGTAAAAAAGTAACTAAAGAGGAACTTGCTTTAATATTTGGAGATGCCACAGACGACACTTTAACCAAAGTAGCTGAAGCATTTAATGAGGGAGTAGATCACTTTCATATAGATACTTGTGAAAAAAAGGCTCACTTTTTTGCCCAAGCAAGAGAAGAGACTGGATCATCATTAACAATAAAAACACCTGAAAGTTTAAATTATAGTGCTAGAAGATTAAAAAATAGTGACCGAACAAGTGGTTCTGGTTGGGTAAAAGGTAACTTAGCTACTGGAGAAGGTGGATATTATAGTAATGGAACTCTTAAAACAGGTCCGTTTTCTTATTTTAAAAACAATCCAAATGACGCAGATCTTTATGGTAGAAAAGATTTAAATACCTATAATGATAAAGGAATGCAAGCTGCTAACGAAATTGCAATAGCTAATAGAGCATATGCTAATAGATATGAAAATGGTGATATCGCTAGTGGTGATGGATCAAAATATAGAGGAAAGGGAATTGTTCAACTTACATGGAAAGAAAATTACAGAAATGTAAACGAAAGGTTAGTGAGAAAAGGGTTTGATTTTGATATTGTTACTAATCCAGATAAACTTTTAAACTTTAAGGAAGGCGTTTTATCTGCTATGGCATACTTTTATTGGAAAGATTTGCATTTAAAAGTAGGACAAACTAGAGCTACTGTAGACTCTATTACTGCTGTAGTTAATTTAAATACAGATTCATATAATGATAGATGGGCTCATTTTCAAACAGCTTTAACAGCATTTAGAGTTAATGAATGTACAAAAGATGAGGTGGTTATTGGCGAATTTAATTTATATAAAACAGATTATATTAAAAAAACATATTCTAAAACTAAATCGTCTAGCAGTAATACTTATAAATTTGAAGTATACAATGATGGCGTACTGGAACAAACATTTACAGCAACTAAAAATGAACATAATTTATTAAAATTTCCAGATTCCGGATTAAATTGGGGTAGGTATGGTACACGAGATAGCAATATCTCCGACGGTGATAGTTGGGTAAACGAAGAGGCCTTCTCTGCTTTATTAGGTTTCTTTTACTCTGTAAATAAAGAGGTTACTACAACAACGTTATATTATAATGATATATCCTCCGACGATGGAGTTACTGATTTAGGTCATAGCACCCATAAAACCGGAAAAGATGTAGATATACGTTATCCTGGATGTACAAATGCTGCGGGTCAACAATTATGGACGTACGCTCGAGACGTTCTTGGAAGCGAATCCAAATTAGACGAAGTTATGACTGATATATTCGCTTTAGCAGTAGCATGGGATTTTACAAACAACTATAATTATAAGGCTTTTACAAACACAAAAAATGCAGCATACAGTGTACACCAAAATCACTTTCACATTGGATTTAATTAAAAAAAATATGATAAAACACTCTTTATATCCCGTAGTTTTCCTTTTATTATTTTTTTCATGCAAAGGACAGGATAAAAAAATAGAAGCTTATAATTTTGAACTAGAAGATTCTGATCAATCCTACATTATGAACGATTGGAGTGACGCTAAAAAAGAAGAGTACTATAAAAGAATAGCCAATTTAATTACTGACATTCATAATGATTACAAAATTCCTAGTAAAACACATTTTAGCGATGTAATCAATAGCAGCTTAAACTTAAAGGTAGATTATAATAAAACATTTCAAATTGCTCCAAAAATAATTATAGGTGATTATGAAATGAAAATTATAATATTTCCTAACAATAGAATAATTGCTTTAAGTAATGAGCTTCCATTACTAGACTCAGTCTCTGTTAAGCATTATAGGTCTAATGATTTTCAAAATCTAGATCACACTACAGATAATAATCTAATCCTTAATGAGGTGTTTTTCAAAAATAATTTTGACTTTAATAAGGCGTCAGGAATCATAGCTCTTTTAAAAAAGAATAATATCCAACTTTATGGGCCAGCATATTTTACCAAAACACATGATTTAAATATGGATGGTATTCAAGATTCCATAATAGCATTAAAAAACAAATTATATAATGACGCCAACAACCATTATGAATCAAAAATCATATTAAAAAAAGGAAGTCGTGATGAATATATGCAATGGAAAGAAAATACAAATCTTATTTTCAAGGCACCCGAAAATTGTTTTTCAGAAGGATTTCAAAATATTGTATTTAAAAATGAGTATTTCACAATAGAACAGACCTTTTGCAATAAATACTTAGTATACGCATACACCACCTTTAAATTCAATAAAAAAAATAATGAACTATATCTTCATAAATATGGAGAAGAATACATTCAAGACGATAACAGTCCTGTAAAAGAACCTAAAATATGGACCATGAAAGATTTTGGAGAAATTAAAATTAACGAGATAAATAAAGACTTTTTTATTCAGTTAAGACAAAATAATCCTAAATAAATCATGACAATGACATGATAAAAAATAATGCATCAGAATCTAATCACATTGGCTATACTTTTATATTTAATTAGCTGTAAAGAAAGCACACCGCTTTAAAATGAAGCCAGAATTTCAGAAAATACAAAGGTTAAAACTAGTACTTGAAATATAGATAATGCAATTAGTAGTTTTTTAGATTTGAAGGAAGTCAAACAAAAATCTAGGTTTATTTATTCGATTTCAAAAGGTAAGCAAGGTATTAATGATACGTTAACCCACTCCGATAGCGCTAGTTTATAACAAGTGCCCTACCAAGTAAGTTCTAAAAAAAGAATTAAACAATAAAAACTATCTAATTATTTAGATAGTTTTTCTGTTTTTAGTCATAAGTAAAAAACTCATAAGAATTAAGTGTTAAAGCAAAATTGGTAGTATTAATAGCTGAGTTTTACGCAGATGGAAACATTAAAGTTAAAGGAGAATGATCAATTACTTTTGGTCATGAATTAAACTATATTGGTACATCTCATGGGGAATCGCTAAATTACGAGCCTAAAATGCTGTTTGATGGTATACAAGTTGAAGCCATTATAAAAGCAGAAGTCGGTATGAAAATTAGAACATCATGGTTTAACTTTAGTAAAGACAAAAAATTAGCAGATATAGAATATAAAGCACAATTGGTTAAACCTTTTGATATTATTGAGGAAATAACAGGAGGTAAAGTATCAATACCCTTAATTTCATCATAATTAAAATAAAAATAATATAAAATGAAAAAAAATAATATTATTTAGCAAAATGCTAGTATTAATGATGCTAACAAGTTGTAACTCTCAAAACGAAGACTCTATTGATTTAAGTAAAGAGATACTAGGTAAACACATTGATTCTATAGTAAGCCCAAATATTAAAATAAATAGGAATAGTATGAATCATTATGGTTTAGATAATGGTAGCCTTAAAACATCATCAAAAGAATTAATGAATTTTAATGGTGTTAACCTGTATGGTTTTTTTAATGAAGGTGATAATTATCTAAAAAATTCAGTAAAATTTGGTTTTGTTAAAAAAGACAGTATTATTGCTATATATGAATTATTCACGTATCAAACAGAAAAAAGCAACCAACTAATTAAAGCTTTAGATGATTTTTTAGGTAAGCCTAATTTTACTAGTTATCAGAAAGTAGAAGATCGTAAAGAAAGGAATTACGATGGAAAACTATGGGAAGATAAAACTAATAATTACACCTATTTGCTTCATGTTTCAATACAAAAATATGGTAAAGAATGTTGGCTATTTGTTGTAAATAATAATCAAGCCTATTTTTATGATAGAGCAATAGGATTACCGTCGTTTTCTAAATGGAGTAATTACCTTAAATTTAAAGAATATAATGAGTCTCCTGAAAACTTTACTTATCAGGATTATATAAAGGATCAAACAGAAAAAGGTGACGAATATATTAGCATTTTAACAGAATAATTATTAAACAAAACATAAATCAATATGGTCAAAGAACCTTATTACATTTTAGGTTTTAGGGCGGGAACTCGCCTGTTTGAAATTAGAGTAAATGACAACATAATAATGACAATGGATATTAAAGGAGGTGCTTATTGTTTAAAACGAGCTTACCCTAATAACGAAAAGCATAATTTATTAAATCTACCAATACCTTTAGAAATAACACTAGCATAGGACATGAAACAGGGATTGGATTAGATGCTAAAAACGGAGATTCTCTAGTTAGGCTGTCTCCAAAAAAGTTAAACGGAAACTACGAAAAAGGGCTTAATTATGTTAGGTCACCTACTAAACTAGAGAACTTCTTCAAAAAAAGGATTGTTCTAAATAAAGGTATATCAATTAAAGAATTAGAAAAATGATTAAAATATTAAGATTTACTGTATTATTAGTTTTATATAGTTGCATTATTTCATGTTCACAAAACTTTTCAATAGAAAAATTTGAATTAGAGAAAGACAACAAAAAATTTGACTCTGTTATGCATAACATTATTGATCAAAAATTGTACAAGACACATCAAGATTACTATTCATATTATAATGGAGCTGAATTAGACACAGGACCTGTATATAAACCTGAACGAAATTTAAAACTTTGGTCACACAGATCTCCAAAATACATTACAACTTTCTACTCAAAAAACAAAGATTCTGTAATTTTTTTTAGTAAAATAAATAAACTCTGGAAAGAACAAATAATTTTAGATTACACTCCAGCTTACAAAGATAAAAATACACAAAAGTATGTTTTAGACACACTAAATTTAATGGGATTTATCTCAATAGATTCTAAGCGTATTTCGGATACGGACTTATTAAACTTAACTGAAGAATATTTTACAATTGAAGAAAACAAAGATGATTATATGCTACCATTTAATCAAGATGGCACAGCCTCGCCATATAAAAAAATTGTTAAAGAATATTTAGAGTTTAAATAATAAGCTGAGTTCAACCCATAAGTGCAACACTCATACTTTTTAGGGTTTCAATAGGGTTATTATAATTAAACTTTCTAATAGGTCTGTAATTTAGTAATCTTTCTACTTCTTTTATTCTTTTGTTAGAGACTTTTCTAAGGTCTGTTTTCTTTGGAAAAAATCTTCTTATTACCCCGATTCTGTTTTCTACAGTTCCCTTATCCTGAGAGGTGTATGGTCTTGTGAAATATGTTTTCGCATTGACGTCTTTTGCTATTTCTCCATGGCGAGCAAACTCCTTTCCATTATCAAATGTTATTGTCTTAACCCAAGATGAGTCAAAATTAGTTAGGCGTTGATTCATTTTTTGATAAACTTCATCTGCATTTTTACTACTGAGCTTTTCTATCATCGTTACAAGAGTTGCTCTGTCTGTCATAACCAGTAATGCTGATTTATGATTACTACCCATCATAAGATCGACCTCTATATCTCCAATTCGTGAACGTTGTTCGACAACCTTAGGTCTCTTATCTATCCCTACACGACCGATAATAGCTCCTCGTTTATCTTTTATGTTATTTCTCTTTTGCCTTCTACCAGTGTGGCGCAAGTGCTTGTATAGTGTCTTGTAAGCATTGTGATTTCTATGATTGCTGTGCTTTGCTCTCCATATCCATTTATAGATAGTCTCGTGGCTAACGCAGAGCTCAGATTCTTTTACTAATCGTTTTGCAATCAATTCTAGACTCCACTTCTCATGTTCCATCAAATCGGCTATTCGTTTTTTAAGTCCATCAGTTAAAATAATTGATTTTGGTTTTAGGCAATGTCTATTAAGCGCTTTATGTTGCGCGTGTTCTGCAATGTAAATGCCAGCTGTACGACCTCGACTGGGAGTATTCCTTTTTAATTCTCTTGATACGGTACTTTTATTAACACCAATAATTTTTGCTATTTGTGTTATACTAATTCCTGTCTCTAATAATGCAGAGATTTGATACCTTTGTAACAAGGTCAATTGTTTGTAATGTTTCATCCAAAACGAATATAAATATTGAGCCCAAAATAGATGGGGCTAGCTCCATCTATTTTAAATAGTCGTGTTGCACTTATGACTTGAACTTGGATTATTATTATTATTATTATGAGAAAAATATTATTTAAGTTAACTGTCGTATGTCTAATCGTACAGAGTTGTCAATCGCAATCAAATTTTGACTTATCTGATATTACGCTAAATGAAAATATAAAAGACTTACCCTTAGAAAAATTAGATTTATATGAGAAAGATTTCTTTCTAAGTTCTGAGTATTCTGGTTATACAATTTATGATAAACAATTTCTCAACTTCGAAGAAGTCGAATTAGAAGGACAAATTCATGCAAATACTAACTACAAAAGAAATAGAGTTTATTTTTGGTTTTCTAAAAAAGACTCTATTATTTCAATATTGGAAATAGATCTATACACACATGATGAATGTACTGATTTTGTTAATGTTCTAATTGAAAAGTTAGGCAACCCTGATTTTAGACGTTACGGAGATAAAAGAGAGAAAGAGAGAGACAATCCATCAAATTATTTATGGGAAGATCTTATTAACAAAAGAACCTACTTTTTAAATGTGTATAAAGATTATGAAACTAAAAAATATAAAAGAGCACATCTTTATATGCTTAAAAATTCGGATACTATCGTTTACCCCATAATGTTTGATTTTCCTGAATACGGCTATTATGGAAGATTTATAGATGAAAGAAATAAGAAACAAGACCCAACATATACTTATCAGCAATACTTGGCCGATAAAGTTAAACGAGGAAGGGGAGAATATGAAAATTATTATACAAAATAACAATAATATAATTTATAAATAAGATGGCACAACCATATATTATATGGTTCGCGCTATTAGCCCACATTTATAGTGAGTACTACTAAAACAATTAAACAATACTAGCTATCTATTCTTTCAAGCAACTACAATATATTGGATAAATGTATTAAAAAACAAGACTGCTTTGATTTTCTACTAAAAGATATTGACTATTGCAGAAAACAAGAAAAGGTCATTATTTGTATATTGCTTTTCTAAAAATAGATTTTAAAAAGTCTAAAAAAGGAAAAGGGATAAGTAAAAACCCGAGTAAACCATTACCCTCGTAAAAATAAAAAATCCGTAATGAATTTACATATTTTAAAGAAACTAAAATAACATAAATGAAGTACTTACTAATGTCCTTAATAATCGTTTTAGGATGTATTAAGAAAAAAGATAATAAAACTATTCAGTCAACAAAAGAGCGAATAACAAAAGAAATAAACAGAGACAAACAGTATACATATGCAGTATCTGTAACGACGTACACACCATACGAGTTATATGTAAATGAGATGCCTGCAGAGAAGGATTATGATGCTGGATCCAATACAGTAATAGAGATTAATCCATATCTTTTAGGAAATGGCAAACATACTATTCGACTTAAATTACTTCCTCAAAAAGGAGAAACGGCTATTAATATTGATGATTTCGAAATGAGTCATTTCGAATTAATTAAAGTTATAAAAAACAATAAATCAGGGAGAGGTCTTAAATTTAACGAAGAGCTTATGAAGCTTATTATTCCCCCAATGAGTGCACCTTTACCTTTTGTAGAAATGGAATGGGAAATAGAAATTGAAGATCTTCCCTACAAAGTAGAAGGCTGGAGTAATAGTAAAGTTTTTAAAAAAGCAGACTCTTTAAAAATCATGAAACAGGTTTTAGAACACTATAACGAATTAAAAGACATTTTAAATACCGGTGATGCCTCAGAATGGAAAAAACGAACTACCAACGAAAGAAAAGAAATCTGGACTGTTTTGTATGAAAAAGAATCAAATTTTGATGAAAATTGGAAAAGTATTTTAAGCGAGATAAAAGAAGAGTCTAAAGGAAATATGTTACCACTTGAAGATTATGAACTAAAATTCTATGCAAACGGCAGAGTTGTATCTCTAGAACGAAGGGAAACTGATTTTTTTGAAGATATAGAAGTAAATATCAAAGGGTGGAATGCTTTAATTTTCAATGATGAAGGTTCTATATATTCAATAGGAACTAAATTACATATGCCTGCGAATAGTGATACTTTTGAAATAATAAGATAGCACTAATTAAAGCTTCTAATGATAATAGAAATATTTTCTTTGACGCCTAGTAGTCGGTAATTTGAAAATGATAATTACCTTACTTAAAGTTGAAAATAAATATTTATGTCTCATAGCAGATCTAGTAATTGATTTATAAAGAAGATACTTTTCAGCATAGCCTTATTAGTAATAATAAAAGAAGTAACAAACATTTTAATTAGTAATTAAATGGATTTAATAGCGTTTATATTTTTTATACTTTTAGTACTTTTAGTTTTTTTAAACAGAAAAAAAATTAACAAATGGCACTTAAAATTTGCTATTATATCAATAATTGCTTCTGTTCCTTCATATCTAGCTGTTTTACTTATATTAAAAAAAATAGATTTTACACCAAATAAAAAATTAACCATTGGTATTTATGTTAGCTTAATACTACTACTAGTTTTTGTAATTACACTTTTTATGGTACAAAAAATATGGGATGTTTTATTACAGTATCAAATAAAAATTGGAAATAAAGAAAAGCCTTTTATCAAAAAAATAATAAAAAGAAAGCCTGTAATAATAACAACTTTTCAGATTATGTACTCTCTAGGTTTTAGCCTAGGACTATATGGTTTATGGTTTAGCTCTAACACCGTATAAACGACTATTAAAATCTTATTTATAATATTATAGATATAAAACAATAACTACTTTTAATGCAGCTCTTTTAAACTAAAAAGAAAAAACAATCTATCTAATTAAAAAGACAAACCAATCAAGTTGTAAATTCAATATGCAAGAACTCACACAATTTATCTTTAAAGAATCCCAACTGCCAGAATTAATTTTTGCTGTTATTTTTAGCTTAGGTGTTGCTATATTTTATTCTGTTATTTGCGCTACTTTTTACAAAGAATTTAAACCTGCCTGGCTCTTCTTTGCTCTACTTCCTTTATTTGTTATAGTTTCAAATATCCTTTTTAATATTCACCCGTTTGCCGTTATCCTATTTTTATTCCTATTACTAGTGCTATTAACTATAATTGGAGGTGTTTTAAAAGGTGTAAAATCTTCAATTGATGGTATTAAAAAGCGTTCTAAAAAAGAAACACTACCAAAAATATTTTTAGACATAATTAAATACTTAATCCTTGTAGCCTCTTTTATTGCGGCATTTATATATTTTGACACCGCCATTATCATAGTTATATTCGTTTTACTTTTTGTTATTAAACTATTTTCTTCCAGCAATACAAAAAAATTTTTAAACCTTCAAGCTAGCTTACCAACCTCAAAAATAAAATCTATGGCTATGGGGTTAGTTGAGGTCTCTGGACAAACCATCATGCAAGAACCTATGCTATCCAGAATTGAAAAAAAAGAATGCATTGGCTATAGGTATAAAATAGAACGAAAAAGTAAAGATCGGGATGGAAAAACCAAATATAGTACAATTAGCAACGAAGTGGTTTGTAATAATTTTTTACTAGACGATGGTACAGCGCAAGTAGAAATAGTAGCAGATGATATTGATTTTTTATGGCTGGAAGAGACAGACTCCTACTCTAGCACTTCCAAACGTTATACACAATATCTGTTATATGCTAATCAAAGCATTATCTTAATAGGTAAAGCAAATTCCGATGCAAATAGGGTTTTTATAGAAAAAGAACCTATTAAAAATATATTTATGTTAGCTCCAAACAATTCTGTGGGGCAATGGAACAGAAACAAACCCTTATTAAATAACTTTCTAGCCTACTTGGCTGTATTATTTTTAATTATAGCTTTCATTTTAATTTCAGAAATAAACGTAGACGGTGATACCATAAATCTTAAATTTAATTTATCTTGGGATACGCTTTCAATCACTAAATTATTCGAATAAAAATATGAATCAAACAATAGGAATAGTCATAATAGTAATAATCATTGCTTCTATTATAAGCGTATTTATTAAACTTTACAACAGACTAGTCATGCTAAAGTTTAATGTAGAAAAGGCTTTCGCTAACATTGATGTGCTTCTTAAACAACGTGCTGACGAAATCCCTAATCTAATTAACACTGTAAAAGAGTATGTTACCCATGAAAAAGAAACACTTAACAGATTAACAGAGTTAAGAACAAAATATTTATCATCAACAAATCAAAATGAAAAAATAGAATTAACCAATAAAATGGTAAGCGGTTCAGGAAAAATAATGATGGTTGCAGAAAATTATCCGGATTTAAAGGCTAGTGCTTCATTTATTAAACTTCAAGAAAGAGTGTCTCAATTAGAAGATCATATTTCTGACAGAAGAGAATTTTTTAATGAATGCATTAATATGTATAATATAGGCATTAATGAATTCCCAAATATGATTTTATCTAAGCCCATGGGTTACACAGAAAAAGCATTATTACAAATCACTGAAGCAGAAAAAAAGTACAATGGAGTTACCTTTTAATTATTTCCCTTTTTTAGACCATATAATTACTCAACCTGTATTAATTGTCATTTGCGCTGCATTTGGTATGCCCATGTTGATCTTTTCAATCGCCATTATTAGCAAATTATATAGATCCTTTAGCTTTAGTAGTAATTTAGATACTATTATTTTTAGTAGCCTTACTTTAACTTGGATAGGAGGTTTTATAATAATCATGTTACTTTTCATTTCTGAAACCTCGGGTATTAAACTATATTTTATTTGGATAAGCTTATGCTTTTCTAGCTTTATCTTTTCCGCCCTTAATATTACTGCAATAAATAAATTGTACAACGATTTATCTAAAAAAGTAAGCGATAAGAACAAAAAATAAGGCTTATGCTCTACCTCAAATACAACCTCATAATTTGAATTAGTCATTTGTAAAATTCAAAACCTAGCAATAGTATCCCGGCATATACTGTTGCACTCTCTGACTCTAATATAAAAACTATACTTAAAAATGATATTAATTAAACAAGGATTTTGCATACTACTATTAACTGGTTGCTTTCATCTCTATTTATTATTTCCTGATTTTAAACTTTTATTACTAGCAATGGGATACATTGTTGGTTTTATTATCTTAAGGAAAGGTTTTTTTAAGAACGGAGGTTCATTCATACAGAAAAAAAAAGAGGACTAATACTCTTTTAGACAGTGTATAATTTTGTAGTCTATGTGGCCTACACTATCATCAAAAATAGAACAATATAAAGGTAACATAGCCCATAAGGTAAGGGTGTAAAAAAAACGTAATACGTTAAAGTTAATATGCAGCATTTCACAACTAAATTTTTAAATCCATTTTCAGAGCAAGAGGTAACTAATACCAATCTATCTCCAAAAGAAGTCCTTTTAAAGTTTAGAGAAACAGAATGGTATGAATACATAAAAAAGTCTTTTAAAGCTGCCACAGATAGTTCTAGTAAACCAGTATTAAATGATTTTTGGTATTTTACAATAAATTATGTGTCAAATAAGCAGAACTTCAATTTACTTATCGTTCCGACTTTTGCATCTTCAAATAATTTTACAGAAAGGGATATTACATTTTCAGTAGAATATACTAGACCTAAACAAATAATGACTTCAAAATTCAATCAGTTTTTTGGAGGTGCCAAACAAAAATGGGTAGACCATAATACGCACATAAAAAATCTAAAGATACCAGAGACTCAAAATTTAATTGAAGCTTTTGTAAATGATAATCATAGCCTATTGGCTCATAATTCAAAAAAAGAAAAACAGATTCTATACTAATCCAACAACAAATTTTACTAGTACAAGCGTTACAACTAAACGTACAGAGTATTAATATTTTTATTACAAGTTCTAAATACTATTAAACCAGCAACAACGATACTATAGAAAAGTTACCCAAATTAAAATATTATTTATGAAAATCAATTTAAAAAAACCATACTATACTATATATGTTTACGCTCTTAGCGCAGGAGAAATATGGATAAATGATGTACCAATATTACATTGGGTTGGTGCACAGACAGCTGAAGGCGTATACAATGGTGCAATTCCATTAAACAATATTGTATTAGAAAATGGTGTATTTCAATTAGAATGTAAATTAATGCCTAGACATGGCAATAAGCTTTTAGATCAAAATGATGCAAGAGATTCCTACAGTATTGGATTTGATAAGAGAGAAGTTGATAACATAAAATCTAATATTTTAGTAAGAGAACATATGAAAAGCCCATATGGGCAATATATTCAAAAGGAGGGGCGTGTCATAAATAAAACTTTAGAAAATCTACCTATTTATATACAAAAAACAAAATTTGAAGTAACTGATTTACCTTTTGTATTAAATGGTTGGCAAAAATCAGTAGACTTAATAGCATTGAAAGAAGAAAAGTTATTGACTGATGTATTACGTTATTACAGACAAATACATAGCTTAATGTCATCAAATAATACCTCCAAACTTTTAGAAATTTTTAAAGAAAAATTAGAACTACAAGAACAAGCCTTTTATTTCTCCGAAGAGCAACAAATAAGTTTTAGACAAACTACCATGGAACTTTCTAATCAGAAATTAGAAATATTACCACTACATACTGAAGACTTAAAATTACAAATAATGGGTTATGGCAAATTAGTGCGTCTTGTTCGTTTAGATGGTAGTGCAGCACTACAATTTAAAAGCTCAAATCCTGAAAAGCATAGTAATATAGAATTTGACATAAAACTACATATGCGCAATAAAGAAAATGGTTTAACGATAATATAATTTATATGGAACGTCGCAAATTTATAAGTATTACATCCATTGCCACAGTAACTGGCTTAATAGTACCAAACTTATTAATCAGTTGCAGTAGTGCTGATAACATTAATTTAAATGAAATTATTGGTCAACCAGAAAAATTACTAGAACAGTTCCCTAAAGAAGGAGACAGTGATTTTGCTTATTATAAAACATCCAATTTTAAACATGATCTCATAACGGGAAAAGAAACCTTTATTTATTGTCAAAAAGGTAAAATAATTGGTTACACAATAAGAAAAAAAGGAATCAACAAAAAAGAGGCTTATAGTAAACAACTTTCGCATAATTATGGAGCTAGAAAACAATTGTTTATTAATGACTTTGGCGAGGAATATGAATGGAGAACAAAAAGTAAAAAAATTACACTTTGTTATTCAAGTGAACAAAAAAATCTAGAAAAGA
This sequence comes from Psychroserpens sp. NJDZ02, assembly GCF_004843725.1. Classification (NCBI taxonomy): domain Bacteria; kingdom Pseudomonadati; phylum Bacteroidota; class Flavobacteriia; order Flavobacteriales; family Flavobacteriaceae; genus Psychroserpens; species Psychroserpens sp. NJDZ02. The sequence goes on along the minus strand of NZ_CP039451.1, from coordinate 3,147,167 downwards.
ACACTTATTATAGTGAAGCTTTACTTGGAGAACAATTAATTATCTTTTAAAAATAAGCATAAGATACTACTAAACCAAATTAACTTTAGCTCTGTCTAACAGTAATAAATAAAAACGGAGAGGTCTCCCCTTTCTATTTTTAAATTATAACAAGGGTTATACGTCAATCGCAATGCCAACTGCAAATTTTTAATAGCTTATTAATATTGTTAAAATTATATGCTATTATCTCTTTTAAAATACCTCTTACAATATGAGTTTAATTTATAAATAAAAAGGATTACAAGTTAAACACACTGTATGAAATATAATTATTACAATAATACGTTCTTTTAATCGGGTATTTTTGCTTTTAACCTATGTTATTCGTTAGCACTCATTTTAATTAGTATCTTAAAAAAGTGCCGATAATGGCGTTAAATTTTTTTTATAAAATATTTTTATTATGGCTTTTAAAGCAAAACTTAAAGTAGGTGGACAAGAGTACAATGTGTTAAATTCTTCTTATGAATTACATCAAGAAACTGACGCAACAGGAAGACCTTCTTCAGTTACTAGAGGAGGTAAAATTAAATTAACAGTAGAATCTACAGCAGATGTGAGTCTTTCTGATTGGATGTTTAACAACTTCGAGCGTAGAGATGGTTCTATAGTATTCTTAAAAAGAGATAGTGAATCCACATCTAAAGAATTAAAATTTACTGAAGGGTACATGGTTAAATACCGTGAAAACTTTGATTCAACTGGAAAAAATCCAATGTCTGAGTCTTTTGTGATTTCAGCAAAAGGTATTGGTATTGGAAATGGAGAGCATCTTAATGAATGGGTTTAAATAAACGTATAATTCGTCATATTATTTTTACAACTAAAAGGAGTCGCAAATTGCTACTCCTTTTTTTTATGCCTCAAAAATTTTTCTTTAATAACCCAAAATTGATAAGTAAAATAACTTAGCTATTAATGTTATTAGTACATACAGCCAAAATATAAGACAAAAAAAATCCCATGAAAAGTATTCATGAGATTTTTAAAGTAAATTATTTAATAAAGATTTACTAAAACTTAAACATTACACCAAATCTAGCTTCTCTAAAAAAGTTATTAAAAACATTTAAATCAGCACTAAGCGTATTAACCGTTTCTTCTTCACTAATTAAGATATCATCCTGAGTACGACGTTCTTCATACGTTACAGACTTATAACTAGCTAAGTCTGCTACAACAAATGATATTGCAATATTTTCTTTTACAAAATAATTTAAACCTAGTGAAAGATTACCTCGAAAACCAGAAGATTTCATTTGACCAGTTATAATCCCTGTTTTAGCAGTTAAATAACCTCCACCCAACTCTGCATACGTTTTAAACCTTTTCCCTAAATTTAAAAAATAATATCTAAGAAAAAGACCTCCCATAATAGTTTCATCCTCTTTCGTTTGAATTAATTCTCCTTGTTGAATCTCAGATTTGGAAAACGAATAAGATAAATCTAATCCAAGTGCTAAATCATCAGAGATAAAATACCCCACTTTTGGATTAACAGTATAAGACGAAGACTTAATACCTTCCAACTCTTCAGAATCGCTTTGAGATTGAAAATTTACGACTCCTTCTAATAATATATCATTTTTCAAAAGATAATACTCACTTTCACTCAAATCATCTTGAGCATATAAACCAGTTACCATTAATGATAAAATCGCGAAAATACCTAATTGCTTTTTCATACTAAATATTGTTAGTTTTATTGTAATCTAAATAATAGCACAAAAAAACCCGAAGTGATGACTTCGGTTTTTTTGTGCTTAAATTATTTAACTATTATTTTTGTTGTTCATACTCTGCATCCCAAGCATTTCCATCGTCTCCTTTTTGACCATCCATTTTAATCATAAAGTTTTTTGCTGGAAAATAAGGTTTCATGTGTACGTCTAGAAAAATACGATCTTTCTGGTTGTGATCTTGCTCAAAACGCTTAATAGAAAAATCTTCTATTAATTTATCTGGTCCCGTAATATTATCTAAAAACTTAACAATTTGCCCCATTAACTCTTTTCTTGTCTTAGCATTAAAGTTCTCAAATGCACGACGGTTTAAGAAGTCCATTAGCACCTTAGTAACATAGTCAAATACACGAACTACAGAATAGGTTTGTAATCCTAAGTTATCTCCATTAAATAATGTTTTAGCAGAGAATGCCATTACTTTACCATACTCGTTAACCATTGGTACTAAACCAAGTTTTTCAAGTTGTGCAATTTCACTCTTCTTTAAATCAAAACGTACTCCATCAATTTCGTTAATCCCTCCAAACTTCTTACCTGCAGTTACTTGAGACATTAATGTATTGTATATTTTACCTGCTAAAGCACCTGCTGGTGGTATAAACAAATCATCTTCCTCTCCTACTTCATCAACCTTACCTCTTCCAACTAACCAGTTACAAGACATAATTACGTTAGAACGGTACTTGTCTCCTCCTGTTAAGTTTGCAGATTCAAACATTTCCATTACATCATCTGGCTCATCTAAATGCGCAAAATCCGTTACTAACATCACTTTATTATCATAGGCTATTTTTGCCCATTTTTCTACTACTTTATTTGATCCTAAATAACCAGGTATAACAAGTAAACCATAGTTATCTCTTAAATCTAAACGGTCATACGCACCATTTAATTCCTCAGAAATAGCATCTATAAATCTAGTATTATCTAAATCCTTAACTTGATCTAATTCTGCATTAACGATAGATATATTTTTAAGCTTATCTGCTTCTGTGTTTTTATAAAAAAGCGCCATAGATCTATAAGACTTCTCTAACTCACGAGTTGCGTTTATTGCTCTACCTAAGTTCTTTTTTAAAGAGACATCTGCTTCTTGAGATAGCTTCTGAGACGTTTCAACCATGTCTGAGATATCTTCAGATCCTAATAAAACAGAAGACCACATTTCTAACACTTTTTTTAATGTCTCACGCTCATCTTTTTTAGCGTTTTCCGTTAAAAAGATCTTTTTTCTCGCCTTACGCTCAGGATTCATATTTTGAATGCCTTCTACGCAAGCTTCCATTAAATCAAAACCACCGTATTTGGCTAGTTTTTCATTATTTTCTTTTAAATATTCTGAAGGATTTTCAACTGGCTGAAATCCTTGTGCTTGATTTTGAGATGCTGACATGTTTATTTGTTTTCTTCTATTTCTGTTAATAAAGCTCTAATAGACTCTAATAAAGCCTGTTTTGCTTCTGGATTTTCTAATGCCGTTTTAAGTATCTTATTTGTTTTTAATTGCTTAGCAATTTTAACGTATTGATCTTTCTCTGTACTTAAATCCTTTAAAAATTTACTTTGCTTTGTAATACCTATAGCGCCATAATCCCCAAGGTTACTAAAACTTAAATTTTCTTTTTTATTAACGCCATCAGAATCTTCAAATTCAACGTCTACATTTGGCTTATAATGCTCAAACACATCATCAATCGTTTTCAGCCCTTTTACAACCTCAGGTTTTATTGGTTGATCCTGCGTTAATTTCTCTACAAACAACGTCCTATTTTGAGGAATATCCTGAATAGCTTCTGCTGCATCAGATTTTACTTCGTTACCTCCTATTCCGTAAGTATCACTCATTTTCTTAAATTCAAATTAGATTAATAATTATGTTAAATATAAAACTATTTTTTTATTCGGTATACTATTTATTAGATATATCCCATGTTAGGGCACCTTTTTTATCTATATCTAATTTTATCGTCGCTCCTTTGGTTAATTCACCCGATATTATTTTCTTTGAAAGTGGTGACCTCAAATCTTTTCTTATTACACCACGTAATGGTCTTGCTCCATATTTGGGAGTAAACCCTTTTTTGGCAAGGTGCGTTATTGCTTTCTCTGATAAATATAAGGACATTTCTTGTTTTTCTAGTGCTTTGTGCAGGTCTTTCAATTGGATTTTGAATATTTTAGTAATAAAATCTTCCATGATAGGAGAAAAAGGAATAATCTCTGTCAATCGTCCTAAAAATTCTGGTCTAAAATGTTTACCCATCATTTCTAATAAATCATTCGATTTTGGGATATTTCCATTATTAAAAGACTCTACAATATGGTCACTTCCAATATTTGAGGTGAATAATATCACTGCATTAGAAAAATCGCCTTCTTTTCCTAAACGGTCATGTAATTTTCCTTCGTCTAATATTTGTAAAAATATATCAAATACGGAAGGATGTGCTTTTTCTATTTCATCAAACAAAACAATTGAATACGGTTTTTGGCGTATTTTATTTACCAGCAAACCTCCTTCTTCATACCCTACGTATCCTGGAGGTGCCCCATATAATAATGCTGCAGAATGCTCTTCTTTAAACTCTGACATATCAAAACGAATAATTGATGTTTCGGTTTGAAATAAAAACTCTGCTAAGGCTTTCGCTAATTCTGTTTTTCCCGTACCAGTTGGTCCCGAGAAAAAGAAAGACCCAATAGGTAGTCCAGGCTTACTTAAACCTGATCTAGATTCTAAAACAGCTTCGGTAATTACTTGTACCGCATGATCTTGACCAATCACACGTTTTTTAAGTTGATCTTCCATGTTTAACAAACGATCCTTCTCATCTGCTTGAAGTTTACCTGTCGGAATCCCTGTTTTATTAGCAATCGTTAAAGCAATATCATTTTTAGTCACCTCTTTTTTCTCTTTTGAAGCAACTTTTAATAGTTTTTTTAAAATTGAATTTAATTCCTTAAATCCTTTTGCCGATGTCGTGATATGTTCCAGTTGGTTTTCTTCTTCCAACTCGGTAAACAAAAGATAACTTAACTTATCTTTCATTTGTGTGTACATCCACTTGATTTCACTAATAGCTTCTTCTGTTGGACGCTTTTCTTCTTTTAAATCTGCGACACGCTGTTCTAATAACTCTATTTCTGCCACAGAAGTTTCGATCATAAATTTTGCTGCAGACATTGTACGATCAATCAAATCTATAGCAGAATCCGGTAAGCTACGTTCTTTATTATAACGTTGTGCTAAACGTATCGCTTCTGCAATAGTTTCATTATCTATAGATAAATCATGATGCTCCGTATAATAGGAAATCGTATTCTCTATCATTCTAAGCGCTTCAATAGGAGAAGGCTCTTCTAATGTTATGGTTTCAAATTGTCTAGACAACCCTTCATCAATTTCGATATGCTTTCTAAAGGCATCATTTGTTGCTGTCGCAATTATGGTAATTTCACCTTTAACCAATTCCGACTTTAAAATATTGACTAAACCTTGGTTACCATTTGTCTTATCTGTAATTGTATTAAGCTCATCAATTAATAAAATGGCTTTATCATGCTTCTTAACATCTTCAAGCACTTTTTTTAATCGGTCTTCAATCTCTCCTTTATATCCTGCTCCAGAAACCAAACTTATAAAGTCTAATTCAAAAATTTTAGCATCTTTTAATTGTTCAGGAATATTATCATTTAAAGTAGTATAAGTCAATCCGTTTAACATAACGGTTTTACCGACCCCTGGCTCTCCTAAAATAATAACATTCGGTTTTGAACGCCTTCCTAGGATTTCAGTTATCATTTTTATCTCGGAATCTCTTCCAGAAATAATTTCAAGCTCATCATTATTAGCTAATTCGGTTTTATTAATAGTATAATCAATACCGTTTTTTGCTTCAGTACTTACACCATTAGCTCCTTTTCCTCCAGCGTTATTAGTAGAACCATTTGACGACTTTACACTCGAATTTTTAATAATATCATCTGCCTGTAATGGGAATGTTTTTAGTTGTTCAAACGAAAACCCTACACCAGGTGTTGCTAATGCCGCCAATACACTGTGAACATTAACTTCTTCTACTCCTAATTTTAGTTTTACACTTTCCGCTTCGTTAAAAACAGCTTCTACAAAAGCATCGTGATTAGGTTTTTCCGGCACTTTATTTGTTTTAGGAAAAGATTCTAAACGTACTTCTGCCCATTCTTCTATATAATAGGCGTCAATACCGATACTTTCAAGGTATTTAAGCATACCTATATCCCTGTGTAATAATGCTTTTAATAAATGTGCTGATGAATATTCTTTGTGCGAATATTCTTTAGCTATAGATTGAGAAATGTGTATCGCTTTATTTAAAGCCTCGTCTAAGGTGTATTCCATATATTAAGTCTGTAGGTTGATGGTTTGTGGACTCAAAAATAAAAATATATAATTTATATTGATTGGTAATATAAAAACGAATAAGTGCACGGTTTTATCCATGAAAAGCACTTTTAACCAATTAAAAACATATTTAAACTAAAATCCTAAACTATTTTTGATGCCTAAAAATACGAATACTAAACTTAGATTGGCATAAATTAAAAAAATCTATTTAATTTAGAGCTCTTAAATTTTGAAACGCTACCAATAAATAACTAATGATCCAAAGACTATTTTTAATACTTATCTGTTTTAGTTTCTTTACTTGTACAGAAGACTTAACAGGTTTTGAAGGACAATGGCAATGTAATGATGCTAATGGGACCATATATACCTTCTCCAAAATAAATAAAAATTCGTATTTAATGCAATGGGGAGAAAACAATTATATTACCGGAAAGGTAACGACTAAAGGCGTTTTTGAAACTAAAAATGCTCTTTTTGCGATAGACTTTGGATTAAATCAATTGATCCTACCTGAAAATTGGGCTTGTCAAAAGGCTATAAAACTAAGTGCTATACCTAAAGAAAATAGTCTTCCAGAAACGGAAACAGATACTACCACCTCTAAATCAGAGTCTACTACCCCAATTAAAGAAGACATAAAAGAAGAGATATCTAAAACGGACACTCTTAAAATCTTAGATATAATGATAGGTAATACTAAGGTTCCTGAAAACATTGCTAGCTTGATAGCTAACGAAACCATCATTTACGATTGTTTAATAAAAAAACAAACTACTGAAGCTGGATTTAAATTAATAAGTGTAGATTTTATACAATTAAAAAAAGCTGAAGCATCTAATCAAAGCTTCTATCAAATTGTAAATTCTAATCCTAAATTAAGAACATTTTTAATTACTGATAAAACAACTTTTTTACCAAGTGAACTAAGTTTTGAGGCTTTAGAAAACTTTGTGACTTCTGATGATGATGGACAGGTCTTTAAAATTTCAACAAGAAAGGGAATCGTAATTTCATTAACAAAAACGTTTTAATTTTTAAAGTGTTTCATTAATTTTCAAAAATTGGCGCGGGGACTAGCCATGATAATAATAACATCACCACTACTCCAATTACAATAACTAATAGGTTAAATCTTCGATTATTCATAACACATAATTTATTGATGAATAGTTAAAACTGTATTGGTACGAAGCTGTTTTAATGTCGAAAATATTTTAGAACGGAATAAGCCTATTTTCCTAAAAACATCAGGCCTTTTATCTACAATACACATAATACCATCTAAATGAGAGAGGGCATAATCTTTTAATTTACAGAAAGTCCCTGCATAAAGAAGTTGTATAGGCGTCCTTAATAAAGGTTGCATGGACTTTAATATTGTTTCCAAATTATCCGAAGCATTAGCACTTAGCTTATTTTGCTTACCTAAGACTAAAATAGTAATCTGAAGATTAGTGTTTTCTAGGATATTTAAAAATTTATTAATTTCAAGAGGATTTATTTTTTCTTTAAAATCTGACGCTATCGTTAAATTATTTTTTTTACAAGCAGACGCATGAGGCGGTACTAGTAACACTGGGCAGGTTCTTATTTTGTCGACAATGTTTTTTGTTTTTTCACCTATATTATTTTCTTTTTTACTGGTTAAAATTATTAAATCAATAGACAGGGTGTTTACACTTTTTTTAATGGCGTCCAACAAGCTTAAACACTCCGATATAGCATAAAATCGATGGTTTACATATTTTAAATTTGAAGTATAGCGATCCACCAACGCCTCTAATTGTCTTATAGACTGCTGTTTTGGCTGCTCAAACCAATCATCATCTACTTGCAGCATCTGTATAGCATCAAGACTATTTGTATTATATGTGTATGTATTCAAAATATAAAAATCGCATGCTTCATCTTTAAAAAGATCAAGAACATAATCTATCGTTTGAAAACTATTCAAAGTAAAATCTATTGGAATTAATATTTTTTTCATCTTGCTTTATTTTAGATTAATAATTACTTTTATTTGACAATACATAGACGTCCTCAACACTAATTGAAAATCAATTCAATAACACTTTTTATTTACGTTGAAACTTTTCTAGCATACCATATAACATTATTTTAAAATGCTCATGCTCGTTTAAGCATGCTAAATACTGTTGCCTTTTAACCTCATGCACTTTTGCTCTATTTATATTATACTCTGTTTTACCATAGTCTAATTCCGTATTTAATTCTTGTTCGTATTTACAAAAATGAGCAGTACTTAATATTATTTTTCGTCTTAAGCCATGTATTCTATTAGGTACTGAAGCGCTTTTAACAAGCTGCTTCTCTATGACACATAAATGATCCAACTCTTTTATAGCATATTCCAACATGGTCATCCAATGACTTAATTCATTTAAATCCTTAACTATACATAACCGTCTATGCGATTCAATTTTAACATCCGCAGCTCTATTCAATTATTAATTAACTTTTAAAAACGTGAACGTGCCTTGAACTTTATTAAAAAACTCGTCTTTTAATCGTCTATACTTATCTAAATGATACAAGTAGCTTCGTCTATAACTTTCATGTTCTGTTATATAAATCATATCGCATTGTGTGTCTTCACATTCTATAATATTTAATCTAGAATTTGAATAGTTATTTAAAGCATTTAATAATGTTTCGTTTTCAATTGCTTTTTTTTCAAACTTATCGCTAACACTATTATCATCTAACTTATCACTCAGTTCATTTTTACAAATATTAATAAGGTTTGAAAGTTCTTTTTTAATATATTTTAAATGATTAATCCAATTATCAAGTTCCATAGTATTAATCTTGTGTGTAACATCTAAATTTGTATCGTGGTCAAATATTTGAATATTTTGATTTTTCATAGTAATGTTGTTTTAAATAATGACATCTATTGCTTTTAAATTCTCTTCTTTTTTTACATCAATAATTTTAATTTTTTGTTCACCACCAGGGAAACTCCAATTTATAATATCGTCTTTAGAGTATCCTAAGAGCGCCGCACCCATTGGCGCTAAAACAGATACTTTATTAAGTGTTACATTTTTCTCCATCGGGATAACAACTTGCAATTCCTTTTCCCAACCGTTATCTGATGCTATCCTTACTAGACTATTAAACCTAACAATATCCTTTGGCACGTCTTCCTCATTTACTATCTGAGCAGTTTTAAGCTCCTCAGATAGTTTTACCAGTGATTTTTTAACCTCATTATCATCTCCATAACCAGAAATATTAAGTAGACGTTTTAGGTATACATATTCTTTTTTTTCTATTATTAAACTTCCGTATTTCATCATCTTTTCTATTTAAAATCAAGGAAAAATCCCTCTTTGTATGTATGCTTTTTCAATACGACGGATAGCTATGCAAAAAGCAGCTGTACGCATATCTATGGTTTCATTAACTGCATATTCATACACCTTATTAAAAGATTCTTTCATCTTTTTATCCAATTTAGCCATCACTTCTTCTAATTGCCAGATCTCTCCATTTCGATTTTGCAACCATTCAAAATAACTACCAACAACACCTCCTGAATTGCATAAAATATCTGGTATAATAGTAATACCTCTGTCCAATAAAATCTTTTCCCCCTCTACGTTTGTCGGACCATTTGCACCTTCTGCAATTAATTTGGCTTTAATTTTTGGTGCGTTCTCTTTTGTAATTTGATTTCCTAAAGCCGCAGGGATACAGATGTCACAATTTAAAGTGAAAAACTTATTTTTATCAATAGCTTTTGAGTTTGGGTAATTAACAATACTCCCTTCATTAATTTGAGTGTATTTAAAAAGATCCTCTACGCTAATACCATTTTGATTTTCGATACTTCCAAAAGCATCCTGAACAGCGACTAATTTAGCACCATCCTTTTCTAAAAAATGAGCTGCCCAATAGCCTACATTACCAAAACCTTGAACAATAAACTTTTTATCCACTAAACTGAAACTGTTTTTTTCTGCCCAAAATTTAATTGATAAATACACACCATAACCTGTCGCTCTATCACGCCCTTCCAATCCACCACTGCCATCAGGTTTACCTGTTACGACGTGTTGATTTGCTGTACGCTCTGCAGGTGGACGCGTACTCATATATGTATCTGCAATCCAAGCCATCGTTTGACTACTAGTATTAACATCTGGTGCAGGAATATCATGTTCTGGTCCAATATTATCCGCTAAAGCAAACGTAAAACGTCTTGTAATACGCTCGAGTTCCGTTTGCGAATATTTAGATGGATCGATCTTGATCCCCCCTTTACCTCCACCATATGGCAATCCTGCTAACGATGTCTTCCAAGTCATCCACATTGCTAATGCTCTAGCCGCATCAATATCTACTGTAGGATGGTAACGCAAACCGCCTTTATAAGGCCCTAAAGCATTATTATGTTGCACTCTGTAACCTGTAAAAATCTCCACTTCCCCATTATCCATTTTTACCGGAAAATTGACTAGAATCTCATTATTGGTAATACTTAATATTTTTCTAATATTTGGATGTAGATTTATATGATCCGCAGCACTGTTAAACTGCTCCATAACATTATCCATCATACCTTTAACAGGTACTTTTTTTGTTACTTTTTTAAAATCTGCTGTTACTGTTGTCATTATTATATATTTAAATTTTATTTAAAATAGCGATTGATTATTGCTCTTTCGTGATATTTTTGTGTGATGTATCTATGGCGTGCTACACTTCCATTAGATTTTTTATCTGATGTGTTTTTTGTTCCAAAAACAGATAGTAATGCATTAAAAATCATGTTATTTATTATTAAAAAATTAGATTAAAACGAGTTCTTGCTCTGGCTGCTTTATACTAGCTGAAATAGGTTGATTTGGTTGACGCTTATCAAACTCGCTACAAGACCAAACTTTGTCTTTTTGAGCGGTTAATACACATGTGCTTTGATGCTCGCAAACTGGACAAATATTAAAATGATTCATAGTTGTAAAATTTATTATCTATTATACTTTCTAAAAAGCAATGGCTATGCCAAAACAAGATAACAACAAGACACAACAAGTCAAATCCCTTTGTATTAAAGGGATTTGACTAATATTAACTATAAATGGATATTCTGAGGAGTGAGACAATTTTACCCAGTTGAGTAAAAACGTATCAGTTGTAATTGGTTATTCTGACAGTTTTTGACGAATGGTCTTTCTGTCAATTTGAAGAATTGCAGCAGCTTTTGTTTTATTATTGTCTGTCGCTCTTAATACTTTTTCAATGTATTGCTTTTCAATAATTTTTAAAGGCTGCAAGGTTTCGGCTGAAAATTTTAAGGCATATTTTAAATGCTCTGGTAATTGCGGGACATCTATCACTTTATCGCACATAATAACAGCACGTTGGATAATATTTTCTAATTCTCTGATATTTCCTGGCCAATCGTATCGTTCTAAAATAGATAACGCCTCTGGTGTCATTTTTATAAAGCGATCCTTATATTCTACGCCATATTTAAATAAAAACTTATCTACTAAAAGCGTAATATCCTCTTTCCTATCTCTTAAAGGTGCTATTTCAATTTCCACTACCGTTAACCTATAAAACAAATCTTCTCTAAAAGTTTGCTTTTGTATCATCTCCCGTAAATCACTATTTGTGGCTGCAACAATACGGAGGTCTATCTTTTCTGCTTTTGTAGCGCCTACTTTAACCACTTCTTTTTCTTGTAACACACGTAACAATCTAGACTGCACAGCAAGTGAAGCATTTCCAATTTCATCTAAAAAAATAGTTCCCCCATTTGCTGCTTGAAAAAAGCCGTCTCTATTATTTTCTGCACCAGTAAACGCACCTTTTACATAACCAAACAGCTCTGACTCTAAAAGATTTTCTGGTATTCCGCCACAGTTTACAGCAATAAAAGGGGCGCGAGAAAACTTACCTTGATAATGAATTGCTCTTGCTACCAACTCTTTACCCGTACCACTTTCTCCTTTTATAAAAACCGTTGCTTTATTGTCTTTTACACGTTCTATAATTTGAATGACTTCATTTATCTTTTTAGACTGCCCAATAATCTCTCCATAGGCTTTATTGCTTTCTTCTGAAGACTTTTTAATCACTTTTTCTTTGGTTACTGAAAGTGGTAATGATTTATCTAAAGCTGATTTTAATTCGTCTTTTGTAAAGGGTTTGGTTAAATAATCAACCGCGCCAGATTTAATTGTTGCCAACGAGTCCTGAACAGAAGGATAACCAGTCACCACCAATTTTGGCATTTTAGGATAATGTTCTGACACAAATTTAATCAACTCAGAACCATCTAATTCTGGCATTTTTAAATCTGTTATTAATAAATCTATAGTCGAATCTCGTAAAATAGTAACGGCTTCTTTTACTGAAACCGCTTTAAAAACATGGTATTTCCAGGATTGTAGATGACGTTGTAATAATTCTAATATATTAACATCGTCATCAACTATAAGTATATTTTCCTTACGTAATTGCATAGCGTAAATTAGTGTTTTGGGAGTGTTACTGTAAATGTAGCACCTTTATTTTTATTGTTTTCTACGGTAATAGTCCCTTTGTGTGAAGACACAATACCATGCACAACACTTAAACCTAATCCAGAACCTTCCCCGATTGGTTTAGTGGTGAAAAATGGCTGAAATACTTTTTCCAAATCTTCCTGAGACAAGCCTTGACCTTCATCTGTGATTTTCAAAACAATAGTGTTTTCTGTTGTTTCTGCCTCTATAGTAACCAATCCTTCTTTTGGAGAAAAGTAAATAGCATTAATTAATAAATTGAAAATAATTTGCGTTAACTGTATTGGGTCTGCCCGTAACGACAAATCCTCTTCTTCTATTTTTACTATATATTTAACTTGTTCTTTTCTAAAAGTAGCATCTAATAAATTAATGGCATTTTTAATGTTAGGTACCAAGTTAACACGGTTCATTTCTTGAGGCATTTCGCAAGCAAAAAACATTAATTTTTTAACCACTTCCCTAGAAAAGATAGCGTTTTTAATAATTTTATCGACATCATTTAGAGACTTCGTATCTTCTAAATCGTCTTGTAGTAGCTCTGCAAAACCTAAAATATTAGCTAAAGGCGTATTCAACTCGTGTGCTATTCCTGCAGTAATTTCGCCTAAAATAGCTAAACGATCCGTGCGTTCCATTTGACGTTTTAAGGACGTTTCATTTTTCTGAATTTCTAAACGTTCTAAAAAACTCCCTAACTTGAGGGCAATGTTATCTAACAATAGTTGCTCTTCGGTTAAAAAGGCTATGTTCTTGTTGTCTTTTTCAAACAAATAGGCCTTTATTTCTCCTTTAACCTCATTAAACAATCGTACTTCTGCTTGAATAATATTAGTGTTGTCTAGTGCATTTAAAGTTGAAATAATATGGGTTTGTGTTGTAATTTCAATTTCGGTGTAATCAGGATATTGAAATGCTTTTTTTATACTAAACACAATGGCTTGTAATGTATCCTCTAGCAATTCTGCATTTGCATTCCCTATTATTGACGAGACTTCATAAAGGCATGTTAGCTCTTTTATACGTTCTTTTAAAGCTTGTTCTGTTGTATTCATCTGCTTTTGTTTAATAACAAGTATTTCGGCTTAACAAACCCTTTATAAAATCAGACTAAATACTTTATATAAAGTTGCGTCTTTAACTTTTAAACCATGTGTACTTTGAATGAAACTAAAATTAAGCAATTTTCAAAACACAATACGTAATGTTTAACATATTACTTTGGATTGACTAATAGTAACCACAAAAAAACACAATCCGAATGACTTTGGATTGTGTTTTTTTAGTATTAAATATTTGTACCTATAGTATCTTCCTACTTTATATACTTTTTTAGTAATTTTTTAAGAAGTCCTACGTCTTCATTTTTATCTCTAATCAAATTCTTTTTATCATCTGTTTCAAATAAAGCATAATCAATGGTAATTACATTGATATCCTTTTTTGCTAACATTTCTTTTCTTCTATGATTATATTTTTCTATTTGCTGACCTCTTGTAATACCACTTACAGTCAACTCTTCTAGCTTTGCTAATTGCGCTTCTGTTTTATTTTTCTTTTCAGCAAATTCAATTACTAAATTAGCCTCTTCATAAAAAGCTGCTAATGGTAATAATGTTCTTGTTTTACCTTTTTTGTGCATGTCTCCAAATAACCAAGAAAACGTGTGCTTACGCGAAGCTGCTTCTTTCAAAATCTCATCACAAAGTGTAACAATGTAAAACTCGTCTGTACTTTCTCTTTTTGCTTTTGCGACATCCTTTTTAGACACCGCAGTTATAGCTTCATTTTTAGGAAACTTAGCGCCTTCTCTTACAAAATACCAGTACACCGCGGTATCTGTTCTTTCTGGGTGTAATAGCGGGATTGTGTCTAGAGCATTATCTTTATCCAAAGCACGTAATACTTTACGAAGTGGTAATCCTTTTTTTTGATCCTTTACAAAAACACCTGCTTGTACGAGATCTGACATGATCTGTTTTGCTGGTATCCAATCTACATCTGTATGCGTATTAAAATAGTTTTCTACTACTTTATTTATTTGTGTTACTGTGTCTTCGTTATTACGACTTCTATCCATGATTGTAATTTATTATACTATTTGTATTAACTACAAATAAAACGCTGCAAGATAAGCCAATATTTTTTTGAAATAATTATACTACTAGTTTAATTGACTTTTAATTATCATAAATTTAAAAACCTCCTATCTAACTACTGAATAGGAGGTTTTACTCAAACTAAAAAAAAACTACTACTAATATTTATTTTATATTAAGGTTTAAAGAAAAGACTGCTATAGAAGACCCAATAATACTACCTACTAATTTTTCTCCCCAAATTTCAATATAATCTCCTGGCTCTAACTCTACTGTTCCTGAAATTGAATTACTTGTAATATCAGCTAAAACATTAACTCTCATAAGTGTATTGGTTTCGGTTAGAGTCGTCGTTCCATTTTTTCTTATAAAAAAGGCATAATAATCTCCTAAATTAATGTTTCCTCTAACAGATAACGATCCACTTATTTGAAATGTTCTAGTTTTTTTCCCCTCATAAAGCAATCTATTATTTTGAGGAGACGATACTCTTAACAAATTTACTGTCGTTGTCGTATTTGAATTACTATTTCCTGATAAATTAAAAGCCACCCCATTTGTAACATTTTGTAAAAACCCACTAGTGATAGCTCCATTATAATATAAATGGCCCGTAGCCAATTGATCTGACTCTGCAGGCAATCCTGGACAGTCTACTGACCAACTATTATCAAAATTATATCCTGGATACGATCCTACTGTGTAACCATTTATATACTGCGTACTAGTCCCACTAAAACTAGCCCCTGTCAATATTCCATTGGCTACTGTCGGATTACTACTAATATCGACACCAATAGCTGATCCGTTTACTTCAGAAAAACCACCCTGTTTCTCAATAATATTAAAAGTTCCTGTAAATGTCTCATAGGTTCCAGTATTTGTATAGGACCAACCTTGATTGTTTAATAATAAATCATAAATATCGTTAAAAATTATTCCTGTTGTATTGCCTGAATATTGAACAATGCTAAAAAAAACTAAACCATATCCCGAAATAGACCCAACTGATCCTGAATTTGCGACCACACTATCTCTTAAAGTTAGACGACTTGTACTACTTCCCGACATATTAAAGATAGCTCCTCCTGGTGCAGAGAGCGTCAAATCTTTTATACTACCTCCTGCAGTACCTGTAAACATGGCCCCTCCTGTTTTTATCAAAATATCCTCATTGGTGTCCACACCTTTTACAAATGCATTATTCAAATTTATAGAGAAAGCTAACATGATTGTTCCATTAATTTCATACAAGGTATTTGATGATAATAAATACTCGCTTCCACCACCTGCTGCAAGCTCATCAGCTAAATCAGCTTCTGATTTAATTAATTTATGGTTATCTCGTTTCTCAGCATCCATTTTTTCCCATGTACTCACTTCGTAATAATAAAAAGCACTTTCTGTTGTATCATAGACCAATAAACCATCGGCAGGACTTACAATTGCCATTCTCTGGGCAGAGGTTAACCTTGGTGCCAATATCCCTTTATCTGTAGAGTTAATATCTAGAACAGCAGAAGGATCTGGAGTAGTAGTCCCTATTCCCACTTGAGAAAAGGCAATGGAATTTAAACTAAGTGTCACTGCAAATAGTAGCGTTTTAAAATTTCTCATAATTAAGTAGGTTTTAATAAGTTAATAAGGAGGTTATAATTATCTCGCAACTAAGTTTAAAGATACAGATAGTAAATTTCCTGTACCGCTAAAGCGTTCCACCCAAACTTCAACATAGTCATTGGGTAATAATTCAACAGTACCTACTATAGGTAAAGCACCAACATCATTATTAGCTCCGACTTCTCTATACACCTTAGTTTCTTCTATAATAGTACCGTTTTTACTCAAATAAAATATAAAAATATTATTACTGCTATTACCTTGAAAAGATAAACTGGCAGATATACTAAAATATCTTTTTTTATTACCTTCATAAGTAATCCTGTTGTTTACTGCTGAATTAAATCTAAATAAATTAGTTGACGTTGTATTTCCTTCTAATTTTTTTCTACTAGATGTTCCTGTGCCTGTAAATGTTGTAGACGCACCTGATCCAACTATATAATCTAAATTAATATTACCTGTAGCGCTACCATCTCTTTCAACAGGAATACCTGGACAGTCTACATCCCAATCCGTTGAAAAATTATAACCAGAATAGGTGCCAGTAGTATAACCAATAACATGATTTCCTATACCCGAAAAACTTACCCCAACTAAAGATGCTGAATTAGTAATTACAGGGTTAGCACTGACATCCAATCCCACTTCTCCTGCATCTGCCACGACCCGACCATTTGCAATTTGTACATTAGCAAATGTTCCTGAGAGCGTTAAATAAGTACCACCATTACTGTCTGGCCAAAACCCTTTATCTAAATAAAAGCTATTTATGTCTGACACATTTAAACCGTTAGCTGAAGACAACGATTGAAAGACTTCAAAATAAACGGTATTTAAATTACTTAAAGTCCCTATTGACGAAGCCCCTAATACAACAACACTATAAAATATAACATTTTCTGATCCTGACCCTGTAATATCAAATAACTGCTGTGCATTACCATTAATAAGTAAATCTTTTACACGCCCCCCTTTAACTCCACTAAACAAAGCAGCACCCGAATTATTTAAAATAATATCTTCTCCGGTATCATGCCCTCGTAAATAAGCATCATTTAAATCTATTGGAAAGTCAAAAAGTATAGTACCATTAATTTCATACATATAATTCTCATCTAATTGATATTTTGATCCACCACCAGCAATTAACTCATCAGCCAAATCTGTTATATTCTTAACCAATTTATAATTATTTCTTTTTTCTGCCGACTCTAATGGCACCCATGCACTACTATCATAAAAATAAAAGAGATCTTCGTCTATATCAAAAACTAAAAGACCTTCAGCAGGACTTACTATTGTTACTCTTTGAGCTGACGTCATTCTTGGAGCTAACATCCCTTTTTCTGTAGAACTAATATCCAATACTGAGGAAGCATCAGGAATAATAGTACCTATTCCAACCTGAGAAAAGACATTATTATTTAGACTAAAAAAAGTAATAAAAAGGAGTGTTTTTAATATAAAGTTATTCATAGTTAGTAAGTTACGATTTTAAACTTATATAATAGATTAGTTTGAGATATAAGTTAGTTAGCGATATTTTTTATTTTTATACTTATACTTATACTTTTTATTGTTTGTTTATTATTAAAAAGCATAGTTTTTTACTCTTCTTCGTTCTCATCAAAAGTTATAGTCTTAAAAACTTCTTGTATGGTCACTGTTCCAGAAAACACACCTCCTAACTCATTAAAAACAGGAGCCACTATAACACTGTAAAATATATTTTTTCCTTTGGAGTTATATTTAGAAGTCTCAAAACGATTAGGCACTTTATTTCTAAAGGCGGCATCTATATTTTTTTTAAAAAATTCAAAAATGCTCATTTCGATGTGATCATATAGATAAGTGTCAATTAAATCTGCTTTTTTGACATCACAAAAATCTTTATTAGCATTTAAAATTTTACCATGCTTAGTAATAGAAAATACATTAAAGGGAAGGCTTTCAATAAAATCCAGCGCTTCCGTTTTTGCTTGTAATAAAGCATTATTGTCTTCGTAAAGATTAGTGACATCCTTATACAAACCCAGAAATTTTGTTTGCCTATCAATATCACATTCTATAGGTATTATAGTAGCCTCTAGCCAAATCGTCTTTTTACTTTCAAGTGTTTCTGTTAAAACGCCTGTCCATCTATGACCCATTTTTAAGGTTCTCCATAAATCCTTATACACTGCACCGGTATGCAAATGTGATTTTAATAATTCATGAGCTTCCCCGCTAACTCTGTTTACTCTCCGCTCTATTGTATTGCAGTAATTGTCGTTTGCATACTCGACCCTCCCTAATGAATCTGTAATAGTAATTAATGAATTATCTTTAATTAAAGATAAAACATCATGGTTTAAGTCGTGTGATAAGTAGTATTTAATCGCTTCCATAAAAAGTGTTTTTTGATTGTAAACAATATTGTTCTGCCGACCTTATTTCATCACATATAACATGCGGTGTAATCGGGTCGTATATCCTCTTGTAAGAGGCTATTAATAAATTAGTTGCTATTGAATTAGTTATAAATGCTTCTGAAATTCTTAATTTTAGTAATTCACTAGAATTAGCTAAAAAATTTGCTGCGTCTGCCGAAAAAGACCCACGAAATCCTCTGATATCTATTATAAATGACATAGGCTTCCCATTACATAATGTAACGACTATATCTATAAATTTTTTTGCTGTTTTTAAATCTAAATTGTAAAAACTCTCATTATTATTAAATTGAAAAAAAACAACATCATCATAATGTGCTAAAAATTTTCCGTGTCCAAAGGCTACCGAGTTTTTCATAATAGACTATTTTAGTTTAGTGAATTATAAGCCCTGTTATCATTTTTACAATATTTAATTGCTGCGCTAAAATCTTTAAAAATCAAATCTGGAATAGAAGGATTACAGATAAAACTATGTAGATCCAGAAGTAATTTTAATTTATAAGAGCTGACTAAAAATGTTTTTGATAGTGCCATTGATTTTAATAACCTGCTTTTTGACAAATACCTAAATACCTTTATTGATGTCGCGGAGTTTAAGTCTTCTAGATTAAATAGTATAGGCATGTGCACATCTCTAGATAATCTAAAAACAGCATTCAAGAAAATATTATCAATATCCTCTGCATCACGTACGCCATCAAAATCATTAAATATTTTGCAATAGATCACATTTTGATCTACCCAAAATTTAAAATTGTCTGTTAGTTTTTCGTTTTGCATAACTATCTATTTGAAAAACAGGATTCAATACAGATGCCAAAAATGAAATAACAGAAATAAAAAATCACAAAACACTAATAACCAGTGTTTTGTGATTTTGTTTTTAATTTTAGAAACTAAATAAAGTGTCGGAATACCGTGTAGAAATAAAGACGAAAAAGACTATCCACGGAATACCGTTACTTTTTCTTTGGCTTTTTTATCTCTAATTTGCTCATTTTATCACGTAAAGTACTAGGTTTTAGTCCTAAAATATCAGAAGCACTTTTTGGCCCGCTAATTTTCCATTGACACTCTTCCAGAACTTGAAGTATATGATTACGTAAAACAGAATCTAAAGACAAGTCGACCACATTAATACGTTGTTTAGTAATTTGATTAGAAGATTCAAAACCTGGAATGTTCAAAGTCTCACTTGTAGATAATATGGATGCCCGTTCTATTAAGTTTTCCAGTTCTCTAATATTCCCTGGCCAATTATAGGCTTTTAACTGACTCATAGCGTCATCAGGTATATACTTAATCGTTTTATCGTAGGCTTTATTAAATTTATCCACAAAATGTTCTACAAGTAGTGGGATGTCATCCTTTCTTTTTCTTAAAGGAGGCACTTCAATTGGAAAGACATTAAGTCTAAAATATAAATCTTCTCTAAATTGTTTCTTTTCAATTTCTTCCAAAAGATTCCTGTTAGTCGCTGCTATGATTCTTGCGTCTATCTTTTTGGAAACCGAGCCACCAACGACTTCAATCTCTCCTTCTTGTAAAAATCTTAAAATTTTAGGCTGCATATCTAAAGGCAATTCTCCTATTTCATCTAAAAATAACGTTCCCCCATCTGCTAATTCAAACTTACCGACTTTATCACTAAACGCTCCGGTAAACGATCCTTTTTTATGGCCAAACAATTCACTTTCAATTAACTCTCTTGGTATTGCAGAACAATTGACTTTAATTAATGGTTTATTACTTCTAGGACTTGTTTTGTGTAATGCTCTAGCCAATAACTCTTTTCCGGTCCCTGACTCTCCTAATAATAAAACGGTTGCTTTTGTAGGCGCTACTTTTTCAATTTCGTTTAAAACATTACTAAACTCTACACTTCCATAGACCATTTCTTCATAGTTAAACACTAAATCTAATTCATTTCTTAAGTATACGTTTTCTTGTTCTAATTGATTTCTTAATTTACTTAGCTCTTTATTAGCCTCCAAAAGCTGCGTATTAGTTTGGGCTATTTTATTTTCTGCTAAAGTCCGCTCTTTACTCTCTACCATTAATGATACAATACTAGCTATAGAAGTTGCAAAACTTTCGTCATCATTAGTAAACACACGTTTAGGAGTGGTACTTTCAAAACTAATGATACCATAATTATTATATCGACCATAAATTACAACGTCAATACGTGAAGAAATATTAAATGGGATAAAGAAGGTTTCCGAAAATGCTTTAGTTATCGGATTATTGACAACATCCGCAATGTTTATGCTATTTCGATCCTCAAAGACTTCAAAATACTTCGGAAAATCATTTTTTCTAATAGTTAATCCTTCAGTTTCATATTCTTGACTAATCGCATTATAAAACTGTTTGCTCAACAATTCCGTTTTCTCTTTTTTATACTCCCAGATTGTAACTAAATCGACATTTAATGCTGTTGCTGCTGTTGCTGTTATCTTTTTTAATGACAACTCAAAATCTTCACCAATTAGATTAGCCAATTCTATTATAGTATTTTTTCTTTGGTCTGATTTTATAATATTTTCTTTTAAAATATTTTCTGCTTTTACACGTATTGTGATATCATTAATGGTTGTAAAATAAGCCATGACTTTACCTTCACTGTTTCTAATCACAGAATCTGATAACGTGCATGGAAATCGATCTCCATTTTTACGCATCAAAATAGCATGTTTAACCACTCCTAAACTTTGCAATGGGTTATCAAATGCTTTATAAATATTATCATACTCTTCTGGTGGCCAATACGGAAAAGGTGCTTTTATACCAACCAATTCCTCTTCAGTAAATCCCGTCATTTCGCATAACGCTGGATTAACTTTTATATGAACACCTTCCAAATTAACTACAGACAACCCCTCTCTTAATGATGTCACTAATTTTTCAGAAAATTCTTTTTCGGATCTTAATTCTGTTTCTGCAATTTTTCGCTCCGTGCTTTCTAATATTAGAGACACAATACTTGCTATTGAAGTAGCAAATTCTTGATCTTCTGCCGCCCATTGTTTTAAGGGTAAGCCTACATTTTCAAAACAAATAACACCATAGTATCCTGTAGCACTATTAATAAACACATCCATAAGAGAAGTGATATTATTAGGCCCTAAATAACTCTTTAAAGACTGTTTTGTTATCTTATTATTTTGAGCATCAGAAATTAGTATGGTTTGATTTAGATCTAACGCTTTAAAATATGCCGGATTATCTTCATACTTAAAAACAGCTCCAGAACTATATTTACTATCTTCTAATGTATATAATTTCTCGCAGGTTAACTGATTCTTAGCGTTGTTAAAACTCCATACACCAACTCTTTTTATATTTAACGTTTTTGCAGCTAGTTTTGTTATCTCATCTAATGATGTGTCTAAGTCTTGCCCCACTAAATTAGCAAGTTTTAATATAACGTCCTTCTTTTCTGTAGATTTTATTGCGATGTCTTTTAACGTCTCCTTCAATTTTTCATCTTCGGAAATATCCTTAACTGTTGCAAATACAGCTACAATCTCTCCTGAGTCGTTTTTTATATTACCTGATAAAAATGAAGCAATAAATTTTACTCCATTTTTTCTTATAAACTCTAACTGAAATGAGGGTGCCTCACCTTTAGTTAACATTTGTTCAATGTCATTAATTTTATTCAAATCTTCAGGCTTAACAAACGGATAGGGTAAGGTCATCCCTAATAACTCTTGCTCCAAATACCCCAACATATTACATAGCGATTCATTTACTTTTATAATTTTACTTGTTACATCTAGTAACAGCAATCCTTCTTGCAAGGACATTACCAAGTTGTCCGTAAACTCGTTGATTAATTTTAATTCTATTTCTGCTTTTTTACGCTCCGTAATATCTTGAATAGTACCTATAAAATTAGTCGCTTTACTATTAGCATACACGATTTCTCCTAAACCATGAATCCATTTTAACTCCTTTTTATCTTTAGTTATAATACGATATTGTTCATCAAACTTTTGTTTGAACATTTGGCTTTTTACAACACCATCCTTAATAAGAATCTTATCTTCTGGATGTACTATTGATTTCCAAAGATTAAAATCTATAATCGCATCATATTCTACACCTATAATATCTTTAAAAGTATCAGAAGTCTCCCCAGTTAATTTTTTTATATCTAAATTAAAACTTCCTGTTTTTGCTATTTTTTGAGCTACTTTTAACGATCTTTCACTTTCTTGAAGTTTTATTTCCGAATGTTTACGAAGCGTAATATCCTGAATTGTACCTATCAGTTTTATTGCCCTCCCTTCGTTGTCAAATATCAATTCGCCTATACCAAGTACCCAAATTTCTGCTTTGGTATTTAATTTAACAACCCTATATTCTTTATTAAATTTTGATTTATTTAATATACAATCGTGAAAATAATTTAACATTTCTTCCCGCTCCTCTGGATGGATACGATCATTCCAACTATTTACTGTTTTCAAATAGGATTTGTCTATTCCTAAAATAGTATCTAATACCGCCGACCCTTCCCAAGTCATTGCTTGTAGATCTACATTATAAGACCCTATATTACCAACGATTTGAGATTGTCTTAAGTCATATTCACTCTCTTGTAATTTTATTTCTGCTATTTTACGATCCGTAATATCTTGACTTGTACCAATAACCTTTGAAGGATTGCCTTCTTTATCTAAAATTAATTCACCAATTTCATACACCCAAATAATTTCCTTAGTGTCTACTTTTATGATGCGATACTCTTTATTAAACTTCTCTTGATTTATAATACAATCCTTAAAATATTTTTCTATTTCTTTTCTTTCGTCAGGATGAATAATAGTATTCCAATTTTCGATATTTTTTACAAATGATGCATCTATACCTAAAATATTATCTAAGACAGAAGAACATTCCCAAGTCTTGGTATTAAGATCAATCGTATACGATCCAATATTACCAACTTTTTGAGACTGCCTTAAATTATACTCACTTTCTTGTAATTTTAACTCTGATTGTTTACGATTAGTAATATCTTGTATGGTACCAATTAATTTTATAGGATTATCCTCCTTATCTAAAATTAATTCTCCTATACCGTGTACCCAAACTTCTTTTTTTGTATCAAACTTTAAAATGCGATATTCTTTATCAAATTTTAAATTATTTGAGATACAATTTTCTAAATAACTACGTAATTCATCTCTATCCTCAGGATGGATGCGCTCTCCCCAACCATCCATTGTTTTATCATACGTTTGGTCGATACCAAAAACACTATACAACACTATAGAACCTGTCCAAGTCATAGAAGCTAAGTCTATAGCATAAGATCCTATATTACCTACTATTTGGGATTGTCTTAAATTAAATTCACTTTCTTGAATTTTCACCTCAGCTTTCTTACGCTCTGTAATATCTTGAGAAGTCCCAATTACTTTGATTACATCTCCATCAGCATCAAGTACTAATTCTCCAATCGCATGTACCCAAATTTCTTTTTTACTAGCTATTGTTATTGCTTTATATTCAATATCTAATTTTTTCTTATTTACAATACAATCTTTATAATACGCTATCACTTTTTCTCTTTGATCTTGATGAATAATAGCACGCCACCCATCAAGATCCCTTACGTACGTTTTTTCAATTTCAAAAATCTCATCTAGTATATCAGAACTTTCCCATGAATTTAACAGCAAATCTATAGTATAAGTCCCAATACGTGCAACGATTTGTGATTGTCTTAAATTGAATTCACTTTCTTGCAATTTTATTACAGATTGTTTGCGCTCTGTAATATCTTGAGTTGTTCCAATAATTTTTACAGGATTTGTGTTACCATCAAAAAGAAATTCTCCGATACTATGGACCCAAATAACAGCTTTAGTATCCTCCTTTACAACTCTATATTCTCGATCAATTTTCCTGTTATTTTGAATACAATATTCTAAATAACTCAGCATTTGACTTCTATCTTCAGAGTGAATAATCCTTCCCCAATTCTTCATTGTTCTGGAAAATGAGGCATCAATACCAAAAACATTATTTAACGCCTCTGTGCACTCCCATGTCCTTGTAATAAGATCCATTGTAAAAGAACCAATATTAGCGACTATTTGTGATTGTCTTAGATTATATTCGCTTTCTAAAAGTTTTATTTCATCTTTCTTACGCTCTGTTATATCGCGTCCAATAGATAATATTCTGCCATCTTTTTGTTTTTTTGCAGAAATCTCTACATCTATAAGAGACTTATTTTTACAAATTAACTGTCTTTCAAAAATAACAGCTATTCCTTTAATAATTTGATTATAAATTTCTGGAGTTTCAATAATATTACCAACAATAATATCTTGCAGTTTTAATTTTGAAAACTCTTTACTAGTATATCCTAATATTGTGTGAGTTGCTCTATTAAAATCATGTATTTGACCATCAAAGGTGTACGTTAAAATTGCATCACTGGCTTGATTAACTAAAGCCCTATAGGACTCTTCTTTTTTCTTAATCTCCTCTAAGATATTAGACTTTACAATTGCAATTTTTGCTAAATTGACTGCAGAGTGTAACTCTCTAATATTTTCTAAAGACGGTGATTTAATAGCATTACTATAAATAGCGAACGTCCCAAAAACAGTTTTTTTCTCAGAAAGAATAGGTATTGACCAACATGATTTTAAATTATGACTTAAAGCCAAATCTTTATAATCTACCCACAATTTATCTGTACTTATATCTGATACAATTATTGGTTTTTTAGTAAATGCTGCAGTACCACAAGACCCGACCTGTTTTCCTATTTCTAATTTTTTAATAGCTAACCCGTATCCTTTTGGGAGTTTTGGCGCCGAAATAAGGTTTAAATGAGTCCCATTTTGATCTAATAAACTAATAGCCACCATTAAACCCTGGTTATGAGACTGGAAATTATCGATAATGTGATTAAACACCTTTTTTATGGGAGTGTTGTTTGCTATTAAATCTAAAATTATATTTTCGTCAACCAGTTTTTGCTCTATCGTTTTACGTTCAAAAACCTCTTTCTCTAAGTCTGAATTTTTCTGTTCTAATTTACTAATCAATCGTTTACTATAAAGTTTTAAAACTTCTTGATCCGTAAATTGTTCTTTATTTTCAGGTATGGTCACCTTATGATCGACATCCAATAACTTTTGAATTAACTCTAAAATGACATCAGGGTCTGTGGGTTTTCTTAAAAAGTGAGCAGCTCCTAATTTTAAAGCAAAATCTTCATCTGTTTTCTCCGTATATGTGGACGTATAAAAGACAAATGGAATATCTTTAAATCGCTCGTCTTTTTTACAAGCCTGGCACAACATGTAACCATCCATTACGGGCATTAAAATATCAGATACAATTAAATCCACTGTAGTGTTTTCTAATTGGTCTAATGCAACTTTACCGTCTTTAGCTTCAATAACTTTATACCCTGCTTTATCTAAAACTACGCGCAGTAAGTAAAGATTCTCAAATATATCATCTACTATTAATATCGTCTTCATATTATTTATTATTAGAATATGATAGTGGTAATTTAAATGTAAAATTACTTCCTTTTCCTATTTCGCTTTGCACTTCAATGGTTCCTCCTAGTTTTTCAACCAAATTTTTACAGATAGACAATCCAAGCCCTGTTCCTTCTTGTTTACTATTGGACCCTGTTTCAAGTTGAGCAAAAGGTATAAATAATTTATTAATATCTTTTGATTGTATACCAATTCCTTGATCGACAATTTGTGTCACAAGCAACTGATTTACTACTGCAACTTTTATAATAATTGTACCTTCATTTGAAAACTTAATAGCGTTAGAGAGTAAATTTAATAATACTTGCTCTACTCTTCCTTGATCACTATCAAGTATCACTTCCATTTCTGAAATATGCGTTGTTAACGTTAGTCCTTTTCCTGAGACTTGGGGTAACAAAAATGCCGTAATTTTTTCTAAAGATTCTAAATAATTAAACGGATTAAAAGTCACCTTTAATTTACCTGCTTCTATTTTAGAAATATCCAAAACGTCATTTATCAAACGTAGTAAATGCTCTCCACTGTTTTTAACCATTTTAATTTGCTTTTTTTGCTCGTTATTTAATGGTCCTGCCAATTCTTTTAATAAGATTCCTGTAAAGCCTATAATAGAATTCATTGGTGTTCTTAACTCATGTGACATAGTTGCTAAAAAGGCTGATTTCATTAAGTCTGCAGATTGCGCTTTAATCTTTTCTTTTTCTAAATCTGATGTTCTAGATCTTACTAACTGTTCTAAATTATTTCTGTATTTTTCTAATTCCATTTCTGAATTTTTACGATCAGAAATATCAACAAGTGTCCCTATATAACCATATAATTTATTGTTAAGATCATACAAACTAGTTGTTCTAGCAGACAACCATAATGTTTCCCCGTTTTTATTTAATAGCTTAAAGTCTGAAATCAAATCCGTCTCTGTAGCAACTGCTTGTTTCCACTCTTCCATAACGCGGTCTTGATCCTGTGGATGTATTGCATTTGACCATCCAAAACCTAAAGACTCATTAAATGTTTGACCAGAATATTTTAACCATTCTTCATTCACATAATTACACACACCATCTTTATCTGATTGATAAATGGCAACTGGTGCGTGAGATGATAATCGTTTAAATAATTGTTCGCTATTTATTAACTTTTCTTCGGCTATCTTACTGTCTGTAACATCTTGTATCAAAGATAATACTGTTTCTACTTTACCATCGCTAGATTGTAAAACAGAATTATACCACTGGCAATAAATAACCTTACCTTCTTTAGTGTTATTGCGGTTAATAATCGTATTGCTTTTAACTTTACCGCTCCTTAATTGCTCAGAAATAACATCTGTAGAAGGGATGTCTTCTTTATAAACTAAATTTAAATCAATCAATTGTTTCCCTATCGCTTCTGACGCGTCCCAACCAAATATTTTTTTAGCCTGTTCAGACCAACTGCTAATAACAAAATCCTTATCCCACTCTACAATAGCTAAAGGTGAATTATTTAAATGTGTTGTAAGACGTTGATGCGCCATCCTAATTTCTTCATCTACTTTTTTACTTTCAGTAAGATCTCTGATGACTCCTATTATAAATTTAGCACCACTACTATCTATAAATCGTGTTTTTTTTGTAGAAATAATTCGAATATCGTCCTTATTTGTATTCAAATTTATAGTTTCTTCCGTAATACTTTCAATACCTGTCAGCAGCAATTCCTTTTCATTATCCAACACTCTTTTTCTGGCATCCGTGGACCTATTTCCCAAGAGTGTTTTTCCTATAACATCAGCCTTAGACAAACCAAAAATGGAACAAAACACATCATTAACAAGTATTAATTGACTCTTATCATCTTTAACAAAAACAGGATCTCCAATAGCATTAATAATATTATTTAAATACTTTTCGCTCTTGATTAATTTTTGTTCTGCCACCCTACGTTCTGTGATATCCATAAGCATTCCTACATAACCATATAACTGATTATTAACATCGTACAAACCTGTCGTTTTTGCAGATAAATAGGTTTCCTTACCATTTTTATGAAGAAATCTATAATCCAATATAAACTCCGATTCTGTAGCAACAGACTTCTGCCATTCAGAAATAACTCGCTCTTTATCTTCTGGATGTATAGCCTCTGACCATCCAAAATCTAAGGCTTCAGCAAAAGTAAGCCCAGAAAATCGCATCCATTCTTCATTAACATAGTTACAAGCACCTTCTTTGTCTGTTTGAAAAATGGCTACTGGTGCATTGGAAGATAGTCGTCTAAATAATTGTTCACTTTTTATTAATTTTGCTTCTGCTTCTTTACGCTCTGTAATATCAAGAGCCATTCCAATATACCCATACAACTTGTTGTCGGCATCGTAAGTTCCTACCGTTTTTACCGATACCCACGTTACCTTTTGATTTTTATGTAAAAATCTAAATTCCGTTTCAAGTTCATTCTCTTCTGACAACATGTATTTCTCCCACTCCACTACAATCCGTTCTTTATCGTCTGGATGTACTGTTGTTGCCCATCCATAACCCATAGCGTCTTGATACGATAGTCCTGCATAATCAGCCCATCTTTGATTTACATAATTACAAGACCCCTCGGTATTTGTTTGAAAAATCCCTGCTGGGGCTTTAGACGTTAATCGCTTAAATAACTGTTCACTTTTTATTAATTTCTGTTCAGCCTCTTTACGTGTTGTAATATCCTTTGCAACAACACCTAATGCTATTGGCTTATTTGTTGTAGTATCTCTAATTAAAAAACCAGACATTTCAATAGGAATAAAATCTCCCGTGATAAAATTTTTAAAGTTTGTCTCTCCGCTCCATCTATTATTTTCAAAAATACTAGGCATATGTTCATTTGCAATTATATCCCTATACGCTTCAGGAAAAAACTGAGCAATAGACTCTGGCATTTTTTCATCCTTTTCTAAACCCATTAATTGCCTACCACTCGTGTTTAAATAGAGAGGATCACCTTCTAATGTCGCTAAGCCAATAAAATCATTATTAGTTTCTATCAAGGACAATAACATTTGACTATTAGCGTCTGCTTTTTTCTCTTTTGTAATATTTCGTATCGTACCAATTACAAACTTAGCGCCTTGATCATCAATAAATCTAACTTTTTTAGTAGAAATTATTTGCTTTTCATGTCCTTCTAATGCAAAACTTTCTTCTGATAAATTTTCAACGCCGGTTTCAAGTACTTTTTTATCGATAGCTATAAATTTCTCCCAATCTTCCGAAAACACATCATGAGGCATAGACTTTTTTAAAAGTTGATCTCTAGAAATTTTAAACATTTTACAAAAAGCATCATTAATAATAAGCATCCTACTTTGATCATCTTTTACAAAAACAGGATCTCCAATATTATTAATTATATTTTCTAAGTTTTTTTCGCTTTTATCTAAAAGTGCTTCTGTTTTTTTTAGAGCAGTAATATCATTAAAATAAATCGCTATTCCTGCAGGAGATGGATATATTTTATTCTCAAACCATTTCTCTAAAGGCTCATAATAATCATTAAAGTAGACTGTTTCCTGAGTTTCAAAAGCTTTATAATACGCTTTATAAAAAGACTGCCCTACCCCTTCAGGGAACTCCGTCCAAATATGTTTACCTATTAACATCTCTGGCGTTTTTCCTAAAAATTTTGCTGCGCTTTTATTTATATAGGTGTAACACCAATTAGTATCTAAAGAAATAAAGCCATCAGAAATACTATCTAATGTGTTCTCTAATTGAAATGTTATTTTTTTTTCACTTAAAATCTCTAGATATTTTTTTTTATAATTTAAAACCGAAAAAATATCCTGATTATAAGACTCTGCGTTAGGTGTATATATTTCCCTTTTAGAAATATCTTCTACAACAGCTATGTAGGCCATAACTTGATTCTGGTTATTTTTAATACTCGCAAAAAACATGGACGCCTTAAAACGCGTTTGATCTTTATGCTTGTAAACTACAATATTCTCTTTTTTTATTTCACCTTGGGATAGATCTTTAAAAAGCCCCTTGTATTTATCATGACACTCTTCTGGCCAAAAAGGAAAAGGAACATTAGCTCCTATAATTTCATCCTTATCAAAACCTGTGATTTGACTTATAGCGGTATTCCCTATTATTATTTCCCCTTCAAGGTTAATAATCAATAAACCATCTTGCAATGACTCTATAAAACTGCGTGAAAAACCATATATTTCTTGTAGTTCTTTTATTAAGTGATTGTTCAATTTACTCATAAAAAGATAACGTTTTTCATTTTACATTGGTTATTAGTCTGCAACCAAAGCCCACTTTTACTAACAGGGAAACGGTTTAAAAGGAAAAAGATAATTTAATTAAATCAATAAACCGAATTAATCATAAACATTACGCTTAAAAAACGACTTACTACTACGTGAATATCCTCATGTAGATTTGCCAATTGATTAAACGCTGCATTTTGCTTGTCTTATTCCTTAATGTATTATGACATTCGATTTATTTTCACAAAATAAACCCCAATTGCAAAACTTATCAATACACCTATAGCCAAAACGACAAATGCCCTATATTTTTTTTCCTTATAACTTATGCTTTTTCCAAATTCATTAAAATCTCTAACTGTTTAAAACGGCCTAATTCATTTGTATTAATTTCGAAATCTTTAATTATTCTCATTTTCAAGTTAGATGTATTACACACATATAAATAGTGTTTATCCTTAAAAAAATAATAGACATCTATTTTTACAGAAAATTGGCCTTTTCCGCCATCGCATCCCCTAATAACATCTACTATAGAACCAAAAAACTCAAGACCTTCTCTATTGCTAATATTTTGGATTTCCTGGTTTTCAATCCATAACTTATCATCATAAGCATATGCTAATTTCAAATTTTTGATAGGAGATCTATGATTTTTATTGGCTACAAACTTATTTTTATTATTTAAAAAATAAATAGTTTTATCATCAACATACATTTCACGGTTACCTAAATAATTGTAAGTACCAATAACAGGATAGTAAAGTGCCTCCCTATTAAGTGTGGTAATAGGACTAAAGACTTTATCCATATAATTATAGCCGTAATTCTGAATCCCGTCTATATAACGCGCACCTTCCTTCCTTAAACTGTCTACCTTTTTTACAAAAGAAACATCCATTGCTCCCCATTTAAGGATAGCATCAGTTAAATTATTATAAATTTTACCTTTTACAGATATAAACTGTTTGTATTTATTAATAAACTTAGCTTCTAAAGGTACAAATTTGACAGTCCCTATACCTTCAAATGTTTTACCTCCGGATAAATACACCCAAATATATCCGTCTTTTGTATCTATCGATAAATTACCATCATACTGTTCTATCGTTGCATTTTTAAAACCTTTAAAAGCCTTAAATTTTGATAGTAATGTTGTGTGATTTGTGGTGTTAAAATGATGATCTATTGTATAAAGAGTATCCTCATCATATAACACATCAAAATAAATAAACCTATCTTCCGTTTTGACAAATTGCGTACTTTTAGGATCTAAGGAAGGAATGACGTTAAACGTAAAATCATCTGAAGAAAAAAGATACACCTTTTTATCATTTTTAAAAAGAACTTTACCACGCTTAGAGTTCTCTATTTCTTCTAAATTTAAGGGTACATTTTCCAATCTTTTTTTTATAACATCTTCAGAGTAACTTTTAACTGTTATATAATTCCAACGACCTGCAACACATACAAAATTAGTTCCAATTACTTCTTGCACTTGATTTAAACTACCCAATTTATTAACGCCGTAATTTTTTACTTCATCTATTTTTTTCTCTAACAAGAAATAACCGTCATCGGTTTTAAATAAAATAACCTCATCATCTTCATTAACAATAGCAAAGCCTTCAGCCTTAATATTAGCAATTATAAGTGTTTTTTGAGACACATAACTTACACCATTAGGGTCTTTTATAGTATGCTGAAACACCAGTTGATTTCCCTGTTTATATAACTTATAATTTTGAGGTGTATGATAACGATAACACTCGCTTGCTTTTACATTAAAACTAACGTTGCATATAATTACATAAATTAAGAATAGTTTAAATTTCATATTTTTTTATTGGCCTAACAATTTAATGCTAGCAGAAGGTTATATCATAATACACAGCCTAACCTACCATCCTATTTTACGTTGTTTTTATTAGTTGTGTTAATTATTATTCTAATTAAAGGCATGTGTCGTTTTATTCGCTTTTTTTTAAGACTTATAATGTAGCAATCTTCGTTTTTAACAACTTTCAAAATACTATTTACACAAAAAACACGAGATAGACAGACTTCCAATGTCATGATTAATAAAGCATGATAACATCATTTTTTACTGAAGTATAATTTGGCAATACCCGAATTAAGCATCTCTATATCCATATTATTACTTTTCATCTAAAGTAACGTTTAAGTATGCTGTTATTATGAAAAGCACTCAAATTATTTCGAAATCAATCGTAATTCTAAATTAACTTTTGTGTTAACATTTTGACCATTTTTTACACCAGCCGATAATAAATTTTGAAAATCTAAAATACTAGCTGCTATAGCTTTTTCGATATCCTGAGCCTCATTTGTTTCCTTTGAAGAAATTCTGCGATTATTCTTATATACATTATACTTCGCTTTTGTATTAATATTACTAATTTGACCTGTCTTATCTATAATAAATTCGATTAAAAAACTGGTATCCTCTGCCGCTTTTGAAAAATCTATATAGTAAATTATATTGGAATCAAATAATGAGTGTAAACAATCGATGCCACAACTATCGTCATATTCTAGTCTTTTTAATTTTGGAAGTTTATCTAAATCATTTAAAGTAAAGACATCATTAACGGCCTTATGGTTTATTTCTATATCTGGAACTTTAATAGATTCTGATTTTAGTTTTAAATTAGAATCCCTGTAATTTTCTACTTTTTCTAACTGAAACATCACATTACTAAACAGGAAAAAGCAGTTATGCTCTTTTATTAAAATGGGATAATAATGATTATCAATAACCACCTCGTTAAAATCATTTAGCATAAATTGCTTCCCCTCTAAAAATCCAAAAGTCTTAGGCTTGTTACTTGAAAAAGTTTGATTGACTTTAAAGTTTAAAATTAAATCATTCACATCTTCATTCATCCCTGCCCTTTCATCATTATCAAGACTTCTTCCTACATGACTTATATAAGTCCAATCAACCACTTTCCATTTTCCTTCAAGTGTAATATCGCTATCATCTTGAGCTTTACAAGATATAATTAATGGCAAGCCAATCAGTATAAAAATTAAATATTTAAAATTTGGCATTAGTCTATTTTGGTCATTATTCATTCAATTATTAATTATCTGTAGTGCGTGCGTATAAATTTATTTTATAGCTAAGCTGTCCTTTTTTATTATATTTATAGAGCCAAACACCCGAATTCCCTTCAATTTCATCCCGCATTTCATAGGTATAAGGAAGTCCTTTTTTAGTATAAGACGTTAGGTACGAATAGACATGCTTGTCGTCTCTGTAAAGCTTAGATTTAAGCTCTTGACCTTGTTTATTATAGTAATACAGGTGTTTAGACAAGGGCTCCTCACGTCCGGTCTCCTCCGTATCTAACAATCCATTTTTGTAAGTTGCTATATACTTAATAATTACCATTTTTCAAAATCACTTTACTTAACTGGCTATTAGCATCATATTGATAATGTGTTTGGCTAGAATCTTTTCTTTTCTTATCAATCTCAATTTTATTTATCAGCTCATTATTAGTATTGTAGTAATATTTAGTTTCGATAGTTTGTTGATTATACCGATTACTATTTTTCCTTATCGGAACCACAAACATTCTGTCTGTTATTTTAGAACACCGTATTTTATTCCCATATTTATCCCTACTTGTAGTTATAAACGTACTATCTATCTGATTACTATCGATAACTTGAGTCATTATTTTTAGGCTATCGGAAGGATAAGTATACCTATATTCTGTTAATTGAGGAGCTATAGACATAGCACTTTCCAAATAATCATATTTGCGTAGTAATGAATCATTGCTGCTATAGGTATAACCCGTTTCATGATAAAAATGCAATGTCCCTTTTTCGTTATTGAAGATGGACTCTTTTAGTAACTGACCTGAATTTGAGTATTTATAGCGTGTTATTCTCCCTAAAACATGACGGTCCGTTTCTAAATCATAAGCCGCTTTTATCATTTTTGGTTTTAATTTTGCATAAGCTACTAATGGTTTTTGACGGTCATCAACGTTTAAGGTATTATCCTTAACAGCACCACAAGAAAGGGCTATTACAGACCAAACCAAAATTAGAAATCGTTTCATATTATTAAAAGTATACTATATTTATGTAAGCTTTTGTTATAAGCCTGCCACAATATTAGCTAAAGTTTTACAAATTACTAAAAAGCATTTAATAATCTTTTTCTATTGACATCCTCTCATAAACTCCCAGCATTAAATTTAAGCTATGCGACAGATCTTTACAAACCACCCAATACTCATGTCCGCTTTTAGAAGAATTAATGTTAGGAGACAACATCGTACTTGGTAAAGCCATGCTAAAGCTGTAAGTTCACTCTTGTCACTCCCATTTTTAAATATAAATAGGGTTCAAAAGGTCCTAAACACGCATTATCTTAGCTTTTTTTTGTAATCTATTAAAATCAATGATTAAGATTATCACAGCTTTTTATTTTGACCTCTTAATTTCTACTTTTGATTTAATACTTACTTTCCAATACAGAAAGTGTTATACCTTACTGTCATTGAGATAACAAAGAATGAGTTGTATTAAAGCTGTACTACTTTAGTTGATATAAATTGTATTTTACTAATTAATAACTTTATAGGATTCAAAAGTACAATATCTCATAGGATTAAATTTTAAACTTTATCTATAAAGAATCCCTATCCACTCCATAAAATAACACATCTTCTTTTTCTATTAAAGGGTCGTACCAATCCGCTTTATCTTTGACCCACTGAAGCCAGTCTTGTAGCACAAATGAAAGTTTGTTGTTTTGTATTGCATCCGATTCGATAACTTGAATATATTTTCTTAGATCCATAGACTTTTGCCAACGACTAGAATGATTTAATACTTCTTTAAAAGCCATCAGCTCCTTTTCCTTATTAGCTTTTAATTCTTCGTTAATCTTTTGTTTTAACTTATACTCTTTCTCTCTAATATCTCTTTCAATACGTTTATTTATATCTCTTTTAGCTCGCAATTCAAAATAAGCCAAAATATCAGGTAACTTATCTTCCAAAAGTTGATTATTTGTATCTACCCACGAGTGTCCATATAAGTCATCTAACTTAAACATTAACTTACCAGAAGGATAGTATTTAGCCGAATTATAATCGGAATCTTTATCTATGATTCTATAATCGGGTTCACGAATTCTTATATCATAAGATTCACCTAATATTAAAAGCTTTGTCCCATTTTGACCTATATATTTATTATCTGTAACAACTAATAAAACATGGCCTCTTGCTCTAATAAGTTTTATAAAAGTATCTGCAAATAGATATGCTCTTTTTCTAAGCGCTTTCGAAACTTTGATAGAAAACACACCTTCTTTTGGTACTGGTACTTTTCCTGGATACTTAATTTTTAAAACTGCTGAATAGTACTTTTTTGTTCTAACTATTAATGGATCCGTTCTAATGAAATTTTTAGGAACATAAAACGGCAATGTTCTATCTTTTTTAAGTTCTTTTATAAGTGTATTCCGTTCAATTATTAATTGAGACTTTATGGATAAAGAAATATCACTGTAACTCTTACCTAAGTTCGGTAAAGGAGGTGCAACTACCTCTTTATTATTTTTTATATTTTGCCAATGTCCTGTTTTAGGTAACGGAATATCATTTTTAATACAAATATTTCTAAGTTTACTATTAGTTAAAGAATGAACTTTAATTATTTCAGAAATTGGCTTAGACCAAACTAATTTATATAATTCAAACCGAGTGAATGTTTTAGTGTTATTCAAATTTTTGTAATGTCTTTATCTTTATTATTAATCATAATATTCCTGTCAATCAATAAAACTCATTTAACTTCACTAATCATGATAATCTTGTTTGAAAATCTTTAAATATATTCAAAACCAAAAGCGTTCAACAAATCACCACTATTCGTCATTTCTAAATTAGCCATTATTTTTTCATAATCACGAACTTTGTAAAAAACACCTTTTTCAGTAAAGCCATATTCTACTTCACAACCTCTCGCACTACATTTATACTTAAAACCTTTTTTAGCATTTGTAGTAATATTAGCTGGATTCTTTACACAACATCTAACACAGGCCTCATATTGTTCAAAATGAGTCTTACCTAATATTTTTAATTGTTTTTCTATTTCTTTTAAAGAATTAATTTGTCTAGCTCGAATATCTGTACGACTATTTAATTCCTGATTTTGTTTAATTAAAACAGTATCTAATTCTTTTAATTCATGGTTATTCAATTTGCGTTTTAACCATAAATCAATTTTATTTCCAACTCCATTATCTATTACTAATGATGTGCTCTTTTTTAACCAAGTATTTAAAACACTAAATTTAGAAATGGATTGAGAATCTAATTTAAACAAATAAGCATTTGTATACAATTCTAAAACATGCTTAAATAAAATTTTTGCTATGTTCTCTTCACTATTAATAGCTGTAGGTGATATTTTAATAATATCATTTCTTTCTTCTGAACCTACTAAGGTCAAATAAAAGGTATTCTCACTTTCTTTTGGATATATATTAAAATTGTCTGTAGTTGAAGGAACGGGTACAAAGGAGAGTGTTCTGTTTTCATTAAAAAAAACATTAATAGTTTGCTTTTCATTCTTAACTAATCTGATTATAACATTAGGTATTGTATTATTTTTGAGTATAATAGAAGAATTATTTTTTGTTTGTAAATTAATAAAGCCCAATTGATATAAAGCTCTTAAAAAAAGAACCCAAGAATAATCTGCAAAGGACTTAACTAGGTCTTGATTCTCTTTTGATTTTCGTGAATAATCAACAACATCATGTGTATGAAATTTATCCCATAAAACTTTAACAAACCTATAGTGCTGATGATTATCAAAAAGATTTGTTCTTTTTAGCTTTTGAGATATTGAAATACTTTGTCTAGAATTATTTATATATAAATCACTTTTTAGTAATCCAAACAATCGCATTTGAATAGACGAAATAAAAACTTTGATTTTTTCAACCTTAATTCTACTTGCATCAATTGAAGCAACAGCTTTTCCTAATTTTTTATAATCATTATCCAGTTTTTTATACCAATATTTTTTTTTACCCGAATTACTTCTTGATTTTATAATTTGTTCAATATTCTCTATAAAGCTATCAATAACGTCAATTTCATTAACCATTCTTTGAGAAAAATAAACTAATAATTTATCAATAAAACGAACAGTAACCTGATTTTCATAAATTTCTAAATCATAATCGATAATCTCTGTTAAAACCTTTCTCGGTTCTACAGAGCGTATTTTTCTTCTAGACCAATCTTCTGTATGTGCCGCTAAATAATTAATAGCTTTTACAGGAATTCGTTTTGCTCGAGATACATTTAGCTTTGTTATTTCTCTTTTCAAATGATAGGAAGGTTGACGACACACTTCTTCTATATGAAAAAGTTTAGTTTGAATAAATAATTCAAATTCAGAAATTTCTAATCTCTCATCAAAATTTCTTAATAAAATATTTATCTCACTTAAAAGTAATAGATCATCCTTATATTTAATCTCTTCCGAAACATCCAATAAAGAATGCTTTATTAAGGAACTAATAGTATCATTAAGTAACGTGTTTTCTTGAAAAAGTATTTTTCTCTTATTTGATTCAATATTTAATTCTCCTTCAAGAGATTTATATGGCACTAAAAAATCTTGTTTCTTAATCTCGCATCCATTCAATTGATTAGCTGCATTATCCGATGTAAAGATATATCTGCCTAAAACAATTGGGGTCTTAATCTTTGAAACATGAATTTCTTTATTTAATATTCTATCAAATACAATCATCTTAGTTAAAACGGCTTAATTCTTTATTTACAATTTTCAATGACTTTTTTGCAAAACCATTAAACTTATCATTAAAATTAAGATCTAATTCATCCTTCATTTCCTTTAAAGTAGGTTCTTGCAAATCATATCTACCTTTTATGGATCTTAATATTTTAGATGCAATGATATGATCAAGTGCATCTGCTATACTACCATCTAAAGCTATAAAAACAGGTGTAAACAGTTCAATTTGCTTTTGCAGTCTATTTCCCCATCCAATTCCTAACTTATTACATATCGTTTTAAAATCTCCATTTAAATACCCCTCGACATTGTCATCAATAAATTTGGAATCTTTCATAAAACCCAAAAAGGCATCATTAGATATCTGAACTTTAGATTTATCAATACTTTTAATTTCAAAAGGTTTATTATTAATAGGCATCTCTAAAATATTTGCTCTATCATAAGTTTTTGGAGCAAACTGTAAAGTAGTTTCGTCATGATTTGCAGTACCAATAAACCATACGTTTTGAGGTATTTTTAATCCGATATCACCTTCGCTAAGCTCTAACATTAGTTTAGGAATATCTTTAACTTTATCACTTACTGTTAGAATTTGTTTATCCGGATTTGTCTCTTCCATTATGGAAAGCATATCTGCAAAATAATGTTCTGGATGTGATAGATTCATTTCATCAAGAATAATAAAAAACGGTTTATTACTATATTTTGGAGTTCCAGCTTTATACAATAATTTCAAGAATTTACCTTCGTAATATTTCTTTTCGAATGTGTTATAATACCCTATTAAATCTTGGCGATCTTTCCATCCAGATTGCACTTCTACAATGCCATAATTTCCTCCAATAGATTCAGCAAACGCTTTGGGTAAACTTGTTTTCCCAGTACCACTAATTCCTTGTAAAATTGAAAAACGACTCATTGACAAACCTGCAATAAAAGAGCGTAACGTATTTCTATCATAATACAACTCATTAACAGTAACCTGAGCTATAGCTTGCTGTATATTATTTATCCATCCTTTGCTAATTGTATTTTGAAGTGCTTTGAAAGGTTCTTCACTAAATTTCTTATCCATATCGGAGCAAGACACAAAAGTCACTTTATCTTCTGATTCTTTGGTTAAATCATTAACTTCATACTTAAGCTCTTCCAATGCAGCTTGCTGTAATTTAATTCTTAACTCTAACTCTTCTTTTTGAAACTCTAGTCTTTCCTTTTCACCAATTTGAAGCTTTTGGTTTTCATACCTGGATTTATATTCGCTTAATTGTGCATTAATTTCACCTATTTTGTTTTGCCAATCGTTCTTTTCTTTTTGTAACCTTTTTAAGTCGTCCATATTAATACTACCTGGACTTGTTTCAAGTTTCTCTCTTAATTCAAATATTGTTTTTTCTTGGTCTCTTAATTTAGAAACTACATCTTCAGCACTTTTGTCTCCCAAATACTGTAACTCCTCTTTTAAAGAGTGAAGACTATTCTGTAAAGCATTATTCTTATCTGTTAAATTAATGATTTGTTGATTTAAATCTTCAATTTCTTCTTTTACTTGTTTTTTTGCTTTATCTGTTAAATAGATTTTATCATCTTCAAAATCTTCAATTTGGTAATTTAATTCCTTTTGTTTTTTATCTAAAAGTCTTTTACTTGATTCTAATTCATTTGAAAGTTTAACAAGTTTATTCTCTTTTTCATTGAATCTATCTTTAAAAACTTCTTCTAACTCCGATTTTTTATTGCTTATTAGTTTTTTAATTTCCGTTTCTTGATCTAGTTTTTTGGTTTCTAAATCTGATAAAAGTGTAATGTATTCAGTATGCTTCGTATTTAGTTCTGTGATTTTATTTGATAGAACTTCTTCTTGCTTTTTTAATTGCTCGTCATAATTGTCTAACAGTTTTTTATCGATAACACTCGCCCAACCACCATCTATTCTTAACTGATTAATTTCTATTAATTCTTCGTTATATTTATCCAGTTGCTCTTTTAAATCAGTTTTTAATTTTACTGCTCCTTCTTTTTCTTTGTTTAGTTGGCTTTGTTCTTCTTTTAATTTTTCTTTTAACTTCTCGTATTCGGTTTTTCTTTTTTCTAATACTTTTTCAATTTGTAAAGCATTATGATATAAATCTTTTGCGGATTTATAAGTAGGATTAGAATTATCCTCTTCCATTATATCTATTTGTGCAATTTCATCAGGAGTAACCTCATTGTTAATGATAATCTCCTCTAATTTACTCTCTAAATTATCAGCTGTTTGTTTATCACTTTCGGCATTATTTTGTGAACTGTTATTTGTAGATTTCTTTTTGTTTTTATTTCTTTTTGCCATTTTTATGTCTTTTAATAATTCAAATGTAAAACTTCACTATGCAATAAGTTTGCATACTTAGTTTTTTAAGAATATTTCTATAATTTCTTCTATATCTTTTTGCATTGCTATTGCATCTTTATAATACTTGTCTATTTCATTATCTGCTACTTCGGTATACTTATGTCCTACTTTATTTCTACTTTCTGCTATATTTTCTACACAAACAGAAAAATTATTTTTTTCTTTAAGTATCTTATAAATTGGATTATTGCTATTATAAACAGATGCCATAACACCTGCAATAAACAAAGCTCTTAACGAAGCGCGATCTGGATTTTTCAAAGCACTTTCAACACCTTTAAATTCCCTATGATACCAGTTAGGGATTAAGCTATTTGGATTGATTGTATTAATCTTTGTTTTAATTTCTTCCTTGAAAGCATGAAAACGTCCTCCATTATATGTTTGACTGCTAATCACATCTCCATAGTCCTCCTTATAATTTTCAAAGATTAGCTTAAAAAGAGTTTCCACAACAATCTGACTTTTTCTGAAAGCATTTTTTAAATGAGAAGTGTCTTTGTGTACTTTATAAAATTTTACATCAAAATAATACTCTTTAATTGCTGAGTAAAGCAATGGGTATTCCAATTTTAAAGTGAAGTCAAATATCTGGTTAAGTTCGTTTTCTATCTCTTTATCAAAACCAATCATAAATTCTGAGGCCTGTATTTTTTCTTCCTCCTCGATATTGTATACTAAACTATGAATAACCTCTTTTAATGTTTCATTTTGGCTCTGAGCTTTTAAAATAGTGTTTCGTAACCAATATGCATCATCATATATATTAAAAGGGTCAGAGATTTCTATATTTTCTTCTTGCTTATTATTCTGTTCAGAAGAAATCCACATGGCACAATAAAACAAATCTGGTTCTTCATCTAGATAGTTTACGGCATTAGCAACTTCTTTTAAATCATTTTTAGAATTAGGAATGTATTTATCTGCTTGTTTTTTTATAGTATCTAAAATCTCTTGAGTTTCTGGCTTTCTAATATTATTTAAATTCAGGTCTTTAGGAGCAATTAATTCATAGAAAAAACTATCTTTTTTTCCTTTTGTTTTATATGTTAATTGCTCTCTACTGAGCTTAATGTTAACCTGGAAATTATCAAAAGGTAAAATAATAGGAAATAATTCTTGTGTAAAAACATCTTGAAAAATATACCGAATATCTTTCTTTAAACTATCTATATTATTAAACCAAGAAAAAGATCCTTCTATTAATTCTTTACCTTTATTAGTAATAGACATTGAATTGATATCTAAAAGACTTTTATTAGCTAATTCGGCAAGTATTGTTTTCACTAAGTCAAGATCTAGGCTTAACCATTTAGCAATCTCGTCTACAGAAAAATTCCCTTTATTTAAAATGGATAAAATATGTTTTTGAAATATATTTAAGTTTAAATCATCTATTACTGGAGCATAAATTTTATGTGCTAGTACGGGATACACTATTAATTCTTTTTTTACATTTTCATCAATTGGTTTTTCTGATAAAAATTTTACTTCTATGTTTTTTTTATCAAATACTAACGCCATAATCTGAGTTTATTAATTCGTTATAAAATGCACTAAGTCCAAAAATATGTTCCTCTGCTTCTTTTGTTTTAAACATGTCTTCGTCTCCAACCGCAATAATTAGTTTTTTAGCTCTACTCATAGCAACATTCAATCTGTTATAAGAAGTTAAAAAGCCATATTTACTTCGAATATCATTACCTGTTTTAGCAGGAAGTTTATTAGAACGAACAAGTGATAATATCACAACATCAAACTCTTTACCTTGAAAAGCATCTACAGAACCTATTCTAAAGCGTTCGTCACCATTCATTGTTTTTTGATATCCCTTTGTTATCATATAATCTCCACTTTCATTTTTCTCCGCTAGTCCTAATTTTTCTGCTTCCATAAACAACTCTGTAACCTGTCTACTGTAAAAAGTAATAACACCGACAGATATGGATGGGTCACTGTCTAAAATCTCCTTTGCACGACGAATAGTTTCTTTAGCTTCAACATCTCTATAAGTACTACCGTTTTTCTTTTTTTCTTCCCCTTTTATAAGTGGTATATTAATACTTACAGCTACCTTATTGTTGTATTCTTCAATCGTGTGTGTCAATTTTTCTGCAGGCGTTCCTGAATCAATTTTAGGATCTCCATATTTTTCATAGAACGTTCTACTTATAAAATCACCAATAACAGGATGCATTCTATATTGGGTATTTAAGGTTACTACTCTTAGAATATGATCTTTTTTATTTAATTCTTTTAAAATATTATAGAAACGCTCAAACAAACTATCTTTTAAATACTCCTTTAGTTTTTCTGCCGCATTTTCATCTGCCTCTAATTCTTTTTGAATAGCACTATCAATTATATGAGGTAATTGTCTATGATCTCCAACTAATACTATGCGTCTTTTAGCGGATGTTAAAGGAATTAATAAATCTAACGGATTTGCTCTTGCAGCTTCATCCACTATAACGGTATCAAATGGATCTGGTTTTACTTCTGTAAGTTGTTTTGCTTTACTACCCTGAACAGTTGCTGCAGCCAATGCTACATAATTTTGTACCGTTTCTTTAACTCTATCTTTATTACTATTTAAATCATTTTGAAATTCAGAAAGCACAGAATACACAGAACCATCCGATTTAATTTGATCTGATAAAAATGCTATCATTTTTTTAAAAACACTTTCTATTTTAGCATTAGACTGTTTAATCTTTTTATTAATATCAATGGATTTTATAGGTTCTAATAGTTTTAGTTTAATGTCTTCTAACATTAAAAAGTCAATATCATCTATGTCTTCCGTTTTTAAAACAACTTTTAATTCCTCAATTAAACTAATATCTACAACTGGCAGTTCCTCTTTATATCTTGAATAGTTTTTTAAATATCTTCTTAAATTTATTACACCATCATCTTCATAGCTTATTTTATTTGTTCTAATATTAGAAATATTATCTATTATTCTATTTTTAAGATCATCATCCGTATTGACTTCTTTTTTTGTTAAGCTACTGATATCATTAAGTAATTCGTCTGGTAAAATGGAAATATTTTCTTTACGTAGTTTTAAAAGATCACTTT
Organism: Psychroserpens sp. NJDZ02; assembly: GCF_004843725.1. Taxonomy (NCBI): domain Bacteria; kingdom Pseudomonadati; phylum Bacteroidota; class Flavobacteriia; order Flavobacteriales; family Flavobacteriaceae; genus Psychroserpens; species Psychroserpens sp. NJDZ02. The sequence continues at coordinate 3,103,177 of NZ_CP039451.1, read as the reverse complement.
TCGCCTTTTCTGTATCTAATGTTTTTATATAAGTTAAATAATAGGAGATTGTATCATTATAAATTAATTCCGCTTCATTAGGTTCAATCTCAATTTGAACGGCTTCAATTTTTTCTGATTGTTTATTAATCCATTTTTCAATAACATCAACAGACTGGTTTTGTGCTTTACTAAACTTTATAGCAGGTAAACCAAGAACTTCTGTACGAGAAGCCATATTTTCAACAGCGTCATGCTGAAATGCCGTTAGTAAAATATTCATTTCTGGTGCTTCACCATTGTCTTTATAAACCTCTGTTAAACGTGTAGCTAAAGCACTTATAACTTTTGTTTTTCCTGTTCCTGGAGGCCCTTGTATAATTGTTATGTCTGGTGAGTTTAAAGCAACATCTAAAGCTAATTCTTGCATTTCATTGGGACCAAACTCTCCAAATTCTCTTTTAACTTTAGAAGTTAAAGGTTTTATTTTTCTTCTAGTTACCGAATTATAATCTACACCTTCTAAAACCGCTGAGAGTACGGGCATTGGGGTTGTGTTATTTCTAATTGCATCTAAAGACCTTGTTCTTCTTGAATTCATTATTACATTTCCTAATAATGACAAGCTAGCATAATAAATTTCAGTAGTAGTCTGCGGTATTTCATTTTCAGATGTAACCATTAGGTCGTTACTCTCTTTAGATATTAACTTACAAATAGTTTTCGCACTATTTTTATCTTCATATGAATTAAAATTAGGAAGCTCTTGGTTGCTATTTAAGTCTACATAAGTACCTGTTTCTATTTCTAACCAATTATTGGTGTTTTCATTTTTATCAAACACCAATTTATATTTACCTTCAGAAACTCTTTTAATTTCAGTAATTGTTAAAAAGCCTCTACTTTCAACTTCTTTTATATTACTTTCCTTTTCTTTTTCTTGGTATTTCTCCCAAGTATTGATATATCTCTGATTAGAATTAATTCTATTTAGTTTTAACTCCGTATCTGCTCTCAATTTTCCAGCTTCTGAAATATCTTTTATTTCAATTTCTCCTTTCAATAAAAAAGTGGGATTGAAACTATTTTTCCAATTTACTATTCTTACAATCTCATAAATATTATCTTCATTAATCTTAACGTCGATAACTATAGATTTACCAAATATTCGAAATCCACCAGAATTAGGAGCATTATCTAAAAGAACTTGCTTCTCATCACCATCTTCAATAATTAATTCATTAGTTAACCAATCTGTATGTTTTTTTCCTTTCCTTTTTTTTGAGTGTCTTTTATTGATATCATCAATAATTATATCTGTAAGCCCTATTTCGATACCATCTGGCAAGTTTATAGTATCTGTAAGTAATTTAGATTTTATTTCCGCTTTCGTTCCTTGTGAAGTAATCAATAAATTAAGACTATTGCTACTAGCTATTCTTTCTAATTCCTTATTATCTTTTGAAGTTAATCCTTCCACTTCAAAGCGATCTTCATTTAAAAAAAGCCAATATGTATTCTGCGAATACTTAATTTTTACAGACAGATTATTGTTTTTTGTAAATGATTCACTTTTAATAGATGGTTTCAATCTTAAATTAATCTCCTCCTTTTTGCCTTTGAATATATCCTGTATTCTCATAAAGCGTATTTTTTTAGTTTTAAGATTCTTTGATATTTATTCACATCATTATAAAACAATGTAAAATCTTCTGTTTGTGTTACTTTTATTTCGTTAGAGATATCAACATCCTTTTTATATTTCTTATTTGAAACTATTGACACACGCTTTAAATCCATTCCTTTTATAAAAATAGAATCTTCCTGAATCTTAATTTTAAACAACTCATTATTTGATGAATTTAATAGGAAGTCACTTTCATAAAAAACTAAATACTTGTTAGGAGTCATTATTTTTGTAGTTAATACCCTTCCAATGTTTTCAATATCTTTAAGCTCTACTGAAAAACTCTTTTTAATTTCATCCTTCAAACCTCGTATTAAATGATGAATACGTGCAATCCCCACAAAATTTAATTGCTCTTCACAAAATGGACAGGTGATTTCTTTAGAAAAAAAGAAATTCTGTTTACACGATTTATTACACTCAATAATAGCATCCAGAGCTCCAAATAGAATTTCTTGCCATTTAAAAGCACTTGTTCTTTTAAACTTCTGATTGATTCCTTTCTCAAAAGTTTGCTGAAATGCATCCATCATTTTCTTTGATATGGTAAGAGAAGTAGGAATACCACTGCTAGCAACATTAATATCATCTTTAGTGTGATTTACCCAAGGAATCATTCCTAAATAAGCTTTTTCCTCTAGTTCCGGTTCTCCTTCATTTACATAATCCCCAATAAACGGATGGTTTAAAGTCAGTAATTGATAGGCTATTATGGCAAAAGAATAATTATCCGTATAGGTATCATATCCACTTTTTGGCTGATGATCATCTGTTTTAATGATTTCTGGAGCTGCATAACCAGGAGTATAAACAGCGGTACCTACTCTAGATTCATGCGTAATATTATCTGCATCAATAAAAAATATTTCAGAGTAGTCTTTATCTTCAGACACAAAAATATTACTCAACGAAAAATCGCCATAAACAAACCCTCTTGAATGTAAATCTGACAATGTTTTTGCTATCTTTTCTAAAACACTAATTCGCTTTTTTAAGCCTCCTGTTTCTTGCCACCATAATGTAAAATCTATTTCCGGGTTTGGTTTAATAAACTCCTCTAAAGAAATCATATCTGTTGCCAATTCCATAATATACCCTAATCCATTCCCTTCAATTTGCTCTATGGGTAATGAAATAGGTAAATCTTCTAATGGTCTCGTTTTTAAATAGGATATTTTCCTTTTAAGTCGTTGGGATTTAGAGCTAGTTTTTTTTCCAATTAACTTAAAAGCATATTTCCCTCCTTTAACCGAAAACACTTTTCCTTGACCACCTGACCCAATTTCTTTTTCTATTATGTAATTAGCTCCAGAACTGAAACCTATTATTACTTTTTCTTTTCCCATGCAATGCAAATTGTTTTATCGTCTGTATGATACTTTGTAGGCCAATTCTTTAGTAACTGATGTAAATAACCATTTCTTTTGTTTCTTTTAGTACTTTTCATTTTCTCGATCAATCCCTCCATAAACTGATCTTCTTTACTTTCTACCAAATCTTCCGAAATACCATCCGTTGTCAGTAATAAATTAAAACCATCGCTATCAAAATCGGTATGTTTGATATTCCAATCCTTATAAGATTTTGAACTTCCTAAAGACTTTGTGAAATTATATTCTTCTGCAGATTTTAATAAAATAGTTTCTTTTTTTGTTTTACACATTACTAAGCCATCTCCAAGTTGGCTTAATATAATTGTATTACTTAACTTATCTATATAAGCAAATAGGCAAGTAGTAGCACATTCTTTTTTTTCAAAATCCGAGTCACCAATTAAAAGATTCCAATAAAATTGGACTAATTGTATTAAAACCTTAATGTCTTTCTTTTCTAATTTTTGCCATTCTGATACCGCTTTCTGAACAGCATCTATTGCTTTTTTAGCTCCAAAACCACTATGTTCTGCAGAACCAAGTCCATCAGCAACCACTAAAAGACTAAATTGCTTTTGATTTATAATACCAAATGCATCTTGGAGTACTTTCTTTTCAGGACCTTTAATAATTGCGGAATTAAAATTCATCGATTAAAATTCAAAATCATCAAGGTTATCGTCAGAATCATCAAAAGTTAAACTAATGGGTTGATCAGGGTTTACGCTTTTCGCTCTTTGAGAAACACTCATGGTTACAAAACGGAAGAATTTTTTAATATCTCTTGCTTGGACCGCTTGAAAAACATCTAGTTCAGAATCCCCTAGGAATTGTTTTAAGACATTCGTACCATCTTGTCCTGCGCCAATTGACATTGCTATTCTTAAAGCTTTAGAAGCTCTTGGAGATGAAATCAGTTGTTTCAGTGCTTCAGACCAATTATCTGTAGGCTGGCCGTCTGAAAGCAATACTAACGTAGGAGCATAAGACCTGCTTGGTATTAAGTTTTTGTCCTCTAAAAATATTTTTGTTTCAGTAAATGCTCCTCCCATTGGGGTGCCACCTCCAGCTGTTAGATTTGTCCAATTTATTTCATTTGCTTTTGTAAAGCCTAAATGAGATTTTACAGATCCACCAAAAGTGATAACAGAAAAATATATTTCAGCCCTTAGCGTATTTTCATCTTTTAATGAGTCTATCATTTCTCTAATAGCATTATTTAAAACACCTATTCTATTATCACTTGCCATACTACCACTAGTATCTGCCAATATTATAACAGGTAATGGTCTCGCTTTTTGAATAATTAAATCATTTAAATTTTTCATATTGTTTAGTTTATTATTTAATTAAAGCAAACTTAACATCTAACTATGCAGTGGTAATGCATAGATAGGTTTAATTACAAACAGGAGTTATTTTATATAATATTTACTTCATTTTTTTAATAGATTCAAACTCCATTTAATCTTTAGCTACCTTAAATGCTTTCCAACCCCATTCATTTCGCTTTTTATTGAAAGACAATATTGTTTTAGCATTAACAATATCACCATTTTTTAAATGGTTATTATCAATCAAATCAGGAGTTATAAAAACATCCTGAATAAACCCAAAATTTTTGTTTTCTAATATTCTTAAATTTCCAGAAACAGAACTGACAGATTCAGAAACGGATTGAGAACATAACTTAATAGTCAAAACTTTAAAAAACCCTTCTTCACCTATTTGGTTTAATCTTACTTTAAAAACAGAACCAACTTCAGGGTTTATATTTAAATGTTTGTAACTAAAAAAGCCAAAAACCTGTTTGTTTTTAATAAAATTGACTACTTTTTTACTATCATTTATATGCTCAACTACGATTACAATCTCTTCATGATTATTATATAGTAGCTCTTCTGCTAATTTGGAGTGTTTTAAATAAAAATCGGTATTACCATTTTTTACTACCTCTTTATTGTACCATCCTTGATTCATTAAATTAGTCAAATCATTAGTGATTTTCCAATTATTCTTCTTTCTAATTAAACAAGTATTCAGTATTTCAATAGAAGCCTCTAAAAACAACTCTTTCTGTATTAAAAGATTAGCTAATTTCTCATGCACTTTAACTAAAAAAGACTCTTTTGCATTTAAAGTCAACCCTTTACACAAACAGCCTATTTGTAAGTCCACATCTTCCGGAAAAGCTTCTGATAATAATTCCCAAACCCAAAAATCATTTTTCTTCTGTTTTACAAAAGGAATTAAAGAGTTTTTAGCCTCCTCTAATCTATTAAGAGCCAATAATAATTTAGATTTATAGTATAGTGTATATTGATACTCTGGATGTAAATTGATTATCTTATTCAAAAAGAATAAAAAAGAATCAACCTGACTTGCATTTATACTTCTTTTACTCAAATATAACAAGTTTTCATTAGGCTCATCAGTTTTCAGAGGCTCTCCTTCCAACAAAACTTTGGAATAAGCAATTATGATTTGTTCCACAAATGAAATTATTTTTCGACCGTTAACTTCATTTGGCAAAAAATCTTCTTCACCGAAACTATTAAATCCACTCCATAATATTAATTCTCTATAACTTTCAGAAAAATTTATAAAATTATCAGTATTAAATCCTGAGGAATTCTTAATACCTTTAAATTCATTATGAAACGATTTTAAAAGAAAACTGTAACCTTTAGAGGACACAAAACTTAAACTTCTAACCTGATAAAAAACAGATTTAATAGCTGAGAATTTATTCATAGCTACTTCTTCATCTTTTGATATTTTAAAATTATGCATACCAACTGCCCAACATAACTGCTCATAAAACATGTTTTCATTTTCTGGTAATTTTAGTTCTATTATCTTAATTAGGACACTCAAAAAATCATCTTGATTCCCTTGATGTTTTTTTAAAAGAGAATAATATACCCAAGCTAAATTTCTCTTTGTCCAAATATTATCAGGCGCTACATCAAATTCGTTTTTAGCCATAATTAAAGCTTCTTCCAATTTCCCTGATTCTCTCAGTTCTTTAATATCTTTAGCTGGCATACTGTTCTAATTTATGGATTAATAATTTCAATTTTACATCATCGTCACATCTGTAAGTTCTAGGCATAACTTTAGAAAAACTTTCGTTATTCTTAAAATAAAACTGAATGCTAGCACTTATACTATCTGTAACTAAAAAATATTGTACAAAATACTTTTCAACTTGTTCATCAATATTTGTAATTGATATATTTAATGCCTGACAATAGCTTCTCATTACAAAGTATAATGATTCTAAAAACTTAGCACTTGGTGTATAATCTAAACTTAAATCTGTTGAGTAATTTTGATTAAAAATAGTTTCTAGTATTTGTTCCTCTTCAATCCCTGTTTTATTTCTAACGTCAAATTGATCTATAAAATGACCTGAACCTCGATGACTCGCTTCTAAAATATATTCTTTATTTGAAAAATTTGTAACAGTATATTTTTCTAACCAATTATTGGTTTCAATATTTATTATATTAAAATCAGTTGATTCTAATGCGTCTTTTACTTCCCAAAATTTTAAGCTTTTGGCTTTATGCTGATAATTTTTATGATAAGGCGAGCAATTAACATTGTTTAAATAAAGAGCATTATTGGGTATTTGACCAACATTAATAATATTTAAAACCTTTAACCTACTGAAGGTTGTTAAATGTGGCGGATTGACGGCAAACACAGTATTTACACCCCTTGTGGTAGCAGTATAGCTCCATTTTAAAACATCATCAGACAAACCTGTTCTTCCAGTATAATCAACAAATACTTTATCCCATTCGCCACCTTGTGACTTGTGGCAAGTTATAGCATAACCATATTTAACTTTTAAAGCATTATAGAAAGGATCTTTTACTAATTTGTCTTTAAACTCTTTAGAGCCTACTTTGAATTTTTCTAGACCTAATTGTTTTCTTTTCTCTTGTTCGTTATTAAAACGCATTACAAAATTTATATACAACATTCTAGTCGTATCCAATGTTAAGTCTCGGTCGATACTATTTAATAAATCATCAATAATAAAACAGCATATTTCTTCATCAAAATGCGGCACTCTAAACTCAATTTTTCTAAATTTAAGTTTAATTATTTCTTGAGTTCGTTTTCCGTTTTTTTCAACATATACAGGAGCAGATTGTTCTACAACCTGGTTTGAAACGTATACCACCTTTGCCAAATCACCGTTAAACAATTGTGTTTTGTAAGTATATTGATTATTGTTATTAATCATTATTATATCTCCTGCAACAATATCTTTGTTTTGAGGATATAATTGTTCTCTAATTGCTAAATTATACTGGTAGCATTGTGCGTTTGAAAAAGATATTATAACACCATCACCAATTTGAGGATTTGGATATAATTGTGTATACTTATTTACAATATCATATGTATCTAATTTAACAAAGCTGCTATCATCATAATTTAATTCAATTGCATTTCTAGATGATTCTTTTAATAACCCTCTAATTGTATTTGCGTTTTCTAAAATTAAATTATCATCTTGTCTCATAACTTGCGTTAATTGAGCATCTGCACAAGAATAGCCTAATCCTTTAAAAAAGGATAATTCTAATGCCTTGGATTGATTATCACCCACTGGAGGTAATTGAGCAGGATCACCAACAAAAATAATTTTGTTGTTTTTATTTGTTTGAAATGTATGCGACAACAAGTCATTTAAAAGAATATTTGTTCCAAAATCAAAAAGTTCGTTTTTAGATTCTCTACTAGATATCATAGAAGCTTCATCTACAATTAAAACCCTTTCTACATTATTATCTAAATCGATAGGAAATAGATATTTTATATCATGCTCTGCTAATTCTTTTGAATCAGAATTAATTGATTTTAATTCTTCTAATTTATAAACACTACTATGAACAGTTTTACCATAACCAGTTTTATCTCTTAATACTTTAGCAGCTCTACCTGTTGGAGCCATTACATTAAACTGCTTATTAGTTTTCTCTAAAAAATTAAGAATCCCTTTTATTAAAGTAGTTTTTCCTGTACCAGCATACCCTTGAAGAATAAAAATATTATCATCACTTTTTAAAAAACCATTTATTTTATCAATAGCTTGCTGCTGATCTTGGTTAATATTTATATGTTGAAAATGATTGTTCATATTTTTTGGTTTCTTATTTGATACAAATGTAATGTGGAGGTGTGCATAGTGTTTGCATGGGTGTTTTGAAATTTTTAATCTAGATTAAAATTACTTATCATTTCCTCTATTTGATTTAATAAGAGCATAAAACCTTCTTTAATAAAAATTTTATTCAAATTTGATTGTACAAAACTATTGAGTTTCTCATTAGGAGGATGAATAAACTTATTCCTCCTATCTATAGAAAAATAAATTTGCCTAATATCTTCATTGTCATAAGACCATAACTGTTTACACAAACCAGCAGATTTCTCAAAAGTAGAAGGTGTATTATTTCTAAATTCAGTAACGTTATTAAATAAATACTTTTTTAAATTCTTATCCCAAAATAATTGTTTCAATTCTTCACCCTCTTTAATAAACCAATTATTTCTCTCCTCATAAACAAGATTACCTACTATTAATTCTAAGCACTTGAAAAGAGATAAATAAGAATAGGCAAAACTGTCTTTAGTTTTAGCTCGCTCAAACATTACAAGCGCGATTTCCATATATTTAATCAACTCATTTCCAAAAGGCTTTTCTATAACTTCATTTTTAATAGCTTCGTCAATAAAAGCAAATGAATTATTTAAGGATTTAAAAGCCTGTTTGAGATAACTAGCTCTATTTATACATAAATTAATTTTTAACTTTAAATTCTTTATATCCTCTGAAACATTATTCTTTGAGTTTTTGACAATGAAACCGTTACAACCGAAATCTAAACTTACTTCATAATTCCAAACTTTGTTAGAAGCTGTAATAATTATTACTTGAACCCCTTTATTAAATAATTTTATATCCTTTAAAATTTTATTTCCTGTTAAATTTTCTGGATCATTATATAAATCTGAATCCGATAATCTCAAATCAAGTAAAACTATATCTGGGTCAAAATTTCTAATTTTTCTTTTGGCATTTTCAATAATATCATAACTATTCATCATTTGGAAATCAATATCCAATGTTTCGAGTTTTATTTGATGTTTACTCAGTTCAAAAAAAGCTTTGTAAAAAGGCTCCCACCCTTTGTCAAATTGATCATCAATAAGTAATATTTTAGCATTGTCCGAAAAAAAGTAGGGATTACCTTTTTGAACAACCTTTATTGGATTGATTATATTTACATATTTAAAATAAAGATTAGACTGTAAATTATTCTTCACCTCTGATATTTGCTCTGAAATCCCCAAAAATTCTGACCAACGTAATAAGCATAGTTCGTTATCAATACTATGATGTGATTGATAATTTTCTGGAGGATTTATAGTTACTTTATCTAAATACTTATTAAAATCAAAAGATAAACCATCAGAAAGTTCTAATTTTTTTACAGATTTTTCTATAGTATCAAAAGCATATTTTGAAAGGTTTACATAAAAAACATTAGGTGTTAATAATATATTAGCAAGAGAAGAAAGTTTTAGTAGTTGTTTCTCATTTAGAGAACCCATAATTATAATAGGTGTTTTACGAAAAGACAGATTTGGGGATAACCTTATATGATGGGCTAACCTTAAACCTGAAAATTCTAAAAAATTTTCAGTAATACTAATTGGAATTGTAATCGAATTTACTTCAACATTGTTTAATCCTTCAAGAGTTTCATGAATTCGAGTATCAATATCTTTTACATAACCATTATTAGGCACTTCATGTAATTTAAAAAAACTTGAAGTGTTAAAGTTTTTTATTTCTTTAATCAGACTATTTCTAAATAAAATATTATCCATTTTTATATTGACTTTAATAAGTTATTTTGAATATCTTCTTTTAATTGTTGTAATTCATTTAACTGAATTATTCCATCAAAATTTTTAAAATAATTTTCTTTAATCCATTCAGGAACTTTTAATTCAGCAAGTATTATTGATAAAGGTCTAGGAGTATAATCGATAATATAAAAAATTAATTTATCCAATAAACTTACTTCCAAATTAATTTTCCAGTTTTCGCCAAAAGCTAACAGTAAAATATTTAAATCATCATTTTCTAGATAATTAATGAATGAGTTGCTATACAAGTCTTTTGAGTTGATTGTTAATAAAACCCCATTTCCAATATTTTGCAAAGTAACAGAAGAAATACCTCCTGAAAACAAAACCAATGTTTTAGAATTTTTTTTAGCAAAATCAACTAGCCTTAAACGTTCATTTGCCGATAATGCAGATCTATGAACAATTATAACTTGAAAGTCGTCCAGTTGATTCAAGTTACTTGAACTCAATATTTTTTTGTACGTATTAAATTTTTCGAATCCACAAACATTCTCTAAAATCGAAATTTTGTTTAGATCTTTATTCAACTTTTTTGTGAAATCTATTTGTCTATTTGGTCTGTCTTCTATTAATATTACTTTTTTCATAAATAAAATTTTAATAAGTACGTAAAACCATGACATAAATAATTCTCGCCCTTTTTATCTAAGTGTTTAAATTCACGATTACTGGTAAGATAATTAACTCTATAAACTTGTTCATCTTTAAACTCTCCTATAACAGAGAAATCTGCTAGATTTTTCAAGTTTTCGATAATAGTTGATAGATCCCCTCCTTTTGGTTTTAATATCTTTGGATCATTTATACTTCTTGTACATTTAGATTCTAACTGTGTAATACTCAATTCGACATAATTCTCTTCAAAATTTTCTTCAATACGACAAATAATATTAGGAAACTGAGGACGTTTCTTAAAACTACCAAAAACAATTTTAATAACAGATTTTAAATATGGAACATCCGTAAAGAAAGAAACACCCTCAGTATCTTGTTGAATAAGGTTAAAATCATAACCTAACTCACTTGTCCATAAAAAATTAATCAGATTTACTAAAGCAGAATTATCTTCTCTTATTTCAATCTCATTTTTAAACTCGGACACATATTGATCAAACAACAATAAATTATGCTTAGTGTCTAAAGATTTTATATTTTCAGGAATGGTAAAACTGAATGGATCGTTTTCAGAATTCTTCATATATAATTCTAAAGATTTAGAAGCCCAGCCAAATTTTAATCTTTTTTCCCCCCAAACATGATAATATTTTTCGTCTTTTTTTTCTCCTAGCTTATTGTTAAATAAAAAATTAGAAATTTTTGCAGATAACCTTGGATTAAGCATTGTTAATTCCTTACTAATTTCATTCCATTCTTCTTTAATCTTAATTGTAAATTCTTCAAAACTTTGAAATTTCCCATACTCCCAACTATGGGTAGTATATTTCAATGCTTTAGAATTATCTGAAAATTGATTCATCAATTTTACTAAAGAAGGCGCATTATTCAATTTTGGGAACTCTAAGGATATATTATCCTTTGTTATATTGATCTTAGCTTTCTTATATTGTTCTGCAAAGCTCTTACGTTTTTGAGTCTCCCTCATATCAACCATATACTCACCCAAAGTATTTTGTTTAAATGCTTCTGGCCATGTAAGATCAGGTGAAATCGATTTTTTATTGTCTATTTTTTCTTTTTTCTCTTCATCTAAAAGCTCAAAAACATTTATAGGTTTTTCACCCTCACTCCTTACATCATCAAACCCTATTTTCTTTTTAATATTTATTATATCACTTAAAACCTGATCATCACGTTTTGAAGAACTCCCCAATTCCCTAGAAACCAACCTTAAAACCCTATCCTTTTGAGAAGTATTAAACTTTTCATTATCTAGTAATTGCTTTATAAATTTAAATTTATTCATAATTAAAAAACTAATTGATTTTTGCTAATTTATAAATCTCCATAGCCTTTTCTATGCCATTATTCTCCCATGCTTTCAGAGTTTGCTCCAATTTGCTTTCCGTTTTAGATAGTTTAGTAAAACGAGTATTCAACTTTAAATAGGTGCTATCATTAAAACCTTTTACCATTTTTAAATATTCCAACTTCCCTCCTAAAACACTTTTAAAATTAGGTTTGCCTTTTTTCAATTGTCCTTTCTCAACAGCGTAGTCTCTTAGAAAAATGGATTCTGCTTTATTAAAACCGTATTTTTCCCAATAATACAACCACATACGTAATTGCTTAATGTATTTAGAGTTAACATTAACTTTAGTATTTACTGTTAAACCAGTTACCGCTTGACGATTTCCTGTTTGCTGTAAACGCGTTTTTTTATCGTTTAAAATTAAGTTTTGATCTTCTGCGATAATCCTATTCAGCTCTTTTAAAAACTCATCATTTTTAAAAATATTTACATTACATGAAAATGTGATATCATCAGCATACCGGGTATAATTAGCTTTAAAACGTTTTGCTAAACCATTTAATCGTCTATCTAGCTTTACACAAAGTATATTAGTAATTGTTGGAGACGTTGGCGCTCCTTGAGGTAAAACCGTATTAATAACCCCATCAATTTCAAAAGGATGTGTACATAATGATGCTAATAAAAAAGCTATAGGTTCTAGAAGACCGTTTAAATTAAAAGGGGCACAGATAAACCCTAACTTTACTCTATTTCTATCAAAAGAATGGAAAAAATCCTTTAAATCAATATTATAAACATAGTTGTATCCAACATGCGCTTGAGCATTGTCTACTATAGACTTACCTAGCACAAAACCTGTAGCTTTAGCATGAGGCATGGCAATACTGTTTAAAATAATATTTAAAGGCCTTAAAATATGCTTTAATCCATTTACAGGTGCATTTATAATGCGCTCTCCTCCACTTTTCTTTTTGATAGAAAAACTCGAATATCTTTTATCACTATATTCTGGATTAGCATAATAATTAAGTCCCTTAACAGTTAAGGATATAAACTTATCTCCATATAAGATTAAATTAACTTTATTGATTAATACCACCAAATCATCCTTAGTCCTTAAGGCTTTAAATTGCTTTATTATCTGCTCTGTATGTTGTTTTTCTAGTTTCATAGTTATAAAATTCTAGAAAAACCTAAACGTCTATTCTTTTTGTATGATTTTAAACTTAATATAAATAGATCTAAATAATAATAATAATAATAATAATAATAGAACTAAATAATATATAAATAATATAATGCTATCTATTTAAAAATTAAACCATTTTTTGTGTTTTAAACATTGTGGACTAATTAATAATTAACATTCTTATTCTAATCGAATACACGATTAGAATATATGCCGATCGTTGTTTAATTATTACTAATTAAACCAGCATACGCGATCAATACTTTTGTTTAGGTTTTTCAAAGAACTCTGCAAATATATTTTGCTTATATGCAGTGTAACTGCATGGGTAATATTTTATTAATTAATTATACGATTTTAAGCAGCAAACCCCCTTCCTAGCTCTGCTAATTCATAAAAATGCTGAAAAGTAAGGTCCACTTTTTCACCAAACTCTTCTCTTCCGTATGGCTTCTCAGGCAAACTTCCTCCTAATATTTTACGAATTTCATTTTTTACCATTTCTTGAGTAGCTTTTTCTTTGTGCCATTCTTGAATTAAAATTTTATTATTTGCATCAAACATAATTGTCAACAATTCAGTAGCAGCTAGTTTAACCTTTTTTTCCTCCTCTTTTGATAACTTCTCTTTCTTTAACAAATCAAAAAGTTCTTGTTGCTCTTCTGTCATTCCGCTTTTTGCAGCACGCTCTTGTTCTTCTGACATATTTTCGGCTTGCTTCATTAAATCCTCATAGGCTTCTTCTATAGATAAGCTTCCCGAATTATAGTCTTCTATAATTTTTTCAAAACGTTCTAAAAACGAACCTCTAGTTTTATTTTGAGCCAACATTTGTTTTAGCTTAACTTCCATCAATTCTCGCAAATCAGCAAACTCAATATTCTTGTGTTTCTTTTCAGGAAACTCTGCTCTTAGCTTGTTAAAATCAAGTTTACTTAAATCTATTTGTTTGGAGTTATCAATGATATAATCATGCGTTTGATCTTGTAAATCCCCTTTCCCTACTACGCTAGTATCTAACAAAGTATTTAAGTTCTTTTTAGCTCTTTCAATGGCTTCATCTTGATCTACATGTCTGTCAACAACTTTACGTAAATACTCAAATACATCCCTAGCTTTTTTAATTTTAGGAAAACCATAAATTTCTGGTTTTGCGGAATCGTACAAACTAACTATTGTGTTTACAAATAAGCTTAATTGCTTTTTATACTCATCCTTTTCAAGTATTATGTTTGCATATTCTTGAAACAGTTCCACTTCTTTAAAACCTCTTTCCCCTAAGTTTAAAATAGCATCTATATCTGCTCCTAAACCTTTGCAATACATTTTAGTCTCAACAACTGCTTGATCTAAAAGTGCCAATAAATCTTCAAATTCTTTTACAGGAAACTCATCACCATCATCAGCTACACTCTTCCCTTTAGTTCCTTCAGCATAATCTGCTAAGGCTTTTTTTAGGTTTCTAAAAACACCAAAATAATCCACAACCAAACCATTCTTTTTTCCTTCAAAAACACGATTAGCTCGGGCAATGGTCTGCATTAATGTATGATTTTGTAATGGCTTATCTAAGTACAACGTAGATACTGCAGGTGCATCAAAACCTGTTAACCACATTGCGGTTACAAATACAATACGATATTGACTATTAGGGTCTTTAAAATAATCTTCAATATTACGACCATCTTCATCCGGATGATCCATTAACTTTCTGTGTGGTGTAATATTAAGTCCTTCTTTCTCGAATACTTCTTTTTCCTCTTTATCTGATCCTTCCTGACTAACTACCGCAGACATCTTGGTTTCTTCCATAAAGGTTATCGCTTGTTTATAGCGTTCTTTTATTTCAGAATCTTTTTCTCTAGCAATTTTCTTTCGTAAATCTTTTATCTCTTCTTTTTGTGCCAATTGCACAAATTCGAACATTCTTACAGCAGTAAATTTATCTATACAAACCACCATTGCTTTCATGGGTTTGCGTTGTTTGTCATCATTAAGCACATCTAAACGGTACGGGTAATGTTGTACAATATGTTTTGCTATTTCCTGTAAACGATCTTCGCGACGTACTACTTGCAATAAGGTAGAATACTCTCTATCTAGTTTCTTCTTCTGCTCCTCTGTTAAGTTCTCGTTTTCTAAAATTTCGGCAGCTTGTCCAACCAAATCTTCATTAATCTGTTCTACTCTTGGAACCGATTTTTTATAGTATAAAGGTACTGTAGCACCATCTTCTATACTTTGCGCAAAGTTGTATTCTGATACGTAAGGACCAAACCAATCTTTTGTTAACTCACTTCTTAATAATGGTGTTCCAGTAAAGGCTATATATTGTGCATTTGGTAATGCAATACGCATATTTTCCCCATAGCCTTTATATTGAGATCTATGTGCTTCATCTACAATTACAATCCAATTGTCACGATCTGTAAGCTTTGGATAGGTTTTCCCTTTTTCTATACCAAACTTATGTATTAAACTAAAGACATAAGATCTGTTAGATTCTAAATATTCTCTTAGCTTATTTCTACTACTAGGTCTGTAATAGTTTTCTTTTTGTTCTTTGGTTTCCAAAACAACTTCTGTCTCCTGAAAATTTCGATAAATCTGACTATCTAAATCTGTTCTATCCGTAACTATTAAAAACGACCAATTACCTGGTACTTTACGCTCTATCTTTTGAGAAAAGAAAATCATGGAATACGATTTCCCTGAGCCTTGTGTATGCCAAAAGACACCTAATTTCCCTTTATTATCCTCTTTATGAAGTAATGATTCTATTGCATTATTGACGCCTAAATATTGGTGGTTTTTTGCAATAATTTTGACTTTATTTTTATGATACAAAACAAAATTTTCAAAATAATCTAAAAGATTACTTTTAGTACATAATCCTTCTCCAAACAATTTTAAACTCAATCGTTTGTTTGCTGCTTTACTTTCTGCTTCAACCTCTAATCTAGTTAATTGACTGTTAGAAATTGCTGTATCTTCTAATTTTACCCAAGAAAAGAAATGCTCCCAAGGTGCATTAAACGAACCAACTCGTGTTTGAATACCATTAGATATACACACAAACATATTATACCAAAACAACTGTGGAATATCTCGTTTGTAACGTCTTAAGTTATTATCGTAACCTCCTTTAACTTTTTCGGTTGCATTTTTAAGCTCAATCATTACTAAAGGCAAACCATTAACGTATAAAAGTAAATCTGGTCTCCTTGTAATGTTGCTTGTCTGTAGGTATTCTATACTTAATTGCGAAACAACTAAGAAATCGTTATTTTCTTCATCTTCAAAATCCAAAACCTTTACATAACCATTTTCTTCTCTTCCTTCTTTATTTTGATAGGAAACTGGAACACCATTTTTAATTATGTTATAAACTTCTTTATTTGCTAAAACAGGTGTTAAACTTGCTCGACTTTTTGATAATTCATCAATTGCAAATTCAATACATTGTTTTGGTAAGTTTGGATTCAATCTTATTAAAGCTATTCTTAAATCGTCTTTTAAAACAACATCTTTTAAGCTGTCTCTACCAATAAGTTGCTTCTCCCAAGCATCTTTATGCTTGTAACCTAATATCAATTCAAAAAATTGAATATCCGCTTCTTCTATATGTGATTCGTTTATAAATGCCATTTATTTAAACTTTATTTTGTAACCATCTGTTTCTACTAAAAAACTATTATTTTCAAAAAAGGTATCATTCTCTTGATATTCAAAAATATTTTTTAAATACTGTGCTTTGATATTATCTGATAACAAATTAGAAATTAATAAAACATCGTATGTACCAGTATTAGCGTGTCCAATTTTAACTTCGTTTTTACTTATATGAAACATGTTATTTGAGGTTGTCGAAGCTTTTACTTCAATATACCTTGTTTCATTGTCCTTTATACATTCGAAATCGTAACCAAAACCATCTTTACCTCCTGAAAAACCAGCACGTATTGCATATTCTGATTTCCAAATAACTTCATCGTATGTTTTTTTCAACAATTCAAAAGCATACTTTTCACCAATAAAACCAATGTCTGATTTTGGTATTCCTGTAGACGGTAAATTATTTGTTGATTGCCCTGAACTTCTCCCTTTTCCTTTACTTTGATTTACTTCGACTCGTTCTGGTGTATGGAACTCTATTTCTAAGTCAATCTTTTCAATATTAGCTAATATTTGCACCATTAGATTTTCATCATCTTCAATGTCAATTTCTTCACTAGTAGAAGATAATGATACTGTTCTTCTTTTTGTATCTTCGTTTAAATAGCGTGCCTTATAGATTTCTAGTAGCTTTTGATATTTTGAAAAATAAATATTGTTTTTAAATTCATTATCATATTGTAACGACAATAACAATTCACGGTCAAAAATATTCTCGTCTTGAAGTTGTTTTTTGAAAGTTTTAAGACAACTCTTATATTCTTTTTCAACATCAATTACATCTGCTTCTTTGACATCAAAAAGGGACAATGCATTATATTCGATTAACTCTTTTTGATACAGTTTATTTAAATCTAGATTTAATTCGTTAGGAATTTCAACTACCTCAAAATCAAAAGTATCAAAAGCTTCTATTTCGTCTATAAAACTATCCGAGTAACCTTTTAAAAATAATAT
Organism: Psychroserpens sp. NJDZ02; assembly: GCF_004843725.1. Lineage (NCBI taxonomy): Bacteria > Pseudomonadati > Bacteroidota > Flavobacteriia > Flavobacteriales > Flavobacteriaceae > Psychroserpens > Psychroserpens sp. NJDZ02. The sequence continues at coordinate 3,085,421 of NZ_CP039451.1, read as the reverse complement.
AGATTTATATTTTTTAGAAAATGAACTATGAATACCTTGAAATAAATTCAAGTAATAATCTTGAAAATTCAAATTATTTTTTGAGTATTTATTAAAGCTCTTAATATCAATATTTAATTTATTAAATAACCTCTGAGTAAACTTATAATTAGCATTCGTTGATAGCTCATAATAGTTTAAACCTCTGTAAACATCAAAGAAATCATCCCAAGAAATCTTGTTATTGAAGTATTTGTAAATTTGTTTTTCATCTATTAAATCTGCATTAGAGAATTCAGATTTAAAACATTTGAGTATTGTTCTCCAAAATAATTGTTTTGAAGTTAATGCGCCTTCAAAGTTTTTCATAACCTCCATTTCAATCTCTGAAAAATCAGGAAACTCTCTTGTCATAATTTCTTTCCACCTTGATTGGTCTTGCCCAATAATCAACATAAAATCTTTACGATTTTCTGTTACTGTTAAAGCACCACAAATAATATCTGATAATGTTTCAGTAAAACGATATTCCTGTTTTAAATCTTTATAAGATGTAATATTATCATTTACCTGAACGTAATATGTTTGTGTTTCTTTTTCGTAAACATATTCGTTGTTTTTTAATTTTAACTGCTGGGTTTTAGCATTAATATCAAACTTTACTTCTGCATTAAAACAAATTTTTATTTTTAATTCTTTAAGACTACCTAACTCTCTTTTTTTCTGAGTTTCCGTTAGGTTCTTTTGCTGTCTATAAACAAACAACAACGGTTTTAATTGAGTGAATTCTTGCTGAAACTCATCGTTTAATCTTTCATTTAACGATGGTTTTTTAACCTTAAATTCAATGTGATCCATTGGCTGTACACCAAACAACTCTTTAATCCTGGTATTACCAACTCTTTGTCTAATTTTAGAAACCTTTAATTTTGCTAATAAATCTTGACTGTGATTTGGATTTAAAACATAAGTTGCTTCGTTTATGGGAACATATTCATTTTTACCACTAACGATACTTAACACAACTCCATTTTCTATGTATTCATTACGCTCATCAAAATCCCAACTAAAATCTTTGGGTAAATTCATTGTAGCATCTATTATAGCATTGTAAAGTACCGAAGCAGAGCTTTTGTTTTTACTAAAGTGTTTATGATGCTCACTTAAAAGGCGATACATAACTTGAACAGATAGTTCTTTAAAACTTTCTTTAACTCCTAATCTATTTAATAACAGTTCTATCTGATCCTCTTTAATATTGTAATAGTTAAAGACATCTGCATCGTAATTAATTTGAGGTGTATGTACTAGAGGTGATAAATTACCACTATTAGCTACACACTCTGTTGGCTTTGCTCTTTTTCCTCCATCAACAGGAATAAACTTGGTGTTTTTTAAAAAAAATAAAAGATATGATCTAACATCATTATCTTCTAAATACCTCTGATTACGAACACTATCAAACAAAAACCATAATTCGGCCTTGTCATGGTCATTATCAATTACTATGCTGTTATTAATTTCTCTGTCTTTGACAAACCAAGCTAATAAGAATTCTATGGCAGTGTTCTCGATAATTTCATCAAAATAGTCATACCATAAAACATTAATCTCGTGAGCAGACGTTCTACCTATCTCCTCTCTTGTTTCAAATGTCTTAGGATCATCTGGAAGTGAGTAAGGATAGCTTAAATTATCAAAAATGTAATTAACATACTCTTGTTTGTCTGGTATGCTATTGTTTTCAATAATTTTACGTCTTGGCATATCTGCTACGCCAATCCATTTTAAATATTTTTCTAATTTAGATATTTGATGTTCCTCTATTAAATCATTTAGTCCGTTTTTTTCTAAAGAACCAATAAAGACATCTTCCTCAATAGATTTTAATAGATGCTTACATAAATAGCCTGCATCATAACCTTTACCAAAATAAAGTTTATTCGCAGCTTTTAAATCTCCATTTAAGCTATATAGTAAAGGTGATGGTAAGTTTGGAAAAAAGGATCTTTTATCTTCCTCGTCCAAACCATTATAAATATGAAATAATACTGTGTGCATTCCGCTAACAATAGCAAGACTTTTCTCGTTAGCATTATCTAATATTTTGTGTGAAGCAGAAATTACTTTTCTAGCTACAACAGTCATAGAATATTCGTCTACCTGAAAAATTCTTAAACGTGTCGATAAATTACGAATGTCACCATCTATTTGTTCTTTTAGTTTTTCAGTAAAACTTTTGTCTATAAATTGTAACTCTAGTTCGGTTGGTAACTTATACGTTGTTTCCTTTGGTGGTAAAATAATTTCCTCTTTACCTGTTTTAATAATATCACCATCTTCATTAATTAGAAGATTTGGAAGTGTTGGTTTTTCTGAGTCATAAAAACTCTTCGTATTCCTACTAAGTACATCTATCCATTCTACTTTTTCATCAATGGTAAAATTTCCTTCTTCTATAATCTTATTTAACTTTTCAGTAAAATCTGATTCAGAATACCTTAAATCTGGATATTGTTTAGTTAGATATTTTATAATCACATCGTCAGGTGATGATTTTAAAAGCGTATTAAAATCCGATAAATATGTGTTTGGTATTAAATGATCTATTACAACATCATAAAACTTGAAATTTTCTTCTAAAGTTATATACTCATTGGTAATTGTTGGAAATATTGCAGTTTCATTGATGTGATCTTTAATTAAATCATCAAAATCCCAAGGGTCTTCATACAAAGATGAATGTTGATTACCAGTAGGTATTAATAACTTAAGCGCATCATAATTACTAACGTCACTTTCTGTTAGTTTTAATGCGCAATCAACTAATAGCTTTGCTAACTTTTTAACAAGCTGAATGTTGAAATCATTTTTATCTCTAGATAATTGGTTTCGGTCAGATTTTAATTCAAATGAACCGTGTGCTATTACTGGATAAGGAAAATCTACTTCGGTTCTAAAATATGAAAACAACTTATGAAAACTAACTTCTTCATTTGGGTTATATGCAATTTTTAGCTCGTAGTTTTTAGAATCTTCTTTACCTTGAATATGCCCTTTATCTTCAAGAATATTCCATATCCATTCTTGGTTATAATCGTCATCTAAAAAATCCATTTTAGATATGGTTATTTGTCCTTCTTCTGGTCCTATATTCTTAGTAAATTGAAAATGAGACTCTGGTGTTTGAACTTCAATTTCTTCTAATTTATTAAGAAAAATTAATGCTTCTGGAACTATATCTTTTTCTATCTGAGTTATGATACTCTCATAAATACTTTCATCATCTTTTAAAGTTAGCTCTATAACTGTATCATAGTCTGTAAACTTCTTTTTAGAGTTGTCGGTTTCTAAGAACGGACATCTTAAAACGGAAATGGGTATGTTCTTTTTAGTTTTACGCTTTAAAGTTTCTCTAATTTCTGGTTTTTCTTCTAAAACACTTTTCAAAAAGTTGGAAGCGTGTTGTTCAGAAAATTTTAAATGCAAATCGTAACTAGCAATATAGATTTCTTTAGACCAGTTAAGTATAGATCTAAAACCTAAGCCTTTTTTACCGACTTTATTTTCTTCCATAGTTTTAGGGCTTAAATCGCTATACATTAACGATTCTACACCACCTAAAGAAAACGGATTACCATTATTGGCAATAATTAAGCTGTTTTCATCTACTTTAATAAATACTTTTTTAGCCTTTAACGTATCACTCTCGTCATTGGCATTTTGTATCATTTCTAGTAGTTGCCTTCCATTGTATTCATCTATGTTTTTATTCTCGTTATTGTAATCTTCTACAATGCGCAAAGGCGCTTGCAAATATTCTTTACGCCTTAACTCTATTAGGTCTTTTATAGCTGTATTATCTATATGTGTAACGAGTTGGTCTTGCATTTACTTACTATATTTTTCTTGAGGCTCCGCAGCCATACTTCGACTAAGCTCAGCAGAACTATTCATTTCCTCTACCTCCAAATTCTCCACAGACAACTTACCACTTATTAAACGTGGTAATAATAAATCTCTTGTTTCTTGAAGTATTTGGTTTTTAGCAATAAGAGTATCTATCTCTTGAAAAAATGGCTTAATCAACTTTTCAAAATCATTAAGTATTTCTTCTGGCGGACATTTCATTTTTAATTTATGGATGTCTTTCGAATATACATGAGGTTGCGCTGCACCTCTTTGTAAATGAAAAACCTCTTTCTGTCTTGTTTTAAAAGTGCAATAGAAAAAGAATAGCCAATTAGTCATTTTAGAATCTAAGTACGAGCAATCAGAAACCCAAATATCTTCGTAGTACATATTCACAAATCCCGCATTAGCTCCAGATGAACTTATTGTTATTGTCGGAGAATTTGTATTTGCTTTATTGTGATAATATGCAGGAGTTAAACCACCAGCAACAACAGGTATATCTCCTTCTGTAATAGTAGATTTTGTAATAATTTTTCCTTTTTTTAGTTCAACCAAATCAAGAATTTCTCCATCATTCCAACCCTCGGGAATAGCGCCTTTAGTTCCATGCGCTACTTCCTTACCATCTTTGTCTAAAAATTTGGTGTTTTGGTAATTAGGAAAACGAAAACGTACAAACCACTCTTTGTATATTTCGGCTGCCATGTCTTCTAAAAGCGTAATGCGTTGGTTGTTGTTTTCTATTAAATCATCATAAGAGGAAAGGGTTGATGCTATTTTTTTTTGGGTTGGTAATTCTGGTAAATTAATTTTAAGTTTTAAAACTTCATCTTTATAAATTCTAGGTGCAGTTGCTCCATGAGAAATAGACTCAAAATACTTTAAAACACCTTCCGTTAGTAATAAATAATAAACATAGGTTTCGTCAGCGAGCTTTTCATTTATTTGAAGAGCAAAAACTCTACGCGAAATCATATAAATTTGATCTCCTGGAACTTTAGCTATTTCTCCAACTGGTGCTTCTGTAGTAATTAAAATATCTCCTGGTTTAATAAAACCTCTTGTTGCCCATTTATCATAATATTCTTTTGAAATAAACTTCGAATCAATTTTTATCTTTCCTTTTTTAACATTAGCAGCAGATAACACAGGTATCCCACTATCAAATCTTTTCGGAGTTTTCCCCCTATAATCAATTGTATTGTGAATTAAATCACCTAATTCATATTCCATGATTAAATAAGGTTTGATAAATTAGAAAAAATAGAATCATTAATAGAATTAGATTGTTTAACTAACACTTTTAGCTTTTCAATATTATCACCCATTGTTTCCTCAAATTCTTCTTTTGTAATATTGTCTCCATCAACTACTACTCCCACATAGCGTCCAGCATTTAAGGAATAATCCTGTTCTTCAATATATTCGGTTTTATCTGCCATTTTACATAAACCAACGACATCTTCATATTTGGCTTCTGGGAAACGAGTTTGCATCCAGTTTATATTAGAACTCCAATAAGCAGCTTGTTCTATAGCTTCAATATAATTCTGCAATGCTTCTTCTAGGTTTTTATCAACTTTAACCAAGTTTTGGGCACTCCAAAATTTATCAGAACTTAACTTTAAGTTTTTATCTGCTATTTTATACAATTCTAAAAGTTGGTTGGCGTCTTGTTTTAAAGCTGTAGCATCAAACTTGTTTTGCGCTACATTAAAATCTAAATTCTTAGCTACTTCTAATTGTGCTTCGTTTTCTAAAGGTGTATTTTCTATAGGATGTACTAAATTATCTAAAACAACAGCGTTTATTTCTGGTGTAGTCTTGGTAAACTTTTCAACCAAATTAAAGAAATCAGATTCTTTTAATGCTTTTGTTTTGGTTGGTGTACGTTTAGCTCCTTTAGTTTCTTTAATGTATGCTTTTAAACTTTTTAAAGTCGTTTCAATTTGTAGCTCTAAAACCTCTTTTGTAGGTGCAACTCTACTTTCAGCTTCATTCGCTTGTTTTATGTAGCTATCAATTAATTCTAAATAACGCTTGGTTTCACCACGATACAAACGTACAATAGCTGCTAAATTTTGTTGGTTTTCTGTAGTCCATTCTCTATGCGCTCTGTCTATTTGGTTATACACATTACGCGCATCTAAAAATAAGATGTTGTCTTTACGGTCTGTGTTTACTTTTTGCTTATCGAAAAACCATAAGGTTGCAGGTAAAGTCACCGTTAAAAACATATTGGTTGGCATACTTACCATGCAATCTACAATACCAGAATCTACAATGTTTTTACGAATGTCGTATTCTGAGTTTCGAGCATCAGAAGCAGAATTAGGCATTACAAAACCTGCACGTCCGTTTTTATTTAAAGAGGTTGCAAAGAGTGAAATCCATAAATAATTGGCATCAGATATTTTATCATCTTTTTTACCCTTGTTTTTTGGTAATCCGTATTTGTAAAAACGTTCGTCTAATTTTACGGTACTTTCTTTTACAGATTTTACATTAAATGGCGGATTCGCCATAACAAAATCGAACTTTCCAAGTCCATCATAAGGATCGCTATCATACGAATTGGTTTCGGTAATTTCGCCACGTAAATTGTGTACGAGTAAGTTCATTTTTGCCAAGCGCACGGTTTCGCCCATGTATTCTTGTCCGTACACATAAATATCGTTTAAGTCGTGACCTTCGTGTGCAATAAAATCGGCAGATTGTACAAACATACCACCAGAACCACAGGCAGGATCGTAAATTTTACCTTTGTAAGGTTCAATCACCTCAACAATAAAACGAACTACAGAAGTTGGTGTAAAGAACTCGCCTCCTTTTTGTCCTTCGCTCATTGCGAATTTACCTAAGAAGTACTCATAAATTTTACCAAATATATCTCCAGATGCTTCTTTTGGTATGTCTGAAAATGATTTTAAAAGTTCTGGTAAAATATCGTCTTTCTTTTTTTCAATATCAAAATAAGCTTCGGTTGGCAACACATCTTGAAACTTCGCATCTTGGTATTTTTCAATACCTTTCATGGCATCCCGCAAAGCTTCAGCTCTTTTGTTTCCTGGTAAGTTTAGTAAATAATCGTATCTGGCATTTTCTGGTAAATAAAAACCACAGGTAGCCAGCGCCACTTCTTGTATGGTGCGCTCCATACGTGTGCCTTTATCTCTCTGGTATTCCTCCAAGATTTTAGCTTCGTGTTGGCTGTATTTATTTTCGGCAAACTTTAAAAAGATTAAACCTAAAACGGGTACTGCATAATCTGATGCTTTTAAACCTCCATGTGCACGCATTGCGTTGGCAGAGTCCCAGAGTTTGTCTTCTAAGTTTTTTAGTTGATCGTGATTCATATATTATTTGATGAGTTTTTTAACTCGTTTTTTTAGTTCGTTTGTTCTGTTGTCTGTGTATTCTTCAATTTCACCAATAATAACATCTTGTTCTTTTAAGCTATGATTTGTTATAAGATGTGGCGGGATAAAAATATTATCTGTTCTATCTACTGGTTGTAAAAATGCGAAACCTTTATAAACATTAAAATTTATGACTATTCCCTTTTTTATATTGCTTTCTGATTCTTGTTTAGGTTTTTCAATTTTAGTCCAATTCTCTGTTTTTGGATTACTATCCACATGAATTTTAAACCAAACTACAACATCTAATAACTGATACAAAACACTTTGTATTAAATAGGATGAGTTCAACGTTTTTACATGTTGGTCTATAGTAGATCTGTGAGATCCATCTTGGGTAATTGTTAAAATATTCCAAAGCATTATTGAAACTTGACTAGGAATATGTGTTTCTTCTAGGTGTTTATACCCTTTTTCTGTGAATAACTCTCCTTTATGGTTTTTACCTGATAAGAATTTACTGGTTTCATTAATTGCGACTGAAGGTGTAATAAACTCATTTGGTAATAACTGAAACTTATTACAAGCAATAAAAATATCTTCAACGATTTTTCTTAATGTATTAAATTGATTTTCAGTATTTGAATTTTCAAGGTTTAACAACAAATTCAATAAATCCTTCCCTGCATTTTCACCAATATATTTTTCTGTACATACTTCAAAAGCACGTTGGTATTTATGTCTAATTTGAGTGTCTACCTGTTCATCAGCTTCTTTTTTAATTGCCTGAAATAATACGTCATTATCTTTGCCTTTAATAAAGATAGTTTCATCAGCTAACATTTCTCGTGCGCTAGCATGCTCATCCTGATCAATATAACCAGAGTAAATAAAATAAGGTATTTTCTTTTTGTTAGATAAGCTGTTAATTTTTTTGATTGAATTAAATAGCCCAGTTAATGCTGCTTTTTCATCTTCAGACTCGTTATACACCATAGCGTCTAAAATAACAGCGTCATACTGTTCTATTTTAGATACTAATTCTTCCATACCCTGTTTAGACGTTTTGTAGTAGTTGATATCTAAACCCTCTAAAAAAGCAGACTCTAAAAAACCGTCCTGCTTTTCAGCATCATCATCAATCCATAATACTTGATATCTATTCATATTTTAAAGTGTTTCAAGGTTAAATTTAAAATTAAAGCCCACAGGAAAATCTGTTGTTGGTTCATCAAATACAGACATTTTAACTCCAAAGTGTTTTACAATTTCTGACACTTTCCAAAGTCCTATACCCGTGCCAGCTGTTGCCCCGGCTTTTTCACCTTTTACATCGAATTTTTGGGCAATTCCTTTAGGAAAAGGTTTTCCATTATTCTCGAAATTTATTTCCAAAAAGTCATCGATAAAAGCGATGGATATTCTAAAAATGTATTTTTTATTTTCATCTACAAACCCATGATTAATAGAATTCTCTAGAATATTATTATACATTTCTTCAAAATCATTTTTAGAAATGTTAATGAGTGGCTCTCTTCCTTCTAAAGTGGCTTTTTCGTATACAACTTCAATAGAAAACAATTCGTTTTGTAATCCTCTTTCCTTACATTCCCTGATAAACTTCACTGAATTTATTATTTCAGCTTTGTCATATTTTAATTCATTGGTGATATTATCTACATAGTAGATTACTTTGCCTAAACTTTCTTGTAACCGTAGAAAACGTTTTTCTACAGTTATGCCTCTTCTAGGGTCTATAATTTCATCAGACTTTAAAACGCCATTGTTAAGCTCAATCATTTTGGTTAACACATCTGCTGATGCTTTTACATTATTAAGATGCTGCATAATATTATGCTTTTTAGAACCCAAATCTTTCATTTGAGCCATCTTAAGTTTTGCTATCTCTTTTTCGAAACCTAAATCTTTTGCAGCAGATTGAAACTGCCTTTCTCGTGACTCCTCAACAACTCTTTTTTGTTCTTCTAAAGAGGGTATTAAAATTTTAATATTTAATAAATCTTTTAATCTTATTAACTGTATGCCAGCTCCAAATTTAAAAACGGAAAATTGAATATGAAAATAGGGCTTAAACAATTCTCCTATTAAATAATCTAAACTCACTTTATCCGCATCAACCCTAAACGTGAAAATTGAATTAGCAGAAAAAGCGATATCAGATACACCTTCACCATAATAAGAAAACTTAAGTTTATCACCTAATCTTGGTATCATCAACACATTGTTAGGCAGTTCTCTATAATTTGACTTTAGTTCTCCTTTGGTTAAGGTATCAACGTTTATTAAATAGTTAGTAGAAATAGATGATAAATCCTTTATACTAATTTTTTTATATTCTAGAGTTTTATCTATATTTTTAGGCTTAACATGCTCTAGTACAGATCCCAAACTGACAGCATCATTTAGATCCTCTTTAATTCTACCCTCAAAACCAAGATATCTAATTGGTGTAAGCAAGTAATTATTTTTAATAATTTCCTCAGAATCTACTAATCTAAAAAATCCTGTATGACCGGTATATAATAAAAAGTCATTTTGAATCTTTTTAAAGATAGAAGTGATTTGTTTAATACTTTTATCGTCAAAAACTTTTTGAAAATTGAGTTTTTCTTTATGTCCAAAATTGGATAAATCCATAAAGAGAGTTTTACCTTTTCGAGTTTTATTTTTATTTAAAATCCAAATAACACATGGAATACTAGTGTTTGATAGCATTCCAGATGGCAAAGCAATAATTGACTCAATTAAATCAGCCTCGATTATATTTTTACGTATTTCAGCTTCTTTACCACCTACAGATAATGTACTATTATTTAAAAGTATGGCAGCTTTGCCATTTTTAGCTAAGTGATAAATCGCATGCTGAATCCATGCCATATTTGCATTACTTTTTGGTGGTAAACCAAACTCAAACCTAGGATCACCTTCAAAAATTTCATTTGTTAATGCTCTTACACTAAATGGTGGATGCATGATTACATAATCTGCTTTCAATTCTGGAAATTGATCATCACTTAGCGTACTTTTTCTTTCTCCAAATTCAATAATGTTTTTTTGATTAAAAGCAAACCTTAATTTAGCGAATACCAATGTTGATCCATTATATTCTTGTCCGTAAAATTGAAACTTATTATTTGGATATTGATCTTTAATATTTTGAAAGAAACCACCTACACCACAAGTTGAATCTAGAACTTTCCCTTTTTCAGGATTTAATAATTCAATCATTAATTGCGAAACAGAATCTGGGGTATTTATATCCCCACCTTTTTTTCCTTCATAAAAAGCAAACTTTGAAAGTAATTGCCCTATAAAATTAGAGAAACTTATATTTATTTCTAAGAAATCAAACTCTAAAATTTTAATAATTAAAATTCTAAGTAACTCTAAATCTTCTCTATTTTTAAAAAAAAACTGAAAATCTAACGAAGTTAGGGTATTCCTTAACTGAATATTTTCGTTTTCAATTTCACAAAAAGCATCCCATACATGATTTAATAAACCTGAATTATTTAGATTCACTATCAAAAAGGAATATTGAGATTTTTTAGGAACAGAAACATTAGTAAATGGGTTAGCTAAAGATTGATCGCTAGCATATTTTAAGAAAATTAAACTAATTACAATTCCTTTTAATTCGCCGATGGTTTTATGCCCTCTAACTTCATTTAAAACCTTCCAAAGTGTACTCTCTAATTTTTTCATTGACTAAAATTTAATTAAGCATTTCAATTATTTTACAAACGTATTAACGAAACATGCACCTATTCTGCATGGTTATATTGATTGCTCATCAATTTTATTTTATTTATCATTTCCTGCCTTATTCTTTTGGGCGATATTACTTCAACATCCTCACCAAACGCTAATAACTGCTGATACAACTCTCGATTTGGAATTACTTCAATTAGAACTAAGCAATTTGATTTATCTTCCTTATCTATTTTTTGCGTTCCATGTAATGGCTTAGTTAAAACATAATTAATTCTATTTTCAGAAAACTTCAATTTTATTTTTTCTAATACTACATCCATCGGTTTGGTAACTCCTATAATATCCTCAAAATAATCTAGCCAATTTATAGAAGATCCAGCAAATGTTTTTACGGTTTCCCGTAATTGGGTAATTCTATCCAAAGGATAATTAGAAATTGAATTGTAGGTTGGGTTAAAACAAAACAAAAACCACCTATTGTTATATTGTTTCAAATGGTATGGATATACAATTGCTAATTCTATTTTATTAGCAAAAGTCTCATATTCTATTTCTGTAACTTTTCTTTTAATAATTAGATTGAATAGTACACCTAAATGATGTAATCCTTTTAAATCTTGATTTCCTTGATAACTTATAGCGCTATCGTCTCCATTTGAAACTAAATCAAAAGCTTGCTCCATTCTTGGAATAAGTTCTTCTAACCAATTAAATTCTTCTCTATTTTTGTAACGTGATAATATAGCTAGTGTAGATTCCAATTGCTCTGTATCTTCAACGTTAAGCGGATTATTAGCTAAAGAAAAGTTTTTGTCGTTATATCTAAAAACTCTTTTTTTTCCTTCCTTAAGATCTTCATTTAACTCAATAGCGTAGCCCACATCAGATTTCATGTGGGCTATATCATATTGTAACTGTCTTAATTGTATGCCCTCTGATCCAATTTCTTGTAAAACTTGATTTATTTCTTCTAGTAAATCATCGTAGGTAAAATTCCTATTAAAATTACTAAAACACTTATCTAGAATGGTATAACGAATTTGTGCGTGCCTGTTAGTGGCCATTTGTTTTGGTTATTGAGGTTAAGCGAAGTTAAATGTAGGGCTTTTTTTTGTAGATAAGATTTCATTTGAATTAATTAGATTCATTTTTTTCCATCCTTTATAATAATACTAATTCATACTTTACGTAGAATAATATTGTTTGTTGTTAATTCTACAAAAAACTATTGTTTTTTTTTGTTATTTAGGTTTAAATGCAAGAGTAACAATGTGTCAACTATATACAACATTAAAAGTGTTGATTGTTTGTTTTACCATAAGTACCAATTAGCATGGTTTTACAATAATTAAGCAACAAATCAATTTATGTTTTGAAACATTTTTTATGAGAATATAATGCCCCCTTTGCGCCTAGTCAATTCAATAATAGTTTTAACTGCTGCTGTAAAAGACATATACTATTTAGCATATGTCCTATTTCTTTTTACACTAATTGATTTAAGTTTGCTTTCATTTATTAGCATATCCAATGTGGTAACATATACCTGCTGTTATCGAAGGCACATTGTAGTGTTACCTATCTACACACGCAAGGTCTCTAAGAAAAATATAAGGGTCTATTTTCCTTTAAAAGCCATATTCAATTAAGTTTGAGAGACCTAATTTTACGAAAATTATAAATTGTATAAATTACTTACTTTCCAATACAAAAGTTAGCAAAAATATTACCTAGTAAATCATCACTAGTAATTTCGCCTGTAATCTCGCCAAAATGGTATAAGGCTTGTCTAATATCTATCGCTAATAAATCTCCTGACAACCCAGATTCTAGGCCATATTTTACTTTTTGGATTTCTTCAAACGCTTTTAATAACGAATCATAATGTCTGGTATTAGTCACAATCGTCTCGTTATTACGGAGTGCGCCTGTATTAACAAAACCAATCATTTTTTCTTTTAATTCCTCTACGCCAAGTCCAGATTTAGCTGATAATAAGTGGACATTTTCAAACTGTTTGGTCTACCATATTTTTACTTATTGTATTTTTTTGATATTCAGTTTTAACTGAAGTGTTCTTTCGTTTATTAATCCTACAAGAGTTTCTTTTAAGTTATCACTCAAAAAACTATTGTCAATTAAAGCTCCCCAGCTTTTCATTCCTTTTTCTATACGTTTCCAAAGGTTTTCGATTGCTTTTTCTGGAATGTGTGCTTTTAACATTGCTTCGTTAAAATCTTCACGTTTCAGTTTTCGTTTTTTACCATTAAGATTTAACGCTAACTCTTCTTGATCTTCTGGTATTAATAATTTTACAGCAACCATATCATAAGCAGGTGATAATTCATAATGTTTATTATCATCGGCTATTATAGAAAAGTTCTTTAAATGCATATCGTTATTCCCAATCAGGAAAGATAAAATCACTTGCTGATAAAACTTTACGGTTTCCAGTAAAGGGCTTTGTGTATATCTAAAAATTCCTTTTGCTATTTGCTCGTAAGAACCACGGTATTTATGTTCTGTTAAGCGTTCTGTAAATTGGCAAGCATCTTCCATTGGGAATTTTTCTCCCTTTCCGTTGCGATCTATTCGTTTTGTTAAATAAGCTAACGAACCATCTTTTAAAGGAATTAATAAAAATGGTACTGTTAAAATACCACAAGCTTGTGTTAACAACATAGACAATGCCTCAATCTCTGGCATTTGTGGGTATAATTGAAACGGTGGTTTTAAAATATATCTTCCGTTTAATGCTCCAACAATAGTTAATCTATTTTGAGCATTCTCTTGCGTGAAACCTAATGACAATTTGGGTTGCACTCCTGTTACAATAATACGTTGTGCTATGTTTTCTTTGGCTAAATCCTCAATTTGAGATAACTCGTAATCTAGCTCTAGTACAGGAGTATCTTCTTGCCAAAAATCTGCAAGACATTTTTGGTGATAATTTTTATCCCCTTTATTTAGTTTTTTATGACAAGCTAAACAATACTTCATACTTTTTCTATAATGCTAATATTACCAATACAATCTCTACATGTCGTTAATAATAAACCCATTCGATCTCTTGGGTTTATTTTCCAGTTTTTGTGTGCAATATCTAATAACCAACCTTCAGGAATTAAACCATCGAAGAAAGGAAATAGTTGTTCTGATTTAAAAGAATCTTTTTGTAATGGTAGCGTTACACTAACTTGTTTTGCATTTTCTTTTTCTAAGTATGTTTGCTCATACTTAAAATCATAATCATTGTCATCTTCAGTTAAAACACCTGCCAATGTGTTATTTACCCATATTTCGCCTTGTCTCATCGCTTATAGGTGTTGGAGTTAATGTGTGTCCGAAAAATAAGAGTACTTGATTTACTTTATCTGACATTAGATTTGGTTTCCCTTGTTCAAGTTCACGTACAAAACGCAATCCTACTCCTGTAAAGTCAGACAACTCTACTTGTGTTAGTTTTGCTTTTTTACGTCTAACCCTTACAAATTGGGCGATACTGTTTTCTCTATCCCAGTTATTCATAATATACCTTTATGGGTACAATGTAGTGAAATATTTTCATATTATACCTTTATGGGTGTATATTGTGTTTTTGTGTGGTTTTTATACCTTTTGAGGTGTAATTTTCCGTTTTAAAAATCAGTTAATTTTTAAAATGAGCCCTAGCGCCAGGCTCCACTGTTTACTTTTACTTTTGTCTTGAATTTTAAATTTACCTTGAAGGTATTCAGCTTTTCTAATACTATAAATGTTTTCTGCTAATTCAAGATTTTCCTTATTTTCATTTTCCTCTTTAGAAGTAGAAGGAGTGAAATGCAAGTATATCTTTAAATACTCCTGCCTTCTGTTGTGTACTCTTTTTCCATCAAAATTGATTGTACTTCCGTTTTAGTACTCAATAAATAGACTGATATTGTCTTTTAATTTTTTCCGCTTTAATGTGATTTTCATAATAGGTGTACATTTGTACAGCTTTGTGAAAAATAAAATAATGCAACTGTACTTTAGAAGTACCAAAACTACTAACACAGTATTTTGAAAGGATAGAAAACAAAATTACTTTTTATAAAAACGCTGTTTACTAGCGCTTTATAGTCTTTTACTTTCCTTTGTTAACCCTCGTCATTTTCCAATACAAAAGTTAGCAAAAATATTACCTAGTAAATCATCACTAGTAATTTCGCCTGTAATCTCGCCAAAATGGTATAGGGCTTGTTTAATATCTATCGCTAATAAATCTCCTGACAACCCAGATTCTAGGCCATATTTTACTTTTTGGATTTCTTCAAACGCTTTTAATAACGAATCATAATGTCTGGTGTTAGTCACAATCGTCTCGTTATTACGGAGTGCGCCTGTATTGACAAAACCAATCATTTTTTCTTTTAATTCCTCTACGCCAAGTCCAGATTTAGCAGATAATAAGTGGACATTTTCAAACTGAGCGGTTAAGACGTCCAATTCTTCTGGCGTTAACGTATCAATTTTATTAGCTATGATTACTAAAGGTTTAAGCGGGAATTTGTTTTTTATTTTTTCAATTTCAAAGGTGACCCGTTTACTTTCTGTTTTAAATTCTTCTGCAGAAAATAGAAGCACAATAACTTGCGCCTGCTCCATTTTTTCGAAGGTTTTCTTTATTCCAATACTTTCTACAACATCTTCAGTCTCTCTAATCCCTGCGGTATCAATAAACCTAAAACCGATACCTTCAATCACTAATTCGTCTTCAATAGTATCTCTTGTTGTTCCGGCAATAGCACTAACAATTGCTCTATCTTCATTTAAAAGCGCATTTAACAATGTTGATTTCCCCACATTTGGTTCGCCTACAATAGCTACAGGAATTCCGTTTTTAATCACATTACCAACTGCAAAACTATCGATTAATCGTTTTAATACAAAAGTGATTTTTTCGACCAAAGCCTGAAACTGAGACCGGTCTGCAAACTCGACATCTTCCTCTGCAAAATCTAATTCTAATTCGATTAACGACGCAAAATTCATTAATTCTTCACGTAATTTTGCGATTTCGCTAGAAAAACCACCGCGCATTTGCTGCATCGCTATTTGGTGCGAGGCTTCATTATCACTGGCAATTAAATCTGCGACCGCTTCCGCTTGACTTAAATCTAATTTACCGTTTAAGAAAGAACGTAGCGTAAATTCGCCTGCATTCGCCATACGGCAACCATTTCTTAAAAATAACTGAATAATTTCTTGTTGAATATATATCGAGCCATGACAAGACACTTCCACGACATCTTCACCAGTATAAGAATTAGGGTTTTTAAAAACCGACACTAACACTTGATCAATTGTCCGTTTATCATCCACAATATGACCTAAATGTATGGTATGCGTTTTTTGCTGTAACAGTTTTTTTGTCTTTTTAACAGACTCAAAACACTGGTCTGCGATAGCAATAGCCTCTTTACCGGATAACCTAATAATGGCCACTGCCCCTGCTCCTGAAGCGGTTGCTAATGCTACAATTGTGTCGTTATAAATCATATTGCAAAAATAGACATAAAATATTCAATTTTTATATTTTATATTTGTGAGAAATAATAGCATCATGAAACCATATATTTTACTTTTTTTAGTGGCTACTTTAAGCTTATCTTGTAAACAAGAACCACAAACACCACTTGTTTTTGGAACTAATATTGGTGATTATGCGCCTACATTTACCGCTAAAACACCCGAAGGTAAAGATTTGTCTTTAGGAGATATCAAAGCGAAGGTGATTATTTTAGATTTTTGGGCTAGTTGGTGTAGCCCTTGTAGACGTGAAAATCCAACCGTGGTAAAAATGTATAACAAATACCATAGTAAAGGTCTAGAAATTATAGGTGTATCTTTAGATAAACAAGGGCAAGCATCCCGTTGGATAAACGCCATAGCACAAGATAAATTAACATGGAAACACGTATCTAACCTACAAGGTTGGCAAGAACCTATTGCTGTAGCTTATGGTGTACATGCTATCCCTGCAACCTACATATTGGATGGTGATGGTAAAGTAATTGCTAAAAACCTACGTGAAAAAGCACTGGAAGATAAGGTTGCTGAAATTTTAGACAACTAGATTTTACCCAATTTTTGCATTACAAATAAGACCACAATTGGTATAGCTAATACTAAAACCATAGTTAGATCTTTTTGCAATAACCAAGGGGCTATAATTAATGTAGTAACATATCCACCAACAGCACCTCCAAAGTGTGCATCGTGACCAATGTTACCTATTTGTTTTTTCATGCCATAAATAGAATACAATAAGTATCCAATACCAAATATCCAACCGGGTACAATACCATAGATTTTAAGAAGAAAAGGCTCGAACATTATTGCTGAATAAATAATACCCATTACCGCTCCACTGGCTCCAACTGCACTATAATGGTAGTTGTTTTTATTAAATATTAAGGATAATAAACTCCCTGCGACTAGACTGACTAAGTAAATAATTAGAAACTTGGTTTGCCCAACCTTATCAATAACTACCCATGCAAAAAAGTAAAGCGTCAACATATTAAATAATAAATGTTGTGTATTGACATGTAAAAAACCAGAACTAAAAATTCTGAATTGCTCTCCCCTTTTAACAGCACCTACATTAAATTTATACTTCTCAAAAAAAGCATGATCCTCAAACCCTTTATAAGAAATGATGACGTTGGCTGCAATAATTATTATAGTTATTAAATTTAAATTACCCATTATCTAGTTTAAGTTTAAATCAAATATAACATATATTTGTGCTCGCAAAACTAACAAGTATTCATGCAATTATTAGCCTACATTTTAATTTATCCTTTTTTATGGTTGATTTCCATACTTCCCTTTAGACTTTTGTACGCCTTTTCTGATGGATTATATTTTTTGATCTATTATATTATTGGTTATAGAAAAAAAACCGTTAAAGAAAATTTACATCTTGTTTATCCTAATAAATCTGAAGCTGAAATAGTGGCCATTAGAAAAAAATTCTACCATCATTTATGTGATATGGTTGTTGAAGCTATTAAATCTTTAACCATAACTGAAAAACAAATGCTGAAGCGTATGACGTTTCCAAATATTGAAGAAATACATAAACACGAAAACAATAATAGAAGTATCATTTTAATGTGCGCACATTACGGCAGTTGGGAATGGATTTTTATTCTTCAAAATCATGTTAAAAGTAAAGGATACGCCGTTTACAAACAATTAGGAAATAAATACTTTGACAGATTAGTCAAACGTATTAGAGCCAAATACAACTCTTACCTTATTACTACTAAAGAAACTTCTGATATCTTACAGAAAGCTAAAAGTGATGGACAATTAACTATTAATGGATTTGTCTCTGATCAAAGCCCTAAACCTTGGAAAGCACACCATTGGTTAGATTTTATGGGAATACATGTCCCTGTGCATACTGGTGCTGAATTATTAGCTAAAAAGTTAGATATGACCGTAGTCTTTTTTGCTGTAAAAAGAGCTAAAAGAGGCTTTTACGAAACGACCTTTACAACGTTAGCGGAAAATCCAAATGAGTTTAAAGATTACGAAATTACGGATGCCTTTTTTAAGTTAGTCGAACAACAAATTGAAGAAGCGCCACAATATTACCTATGGACGCATAAGCGTTGGAAACATCGTGGTAAAACTGCTGAAGATTTTAAATAGATATGACACGACACAAAAAAGACCTCACAACTTTAAAATTGTGAGGTCTTTTTAGTTTTAAGAGCCTTTAACTCTTTTTTTTAGAAGCTCTGGATTACAACTCAAACCAATCGCTAACTCTAACATCGTTTTTAGGCACAAAGCTTTTATGTATAAACTCGTTATTAGCCTTATTATATTCATAATCTTTAGCCCATTCTTCATGATTTTCGGCTAAAGCTATTAAGCTTTCACACACATAATCCATCTCGTCACAAGTTGTCGTTGGGTGAATAGACATACGCATCCAACCCGGTTTGCGTATTAAATCTCCTAATGAAATCTGATTAACCAAACTAGTAGATTGCGCTTGATCGACATGTAATAGATAATGCCCGTAAGTTCCTGCACAACTACAACCACCACGGGTTTGAATTCCGAATTTATCATTCAGTAATTTGACCCCTAAATTAAAATGTAAATTGTCTATATAAAATGAAATCACACCTAAACGGTCTTTTTGATCGCCTGCTAATATTTTGATATTCTCAACACCGTCTAAATTAGAAAATATCTGATGCAATAATTCATGCTCCCTATCCAAGATGTTTTTGACGCCCATTTGCTCTTTAAGCTTAATAGCTAAAGCTGTTTTTATGGTTTGTAAAAATCCTGGTGTCCCACCATCTTCTCGGTCCTCAATATTATCAATATATTTATGCTCTCCCCAAGGATTGGTCCAACTGACGGTACCTCCTCCTGGACAATCAGGAATCATATTTTTGTATAACTTTTTATTAAATACTAACACTCCAGAAGTCCCTGGGCCTCCTAAAAATTTATGTGGCGAAAAGAAAATCGCGTCTAAGGCTTCTTCTTCATCCTCCGGATGCATGTTAATAGTAACATAAGGTGCTGAGCAGGCAAAATCCACAAAACAAACCCCTCCATTTTGATGCATTAACTTAGCAATTTGATGGTATGGCGTTTCAATACCCGTCACATTACTTCCTCCAATGACTGAAGCTATTTTTAACGTGCAGTCTTTATATTGCTCCAAAAGCACCTCTAAATTTTCTAAACTAAACAAGCCGTCTTCTCCAGCAGGAATCACTTCCACTTTTGCGATGGTTTCTAACCAAGAGGTATGATTAGAATGGTGCTCCATATGCGTTACAAAAACAACTGGTTTTACCTCTTCAGGAATTGTGGTGAATTTTTTAATATTCTCAGGTACTTTTAATCCTAAAATCCGTTGAAATTTATTGACAACACTAGTCATACCATTCCCCGCGACAATTAAAACATCGTCTGCATTGGTATTAACATGGCCTTTTATAATTTGCCTAGCTTTATGATATGCATTAGTCATTGCCGTACCAGACACTGTTGTTTCGGTATGTGTATTGGCTACAAATGGCCCAAATTGATTGAGTAATTTATCCTCTATTGGCCTATATAAACGTCCAGAAGCAGTCCAATCTGTGTACACCATTTTTTTTGTACCGTAAGGCGATTCAAACTCTTGATCTATACCTACAATATGTTGTCTAAATTGAGCAAAATAAGCTTCTAATTTAGATTTTTCGGTTCTTTCTGCTTTTGTAACGTACATAACTAACTGATTTACAATTTAAAAATACTAAATATTAGCGATTTGCTTGATTTCTGCAATAATTTTATCTGCTAAGCTATCGGCTTCAGATTGACGCTTTGCTTCCGTGTAAATTCTGATAATTGGCTCCGTATTACTCTTACGTAGATGTGCCCAGCTTTCAGCAAAATCTATTTTAACCCCATCAATTGTCGTTAAATTTTCGTTGCTATATTTTTCTTCCATTGCCTTTAAAATAGCATCGACGTCTAACGTTGGTGTTAATTGTATTTTCTTTTTACTCATAAAGTAACTCGTATACGTTTTACGCAATTCGCTAACACTTAATTTTCTTTCCGCTAATAAGCTTAAAAATAAAGCGACACCTACTAATGCATCACGACCGTAGTGTGACTCTGGATATATAATGCCTCCGTTACCTTCACCTCCAATAACAGCATTGTTTTTTTTCATTAAAGCCACAACATTAACCTCTCCTACCGCAGAGGCTTCATAAGTACCTCCATGCTTTTCTGTAATATCACGTAAGGCTCTAGTCGAGCTCATATTACTTACTGTATTCCCTGGGTTTTGGCTCAATATCCAATCTGCACAAGCAACAAGCGTATACTCTTCTCCAAACATCTCTCCGTTTTCATCCATAAAAGCTAATCTATCGACATCCGGGTCTACAACAATACCAAAATCAGCTTTGTGCTTCTTTACTTCGTTAGACAAATCACCTAAATGCTCTTTTAATGGTTCTGGATTGTGCGGAAAATGACCTGTTGGATCGCAATACAACTTAACCGCTTCCACGCCTAAACGTTCTAGCAACAATGGAATCGCAATTCCTCCTGTACTATTTACACCATCAACAACGACTTTAAAATTAGCGTCTTCAATGGCTTTTTGATTTACATAGTCCAAATCTAAAACCTCATCAATATGTATATCAATATAAGCATCGTTTTTAGTGATCTGCCCTAAGTCATCAACCTCTGCAAAGGTCATGGCATCAGATTCTGCAATTTCCAAAATCTTTTGTCCTTCTGCGCCATCTAAAAACTCACCTTTCGCATTCAACAATTTTAAAGCATTCCATTGTTTTGGATTATGGCTAGCAGTTAATATAATGCCACCATCCGCATGCTCCATAGGGACAGCAATCTCCACTGTAGGTGTTGTAGACAATCCTAAATCCACAACGTGAATCCCTAATCCTACTAACGTATTCATTACTAAATTTTGAATCATATCCCCAGACAATCGGGCATCACGACCAACAACAACCTTATAGTCTGTTTTGTTACGCTGTTGTTTTAACCACGTCCCATAAGCTGATGCAAATTTTACAGCATCAATTGGTGTTAAGTTTTCTCCAACGGTTCCTCCAATAGTTCCTCTAATTCCTGATATAGATTTTATAAGTGTCATTCTCTAAATTTGTTTTTAAGTTTTAAAAAATAGCTTTCGAAATATTTATAAGACAAATGTGCTATTGCAATAGTTAATATAAAGGTTAGTATATACATCAAGATTATAGTTAATCTATCATTAAATAAGTCTGCCTTTTGTAGTTTCAAAAATAAGAAAACTACAGCGTTTAATGCGATAACATGATACATATATAATCCGTAAGATATTTTTCCTAAATAATTAAGTGTTTTGTTTTTAATGTCTATTCCTAAATTATTATGTGTAATGGTGTGTATAAATAGACCAAACAGTACCATTGTTAGTAAATTAAATAGCACGCTAGATTCAAAATGAAATATAGACGTTGTAAAGTATAACAAAGTTAAAAAGACAATCGTTATAGGGATTACTTTTGATTGTTTCAAAAACTCTAATTGCTTTTTTTCTTCAAGAATAGCAATAATCCCTCCGAAAAACAGAAAGAAAAAGACCATAATATAATTACCTAAAACACTAAAGACTTCTAGATGAAACACCACAAAATATATACTGGTAAAAACAATCAAAAATTGTAATATTCTATTTTTATTAATCAAAAACAATACTGGCGCGATAACAATATAAAACTGCTCTTCAATACCAATAGACCACAATATTTCTAAAATACCGCCTGGCATATGTAATTCTGCAAATACATTGGGTAAGAAAAAAACAACCAATAAAACACCTTCCGTTAATTGGTAATTATTTTCAAAAGGGATGCCTATTTTTGGTAAAACTACCCAGTAAAATAAAAAGCCAAAAACGGTAATTAAATAATACAAAGGAAATATTCTTAACATTCGTCTGACATAAAATTTCCGAATTGAAAAAACGCCCTTTTGCTTAGCGTTGTAAATTAATTTGATAATTAAAAAACCACTTAACACAAAAAACATATAGACTGCTTCCATACCGCGATTAAAAATTGGCGCGTCTATAAAATAAGGGAGGCCTTGATTACGAGTTAATTGTGGTAAATGAAAAAACACAACAACCACCGTGAGCACAAAACGTAAAACATCTAAATTGGGTAATCGTTTCAAATAGTAAAATTTAGAGGCTAAAAATACATAT
Source organism: Psychroserpens sp. NJDZ02 (assembly GCF_004843725.1). Lineage (NCBI taxonomy): Bacteria > Pseudomonadati > Bacteroidota > Flavobacteriia > Flavobacteriales > Flavobacteriaceae > Psychroserpens > Psychroserpens sp. NJDZ02. Next base: position 3,062,639 of record NZ_CP039451.1, on the reverse strand, counting down.
ATTTATAAGATGAATTTTCTAGCACACATATATCTTTCCGGAAATAATAAAAAAATAACTATTGGTAATTTTATTGCTGATGGGATTAGAGGTAATAAATACGACCATTTTGAGGACGAAATCCAAACAGGTATTCTATTACATTTACAAATTGACACCTTTACGGACGCACACCCTACAGTAAGAAAAAGCACCAAACGCTTACACGAAAACTACGGGCATTATTCGGGTATTATTGTAGACATTTTATACGATCATTATTTAGCAAAAAACTGGTCTAAATATTCTGACGAACCCTTGGCTGATTATATCGATAATTTTTATGAAACACTTGAGGATAATTTTGAAATTTTACCACAACGGATTCAAAAAATGATGCCACATATGTTGGCTGATAATTGGCTACTAAGTTATGCATCTATCGAAGGGATAGCCAAAGTATTAGAAGGCATGAATAAACGCACTAAAAATAAGTCTAAGATGAATTTAGCTGTTAACGAATTACAAGAATTTTATAATGAATTTGAAGCTGAATTCACTAGCTTTTTTGAGGACTTAATTGCTTTTTCAAACGACACTTTAGCCACTTTACAATCTAGATAAAATGAAAAAATTAATCCTAGTTACGCTTATTGCGGTTTCTTTTTACAGTTGTAAAACAGATAAAAATCGAGGTTTAATTGCAGAAAAAGCAATTGTAGTTTCTGCTCGAGAAGAAGCTTCAAAAATTGGAACCAGTATTTTAAAACAAGGCGGAAACGTTTTTGACGCTATGATTGCAACAGACTTAGCTTTAGCCGTTTGCTACCCTTATGCGGGTAATATTGGAGGCGGTGGTTTTATGGTGTATCGTTTAGAAGATGGCCGTTTTGGCGCTTTAGATTATCGTGAAAAAGCTTCAAAAGCTGCCACAAAAAACATGTATTTAGACAGTTTAGGCCATGTTATTCCTGATTTAAGTACCAAAGGCGCATTGGCAGTTGGTATCCCTGGTACAATTGCAGGTCTATTTGAAGTACATGACAAATTTGGAACACTACCCATAGAAACCATCATGCAACCTGTGATAGATTTAGCAAAGCGTGGTTTTGTAATTACAAAAAAAGACCAAGCTGTTTTAGACGAAAAACGTCAGGTGTTTTTAGAAGTAAACAAAAAACCTATCCTTTTTAGTAAGTCATGGAAGGCTAACGATACCATCAAGCAACCTAACTTAGCAAAAACATTAGAAGCCATTATGCGTAATGGTAGAGATGAATTTTATAAAGGGGAAACGGCTCAAAAACTAGCGGCTTTTATTCAAGAGAATGGTGGAATTATAAGCACTGAAGATTTAGCCAGTTACGAAGCTAAATGGAGAACACCTGTTACTTTTGAATACGATAATTTAAATATCATATCTATGTCACCGCCCTCTAGTGGTGGGATTTGTTTAGCGCAAATCATGTTACAAATTGAAGATTACAAGCTAGACGAATTTGGACATAATACCCTTAAAACGATTCAAGTGATCACGGAAGCAGAGCGTCGTGCCTACGCCGATCGAAGCTTTTATTTAGGTGATCCTGATTTTGTAACCATACCACAAGACCATTTAATAAGCGCTAATTATTTAAATGGTAGAATGGCTGATTTTAGTTTTGATAAAGCGACACCATCAACCAAAGTGTCACATGGAACAGTAGATATTATTGAAAGTAATGAAACAACACACTACTCTATTGTCGATCAATTTGGAAATGCAATAGCAGTAACAACCACTTTAAACTCAGGATATGGTTCTAAATTATACAGTCCAGAGTTAGGTTTCTTTTTTAACAACGAAATGGATGATTTTTCTAGCAAGCCAGGTATTCCTAATGTATACGGGTTAATTGGCGCTGAAGCGAATTCAATTCTACCTGAAAAACGTATGTTAAGCTCTATGACACCAACTATTGTCGAGAAAGATGATAAACTATTTATGACTTTAGGGACGCCGGGAGGATCAACAATAATCACTTCCGTCATGCAAACTATTTTAAATGTACACGAATTTGAAATGACCATGCAAGAGGCTGTTAATGCACCACGATTCCATCACCAATGGTTACCCGATACGATCAGAATGGAGCCTGACTCATTTGATCCCGAATTAATAGATCAACTGCAAGCTAAAGGTTATAATATAACGCAAGAAAATGCGGATGTTATTGGTAAAGTGGATGGTATTTTAGTTTTAGATAATGGACAATTGGAAGGTGGAGCGGACCGACGTGGAGACGATAAAGCTATTGGTTTTTGAAGCTCGAAATCGAGTTGTAGTATTTTTACTTCATTTTTTGATTAAAAAATAAAGAACACGTATCTTTGTTTAAAATAATCAATAATTTTTATAAGGATGTTTTCTTTAAAAAGGACATCTAACTCCAACCAAAAATGATAAAAAAATATTCCACAATAGCTTTTCTATTTTTTATTGTAATAAGCTCAAGTAGCGGATTTAACATAACAGAATCTTCTAACCTAAACAGTGACATAAAAACTAACCCCTTTTCTGATTACACCATGAGCCTTAGTGCTACAGGGGAAGAATGCGCAGGAAATGGGAACATCCAAATAGACATTAACGGTTCTGAAATTGGTGCTACTTTTGAGTTTTTAGTATATGATACCTCAGACTTAGCAACACCACTAAATAGCGAAACCGTTTTAGAAGGACCAATTACTTCTATTGATTTCACCACTAATATAACAACCTTAAATAGTGGTACTTATCTTATTAGAGCAACTGAAATCATTGGAAGTATTGAGACTATTATAGAACAAGAAATCACAGTACCTAATAACATTATCCCTATTGCATTTGATGCCATTCAAGAAAGTGCTTGTTTGGGTACCATAACTGTATTATTAAACTCTGGTAATGCTTTAGAATATAGAGTTAAACAAGCTGGTGCGTTAATTGAAACAATTACCCAGGCTGAAATAGATGCTGGTGCGGAAAGCATATTTACAGATTTAGCATTTGGAAACTACACTATAGAAGTAGAAGATATTTGCGGAAATGTAGTTGCCCAAGGGCTCAATTTATTAGACTTAGCACCGAATTACACCCCGCCTTATTCATATCCTATTAATATTGACCAGGATGATTGTTCAGAAACTAGCCTACTTATTAACGTCCTACAAGAATTAAGTACAGGAGGTGTTACAGTTAATCTTGACGAAAATTTCTTTCCTTTTGATGTCACGCTAACTTTTGATGACGATGCAGATGGAAATGACACAGTAATGACTGATACTTGGACCTCCCCAAGTCAAAATGGAACGTATTATAATCTTCCAACGCAAATCACGTCCTACCCTGTAACAACTCAAATAACAGATATATGTGGCACCGTTGTTTATTTAAGCACTAGAATTTTTTCAGGACCACCAAATCTATCTCTTCACAAACAAACAACACAAGAATGTGGCGGACAGCGTTTAAGATTTTCCAGTTTCAGAAACTTTGCATTTCCAATAACAATTGAAGTTGTATCGGCACCTCCAGCATTTGATATTAATAACGACCCGAATTTATATAATCCCATTTTTCCTGTTGGGTCAAATATATCAGATCCAATCACTAATGGCAACAACTTAGATTTAGGAGACTATAACTTAAGCTTCCCCGATGGGGATTACCATTTTTTAATTAAAGATAGATGTGGACGCGAATTAAATAAATATACAAGTATCGAAAATGATAGTTCTCCAAGAGAATTAAGCATAAAAACAAGAGAAGGTTGTGGTGCAGCTGGAAATTTAGAAATTAACATTGTAAAAGAAAATAGTAATGAATTATTTTCCGCAGCTAGTTTTAACAGTTTAACAATTACTGCTGCTCCAGCAAGCTACACAGGCCCTTTAGTAATAGACTTATCTACAGCTATCGTTACTAATTCTTATTACGGTGACTTTGTATATCTTTATAATTTACCTACTGGTGATTACTCTTTTTTAGCAAACACAACATGTGGCTACTCTTTAACAGGTTCAAAAACTATTAATGGGGCTATTGTTAAAAATGTTGACACTACAATTACATCTTTTTGTGGAAGTTTTAATCTTCATCTCAATGCGACATTTAATATAACTAGCCCAATATTTGTGCTTCAAAAATTTAACTCTGTAGATGGTGTTTGGGCAAATATCAATAGTGCTAATGCTGAGTTAACCAATTATGTCGATAACACTGATTTTTTCCAAGATGGTCAACCTTCTATTATATTACGTAATAATCAAAATAATTATGGTCAGTTTTTAACTAATAGTGGTTCTATTAATAACGTTACAGGATCTGGGTTATTTAGAATTTATTATTCTTACGCCACAAATAGTAATCAAGTGCGCTGTTATAATACTTTAAAAGAATTTACAATTGGTGATAATAACATTACACTTGTTGATTTTACTGTGGTCGACTGTGGAAGTGGAACTAATGACTTATTTATAGACGCCTTAGGTGTCAACTTAAGTTATGAACTTATAAGTAAAGATGGTATACCACTTAATCCAACTATAAACAATGGAAACAACCCTGTTTTTACAGATATAAGTCCAGGCTTATATGTAGTACAATTAAGTGATGATTGTGGTGCGATAACTCCTTTTGTTATTAATAGCAACAAATCACAACCAATTGTCATTAAACCCTATGACTTATGTATTGGAGAAGTTGGATCTCTTACTGTTAACACCCTATCTTTTATTGATGTTACATGGACTAAAGATGGAGACCCTAGTTTTTCTGCTTCCGGAAATGTGTTAACATTTGACACCTATTCTGTTACAGACACGGGCACATACAATGCCACACTAACCGATAGCACTAATCCGACTTCTTGTATCAATCAAACACTAAGCTATACCATTACCAATGGACCTCCCAATGCTGGTACTGGACAAACTGTAGATATAGCATTTATCGACACTACTTTAGAAAGCTTATTTGATTTTATAACAGGACCATTTGATAATTTCGGAACTTTTACAGAAACCACTACAATACCTTCAGAAACACTCGATGAGAGCTTATGGGATGCGACTGGTTTAGAAGCAGGAACTTACACTTTTGATTATACTGTAGATACTGGTTGTAATGGTATAGACAGCACAACAATTACTATAACTATACTAGAAAGCGACTTAACAGCTATAGATGATGCTGTTTTAGAAATCTGTCCATCAACTGTTTACGACGCTATCATAAACGTATTAGATAATGATACTTATGGTCAACTGCCACTAGTTCAAACAGATTTTATCGTAACCACAGAAGTCGGTGATCCCAGTAATATTATGACAATAGATTCTATGGGAAATATAGATATTGCTGAAACAAGTATTGCAGGACAAACGTATACGTTACAATACAGAATTACAGAAATAACAAATAGCGATAACTTTGATATTGCTGAAGTGTCTATAACGACTAAAACTATTACAGAATCTATATGCCCTTCATTTCCGACTAGCCAAACAACTGTTCAATGTTATGATGACATACCATCCAACACAACATTAAGTCAATCTGAATTTGAAGCACTTGGAAATGCAGATGGTGTTATAAACAATAACAGTTGCGGAATTATTCAAATACTTGCAGAAAACAGCCTAAATACAGGTAATTGTAATCAGGTTGTAACTAGAACTTATACCGTTAGAGAATACCTAGATACAAATAACAATTCTATATTTGACACTGGGGATACCGAATTTTATAACATAATCTGCACACATGAATATTTAGTAAATGACACAATAGCCCCTGTTGTAATGGGTATTATAGCCAACACAACTATAGATGGTTGTGCAGCCAGCGATGCAACGACGCCGGCCACAACAGTCGCTGGCCTAGAAGCAATAGGTTTAAGTATAACTGATGCCTGTGTTGCTGATGCTAATCTAACTGTAACTAACAGTGATACTGCTACTGGTAATTACCCAACTGTAGTAACAAGAACTTATACTATTGAAGATTTTTGTGGAAATAGCTCCACAGCGACACATACTATAACTATTGAAGATAATGAAAACCCAACTATCACATGCCCAACAACCGTAATTGTACCCGTCGATAATGATATATGCACAGCTAGCAATGTAGATTTAGGTAGTACTCCAACAGGTTTAGATAACTGTGTTATAGCAAATATAACTAATGATGCCCCAGCAATATACCCTTTAGGTGACACCATAGTAACATGGACAGCAACAGATGCAACAGGTAACACAGCCACATGTTTACAAGTTGTCACTGTACAGGATAACCAAAACCCAACTATTACCTGTCCAATAACAGTAACTACAATAGTTGATAATGGATTGTGCACCGCTAGTAATGTCAATTTAGGCATTGCCCCAACAGGCTCGGATAACTGTACTGTCGCTAATATAACTAACGATGCACCGACAATTTATCCTTTAGGTGAAACAATAGTAACTTGGACGGTAATAGATGGAACTGGTAATACTGCAACATGCTCACAAACGGTCACTGTAGAGGATAATCAAAATCCAACTATTACCTGCCCAATAGCAATAACGGTAAACGCCGATAGCGGACTATGCACAGCTAGTAACGTTAATTTGGGTACTACTCCAACGGGGTCAGATAATTGTACTATAGCAAGTATTACTAACGACGCTCCTAGTGTTTATCCTTTAGGAGACACGATTGTAACTTGGACAGCTACAGATAGCGTTGGTAATACCGCATCCTGTACGCAAATTGTGACTGTAGAAGACAACGAAAATCCGACATTCACAGTACCATCAGATATCCAAATTTTTTCAGATATTAATCAAAATTACGACGCTAGTATTGCGATTACGGGAGATGTCACTGATGAGACAGACAACTGTTCGATAGACATAGAAGCTACCTTTTTTGATACAACTATAGATGGACCTTGTCCAGGTGCTTTTATAATCACAAGAACTTGGAGCTTAATGGATACTAATGGTAATTCTGCTATTGACCAAATACAAACTATTACCGTATCAAATAGCACCATATTAGCCAATCAAAATTTAGAAACTTATAGTATTTGTGATGATAATACAGAAACCGATGGAGATGCTACAAACGATAGCGCTACTTTCGATTTAGCTTCGCAGAATTCGAATGTATTAAATGGACTAAATTCAACCGACTATACAGTAAGCTATTATCAAAATTTAGAAGACGCACAATTAGAACAAAATACTTTATCAAATCAATACGAAAACATTAATAATCCTCAAATTATTTACACACGAGTAGATGACACAGCTCCAGGGAGTGATTGTTACGCCATAGCTGAACTTACTTTAACAGTACTTCCTCTTCCTGTAATTATACTAGAAGACCAATATATTTTATGTAGAGATACTGATGGGGTTCAAATTATAGAGACTCACTTAAACCCAATTAATTACTCTTTTGAATGGTATTATAATAACACAATATTACCTGGAGAAACGGACGCATCATTAACACCTACAGATTACGGGACTTATACTGTTATTGCCACAAACAAGACAACAGCCTGTCAAAGCGAACCTGTGAGTACAACAGTCGTATTAAGCAACCCTCCAGTTATAACTGCTGTCACCACTTTAGCTTTTGCAAACCAACATGATATAACAATAACAGCGACCAATGCTGCTGCTTCCCTATCAATGATGTACGAGTTTAGTATTGACGGAATGCAATGGGTTGCAAACACCCCAAACAATAACACGTATACCTTTTTTAATGTTACTCCTGGAGAACATATTATAACCGTAAGAGATACTATTGGTTGCGGAGAAAACACCATTACTGTGATGATTATTGACTACCCTTTATTTTTTACACCAAATGGAGACGGTACCAATGATACTTGGAATATTTATTCTATAAAAGATCAACCAGATGCTATAATTTACATCTTTGATCGCTATGGTAAACTTTTAAAGCAATTAAGTCCAACGGGAGCTGGATGGGATGGTAACTACAACGGTAATCCAATGCCTACAAATGATTATTGGTTTACAATTCAATACAGAGAAATAAATACCAATGTCAATAAAACGATGAAATCGCATTTTACGCTTAAACGCTAAACAAGTAAACTGTTTTAATAAAAATGTTTAGTCTTTTTTCATAGTAACAACTAAAAACTAAGTAACAGCAATAACCTTAAATAAGTTATTGCTGTTTTAGTTTTTGGAAAAATGGTAATCAAAAAACAAACTGACAACCACGAAATGATACACTTATTCGCTTTTAATTAATACCATTTACGCTCAATTTTATTATTTAATTATTATAAATTTGTAGAATGAAATTAAAAAAAATATTAAAAATAATAGCTGGAGTAATCGTATTCTTTACACTACCAAGCTTACTATTTTTTGGCTTCGTTTATTTTAAATATAACGAAGACTTACCACTTGCAACACCCTCTAAACAAGCCGATATTTTAGCTTACAAAATGTTAATTTCACTAAATGCCGACGCCTATAAAGCGACAAACCATATCGAATGGACCTTTAGAGGTAAACACCATTATAACTGGAATAAAAAAGATAACTTAGTAGAAGTCTATTGGAAAGATAATAAAGTTGAATTAGACTTAAATAATCCATCTAACACTATCGCCTACATAAATAATTCGCAAATTGACAACGAAGATAGTACGACGTTAATACAAACAGCTATAACTTATTTTAACAACGATTCATTTTGGCTAGTAGCCCCTTACAAGGTTTTTGACCAAGGAACTACACGTAGCATTGTCAAACATAACAATAAAGACGCCTTATTGGTTACTTACACTTCTGGCGGAAGCACGCCTGGAGATTCTTACTTGTGGATTTTAGATGAAAACTATAAGCCTACGACATTTAAAATGTGGGTTGATATATTACCAATTGGAGGTTTAGAAGCCACTTGGAGCGACTGGAAAACTACTGATACTGGTGCCCAATTACCAACTCATCATAAATTATTCTTTTTTGGATTAGATATGGGAGAAGTTAAAACAAGCTTATAATAGTATAAAATAGCCTTTAGTAATAAAAATCACTTCGCTTGACTCCCTTTACCTTTTACTTTTCACCTTTTGCCTTTTGCCTTTTGCCTTTTGCCTTTTGCCTTTTGTATTATAAAAACTACTTCCCCTTCTGTCCTACAAACTGTTGTTCTTTAGATTTAAACAAGACATTAAATGTGGTCAAACTTCCGTAAATACGAGTAATATATTGTTGTAATTCTATTTTTTCTTGTTCCTCAAGATTACTAGAATTCACTTTTTGTTCCATCACTCGCAAACGGTCTCTAACCATAGTTATTTTCTTAAAAAAGTCTTCAATTTTTATCTCTTTACTTTTCAAGTTTCCATCAGCAGGCTTCAATTCTAATAGTCCACCTCTCCATTTGTCGCCAATCGGCACAATTTCCGAGACATCGCTATATTTTTTCAATATCTGGACTAAACTACTTTCAATATCAAAAAAACTAACGGTATCGACTTCGTTTTCTGAAGCTTCTATAATTTCAAAGGTATCATCTAATGCAATGATTTCTAAACCATTTTCAATAAAAGTAACCCAATATTGTTTACTATCGACGTTAGTAACGACTCCTTTCCCGTGTTCAGGGTGATTAATTCTAGAACCTACTCCTAATATTTCCATAATTACTGATTTTATAATTTCAAAAGTAATAATTATTAAGAAAATCCTAACTAACCACACTTTAAAAAGAATTACAAAAAGCGTATCTTTGCTACTTTGTCTATTTACAGATAAAATTTACAAATGCTATGGCTAATTTTGAAGAAAACATAGAGGTTAAAGGTGCTAGAGCGCATAACCTTAAAAATATAGATGTCACCATTCCTCGTGAAAAACTAGTCGTTATTACTGGTCTCTCAGGTAGTGGTAAGTCGTCTTTAGCATTTGATACGATTTATGCGGAAGGACAACGTCGTTACATCGAAACGTTTTCTGCTTATGCCAGACAATTTTTAGGAGGCCTAGAACGTCCAGATGTTGATAAAATTGATGGTTTATCGCCTGTCATTGCTATCGAGCAAAAAACAACGAGTAAATCGCCACGATCTACGGTTGGTACCATTACCGAAATTTATGACTTTTTACGTTTATTATATGCTAGAGGTAGTGATGCCTATAGTTTTAACACTGGCGAAAAAATGGTGAGTTATAGTGACGACCAAATCAAACAATTAATTTCTGAAAGTTATAAAGGCAAACGTATTAATATTTTAGCGCCGGTAGTCCGTTCTAGAAAAGGGCATTATCGCGAATTATTTGAGCAAATAGCCAAACAAGGCTTTGTAAAAGTACGTACCGATGGAGAGATTAAAGATTTAGTTAAAGGCATGAAACTGGATCGTTATAAAAATCATGATATCGAAATTGTTATTGATCGTTTAAAAATTGACGATGATGTTGATAATGATAAGCGTTTAACCGAAAGTATTAATACGGCCATGTATCATGGAGATGATGTACTAATGGTTATCGATCAAGACACCCAAGAAGCGCGTTATTTTAGTCGTAGTTTAATGTGTCCAAGTTCGGGTATTTCTTACCCAAATCCAGAACCTAACAATTTTTCGTTTAACTCGCCAAAAGGGGCTTGCGATAATTGTAATGGTATCGGAACCTTATATATGGTCAATGAGACCAAGATTATTCCTGATGATTCTTTATCCATAAAAGCAGGTGCTTTAGCCCCTCATGGTCCTGAAAAAAAGAGTTGGATTTTCAAACAATTTGAAACCATTGCAGAACGTTATAATTTTAAACTAAGTGATCCTTATAAATCTATCCCGAAGGAAGCCAAACAAATTATTATGTTTGGAGGAAATGAAAAATTTTCTGTAGAAAGTAAAACATTAGGTATTACTAGAGATTATAAAATTGACTTTGAAGGTGTTGCCAATTTTATTGAAAATCAATATGAAAATGCAGAATCAACCACTCTTAAACGGTGGGCGAAAGATTACATGGACAAGGTGGAATGTCCCGTTTGTGAAGGTGCCAGACTAAAAAAAGAATCTTTATACTTTAAAGTTAATGGGCAAAACATTGCTGAATTAGCAAATAAAGACATTAGTGACTTAGCGGTTTGGTTTAAAGACTTACCAAAACATTTAACTAAGAAGCAATTTAAAATTGCGGAAGAAATTATAAAAGAAATTAGTGCTAGACTTCAATTTTTATTAGATGTTGGTTTAGATTATTTATCGGTAAACCGAAGTTCTAAATCCTTATCCGGTGGTGAAGCACAACGTATTAGATTAGCCACACAAATTGGATCACAACTTGTTGGTGTGCTTTATATTTTAGACGAACCCAGTATCGGTTTACACCAACGTGATAACGAAAAACTAATCAATAGTCTAGTTTCCTTACGTGATATAGGAAACTCCGTTATCGTCGTAGAGCATGATAAAGATATGATAGAACGTGCCGATCATGTAATAGATATCGGCCCTAGAGCAGGTAAACATGGTGGAGAAATTATTAGCCAAGGCACGCCTAAACAATTACTTAAAGAAAGTACGCTAACCGCTAATTACCTTAATGGAAAACTAAAAATAGAGATTCCTGAAAAGCGTCGTGAAGGTAATGGGCTCTTTCTAGAGCTAAAAGGCTGTACAGGAAATAACTTAAAAAATGTATCCGTTAAGTTTCCATTAGGAAAAATGATTGGGGTAACAGGTGTTTCTGGTAGTGGTAAATCGACTTTAATTAACGAAACCCTCTACCCGATTTTAAATGCGTATTATTTTAACGGTGTTAAAAAACCAATGCCGTACAAAAGCATAAAAGGTTTAGAACATATCGATAAAGTTATTGATATTAACCAATCACCAATTGGTCGTACGCCAAGAAGTAATCCTGCGACCTACACCAAAACCTTTGACGAAATCCGTAGTTTATTTGCCAAAATACCAGAAGCTATGATCCGTGGCTATAAACCTGGACGATTTAGTTTTAATGTTAAAGGTGGGCGTTGCGAAACTTGTAAAGGTGGCGGTTTACGTGTTATTGAAATGAATTTTCTACCTGATGTATATGTAGAATGTGAAACTTGTCAAGGGAAACGTTTTAATCGTGAAACATTAGAAATTAGATATAAAGGAAAAAGCATTAGTGATGTTTTAAACATGACCATTAATGATGGGGTTGATTTTTTTGAAAACATTCCTAAAATTTACAGAAAGTTAAAAACGATTAAAGATGTTGGTTTAGGTTATATTACCTTGGGACAACAAAGTACAACGCTGTCTGGTGGAGAAGCACAACGTATAAAACTGGCAACAGAATTAAGTAAACGTGACACCGGAAATACGTTTTACATTTTAGACGAACCAACAACAGGACTTCACTTTGAGGATATTAGAGTGTTAATGATTGTTTTAAATGAATTAGCCAATAAAGGCAATACCGTTTTAATTATAGAGCATAATCTTGACGTTATTAAAACCGTAGACCATATTATTGATATTGGCTACGAAGGCGGAAAAGGTGGTGGAAAAGTGATTGTAGAAGGTACACCTGAACACGTTGCAAAACATAAAAAAAGTTACACTGCTAAGTTTTTGAAAAAAGAACTTATGTAACCTACATAATTATAAAATTACTATTAAACACAAACATTAAAAAATAAAATAACCAAAATACAAAGGCAATACGCCTAAATAAATACAGAATATGACAGAAGAAAAACATCCAAAAGGTTGGAATGAGAAAAAAACAAACGATTCTTGGGCGATTTTTAAAATCATGGGAGAGTTTGTTAATGGATTTGAAAAAATGAGTGCTATTGGACCATCGGTTTCAATTTTTGGCTCGGCACGTACCAAACCTGATAACAAGTATTACAAATTAGCAGAAGATGTCGCAGCAAAAATAGTCAATGCAGGTTACGGTGTTATTACTGGAGGTGGACCTGGTATTATGGAAGCTGGTAATAAAGGAGCGCATTTAGCTGGTGGTACATCTGTTGGATTAAATATAGAATTACCATTTGAACAACATGACAATCCATATATCGATTCTGATAAAAGCATCAATTTTGATTACTTTTTTGTTAGAAAAGTAATGTTTGTAAAATACTCTCAAGGATTTGTGGTTATGCCAGGAGGATTTGGAACATTGGACGAATTATTTGAAGCGATTACTTTAATACAAACTAACAAGATTGAAAAGTTTCCTATTATATTAGTTGGTACAGATTTCTGGGCTGGATTAATGGATTGGGTAAAATCAACGTTATTAGGGAAATTCTCAAATATTAGCGAAAAAGATCTAGACTTAATACATTTAGTAGATACGTCAGAAGAAGTTGTTACTATTTTAGATAATTTCTACAAAGATTATGGCTTAAGTCCTAATTTTTAAAGTTATAAATTATAGTATCATTACTATAGATTCCAAACTTTTAAGATGTCTTTTAAAGGACATCTTAAAAGTTATTTTATAACAAGTTGCCCTTTCTAGTTCTAAAACTAGTAAAACAAGGAGTTAGTTATTTTAGTTTCAACACACACAATATTCACGTTTTCAAGACGTTAATTAATACTTCTATAAATATTATTGCAAAGAAAAAACTATTAACATAGATATTTCGTATTTATTAAAGGAATACCTTAAATTTCGAATACATATTTCAACGTTAAATCACTAAAGATTATAAAATTCAATTGAAAATAAACTATTCTTTTTTTTTATTATTCTTATTTGGTAGTATTTCGGCTTTAAGCCAAAATAGTATTGATATTAACGCGCTTTTTGACACTGACAAACATAGTATTGCAATCACCCAAAATATACGATACCAAAATAAAAGCAACACCCCTTTAGATACTATTTACCTAAATGACTGGAGCCATAGTTACTCTTCTAAAACAACACCACTAGCAGAACGCTTTGCAGACGAATTTAAAGCCACTTTTCTATTTGCTGCTAATGAAGATAGAGGATTTACAGTCGTTACTAGTATACAAGACTCTAATCAAGACGTATTTTATCAACGCTTAAAAGCCCATCCCGACGTCTTAAAAGTGGCTTTAAGCACACCACTTGCTCCAAATGAGTCTTATGATTTAACTTTAAACTATATTGTTAAAATTCCGAATAATAAATTTACAAGATATGGTGTCACCGGTAATGATGAGTATAATTTACGCTTTTGGTACATTACACCCGCTGTGTTTGATGGCACATGGCACTATTACAGCAATAAAGATTTAGAGGATCTCTTTGTCGAACCAGCCAATATTGACTTAAAAATAACTTACCCTAGTAATTACACCCCGATATCCGATTTAGATTTAATTGAACATAAAACAATTGACAGTCTCACTTCAACTCAATTTAAAGGTGAAAATCGAATAAGTACCAAGTTCTCATTAGTTAAAACAAACGACTACAATACAGTTGAAACAGACTTTTTTAATATCCAATCTAATATAGATGATGAAGATCTGGATCCAACCAAAGTGGCCATATTATCAGACAAAATTGCACAGTTTATAACCACTAACCTGGGGGACTATCCTCATAAAAAGATTTTACTAACTTGGATTGACTATAAAAAAGATCCTATTTACGGCCTTAATCTATTACCTGATTTTATTAGACCCTTTGAAGACACCTTTCAATATGAATTAAAATTATTAAAAACTACATTAAAAGTATATTTAGAAAATACCCTTTTAATAAATCCGCGTGAAGAACAATGGTTATTAGATGGTATTCAAATATATTATTTAAGAAAATACGTGGAAGATTTTTATCCTGACCAAAAGATTTTAGGAAAGCTTGCTGATGTTTGGGGCGTTAGAGCTTTTCATGCTTCCGATTTAAAATTTAACGATCAATATCCTTTTTTATACATGCACATGGCACGTACAAATATTGATCAACCAATCGGTATGGCTAAGGATTCTTTATTAAAATTCAATAAAAATATTTCTAATAAATATAAGGCAGCTATCGGTTTAAACTATTTAAATGATTTTGTTGGAGATAATATAGTAGATCAAACACTAAGTGATTTTATTAAACAAACGAAGTTAAAAAGAACCACACCTAAAGATTTCAAATCTCTAATAACCTCTAAAACAGATAAAGACCTTAATTGGTTTTTTGATGATTATGTTGCGACTAATAAAAAAATAGATTTTAAAATCAAACGTGTTAAAAAAACAGAAGACTCCATTACCATCACTCTTAAAAACATAAGAAACAACGCTATGCCCATTTCTTTATTTACTTTAGAGAATGATAGCATTACCTCTAAACAATGGATTAATGGCTTTAATGGCACTAAAAAAGTTACAATTGCTAACACAAACGTTGATCAGTTAGCGTTAAATTACGATTATACCATACCCGAATTTAACCAACGTAATAACTATAAAAAATTAGATGGTTTTTTCTCCACTAACAAACCACTTCAATTTAGATTTTTTAAAGACATTGAAGACCCCAATTACAATCAGGTATTTTTTATGCCCGAATTTGAATACAACTTCTACGATGGCTTATCGCCTGGTATAAAATTGTATAATAAAACACTATTAAGCAAACGTCTTTTATACCAAATAAGTCCCAAATTTGGTTTTAAAAGTAAACAAGTGGTTGGAAGTGCTTCCTTAATTTACAATGCGAGACCGGAGGGTTCTGATAATTACAGAACTAAATATGGGCTCTCTGGTAATTATTATAATTACGCTCCTAACCTAGCCTACACCTCTTTTAAACCATTCATTGATTTCAATTTTAGAGACCATAAAAACCTAAGAGACAATAAACGTAAATACCTATCTTTTAGATATGTCAATATTAATAGAGAAATTGATCCTACAGGCGAATTTGAAACGACCGGAGAACCTAAGTACTCTGTTTTTAATGCTAAATTTGGAGTTATAGATAATAATTTAAAAGAGCATGCTTCTGTTTTTACAGATTTACAACTAGCTAAGGACTTTGGTAAAGTATCTGCCACATTAAAGTTCAGGAACTTAAATAAAAATAATAAGCAATTTAATGTCAGAGTATTCTCTGGTTTATTCCTCTACAATAATAGCTATCAAGATTCAGACTTTTTTAGTTTTGCTTTAGACCGTCCAACAGATTATTTATTTGATTATAATTACTTAGGTCGAAGCGAGCAAACAGGACTTTTAAGCCAACAACTTATTATTGCTGATGGTGGTTTTAAGTCCAAGTTAACGCACCCTTTTGCTAATCAATGGATGACCACCGTTAATACAAGTGCAACACTTTGGAGGTACATCATGCTATATGGTGATGCTGGAGTTATAAAAAATAAAACCTTTAGTCCAGAATTTGTGTATGACTCTGGTATTAGACTAAACTTAGTCGAAGATTATTTTGAACTCTATTTCCCCTTATACTCTAACTTAGGTTGGGAAATTGGACAACCTAATTACGATGAAAAAATCAGGTTTATCGTAACCCTCTCGCCTAAAACACTTTTAGGCTTATTTACCCGTCGTTGGTATTAGTAAATTCTTAACTTTTTTAAATTTTGCATAAATAAATTACAGATTAAAGGAGGAATTCGAGCTTATTTTGAATTATTCACATTTTTTTAAGCTTTTTAGCTCTTGTGAAACTCACAAATTATGATTAAATTTGTTTCAAATAATTCCTTACCTATGCAAACAAAAGCTAACACCAAAAAAGACTTGTCTTTTGAAGATTTTAAAACTGAAGTACTAAATGACTATCACATTGCTGTTACCAGTCGTGAGTGTAGTTTATTAGGACGTCGAGAGGTGTTAACCGGAAAGGCTAAGTTTGGGATTTTTGGAGATGGTAAAGAAGTGCCACAATTAGCAATGGCTAAAGCTTTTAAAAACGGAGACTTTAGATCTGGTTATTATCGTGACCAAACGTTTATGATGGCTATTGGAGAATTAACTATTCAGCAGTTTTTCTCAGGATTATACGCTAATACAGATTTAGCTGAAGAGCCTATGTCTGCAGGTCGCCAAATGGGTGGTCACTTTGCAACACATAGTTTAGATGCTAATGGTAATTGGAAAAACCTTACCAAACAAAAAAATTCAAGTGCAGACATCTCTCCTACTGCAGGACAAATGCCTAGACTTTTAGGCTTAGCACAAGCTTCTAAAATTTATAGAAACGTAAAAGGTATTGATACGACTAACTTTTCTGTTGAAGGAAATGAAGTCGCTTGGGGTACTATTGGTAATGCAAGTACAAGTGAAGGTTTATTTTTTGAAACCATAAATGCTGCAGGTGTTTTACAAGTCCCTATGGTTATAAGTGTTTGGGATGACGACTATGGTATCTCTGTACACGCAAGACATCAAACTACAAAAGAAAATATATCTGAAATCCTTAAAGGATTTCAACGTGATAAAACAAGTAAAGGTTACGAAATTTTACGTGTTAAAGGTTGGGATTATGCGAACTTAATGGCAACCTATGAAGAAGCTGCAAAAATAGCAAGAGAAGAGCACGTTCCTGTTTTAATACATGTTAACGAATTAACACAACCTCAAGGTCACTCTACTTCAGGGTCACACGAGCGTTACAAAGATAAAGACCGTTTAAACTGGGAAGCAAAAAACGACTGTAACGTCAAAATGCGTGAGTGGTTAATAGAAAATAATATCGCAACTGACGAAGAGTTATTGACTATTGAAAAAAACATTAAAAAAGACGTTAGAGATGCTAAAAAATTAGCATGGACTAGTTACTTAAAACCGGCTTTATCGGAAAGAGCAGAATTAACAACACTGTTAAAAACAGTTGCTAATTCTAGTCCCAATAAAGTATTTATAGAAAAACTAGCAAATGATTTAGCTGAAACGACTGAGCCAAGTAGAAAAGATTCTGCGTCAGCTGCAAGACGCGCTTTACGTTATATTATTGCTGAAAACACAACCGAAAAACAGCAATTAATAGATTGGATTGATAGCTTTTTTGCTAAAGTGCAACCTTTATATAGTTCAGACTTATATAATGAAAGCAAAACAGCAGCTATTCATATCAAAGAAGTTAAACCAACATATGACCAAGCTACTGAAGAAGTTGATGCTCGTGTGGTTTTAAGAGAAAACTTCGACCATATATTTAACAAATACCCTGAAACTTTAATTTTTGGAGAAGATGCAGGAAAGATTGGTGATGTTAATCAAGGTTTAGAAGGTTTACAAGACAAATATGGAGAATTACGTGTCTCTGATGTTGGTATTAGAGAAGCGACTATTTTAGGTCAAGGTATTGGTATGGCAATGCGTGGTTTACGCCCAATTGCTGAAATCCAATATTTAGATTATATCATGTATGCCCTTCAAATTATAAGTGATGATTTAGCAACTTTACGTTACAGAACAAAAGGCCGTCAAAAGGCACCATTAATAATCCGTACTCGTGGTCACAGATTGGAAGGTATTTGGCATTCAGGTTCTCAAATGGGAGGGGTTTTAAATTTAGTACGAGGAATACATGTTTTAGTACCAAGAAACATGACTAAAGCTGCTGGTTTTTACAACACGTTATTAAAAAGTGACGAGCCTGCTTTAGTCGTAGAATGTTTAAATGGTTATAGATTAAAAGAACAACTGCCGACTAATATTGGAGAATTTAAAACACCAATTGGTGTGGTCGAAACAGTTAAAGAAGGTGCCGATATTACTTTAGTATCTTATGGGTCAACATTAAGAATTGTACAACAAGCAGCCATAGAGTTAGCTGAAGTTGGTATTGATGCAGAGATTATTGATGTACAATCCTTATTACCTTTTGACCTTAATCATGACATTGTTAAAAGTGTTCAAAAAACAAACCGTTTAATGGTGATAGACGAAGATGTACCAGGAGGTGCTTCTGCTTATATTTTAGACGAAATATTAAATAAACAAGACGCTTTTAAATATCTAGACAGTCAGCCAAAAACACTGGCAGCTAAGCAACACAGACCGGCTTATGGTACTGATGGAGATTACTTCTCTAAACCATCTACAGAAGATGTCTTTGAAGCTATTTATGCTGTAATGCATGAAGCAAATCCTAGTAATTTTCCTAAATTGAGATAATTATTTTACAAACTATATGAAAGCACTTATAATTATAAGTGCTTTTTTTATATCTTTAATTTAATTATAACTTTTAATTTAATGAAACGCTATTCATCAATATCAAAAGTCCTCACTATATTATTTTTATTTTTCAGTTTATATACTCAAGCTCAAGGCGAATCTGCAAACTGGTATTTTGGTAATTTTGCAGGTTTAACGTTCAATTCTGGTAATCCCGTTGCGTTAATTGATGGTGCCTTAGCTACGATGGAAGGGTGTGCTACAATCTCTGATCCTAATGGGAATTTACTATTCTATACAGATGGTAAAACCGTTTGGGATAAAACCCATAATATAATGCCCAACGGAATTGATTTAATGGGTGATAGTTCTAGTACAGAGTCTGCTATTATTATTCCAAAACCAGGATCAAATACTTCCTATTATATTTTCACGACAGATAAACCCAACTATTTTCTTTCTCCTGACGACCCCATCGAAGGTCTGAATTACTCAGAAGTAGATATGCAATTAAACAATGGATTAGGTGACGTTGTTTCAACTAATAAAAACAATCATTTAATAACCTACGATACAAATAACGCCTTACAAAACGAATATAAAAACTCAGAAAAACTAACTGCAGTAACACATAGTAATGGTGTTGATGTCTGGGTAATTACTCAATTTATAAATAAATTTTTCGCTTTTCAGGTTACCGCAAACGGTGTTATTGAAACTCCTTTAACCTCTACAGTCCCCCAAAACGTTTTTCCTAGATTTAATCAAGAAGGCTCCAACATTACGGCTATTGGATATTTAAAAGTATCTCCTGATGGAAAGCAAATCGCAATAGCCCATAGTTCTGTTAATTTAGGAACAGCTGATACTGGATTAAAAAAATCCGGTCGGGTACTACTATATGACTTCAACAACACAACTGGACAAGTCACTAATGAACGACTCATTTTAGACAACTCTTACCCTTATGGTGTAGAGTTTTCCCCTGATTCAAAATTACTATATGTTACAGCAACAGTGTTTAGTATTAGTAATACTTTTGTAAATAGTAGCTTAATACAGTATAATACAGAAGCTAATGATATTGCTTCTTCAAAACTATTTATAAATACCTCTCAAAATGTGGCAGGCGCTTTACAATTAGCTATTGACGGAAAAATTTATCGTGCAGGTTATATCTTATTTGGTCAAGGCTCTCATTTGTCTGTTATAAACAATCCCAATGATTTGGGTCCTAGTTGTAATTATTCACATAACACTTTTTACCTTCAAGGAAAAAGAGCTCAAATTGGCTTACCTCCTTTTATTCAATCAATTTTTAAGTTTTCTTTTAATTATGAAAATATTTGTGTTACTGATAATACACATTTTTTTATAACTTCAGAAGACCCGTATGATAGTGCTTTATGGGATTTTGGAGATGGAACAACCTCTAATCAACCCGATGCTTATCATAATTATACACAACCAGGTTTTTATACCGTAAGTTTAACAATGTCGCTTAATGGCGTTGATTATGCTCCTTTAATAAGACAAATAAATATTTCTGAAGCACCGGAAGTTATTCAAACTCCTTATGATTTAATTGCATGCGACTCATTTGATGCCGATCCAACAGATGGCATAACTTCGTTTAATTTAAATAATGCGAATAGTGAACTAGTAATAAATCCATCAGAAAATTTTCAGGTATTCTATTACCATACGATAGAAGATGCAAATAATGACGAATATAACACGTCAGCAATAAACCCCATTTATACAAATCAATACAACCAAGAGGTTTTAGTTGCAAAAGTTACTAAGCCTAATAGCGATTGTTATAACATTGCTCACATTAGGTTAAACACAACACAATCTATAGATGTTGGGGTTTATCAAATAGAAACTTGTGATCCTGACAATAACGGTGATGCTATTTTTAATTTAGAAAATGTTAGAAATGATATTATAAATACCTTAGCTTTAAATGGAATAACTATTGTTAACTTTTATCTTAATCAAAATGATGCATCTAATAATTTAAATAGTTTAGCTGATAATCACACCTCTGGCAACGCTACGCTTATTGTAGGCATCACTAATGATAATGTCTGTTATGGTAATGGTAAAGTAGACCTTATTTTAAATGACTTCCCTGTTTTAGATAATCAAAATTTTGACATCTGCCTATCAGACTTGCCACTAACCATAGATTCAGGTTTAAACTCAACACTAGCTAATAACCATAATACTACATGGAGCACGAATCAAACAACAAATAGCATAGAAATTAATCAAGCAGGGACTTATAGTGTCACTATATCCGACCCTATTTTAAATTGTGAAAAAACGATAGATATTGTAGTTAGACAAATCCCTTTGCCAGAAATTGAATCTATAACTATTGCCGATTATACAGCTACTATTATATTGACTACTGCTCATGATAATTTTGAATTTGCTATGGACAATGAGCTAGGAAGTTTTCAGTCCTCCAATGTGTTTAATAACTTAACACCTGGGACACATACTGTTTATGTTAGAGATATTAATCATTGTGAAATGATATCTAGCATCATAAAAGTCATCGGTTTCCCTAAATACTTTACCCCAAATAATGATAACACTCATGACTTTTGGAATATAATAGGCTTAGATCAAAACACTTACCCTAACCTTCAGATATTTATTTACGATCGTTTTGGTAAACTACTATCTACTTTCAATCCTTTAACATCAGTAGGTTGGGATGGTAAATACAATAAAAAAACATTACCACAAAGTGATTATTGGTATAGCCTACAATTACCAGAAGGCACAACCTATAAAGGTCATTTTACTTTAAGACTATAATTTTTTAAATGAAAAACGACACTGACCTAACCACTAGAGATTGGCTAGCTATAGAACGGACTAAGCTTGCTAACGAGCGTACCTTTTTAGCTTATTTCAGAACCTTTTTAGTTATTTTAGGAACAGGAATAACTATTTTAAAGCTAGACCTTTTTGCTGATCTTAAAAACTACGGTATGACACTAATTGGCATAGCACCAATCATTTTAATTATTGGTATCTTTAGATTATTTAAGGTTAAACGTACTATTAAAAAACATTATAAAGTTTAATTTTGAATTTGGTTTCGCTTACGCGGAAATAAAAAATAATTTGTAATGAAAGCAGTATCTGTAGTTACCATACGTAAAGAGTTAAAGCATAAAACCAATGAAGAGTTGGCAGAGCTGTGCTTGCGTCTATCCAGGTTTAAAAAAGAAAACAAAGAACTACTCACCTATTTACTTTTTGAAGCCGATAGCGAAGCTGGTTATATAGAAACGGTTAAAGCTGAAATTGACGAACAATTTGAACTAATAAATACTGATAGCTTTTTTTACATCAAGAAAAGTGTCCGTAAGATTTTAAGAAACACTAAAAAACACATCAGATATTCGCTTAATAAAGAAACAGAAGTCGAACTACTACTTTATTTCTGCAAAAAGCTTAGAACGATGAAACCCTCCATTTCTAGAAATACAACGTTAACCAATTTGTATGATCGCAATATTGAAGCTATTACAAAAAAAATATTAGCATTACACGAAGACTTGCAGTATGATTATAATTTAGAGTTGGAGGATATGTAAACTCCTATTCGATAACAATATATATAATCAATTACTAAAAACAAAAAAGCCAACCTAACCGGTTGGCTTTTTAATTATATATTTATAGTGTTTATGCCGTTTGCATGTTATGCTTTCCTTCGTAAATCTCTTCGATTAGCTTTTTATTAAATGCTGGTAAATCATCAGGATTACGGCTAGTCACTAAACCTTCATCTACAACAACTTCACTATCCTCCCATTTTGCTCCCGCATTTACTAAATCTCTTTTTATCGAGTTAAACGACGTTGCTTTGCGCCCTTGTAAAACATCTGCTTCTGCCAATAACCATGGCGCGTGACAAATTGCGGCTACCGGTTTCTTGTTAACGAAGAATGATTTAATGAAACGTATCGCATCTGGATTACGCCTTAATTTATCTGGATTAATAACGCCTCCTGGTAATACTAACGCATTATAATCGTCTTGTAATACTTGATCTAAGGTTTTGTCTACAGTGTAACTATTGCTCCAGTTACCGTCTTCCCAGCCTTTAATTTGCCCTGATTGTTCTGAGACGATGTGCACGTCTGCGCCTGCTTCTTTTAAAGCTTGCATGGGTTGTTTTAATTCACTTTCTTCAAATCCATTGGTTGCCAAAATCGCAACTTTCTTTCTCTCTAAGTTTTCCATTGTTCTGTTTTGGTTTTATTTATTATGACTTCGATTCACATCTAAAGTACTAAAAACACCAGCGTCTATAGCATTACAGAACGGGTTTAACTTTGATTTAATAGCTTTTGTTAAAGGCTGTTATGAAAGTGTTAAATACAGAATAATAACGTTAAAAGATTTAACTATTTAGGCTCAATAATTAAATATACAGAAGTACTATCGCCAACATTTAAGACTTCATGTTCGCTAATTTCATCTTTAGACCAGGTTACTCCCGTTGCTACAGGAATAGTACGCGTCCCTTTTGCATCCGTAATTTGAAACGTGCTTCCCGCCAAAGTGTAGCCAAAATGTGGTTTATGATAATGCTTTTGGTGCCCCACATTTGGTGGAAATGTACACTTTAAAACACGTTGCTTTTTCGTTTCGTGTAATACTTCGCAAACCTTTTTTCCCTCCCAACCGGCTTCTAACGGATCAGGAAGCGTTTGCACTGTTTTACAAGCAGAAAACAAAAACAGGAATACGATTATATAATATGGTTTCATCTTGTGATAAGTAGATTAATAAAAACTAGTACATAATTTTGACCAACATTTCTTTAAGTAAATCACCTTGAGGTACAGCATTACTGTCTACCCCTTTGCTTTTACCATCAAACTCGCGTAACGTCCCAATAACTTGACTAACTTTACGCATAGGATAGTGGCGTGCTGCTTCAAGGTATTCGTTTACAAAATAGGGATTAACTCTCAAGGCAGATGCTACTGCACGAGGGTTTTTATCTGACATCCCATGTAAATGTAACAATTGAGAGAAAAAACTAAATAATAACGACACGGTTAAAACCATCGGGTTATCTTTAGGATTCTCTGCAAAATAATGCACAATTTTAAACGCTTGTGCCATATTTTTTGATCCAATGGCTTTACGCAACTCAAAATTATTGTAATCTTTACTTATTCCTATATTTTCTTCAATATGATCCGGAGTTATTTGCGTGTCTCTAGGCAAGACTATTTGCAACTTATCTAACTCGTTACTTAATTTACTTAAATCTGTACCTAAAAACTCCACCAACATTTGTGAGGCTTTTGGTGTAATCGAATACCCTTTTGGTGATAATACGCGACTAATCCAATCTGGCACTTGGTTTTCGTACAGTTTTTTACTTTCATAAACGTAACCTGATTTTTTAATCTCTTTATAAACCGCTTTACGTTTATCTACCTTTTTATATTTATAACAAATAACCAAAACCGTTGTCGGTTGTGGATTTTTAGCATAAGCCACTAATTGGTCTATTGTTCTCGCTAAATCCTGTGCTTCTTTTACAATAACGACCTGGCGTTCTGCCATCATCGGGTAACGCTTAGCATTACTAACAATATCTTCTACTGTTACATCCCGACCGTACAACACCATTTGGTTAAAACCACGTTCTTCCTCCGTTAAGACGGTTTTTTCTATGTAATCAGAAATTTTATCAATATAATAGGCCTCCTCACCCATTAATAAATAGATAGGTTTAAGGTTCTTATTTTTTATATCAGTGACTAACTGTTTGACTTCGTCCAAAGGAAAAAATTTAAAAATTTGGTTTTTGACTTTTGAAGTTTAACTTTGAAAAAAAACTGAATACTAATTAATGCAAGAGTTAAACTTTCCAAAGTTTGAGTTTCGATTCAAAAATAACGAAAATAAAGTATCTATTTTTGATGTTATACGTAAAAGATTTATGGTCTTACAACCCGAAGAATGGGTAAGGCAACACTGTGTACATTATTTAATAACGATTAAGAAGTACCCTATCTCTTTAATTAACGTCGAAAAAGAACTAAAAGTCAACGATTTAAAAAAACGTTATGACATTGTTGTCTTTAATACAGACGGAAGTATCCATTTAATAGTAGAGTGTAAAGCGCCTAAAATAGAAATAAAACAAAACACATTTGACCAAATAGCACGTTATAATTTAGCTTTAAACGCGACGTATTTAATGGTTACCAATGGTATTAATCATTATTATTGTAACATGGACTTTGACGCAGAAAAGTATCATTTTTTACAAGACATACCAGAATATAACGCACAACAATAAGTAAAACACTAAATAACAAATCCATAAACACCTCTTTTTTGAACATAGCAGTAGTCATATTAAATTGGAACGGAAAAGCATTGCTTGAGCAATTTTTACCATCAGTAGTCACGTATTCTAAAGGTGCTACAATTTATGTCGCGGATAATGCGTCTACAGATGATTCTGTACCCTTTTTAAAAGCGAATTACCCAGACATCAAAATCATTCAAAATAAAGAAAATGGTGGTTATGCCAAAGGTTATAATGATGCGCTACGTTACGTGGACGAGGATATTTACTGTCTATTAAATAGCGATATAGAGGTCACGCCTAACTGGTTAACACCGATACTTGATACTTTTAATACAGACAATGAAACCGCTATTATTCAACCAAAAATTTTAGATTACAAAGATAAAACCAAGTTTGAATACGCCGGAGCTGCTGGTGGCTTTATAGATAAATATGGTTATCCTTATTGCAGAGGGCGTCTTTTTGATACTATAGAAGAAGACACTAATCAATATCCTAATGCTTCCATTTTTTGGGCGTCGGGGGCTTGTTTCTTTATAAGAAAATCTACTTTTAGAGCATTACATGGTTTTGATGACACTTTTTTTGCACATATGGAAGAGATTGATTTATGTTGGCGTGCCTTTAATTATGGTTATAATACAAAATACATTGGCGAGTCTACCGTATATCATGTTGGTGGTGCTACCTTAAATGCAGGAAGTCCCAGAAAAACATATCTTAATTTTAGGAATAGTTTATTTACGATAACTAAAAATGCAGACGGCAATTTACTGTCATTAATTTTAACCAGATTAGTCTTAGACGGTGTTGCTGCTACAAAGTTTTTATTTAGTTTAAAATTTAAACATATTTTGGCAATACTAAAAGCACATTTATCGTTCTACAAGCATCTAAATTCGCTTTTAAAAGCAAGAAAACAAAGTCCGCACAAAGCAAACTATTTTACAAAAAAGTCGGTTGTATGGTCTTATTTTGTTGATAAAAAGCGTAATTTTAATCAATTATAATCCTTTTAGCAAAAATTTTGTTAAACCGTATTTTAACATTTTAATTATTTATACTTTTGGCGAGTATAAATTTAATTTATCATTCAACAATTATGAAAAAAATCCTTTTACTAAGTGCAAGTGCACTTTTATTATTAAGCTCATGTGTATCTAAAAAAGAATTTGCTGCATTAGAAGCAAAACAACAAGAAACACAGGATTTATTAAACACAGCAACTGTTAAACTGAATTCATGTTTATCTGACGAAGCAGCATCTGCAGCACGTCTTAAAGAACTACAAGCACGTTTATCAGATATGAAAGCAAATAACCTTGCTTTAATTGAAAGTACTAAAGACATGACCATGTTAACGGCGCAAGGTGCTAAAAACGTTGAGAAATCTTTAGAAAGTTTAAAAGAAAAAGACTTAAGAATTACAAGATTACAAGACGCGTTAACTAAAAAAGATAGTGTAACATTAGCGTTAGTAACAAGTCTTAAAAAAGAAGTTGGATTAAATGATCCAGATATCGAAATCAATGTTGAAAAAAGCGTTGTATTTATCTCTTTATCTGATAAATTATTATTCAAAAGTGGAAGCTACTTCATTTCATCTAGAGCAAACGAAATCTTAGGAAAAGTTGCTACAGTAATTAATGGAAAGCCTGACTTTGAAGCAATGGTAGAAGGTCATACAGACAACGTACCTTACAACAAAGGTGGTGTTTTAGTAGACAACTGGGACTTAAGTGTTAAACGTAGTACAGCTATTGTTAGAGCATTACAAGACTTAGGTGTTGATCCTAAACAATTAATTGCAGCAGGACGTGGTGATCATTTACCTTTAGTGGCTAATGACTCTCCTACAAACAGAGCAATTAACAGAAGAACTAAGATTTATATCTTACCAAAGATTGATCAATTCTACGAAATGATTGAAACAGAAATGAAAAGTTTATCTAAAGAATAAGTTTTCTTTTATATCAAACAGAAAAGCTCAACCGAAAGGTTGGGCTTTTTTTACATCTCATTTTAAAAATTAGACTACACGATTATAATTCCCCCGAGGACACCACAGAAAACATAGCACCCCTCTATAAATACAAGAATAAAATAACTATCGCCTTATACAAGGCGTATCACTCGTGACACCAAACAGACAACTCATTACCTGAAGGATCCAAAAATTGAAATCGACGACCACCAGGAAACGAAAAGATAGCCACGCTTAACGTTCCTCCTAATTCAAGTATTTTAGCCTTAGCGGCTATTAAATTATCGTGATAGATAACGATTAAAGCACCATTACTTATTGGTTGTTCCGTTTTCTCAAAGCCACCAGAAATCCCACTTCCTTCAAATGCAATGTAGCGCTCTCCATAATCTGTAAATTGCCATCCAAAGACTTTAGTATAAAAGGTTTTTATAGCTTCCAAATCATGAGCTTTAAACTCGACATAATTAATATGGTTGTTGGTTGGTTTCATTTTAAAACAAATTTAATTTCACCACATCATATAGCGCATATGATATAATTATTGGTACGTATAGTAAGCATAAAAAGTAAAAATAATGTTTATCTAAACCTGCTTTTATACTATTTAAAAGAGGGCTCGT
Organism: Psychroserpens sp. NJDZ02; assembly: GCF_004843725.1. Classification (NCBI taxonomy): domain Bacteria; kingdom Pseudomonadati; phylum Bacteroidota; class Flavobacteriia; order Flavobacteriales; family Flavobacteriaceae; genus Psychroserpens; species Psychroserpens sp. NJDZ02. Next base: position 3,034,526 of record NZ_CP039451.1, on the reverse strand, counting down.
TTTAAAAAGAATTGAGTAACACATATTTAATACTTTATAAAATACTAGAAACAGAAAAGGCAACATCGAGACACATAATACCCATTTATTTAAATCTATTTTTAGTGAATTCCCCGTTACAACAACTAATAGAAAGACTATTAATGCATTTATTACACTTATAAGGTAAACCTTATTAATTGCTAATTCATCATGAATAAATAGTAAAGAAAAAGCATGTATTAATAATAAGAAAAGTATTATTTCTTGAATAAAAGGGACTTGAAAATAAAGACAAATACAAAGTATATAAACCACAAAAAAAGAAATAGAAGCTATTATTAAAGTTTTAACATAGCTATCAATTTCTTGTATATTCACTTTAATTTAATTTAAAAAATTTCTAAACTCCCTTTTCCTTCTCTAATAACCTCAGGTTCATCACCCGATAAATCTATAATGGTTGATCCTTGATTATCTCCGTAACCGCCATCAATAACTAAATCGACAAGATTGCCCCATTTTTCTAGTATTAACTCTGGATCTGTAGTGTATTCTAAAATGGTATCTTCATCTCTAATAGATGTCGATACAATCGGGTTACCTAATGCTTTAACTATTTCTAAAGCAATAGCATTATTAGGCACACGGATACCCACTTCTTTTTTCTTTTTAAAAGCTGCTGGTAATGTTTTCGAGCCTGGCAAAATAAAAGTATATGGTCCAGGTAATGCTCTTTTTAATATTTTAAATGTAGTACTGTCAATTTGCTTAACATAATCTGATAAATTACTTAGATCATGACAAATAAAAGAGAAGTTAGCTTTTTCAAGCTTAACTCCCTTTATTCTTGCGATACGCTCTAATGCTTTAGAGTTAGTGATATCACAGCCTAAACCATAAACCGTATCTGTTGGGTAAATAATAAGGCCTCCTTTTTTTAGGATATTTACAACCTTTTTAATCTCTTTAGGATTAGGGTTTTCTTCGTAAATCTTAATAAATTCAGCCATAATTAGTGTTTTAAAATGTTATCCTATAAGCTGCAGTTTCGCAAAACGTAATAATAGTTTCTTTTTACCACCAAACTCAAAATTAATTTCTGCCTTAACGTCTGCACCTTTGCCTTCTATGCTAAGTACATCTCCTCTACCAAATTTTAAGTGTTTTACTCTATTACCTACTGCTAATTCTCCTTCAATTAAGTTAGCCTCTACTGATGGGACTACTTCTGAAGCTTTTTTTAATTTTTTTGGTACACTGATTTCGAAGTTTACCGGTTCTTTCTTTTTTGCCAATTTCTTTTGTAATTTAGGTTGTACTGCTTTTTTAAATCTAATTTTATTTGGTGGTGTATCTCCAAAAATATCTGCTGATAACATTGGATTAATACGTCTCTCTTCTATTGGAGTAATGATATCTAAAAACTGGTCGTCTATTTCTTCAATAAAACGACTAGGCTCAGAATCTACTAATTTTCCCCAACGGTAACGAGACAATGCATAGGTTAAATATGCTTTTTTCTCTGCTCTGGTTAATGCCACGTAAAACAAACGACGCTCTTCTTCTAGTTCGCTACGCGTATTCATACTCATGGCACTTGGAAACAAATCTTCTTCTAATCCTACGACAAAAACATTACTAAACTCTAATCCTTTAGACGAGTGAATAGTCATTAACGCCACGTGATCAGGATCTCCTTTATCACCATCTAAATCTGTTGCTAAGGCTACATCTTCTAAAAACTCGGCTAAATCATCTTTTGAATCAGCGATTTCTAATTGACCTTCAACAAAATCTTTAATACCGTTTAATAATTCTTCGACATTCTCCAAACGCGTTACACCTTCAGGCGTACCATCTTTATTAAACTCTTTAATTAATCCACTCGTTTTAGTCACATATTCTGCTAAATCAAAAGCATTCGCTGTTTGATTCATTACTTGATAACTTTTAATAAGCGTTACAAAATCTCTAAGCTTATTTTTAGTTCCTGCATTTATATTTATGTCTACGGTGTCTATATTTTCTAATAAACCAAAAATAGTTTTACCACTTTCATTAGCGGCAACCATTAAACGATCAATAGTTGTTTGACCAATACCACGACCTGGATAATTAATAACACGTTTTAAAGCTTCCTCATCAGAAGAATTTAAAATCAGACGTAAATACGCGGTCACATCTTTTATTTCTTTTCTTTGATAAAAAGACAGTCCGCCATAAATACGATAGGGAATACTTCTTTTACGCAACGCTTCTTCCATTGCACGAGATTGCGAATTGGTACGATATAAAATAGCAAAATCACTGTTAGGCACGTGATCTGTCATTTTTGTTTCCCAAATGGCACTTGCAACAAAACGACCTTCATCACCATCTGTTAAACTACGGTGTACTTGTACTTTTGGTCCTTCCACATTTGCTGTCCAAACAATCTTATCCAATTTTGTTTGGTTATGCTCTATCACCGAGTTTGCTGCACCAACAATATTTTTTGTCGAACGGTAGTTTTGCTCTAAACGGTACATTTTAACATCGTCATAATCCTTTTGGAAATTTAAGATATTACTGATGTTTGCCCCTCTAAAGGCATAAATACTTTGTGCATCATCACCTACGACACATATATTTTGAAAACGGTCTGCTAATGCACGAACGATTAAATACTGACTATGGTTTGTATCTTGGTACTCATCCACCAAAATGTATCTAAACTTATCTTGATATTGTGCTAAAACCTGAGGAAATCTAGTTAATAACTCATTAGTTCTTAACAGCAGATCATCAAAATCCATGGCTCCAGCTTTAAAGCAGCGCTCTACATAAGCTTGATATATCTCGCCCATTTTTGGACGTCTAGACATTACATCAGCCTCCATCAATTCTGGATTATTAAAATAAGCCTTAACAGTAATCAAACTGTTTTTGTAAGATGAAATTCGGCTATAAACTTGTTTCGTTTTATACAAATCCTTGTCTAAGCCCATTTCTTTTATGATAGATCCCATCAATTTCTGAGAATCTTGGGTATCATAAATCGTAAAATTACTTGGGTAGCCTAAATGATGTCCTTCAAAACGAAGAATTTTAGCAAAAACAGAGTGAAATGTTCCCATCCATAAGTTTTTAGCCTCACTAGCACCAACTATTTCCGCAATTCTGCCTTTCATTTCCTTAGCCGCCTTATTGGTAAAGGTTAAGGCTAAAATATTAAATGAGTCAATACCTTTGCTCATTAAATAGGCTATCCTGTAGGTAAGTACACGTGTTTTACCCGATCCTGCACCTGCGATAATAATCATAGGTCCATCTACTTGAACGGTAGGCTCGTACTGTGCTTCGTTTAACTGACTTAGATACTTTTCCAAATTGCTTGTTTTTTTAAGGTTACAAAAATAGTTAATGTAACCGTTTTAACCCCTTGTATTTGTTAATAATTATAAACAATTACTCATCTTTTGTACCATCTCCTGCCATAGCAGAGATTAAACCCGCTTGAGCATTTTTCCAAACAAAATTAAAAACAGACTTTGTTTGATCCCTCGTCACACTTTTAGTATCACTATTTCTAAAGTTATCCAACTGATCCTTACTATTTTTAGACACAAAAAGATTAATCAATCCAGATAGTAATTTATTTTTTTCTTTCCCATTATCCTTAAGTAAGATGATATCAAATTGAGTATACTTTGTTTTTAGATTAACTTTTGAAGTTATTGCATTTCCATCTATTGTAAAATATGTTTGGACTAAATCTCCTTCCAATTTTAAATTTAGATTAGGTGTCATAAATTGATTCAAATCTTCTGCTTTTAGAGCTCCCAAATCAGCTTTAAAAACAAATTGATCTGTCTTATCTGTAACATCAAAAGACCAATTTATATTAAGTGGTGTGTTTTTCATAAAAACACAATCGATATCTATTGTAGTCTTATTTACGTCCAACATGCTATTATTAACGTTACTTAAAGCAGCATTAAAATTAGAGAACGTTAATTGTCCTGCAGCATTATCTGCTTTTACTTTTTCCTGATAAGTAACAGTACCGTTGTTTATTTTAACAACCTCAACCTGAAGTTTAAAACCAAGATCTCGTAAGGATTTACTGTACATACTTTTACTCGTAAAATCATCAGCGACCAGTTTATCTCTATAAATATTGAAATCAGGGTTATTCACAACCACTTTACCCGAAGTAAATCCTATTGGCTTTTTATTCTGAAACTCAATTTTTTGGTTCTCAATTTCTATTTTAGGAATACTTAAATTGAAATGATCTCGCTCTGCAATTATAACCTTGGATAAAACTTCTTTTGAATATTTAGTCTTCAATTTAAACCCCGAAAGCACCATTTTATTATTGTCTATTGCTACATGTGCTAACGTTATATTTTCAAAGTCATTAGCTTGGTAGTATAAACTATCAATAACTACAGACGATTTATTAAACTGAAAAGGGGCATTAGCTTTGTTACTTGTATTCACTTGAAAGTCCGTCATCAAAAAATCTACTTTTTGCGCTTTAGCTACAAGCGAATCATTCTGAGTATTATACATCTCCAAAAAGGCATTATCCAGTCTTATCTGATCCACTGTCAAAGGGTGTTTTAAATTATCAAATATAGATTGTCCTTCTGCCTCTGTATTACCTTTTGTATTGTGATAATACTTAATTTTTGGGTCACTAAAATGAATAGCATCAATTGCTAAATTATTATTAACCATATAATTCCAGTAACTAAACCCTTCAATAGCAAAAGATGACATTGTAATTACTGTATTAACCTTTCCCGTCGTTTGACCTTTAAGACTTAAAGATGGATTTTTTATAGTAACACTTCCCGAAAGGATACTAATATCTGAATTATCATATTGGAAAGAGATATGCTCAGGCAAATTAGAAACATAATCTTCTAATTTATTTTTCGCTATTGCTTTTGTTATAAACACCCCAACTATAAAAAGCACCAAAACGATAGCAATTTCAATCCCTATTTTTTTTCTTTTATCACGCATCTTATAAAGATAAAACTTACATTTCTAATCACAATTTTTTATAAATATCTTAACATCAACACGTCATTTGATTCTTTACTTTATTAATTAAACCGCAGTATTTGACGCTTCAAAAAGACCTTTTGTTTTTTTATAACACTAAATGCATACAAATTATAGATATTCCTTATTTTTGATAAAATCTTTTCTTAAAATATGGACACATTTATAAACTTTTTTTCAAACATTTCTTGGTGGCTTTGGATAATCATTGTGCTAGTTATAATTGCTATACGCGATATTTTTCAACGTAAACACACCATTAGCCATAATTTTCCTATCGTCGGACACTTTAGGTATATGCTTGAAAAAATAGGTCCAGAACTAAGACAGTATTTGGTAGCCAATAATAGAGAAGAATTACCTTTTAATCGTATTGAACGTGGATGGATTTATGCGTCTGCTAAGAAAGAAAATAATTACGAAGGATTTGGTACAGACAGAGATATTTACGCACATCAGCACATTTTTATAAACAATGCTATGATGCCTTACAAGGTCGAAGATAATCATCCACATGCTGAAGACAAGTGCTTTTTGCCATGTGCAAAGGTTATGGGCGAATTTAGTAATCGTAAAAGACCATTCAGACCTGGATCTGTTATTAATGTCTCTGCTATGAGTTTTGGCTCACTTTCCGCGAAAGCGATAGAATCTTTAAATAAAGGCGTTAAAATAGCCGGAGCCTACCACAATACTGGAGAAGGTGGTTTATCACCTTATCACAAAAATGGTGGAGATGTTGTGTTTCATTTTGGAACAGGTTATTTTGGAGTACGAGCTGACGACGGTGGATTCTCTATGGAAAAGATGATTAAATTAGTAGAAGACAACCCATTTGTTAGAGCTATTGAGGTTAAATTATCTCAAGGGGCGAAACCAGGAAAAGGTGGCGTATTACCAGGTGCAAAAATAACACCTCAAATTGCTGAAATTAGAGGTGTAGAAGTTGGAAAAGATGTACTCTCTCCTCCAAATCATAAAGCATTTTCAAATGTTTCTGAGCTGGTTGATTTTATTGAAGCTATTGCCGAAAAAACAGGATTACCCGTTGGTATTAAAGCCGCGATTGGTAAATTGGAACAATGGGAAGAATTAGCTGACATTATGGTTAATACAGGAAAAGGACCTGACTTTATTACTGTTGATGGTGGTGAAGGTGGTACGGGAGCTGCACCTCCAAGTTTTGCGGATCACGTTAGTTTACCTTGGGTTTACGGCTTTGGTGACTTATATAAACTATTTAAAAGTAAAGGCTTAAGCGAGCGTATTGTTTTTATTGGTAGTGGTAAATTAGGGTTTCCTGCTAAAGCTGCGATGGCTTTTGCAATGGGTGCTGATTGTATTAATGTGGCGCGTGAAGCAATGATGAGTATTGGCTGTATACAAGCACAAGTTTGTCATACTAATACTTGCCCAAGTGGTGTTGCTACACAAAATAAATGGTTACAAAATGGAATTGATCCTACGTTAAAATCAGAACGTTTAGCACAATATTTTAAAACGTTTAGAAAAGAATTTATAGAAATCACACATGCTGCTGGTTATGAACATCCATGCGAGTTTAAAATGACTGATATTGAAGTTAATGTCGATGATCACAATTTATCTTCGGAATTAAATAGCACATATGGTTACGACAAAACGGTCGTTCCTTTTAATGGGATACAAAGCTTAAAAGATTGTAAACATTTAGGTGGTCAAAATTAATCGAAAATTATAGACATAAATAAAAAAGAGGATTCCGTTGAATCCTCTTTTTCGTTTTATAGGTTTTATTCTAACTATCTCTTAAAACATGTATTGAGGCCAATACAGATCTAACAACACCATTGTTATCCGTAAAATCGCCCGAAATAGTCACATCTATATAATCTCCAACTGCTCCAAAATTAGTAAGATTAAACTGAAGTGTATTAGGTTCTGAATGATCTATATCTATACCCACTTCAAGAATAAAACTTGATGCTCCATTTGTTGTATATACCCCTGGCGTTACACCACCTCCCAACAATATAAAACTAGTGGTATTGGTTTGATGACCAATTTGAAAAGAATTCCCACCTGAATTTAGACTTCCACTAAGGTTAATTATATAATAATCTACTGGGTCGTTATCGACCTGTACACTAATATATTCTGTAACCGCTGTACAAGCAATAATATTACCCACGTTTGTAACACTAGAATTAAAAGGAAGCTCTGTAGTTGTTTGAAACGTATCAAAATCCACCCCCTCCAAAGTATAATCGGTCAGAGCTGAACACTCTAATATATTAAATGAAAAACTACCATTTGTAACTGCGACAGAAGAATAATTATTACCATAATCTATAGCTATATAGCCGTTAGCAACATTTGCATTAGCACAATCTACTAAATTACCTGAAATATTTATTGCTGAAACAGTTGACATAGCAATACCACCATAGTTAGTGTCTACAGAAAACGGTCCTATTGTAGTACTGTAAGTTTCTACTCCACATTGATCAAATGCTTTTAACGCTAAAGTTTCATTGGCTGGAATTAAGCCACAAATTTCACCACTCCCATTAGAAAAACCAGTTCTAGGGTAGGTTGCTCCACTTCTCCATAACTCGACACGCATATTAGAAAAAGGTACTCCTGAAACATCTTCCATAGTCAGACACAATGTTACTGTAGGAAACTGCGCATCGCAATTCCACCAAGAAAAATGAGACACTTCTCCAACATACTTACCTCCTATTAGCGTCGCTATTCCATCTTCAACCCAATACCCATTAACCTCATCAAAATGCCATAATGGTATGGTTGCTGGTGCCACTCCTGTCTGTGCCGGATCTACAGGCATTTCAATATCAGCAAAATGACCATCAGCGATATTCAATTCTTGACCAGAGTCACCTCTCAACTCTACATTTAGCATCCCATAAGACTCCAAAACACGTGCTTCTCCTCCTTGATTTACTGCTTGTAAACTTCCTGGCATAATGATATTATTATCTGGATTTGATGGGTCTAAATAATACATTTTAACATCAATATTACCAGTATACGCATTACCGTTATCGTCTTTAAAGCTTCCATCAAAAGTTACTTTAGATCCATTTGGCAACTGCACATCACTAACTGATCCAGAAGAAATTGTAGCTGTAACATTGTCTTGAACTAACATGATTTTAATCATATTGTTTTCCTGCGTTGGTATTACAGTTCTCATTCCTTTAAAATACCCTGCTTTATCCGCAATGATATATGCTTGCTTCTCTTTTACACTAGCATTTTTGATAATAAACATTCCGTTAGCGTCTGTGGACGCTATTTCCGAACCAATACTAACCACTGTATTTTCAATTGGTAAGTTATTTTCATCTACAATACGTCCCATGAAATCTCTTTGGATAGTCGCGCCTAGATCAAGCTGTGAATTTCCCGAATTACCATCTGGAATATTAGGCGTATCTACTCCTTCGTCTGGATTACAAGACATAAATACCGTACCTAACACAACCATTAGGCTAAGTATTAATTTAAAATTTTTGTTTAGCATATTCATAATTTAAAGTTTTAATTGTTTCACCTTTATATAAACTCGCTTACAGTTTTGTTACCCTCTTTTTTAAATTATTTAAAACCTTTTACTCATCAATCAACTCTTATACACCAAAAACTAATGCTATTATTATTGATAAACTTAGAAAACGATTAACTTTTATAAACCAAATTAAATAAAGACTCGCTATTTAAAAACACAAAAAAAGAAGGTTCCAATTGAAACCTTCTTTTTGTTAAACTGTGTCATATATTTTTAAAAATCTCTTAACATATGAATTGTTATTGACAAATCTCTGGAAACACCATTATTATCAACAAACCCTCCTGTTACTACCATATCAATATACTCTCCAATAGCTCCAAAATTACTAAGCGTAAACTGTAATGTATCAGGCATTCCAAAATCCATATTTATTCCTGTTTCTACATAGAAACTATTAGCGGATGATGACGTGTAGGTCCCAGGTACTATTGATTGACCAAGAATAGCCAATCCATTACCAGCAGCTGTTTGCGTATTAACATTAAATGACAATCCATCACTTCCTATCCTTCCATTTAAATTAATTAAATAATAATCTACAGGATCGTTATCTATCTGAACAGACACAAACTCTGTTACCCCATTACACGCTATTAAGTTTCCAACATTAGGATTATCAAAACTAAATGGAAGCACTGTTGTTACCTGTAAAGTATCGTAATTAACCCCCTCTAAGGTAAAGCCTGATAAAGATGTACATTCTGTTACATTAAACGTAAAATCCCCGTTAGTAACGGCTACTGAAGAAAAAATACCTCCATAATTTATTGTCGCATAACCATTTGTAACATTTAAATCATTACAATCTATTAAAGTCCCTGTTATACTTGTTGAAGAAACCGCTGCCATAGTAATATCTCCATAATTAGTATCTGTAGAAAATGGTCCTATAGCACTTGTATAAACCTCTACACCACATTGATCAAAAGCTTTTAATGTTAAAACTTCATTAGCTGGAATTAATCCACAAATCTCACCAAAGCCATTTGAAGATCCAACTCTAGGATACGTCGCACCACCTCTCCATAATTCAACATTTATATTAGAAAAAGGCACCCCTACACCATCGACAATAGTCATACACAATGCTACTGTAGGAAACTGAGCATCGCAATTCCACCAAGAAAAATGAGACACTTCTCCAACATACTTACCACCTATTAACGTTGCTAATCCGTCTTCTACCCAATACCCATTAACTTCATCAAAATGCCATAATGGTATTGTGACAGGAGCTACACCTGTTTGTGCTGGATCTACAGGCATTTCAATATCAGCAAAATGACCATCCGCTATATTTAATTCTTGACCAGCATCTCCTCTTAATTCTACATTTAACATACCATAAGATTCCAAAACACGTGCTTCTCCTTGTTCATTTACTGCTTGTAGACTTCCTGGCATAATGCTATTAATATCTGGATTTGACGGGTCTAAATAATACATTATAACAGCAACATTACCAGAATAAGCATTACCATTATCGTCTTTAAAGCTTCCGTCAAAGGTCACTTTTGTTCCATTTGGCAACACTACATCACTAACTGATCCAGACGGAATCGTAGCAATCACATTATCTTGGATTAACATGATTTTAATCATATTAGCGCCTTGTGTTGGTACGACAGTTCTCATCCCTTTTAAATAGCCTGATTTATCCGCTATTATATACGCTTGTTTTTCTTTTACACTAGTATTTTTAATAATAAACATACCATTAGCATCTGTCGACGCTATTTTTGACCCAATACTAACCACTGTATTTTCAATAGGCAAATTGTTTTCATCTACAATACGCCCCATAAAATCTCTTTGGATAGTCGCTCCTAAATCTAATTGGGAACCACTTGGATTATCAACCGGCACATCCGGCATATCAACATCTTCGTTTGGATTACAAGATGTAAATACCGTACCTAATACAACCATTAGGCTTAGTATGAGTTTGAAGTTTTTGTTTAGAGTATTCATAATTTAAAGTTTTAAGTGTTCAATATTAATTGTTCAACCTTATATAAACTGCCTTATGATTTTGTTACCCTATTTTTTTAGTCTTTATTTAAATAATCCCAAAAAAGCCTTTTTATTAGTTTTAGAAATGGGCACACGATAGTCGTTACCTAAAACAACATAGCCTTCATTTTCAAAATGTCTTACTTTTTCTAAATTAACAATATGTGATTTATGACACTTAAAGAACGTGGCGTTAAGTAACTTTTCAAACCTCCCTAGGTTATAAGAACTAGTTATTGTTGTCTCATTTATTAAATGAATTTTAGTATAACCTTCATACCCTTCTAAATGCATCACTTCTTCCTGAGGTATAAAAGACATCCCCTTAGCTGTTGGGACTATAATTTTATTATTGCTAGATATTGTACTAGATAATAAGTTTACCAATCTATGATTACTATCGATATCCACCTTTGTTTTTACAACGGAAATGGCTTTTTTAACCGCTACGATTAAATCTGCATCATCAATGGGCTTTAATACATAATCTATTGCATTCTGTTTGAAAGCCTCAATAGCATACTCGCTATATGCAGTTACAAAAATAACTTGAAAATCAATACCGTTTAATTGCGCTAATAAATCAAACCCATTAATTCTAGGCATTTCAATATCTAAAAACACGATGTCTGGTTGATTGTTTCGCAATGCATTTATAGCATCTTCTGGTTTTTGAAACGTATTTAGAATAACAAGGTCTGGAAATAGTTTTCCTATTTTTTGCTCTAAGCCTTTTAGGTTAGAAATTTCATCATCAATTAATATAGCAGTAGGTGCTTTCATAAATTACAATTGAGTAATGATAAAGGTCGATATATTCCCTCTATCGTTTAATTCAGGATGGAGTTCTTCTTCAGAATAAGAGATATTCCATAACTCCGATTTATTTAAATATTTTATTCGGTCTTCCAGTACATTGGAAGATTTAACTCTTTTAGTATTTCTTTTTTGAGTATTTATAAAGCCAACACCATCATCCATAATCTTAACTTGGATACTTTTATCCGATAAGGGCACAATACTAATACAAACATTTCCATTGTCTAACTTATTAAAAATACCATGATTGATAGCATTTTCTACTATAGGCTGTAATAGCATCGTGGGTAATTTTATTTGTTTACTATTGATAGCGTCATCTATTTTAAAGACATACTCAAACTTATCATTAAAACGAAGTTTTTCAATATCTAAATAGTTTTTAATTAATTTAATCTCTTCATTTAAACTGATTTCAGTTTGTTTGGACAATTCAAAAAACTGGCGAATTAGCTTAGAAAACTTAACCAGATAAGCTTCAGAAGCTTCAATTTCGTTATTATTAATATAATATTGTATGGCTGCCAAAGAGTTGAATACAAAATGAGGATTCATTTGAGACCGCAATGCTTTTAATTGGATTTCGGTTAACCTCTTTTCTTGCATCAATTGGCTGTTTTTCTTCTCTTGAATCTGTTTACTCACTTTCCAAACAACATACACAATGATTGCAATAGCCAGCACAGTCATTACTATCTTAACCCAAAGGTATTGCCACCATAAAGGCGTAATTGAAAAACTTAGCTGCTTTTTTATCTTATTAGATTTAATATTTAACGTATAATCGCCAGGCATTAAATTATTAAAACTAAAACTATTAGCACTAGCTAATACCCAGTTTTTATTTATTGGTTCTAATTTATAACTGTAACTAAACCCCGTATCCAAATCAGAAAAATCGATATTAGAAACTGCAAAATTAAGTGTATTATTCTTTTGATAATTAAACTCGGAATGAGTAGCTGTTATCCCTTGGTTATTATAACTTGCTTTATCAATATAAATATCTAATAACTGAGATTGACAGGTTATATTTTCAGGTAAAATAGCAATACCATAATTTGTGCTTACCATTAACTTATCTTGATAAACTAATACATTATTAACGCTATTTGAAGGCAACCCATTGTTAATATTAATTTTTATCTGAAACTGATAACCTGCTTCTTTTTTTATATATTTTAAGACACCAGACTCTGTAGATAACCAAATGGTATTATCTTTTACATAAGCATTATTCACAATTAAAAATTCCGATTGAGGTAACTGTTTAACAGTGTTTAAATCTGATATAAAGGTTCCAAATCCATCTGTATTTAACAGTATTTGTGTATCAGAAACTTGTGTGACACTTAATATAGACTTATTAAATTCTTGGTTTGAAAATTTAATGGTTTCGCACGTTTCATTTTCCAATTGTTTTAACCCGTTTGAAGTTGCTATTAGAAGTTGACCTCCAAACGTCATAATTTGGTTTATTCCACTTTGCGAATAATTTTTTTCTACTTTAAATGTTTTCGGATTTATTTTATTGATTCCTAAAGAATATCGGCTGTATAGGTACTTGTCTAAATATACTATTTGACGTGCCTTATCATTGACTCCATAAATAGTGTTTTCTAAATCAATATCTGAAATCACTTCCTTTTTTAAAACTTTTATATGCTTTTTAGACATATAAAATTCAGTATTTAACGCCTCTAAGTAAGACGCATTATAAAGGAAACTAGACTCGTGAATAAAAGGAACAAATTTATTTTTTGACGTTTCATATTTATAAAACCCTTTATTAAAAACATTAGCTATTATCTTATCGTTTATATAACTAATATTGGTGACACGCTCTTCCTCCAAACAATATTTTATATTTTGTTTTTCTTTTGGCAAATGATAAATACCATTGGTAAACGTCGTTACCCAAATAGATCCTGAAGCATCGATAAAACCAAAATGCGCGTTTAATCGTTTAGGAATATAATATGTTTTTGTAATGTGCAAATTACTATCTAAAATCCCCACAAAACCTTGTCCTGAAATTTGAATTTGATTATTGACTAAATTCAGCCTTACATGCTTAGACTGCTCAAGACCTATTTCTTCTTTAAAATTCCGTTTATATAATTTTAAAGTATTTAGATTAAAAATATTGTATTGTTTATCATTTACCCAGTAAAATAGACTGTCAGTAATTTGCCCTCTAACATGAAGCTTATCAATAACATTATTAAAGCAAAACTTAGTAATTGTACTATCGTTTTTATCTTGAATAAAAACAGTATCCAATGTTGCATTTGTCTTATAACCTAATATCGTTTTATGTTTGATATAACTGTTTGCTCCCAAACTGCCGATTTTATAATCTAATAAAACCTTCCATTTATTATCTTTCAAAACATGAAACCTATTAGAACTTGTCAAAAACACATCGTTACCAACCTGACTTGAAAAAATAGGATTAAAAATTTCTCCTTTTAATTCGCTTTCAAAAGCATAGACACTATCGTTTTCAATATAACCCAATTTAGAAGCTTTGGATAAGTACCAAAGTCTGCCATCCGGTGTTGGATAGATTCCCCAAACATCATTATTAGATAACCCTTCCTTGGTAGTAAACGTTTTTATGGTATTTCCGTTATATTTCACCAAACCTTTGTCCGTGGCTATCCATAAAAAACCCTTTTGATCCTGCGCCAATTTATAAACATGATTACTAGGCAAACCATCTTTGGTTGTATAATTGGTAAACTGTTGTGCAAAAGAAAAACCCCATATCAAAAAGGATAACAATGTGATATGGGTTTTTTTATATTGCAATAGTATTTTGTTTAATCGTTATAACAAAAGTAACGTTTTAAGCCTATATTTATTTAACTTAAAAGTAATGCTCCGTTTAAAACCATTTCTTCTTAATTTATAACGAGCTTAAAAACTTATTAATCAGTAGTCACACTGTTTCCGTTAGCTACTAATGTGTTATAATCAGCAACTCCTTGCCCTGTTGGTGGCGCAGAAATTTGTTGATTGTTAAGTCTAACATTTTTACCAGAAAAAGTAGGAGAAATTGCAACTAATTGACTTAGAACAGTATTAACATCTGAAGAACTAAAATTATTACCTGGAAAATAGACTTGACTAAATGAAGTTAAAGCAGGAAAAGTGATTGTTGTCAAACTAATATTATCATACAAATTAAAAGAAGATGCTGCAGTTACTAGTTGCGGTAAATTGATCGTCACCAACTGAGAATTTTGAGAAATTGTAAATTGAGATACCGTTACTAAAGACGACAAATCAACACTAGTTAACACGTCATTATTAAAAATCCCCAAATTACTATTTGTGTTTATTAGATTAGACAAATCTATAGTCGTTAAATTAGGATTCTCATACACAGCGACTGCATTACCAGTAGTGATACTACTTAAATCTAATGCTGTTAAATTTACATTCTCTTCAAACTCTATACTATAAACATCTGTTAGATTACTTACGTCCACATTATTCACATTACTATTACGCAGATAAAACTCATGAACATCAGAAAGTGCTGAAAAATCCACTTGCTGTAAAGACGTTGTATTTAAATCAGCACTTCCTTCTATATATAAATAATAGGATACTTTTTCTAAACTTGATAAATTTAAAGAGGATACTAATGGATTATCCCTAAATCTAATTTCTTGACTAACCTCTACTAAATTAGAGATATTTATAGTAGTTAAAGCTACATTATCGTCAATAATCAATGTAATCAACTGAGACACGCTTGACAAATCTAAGGTTGTCAGTTGTGTTGTATTTTCTACATATATAAACTGGGTTATAGATCCTATTTCATTTTGAACTTTTGTTACAGCCTCGGCATCTGTTATCCCTCCATTAAAATAAACATAAGTTAGACCAGAAGTTGCTTGACCGCCTGTTCCGTCGGCACCATCCATTCCGTCTTGACCATCGACACCATCGACGCCATCCTGACCGTCAACGCCATCAACACCATCCACTCCACAAGACATTGCTAAAATTAATACTACACTACATAATAGTTGCTTAAAAATTGTTTTCATAATTATTTTTTATTTGCGTTATAAAACTCTAAAGCTTCAAAAAATGGGAAGCCAAAGAAAGGCCCTTCAGCTTCATACAAAATCACTTTAACAGAATCTCCAAGAGGCGTCTCTTTTATGGCAACCTCATACATACTGTCTTCTGTTAATTTTCTATCATTGATTAAATAGTACTTTACTATTTTCATTTTTTTAGCTTTACTTAATCGCGCTGTTACTTCTGTGTTTACTTCATCTTTTGCTACTTGATCTTTACAATTAAAGACTAGTAAGCTTATGCAAAAGACTACATATTTTAGTTGTATTTTCATGTTTTTCTGCTTATAAAACTTCATCTATAATGACACAAAATTCCACTTCAATATTACCATAAACAACATCTAATCGTATCTCATCTCCTACAGCCGTTCCTGCACGTTGACAGGTTACAGTCACCCCTTGTTCCTCACCACTATCCAAGGTCAACCTTCCTGTGCCCGTCTCGTTAAGCTCGTTTACATTAGTTGTGAAAAATATAGTTGGTGAGCTTGAAAAGGATACTATTTCTATTCCTGGTGCGCCATAAGGCCCATTACTTGCATTAGGAAAATATTGCGTATTTAATTCAGACTCTGCAATTATTGTTTGATCATTATTGCTATTATCTAGGTAAGAAAAACCTTGATAATTACATTCGGTTTCGTTTGTTGCATCATTATTGATGTCATCATCATTATTACATGAGGTAACAAGACATAATAAAACTAGTATATATGTTATTTTTTTCATCTTTATAATTTTAGTATTACTTTTTTAAGTTAAGAAACGATTTAAGACTAATCTAATATTATTCCTAAAGTCCCTTCATAATGACCTGTAATGGTTGTACCGTTTGTATCTAAAAAAGTATAATCTAAATCAATCGTACTATTTGAAGGTGTTGAATAATCTATATTGATGGCATTTACGATTACCATTGGTCCAGATGTTCCAACATAATACCAAATACCATTAGCTTCTGGAACATGACAAAAATCAACGCCATTTTCTGTTCCAAAAGTAGGATCCGGTTCTAAATCATACCCTAATAAAGAATCTACTGAATAGCCTGCATTAAATCCGCTTGTTAACACACTAGACGAGATATAAGTATTCCCTGAACTAATAACTCCTGATGTTAAACTTGGATTAGAAGGACCTGCTAATATTTTTAACTTCACCATATTGGTTGTGTTATCAGAATAACCATAAGCATAACCAACGCCGACATCTCCAAAGGAATCTGTCATCCGACCATCTGTAAAGAAAAAATTATAATAATCTGGAAAAGTATCCCCATTGGCATCTGCCTGGTCAATGGTAATGTAAGCATTCTCCGTTCCGTTAAACGTACCGCTAATTGTAAAACCATCTGTTGGTGTAGCTGGAGTTGTTTGTTGATCGTCATTATTATCACAACCAACTAGCGTTATGGCTACTAAGATTAATAATACTTTAAGTGTTTTTAATGTTTTCATAATTAAATTATTTTAAGTGTTCATCTTTATATCAATAAGCGTATAAAAATGTTACCCTAAATTTAAAGTTATTATGTATTTTTTCTTATATGAATAGTCCCTGTAATAGATTTTATACCTCCTGCGCTATCTGTAAAATCACCAGAAAAAGCAACATCAATGTACTCTGTTTGATTTCCAAAATTTGATATTATACATTCAAAATTGTGTGTCGTTGTAATATTTGTATTTAAATCAATTTCTGAGATAACTAAAACTGGTGCACTTACGTCTATTAAGCTATAAAAACACAACTACTTAAGTTTGGTTTCGCAGGTCTTATCTTTAATGATATTCATCAATTTTTACACAAAATTCGGCATCCAATCCAGAACCTGTCACTATAAATTGCATTCCTTCCCCAACTGCACTTCCTGTTGCTAAACACGTTACATTTACAGTTTGTATAACACCACCAATACTTAATTGACCTGTTCCAGTAGCGTTTACAGTAACAACTGTGGTAACAAACCAAAAATCACCTGGATTACTAGTTTCATAAATTTCCACTTCAGGTCCATTAGATGACGTATAGAAAAAATCTGTAGTTAATTCTGCTTCAGATATTAAAGTTGTCGTATTGTTTGTTGTATCTAAAGCATCATAACCTTCATAATCACATGCTGATGTTTCTGGTTCGTCATCCACACCGTCATCCGCAGGACATCCAGAACCAATTATAAATAACGCTACTACCAATAATGTAATTGGGGAAATTACTTTTAAAATCTTCTTTTTCATTGTATTAGGTTTTAATTAAGTTAATATTACTTTGTTTATAAAATTTAAAATAAAAATAGCTTGAAGCACAAATAAGACACAATCCAATAGCCTGAGAATGTGATAATACATTTTCAACTACATAACCCCTTTCGTCACCTCTAAATAGTTCTAAAATCCCTCGACCAAAACCATACAGTATTAAGTATGTTAAAAATATTTGCCCTGTAAATTGTTTTCGGTTTTTAATAACTAGAAGTATCAATAGTATTATCATCAAGACGGTCACTTCATACAATTGCGTAGGATGAACAGCTACATCGTGTGTGGTTGGGAAAACCATCCCAAAACCACTATTTGTTGGATGTCCAAAACAACAACCCGCTGCAAAACAACCTAAACGTCCTATGGCATGAATTATAACTGTAGTTACAGCTAAAATATCTAACATTGGTAATACAGGTATTTTGTGTATTTTTAAATACCAAATAACACATGGAACAATAACTATAAACGAGCCATAAAATACATAACCACCATTAAAGCTGCTTAAAATTAAACTTGGATTATTAAAATACAACATGGGATCTTGCAGATAAAAAAACAACTTACCACCTACAAAGCCTGCAATAAAAACCAAGTAAAAAAAAGTGTTTGATAAATTAGTAATCCCTAATGTTTTTTTAGCACTCCATTTAGTATATAACGCCGCTATTAAAGTCCCTAGCGCTATTAAAGTCGCATAACTATACACAGTAACTTGTGTCAAACCAAAAAGACGTGAGAAAAATTCTGGTAACGAAAAATCAAATAGCTCTGGAAACATGTTTTATGTTTTTTTTAAAAATAAATCGGCAATACATATTATTACTAACTTATTGCCGATTTATATAGAAAGATTAATAGCTAATCAAAAATAACATACAACCTCTAGCAAATACCTTACTATTGCATGACACGTTAGTTTCATGCCATGAAAAGTGGTTTTCATTAAATTAACTATACCACTTGAATTGTTAGTTATTGGTCTACGTTTTTATATCAAAACAACCTTTATTTTGTTACCCCTAAATTTGATTCTTTTTTTAAATTCGTTTTAAATCATAGTATATATGCATTCCATAACAATGTAAAAACACTAATTTATAATTGAAGTTTTGATCGTATCCACGTATTCCTTGTACAATAAAATAAAAGACATTAAGTTTGCTATATAAACTAAACCTACTATGGAACAACAGATTTTAAACTTATTAATGTACACTATCCCCTCTGTAATTACAGGAGCTATCGCTTATCTGTTTTTTAGGCAACATATGCAAAATGAAGAAGAGCGTCGTAAATTTAATATCTTAAAAACCTTAAGTAAAGCATCTCTACCTGTAAGACTACAAGCTTATGAGCGTCTAACGTTGTTTTTAGAACGCATCTCACCAAATAAATTATTACTGCGTGTTGCCCCATTATCATCAGACAAGCAGTCTTATGAAGACTTATTAATAAGCAGTATTGAGCAAGAGTTTGAACATAATTTAGCACAACAAATCTATTTAAGTGATGATTGTTGGACTATTATTAAGGCTTCAAAAAGTGCAACTATCCAATTGATTAGAAAAGTAAGTATGAGCGATAAAATTGACTCAGCACAAAAATTAAGAGAAGCTATTTTAAGCGAAATGTTGGATAAACCAGCTCCAAGTAACGCTGGATTACATTATATCAAAAAAGAAGTCGGAGACATCTGGTAACCTTTTAAAAAGTCATAAAAAAAGTCCTATCAACCGATAGGACTTTTTTTATATCTAAATATGATTATAACTTCTAGAGATTACTCTATTGGTACAGTAGACCTAAACTCATCATGATTTTCATACTTATCCTGAGCATACAAATACCCTTGCAGCCACCAATCTTCCATTAATTTTTTATTAAAAATCAGCGAGTTTTCTGTTAACTTAGTTGGTGTATAATACAAGTTAAGCTTTACATTTCTGTGTTTTGCTGCTAATTTACCTATTGCAATATCTCCTTTTTCTACTTGATCCAATAAATGACCGAACAGATTTATCATTAACGAAAATGGGTTTTTCCCTAAGACCTTATTGTATTCTAAATTTTCACTCTCCAAAACAATAGCATCCACCTCTGTCGCTCCTCTTAAAATAGCCTCTCTAATTGGTATTACACAACCCAATCCACCATCTGCATACTCAAATCCATCTTTTATAGCTAAAGACATAAACGGAATATAATTACAAGAAATCCAAATCCATTCGCAAAATTCATCGTAATCATAATCGTTAATCGACTTATACTCTACGCGATTTTTAGATAAGTTTGTAACCGTAACAACCACATCTTCTTTAGTCGCTTTTATAGTATCATATTCTGCTTTAGTAAAATGTACTTTAATATGCTTTTTTAGATTTTTACTTTCACCAAAAGTGCGTTTCTTTTTCAAAAACTGCAACGCCGTGTTAAAATAATTAATAGACACATATTCTCTATCCCCTTTCTTTTTAACCACAAACGGATTAATGCTAAAAATAGAATTCTGATTAACATGCGTATAAATATCGTACAGCTTGCCAATATTTCCAGTCGCTAAATGCGGAATTAATAGACTTCCAGTAGATGTTCCCAAAAACATATCGTACTGTTTACCTTCTTGTTCTATTAAATGTTGTGCAACTCCTCCTGCAAATGCACCTTTACTTCCTCCTCCAGATATGACTAATGCTTTCAAATTATTTTTTTTGGTTGTCCTGCAAATTACTAATTATAGATTTATATTTTTCATTTTCAGATAACAATTCTAAAAGTTGTTTCGCAAAACTTTTGAATCTCCAATTATGATGCCTTGAAGCTGCTATCAAATTTAATAAAGCCTCCTGATTAAACACGCCTAAACTACTCAAAACATTAAATGCATTCTGGCGCAACTGAAAACCATGCTCTGATGCCGTATACCCTACCAATTCATTAAAAAACAGTTCTTTATTACCTTCTTCATATCCTGGAGTCGCGATAGCCAAAGCCAACCAAAGCGTTCTCACATTATAATCATTAAAACCATAAATTGCTTTTGTTTGATCTAGGTAAATCTTTCGTTTTTGCGGAAAATTAGCCCAAAGGTTATAGAGAGCAGCTTCATTTGTGATATAAGATTGATCATCAAGTAGCGTTTCGTATTTTTTTTTAAATTTTAAAGGAATCGTTTTTAAACCCAAAGCCATGGTTTGTCTTAATTTTATTTGGCCTGACTGAAACGCTTCCTCCACCAAATCATCAGACGTTGGATATTCAGGTACTGACAAAGCTTCTTCCAAAACCGAAACTTGAACAGCATAAAACCCTTTAGGTAATTCGGTTATTAAGCTTGACAGAATATAATTATCATCTGCATCTGTCCTAAAACTTAAATATGGATCCGTTTTCATGGTTACCAAAAACGAAGACGTTTCATTTTCCTTTAAAACATTCTCCATCTCTTCCTGTAACAACTCTGAAGACTCCAACCACTGTTGCACAAAACCAGTCAAATCCTGACCTGATGTTTTTTCTACCTCCTTTATAAAATCATTAGTTTCTACATTTTTAAACGCATTTGCTTTCAAATATATCTTCACTGCCTTTTTAAACGCCTTATCCCCTACCTTCTCACGTAAAACATGCAAAGCCCAAGCTCCTTTTTTATAAAACGTCGTACTGCTTGATTTTGGATTCAATAACGCGGTACTTTCACCTGCCGCATCTTGTGCTATTAATTCTTGAGCATATTGGTATAGTTGCCAATAGTAATAGTCCTCTCCAAAAATATCTCGTTCTGCTAACAATGCATAATACGTCGCAAACCCTTCTTGTAACCAATGGTGCGTTCCTGAGGTTTCCGTGACCAAATCTCCAAACCATTGATGCGCCAACTCGTGCGCATTAACATTAACATAGTTTTTATCCACAAAACTAGTCCTGTCAATCATAAAATAGTCACTAAAAATAGTACAACTTGTATTTTCCATTCCCGAATACAAAAAGTCTTTTACAGGTACCTGTTTATAGTTTTGCCAAGGATAAGACACGCCAATTTCATCTTCTAAAAAATCAAATAATTGTTTAGTGTAACGATAGGTTGGTTCCACTTTAGCCGAATCTTCTGGGTAGTAATATAATTCTATTGGTATTCCACTTTTGGAGGAGATGACCTGTTTTTTATATTTACCAATTGCCAATGCAACAAGATAGCTTGACATTGGTTTTTGCATATCGTAATGCCAAGTCATCGTTGAGTCGTTACTTCTTTTATCAATCAACGCACCGTTAGCAATAACCTGGTACGCTTTATCGTACGTAATTTCTAAATCAAATTCGATTTTATCATTCATATCATCGATACTCGGTAACCAATGGCTTGTATATTTACCTTGACCTTGTGTCCAGATTTGATGAGAATTTTCTTTTTCAACAAAATAGAGTGCTTTTTTTGGATTTACTGTGTACACAATATTTAACTCGTGATATGTATTAGCTTCAAATTCTGGTTTATAAACAATTTGCTTACCGTCATATTTAAAATCAAGCCCATAATGATCATCATAAAAATTAGTAATCTCCATATTTACAGCATCAATCACCAAAGAATCGAAAGGCTTCAAAACTTTATAAATATATTTAGCCCTCCCTTTAACCGTATTATCTTTTTCAAAACTAATCTCCGCGTCAATAGATATAAAATCAATAAATTCAGTTTGTTGCGCTTTCGCTGAAAGACATAAAAACGTGATAAATAGTACTAAAAGGTGTCTCATAAATAGTTTTAAACAAGGATTAGACCAAAATACAATTTTTTGTGATGTGTTAACTCCTCTTTCTTTTGATTTCCTTTAAAGGGAAATCAATATTCATTCTCCTCTTTCCAAAAAGAGGAGAGCTACTTAGTGACAAACCTTGTATTAGATACATAAATTTCTTTCTTTTATAAATTAGAGACATAACGCTACAATTACCAAAAACGTCTCGATACCATTTGCTCATGCTTCACAAATCACTTGAGGTGACGTTGTGTTTATCTGTGCTTCATTTTGTTCGAATTATTTAACGAATGAAAATTGTATCGATAACTATACACCTTCCTTACCGCCTGTTTGTAGAGCTTTCGCAAAAAGGCATGAAAACTTGATAATTAGCATTATAAAGTGTTTTGCAAATCGATTAAAATTAAGGATTTGATTAAAATACAATTCTTTGTGATGTGTAAACTCCTTTTTCTTTTGATTTCCTTTAAAGGGAAATCAATATTCATTCTCCTCTTTATAAAAAGAGGAGAGTTACTTAGTGACAAGCCTTATATTAGATACATAAATTTCTTTCTTTTATAAATTAGAGACATAACGTTAAAATTACCAAAAACGTCTCGATACCATTTGCTCATGCTTCACAAATCACTTGAAGTGACATTGTGTTTATCTGTGCTTCATTTAGTTCGAATTATTTAACGAATGAAAATTGTATCGATAACTATACACCTTCCTTACCGCCTATTTGTTGTGCTTTGGCTGAAAGGCATGAAAACTTGGCAACTAACATTAAAAGTGTTTTGCAAATCGATTAAAATTAAGGATTTGATTAAAATACATTTCTTTGTGATGTGTTAACTCCTCTTTCTTTTGATTTCCTTTAAAGGGAAATCAATATTCATTCTCCTCTTTGCAAAAAGAGGAGAGCTATTTAGAAACAAATCTTGTATTATATACATCAATGTTCTTTCTTTTATAATTAGAGACATAACGTTACAATTACCAAAAACGTCTCGATACCATTTGCTCATGCTTCACAAATCACTTGAAGTGCCGTTATGTTTATAGGCGAATCGTTAGTTAGAGTGCTTCAAACTTTTAGAGATGTGTCTCTAAAAAATTTTACACGATCACTATTGTTTCATTCTTAAAATCGTTTAAAATTATCAAATCGAACCAAGCTACGTAATGCTACTCATTTTAACTTTCACTTTAAATCAAAATACATTAATTTCGTTGTCTATGAGTACTAACTTACAAACTCCAATAGATTACCTAAAAGGCGTTGGGCCAAATCGTGCAGATTTATTGCGCAAGGAGTTGGGTATTCATACCTATCAAGATTTAATAAACCTATTTCCAAATCGGTATTTGGATCGAACAAAATATTATAAAATCAACCAATTATTACCTAACGCTGCCGAGGTACAAATTGTTGGAAAAATCGTAAAATTTGAAGAGATTGCTCAAAAAAGAGGCAAGCGATTAGTAGCCACTTTTAAGGATGAAACGGGCACCATGGAATTGGTTTGGTTTAGAGGTCAAAAATGGATTAAGGAAGGGTTAAAATTAAACGCAACTTATGTCATTTTCGGAAAAACAAACCTGTTTGCAAACAAGTATAATATGCCTCATCCTGACATCGAATTATTGTCAGAACACGAAGCCAATTTACGAAGTGCAATGCAAGCCATTTATCCTTCCACAGAAAAATTAGCTAACCGTGGAATTAGCAATCGCGTGATGACAAAAATCATGCAAAATTTATTCCTTGAAACCAAGGGTAGATTTGTTGAAACCTTGTCCGAAAAACTACTCTCCGAAAACAAATTAATCTCAAAATCTGAAGCCCTCCTAAATGTTCATTTTCCGAAGGATCAAACCGCACTTTCTAAGGCTGAATTTAGACTGAAATTTGAAGAGTTATTTTACATACAACTACAGTTAATTCTTAAAAATTTAATTCATAAAACAAAAATTAAAGGCTTTCCTTTTGAAACCGTTGGCGCTCATTTTAATTCGTTTTTCAAAAACCATTTACCGTTCGAATTAACCAATGCACAGAAACGTGTTTTGAAAGAAATCAGAGCAGATTTAGGCAGTAATGCGCAAATGAATCGCCTTTTACAAGGTGATGTTGGCTCTGGAAAGACAATAGTTGCATTAATGTCAATGCTAATAGCGGTTGACAATGGTTTTCAAGCTTGTCTAATGGCGCCGACTGAAATTTTGTCAGTACAGCACTATAATGGATTACTTGAGTTATGTAATGAATTAGAAATCAACATAAAACTACTTACAGGTTCAAGTAAAACTTCAGAACGAAGAGAGATCCATAAAATGCTAGAAAGCGGCGAATTAGACATTTTAATTGGTACACATGCTGTTTTGGAAGACAAGGTTAAATTCAAAAATTTGGGACTCGCAATTATTGACGAGCAACACCGTTTTGGAGTTAAGCAGCGTTCTAAGCTTTGGAAAAAAAACACCCTTCCGCCACACGTTTTAGTCATGACAGCAACTCCAATTCCGAGAACATTAGCAATGTCTGTTTATGGCGATTTAGACATCTCCGTAATTGACGAATTACCACCCGGAAGACAACCCATAAAAACGGTCCATAGATACGACTCCAACCGACTAAAAGTATTCCGTTTTATTCGTGACGAAATTGCTAAAAAAAGACAGGTCTATATTGTCTATCCTTTGATACAAGAAAACGCTCAAATGGACTACAAAGATCTGATGGATGGTTACGAAAGTTTGACCCG
Organism: Psychroserpens sp. NJDZ02; assembly: GCF_004843725.1. Lineage (NCBI taxonomy): Bacteria > Pseudomonadati > Bacteroidota > Flavobacteriia > Flavobacteriales > Flavobacteriaceae > Psychroserpens > Psychroserpens sp. NJDZ02. Next base: position 3,009,191 of record NZ_CP039451.1, on the reverse strand, counting down.
AGATTTTCCGATGCCCGAGTATCAAATCTCCATCATTCATGGTAAAATGAAACCCGCAGATAAGGAGTTTGAAATGCAGCGTTTTGTTAAAGGCGAAACGCAAATTATGGTGGCAACTACAGTTATTGAAGTTGGTGTAAATGTACCCAATGCCTCAGTCATGGTAATTGAAAGCGCAGAGCGTTTTGGACTGTCACAATTACACCAATTAAGAGGTCGTGTTGGACGTGGTGCAGAGCAAAGTTATTGCATCTTAATGACCAGTCATAAATTATCAGAAAACAGTAAAACACGTGTCCAAACCATGACCAGTACAAATGATGGTTTTGAGATTGCTGAGGTGGACTTAAGACTTCGCGGACCAGGAGATATTATGGGGACACAACAAAGCGGAATTCTGAATTTACGCATAGCAGATATTGTAAAAGACAACGACATTTTGCAACATGCTCGTTATTGGGCAAAGGATCTTTTAACCAAAGATCCAAGCTTAAGCAGTCCTAACAATGCCATTATATTAGAGACATACCGACAAATGAGTAAATACAAAAATATCTGGAACTACATTAGCTAAGTTATGACCACAAAAAATACTGATATACTTATTATTGGCGCAGGATTAACAGGCTTAACGCTTGCCTTTTTATTAAAACAAACAGACTTAAAAGTGACAATTATTGAAGCCAACACCCGTATTGGCGGACGCATTATAACCAAACGCAATACCAATGAAGCCCCTATAGATCTTGGCGCAACATGGCTTATACCTCAACAAACAAACGTTTTAAATTTACTAAAAACATTAAATATTGACGTTTTTGAACAGTTTTACGGAGCAACCGCAATTTATCAGCCGGATCCTAATAAACAAGCACAACTAGTTTCTTTACCCACTAACGATTCAGTGAGTTATCGTATTAAAAATGGAACCCAAACCTTAACTGAAACACTTGCAGATCAATTAGACAGCACAAGTATCCAAACTGACACTAGCGTTATTTCAATTCAGCTTAAAGCGGAATACCTAGAAGTCAAAACAGATAAGCAGACATACCATTCAAAACATGTAATTTCAACCCTACCTCCTGCGTTATTTAATCAAAATATTAGCATAACACCAGAATTACCAGATGCTATCACAGCCGTTTTACCCAATACACATACTTGGATGCACAATTCCATTAGGGTTGGTTTTACCTATAAAACACCTTTTTGGAAACACCCACAAAGTAGCGGAACGATTTATGCCAACTCAGGACCTTTACAGGAGTTTTATGATCATTCCAACGCAGACCAATCCGTATATGCTTTAAGTGGCTTTATGAGCGCTAATTTGCATAATTTAGACCAAAAACAACGCAAACAATTAGCTTTAGACCAATTACAAAGCTATTATGGAGACCAAGCCTTAGAGTATCTAAGTTACGAAGAGTGCGTATGGATTGATCAAAAACACACGATTAAACCAGATAACAACTTTTTAATGCCACAGCAAAATAACGGACATCCACTTTATCAAGAATCTTATTTAAACAAAAGACTTTTTATTGCTGGAGCAGAAACTAGCCCCATATTTTCAGGTAAAATGGAAGCTGCCGTTAGTAGTGCTATGCATGTTTTTAATTCGCTTAAAGCGGAAATCAGTTAAGTTTTAATAAAACCCACATAATACTAATCACAACCCGTTAGTTCTACAGCCACCTAAAGAGCCATGTATCGAGAACTCCTTTTTATCCAAGTTTCTTGATACAATCTACTCATGCTTCACAAATCACATGAAGCCACACTACTTTAATAGTATAAAATATAATTATCTTTGCATTACGCATAAAGCGTAACGCCAAAATCTAAAAGTTAACAACAATCATGCTTCACCTTAAATTAGAAACCGATCCACGCTGGGTTACTATCGCCGAGTCTAACATAGAAGAAATCCTTACAGACCACGCTTGGTGCGAGCAAAAAGCGGCCACTAATGCGATTACGATTATTACACATAATTCGGAAAAAGTAGATTTAGTCACAGAGCTTTTGGAATTAGCTAAAGAAGAATTGGAACACTTTCAAATGGTTCATGAAATCATTAAAAAACGAGGGTACACTTTAGGTCGCGAGCGCAAAGACCATTATGTTAACCAACTTTATAAATTTATGAATAAAGGCGGAAGTAGATTACAATCTATGGTTGATCGCTTATTATTCTCAGCCATGATAGAAGCCCGAAGTTGCGAACGTTTTAAACTTTTATCAGAACGTATAAACGATGAAGAACTTTCTAAATTTTACTACGAATTGATGGTTAGCGAAGCAGGACATTACACAACGTTTATCACTTTTGCTAGAAAATACGGTCAAGATATTGATGTTGATAAACGCTGGCAAGAGTTAGTAGAATTTGAAGGCGAATTAATTAAAAGTTACGGAACAAGCGAAGGTATCCACGGATAACCCAAATTACTAGTCTTCAAAATAATTAAGCTTTAGTAACAATTGCGTGATTACACATAAGAAAAGGCACGGAACACCCGACAAAAACACAGGTGATTCACCCACTAATTCTGATGACACGCTATACAAACCTTGTAACGACGCTATATTTTTTTTTCACGAAGACGACAACGCTCAAAAACATGTTCATTTTAACGAATAAACGACTAAAAACATGACTTTCACCCCTTTTCCAGAACTACAAACTACACGCTTATTACTAAGACAAATCACTGTTAAAGATAGCGCCATGGTACTCTATTTAAGATCGGATAAAACGATAAACAAATATATTCAAAGACCTCCAGAACGACAAACCAAAACCATAGCTGATGCAACGAAGCATATTACCATGTTAACAAACCAAATAGAAAGCAACACTTCTATCACTTGGGGAATAACACTACAAAATTCTACTGAAATAATCGGTACAATCTGTTTATGGAATTTTTCAAAAGACCATACAATTGCTGAGGTTGGCTACGATTTAATCGCAAAACATCATAACAAAGGGTTTATGTCAGAAGCTTTACAAGCGGTTATTGACTTTGGTTTTAATAAGCTACCTTTAAATACTATTGTTGCATTTACGCAATTTGAAAACGCTAATTCTATTAAGCTTTTAGAAAGCAATGGCTTTAGTTTAAACAAACTCAAAAAGGATTCTGACAATAGCAAAAACTTGATTTTTGAGCTATTTGCATAATACCTGCCAAAACAAATCACCCAACAAAAGCTACTAATCATAACTATTTTAAAATACACCACGAAATGACTACCCTTGACTTTATTAGCTTTAGTCGCTTTTAAAAACGAACCTCTTCGATTCCTCAAAGCCTAACATGCGGTTACAACAAAAAAAAAAAAAAAACGAAACCTATACTACTTGTCATCAATAACTTTCTGCAAAACAACTCTAAGACTCTTTGGCGTTGTTTTATGCAAGCGAATCTGAGTACAATTATTAAAACGCTTATAATTTTCAATTTCTTCACAAAAAGCAATTATAAAAGCGTCCAAATCCTGAACATTTTTTTCCATTGCTAAATGATTAATATGTAAAATAGCTGTTGTTTTTTCTGCTTTACAATCCATACGCGCCACTAATTTACCCGCCCACAAAATAGGCAAAGAAAAGTAACCATACTTCCGTTTTTCCTTTGGAACATAACATTCCAATTGATAATCAAAATCAAACAACAATTGCATGCGTTTACGCTGAATAAGTAAATTATCAAAAGGAGACAGTATTTTTAACGAACCACTACTAGGTAAAGGCGTTTTCAACACACCTTCAAACTCTGGCAAACTATAATAAAGCTGCTGATTAACACTCAGCTTAATCAATTCGCCATTAGCATGCATCTCTTGTAATCCAGCGGACACCAATGGTTTTGTCTTTTTAAGCAAATAAGCAATTTGACTAGCCTGCCCTAAACCATTTGCCTTTAAATAACTTTTTATCAAAAACCGGATGTATTCTTCTTGCGTCGGCTCATTTACATCTACACCCTTAGGCAATACCCGCTCTGTCAAATCATACACTTTATGGAAGTTTTTCCGTGAAGAAATCATCAATTCACCCTGCATAAACAAGTTTTCTAATGCCTGTTTTTCTGGTTTACTTCCCCACACCCCTATTTCTCCTGCATGTACAAAATCTTTAGCCATTAAGGCACCTTCATTTTCAATACGTTTCAAAACGATTTTCATCAAGGCATTATCACGCTCAAACCAATGTTTTTGTTCTCCTTTTAAAATTGCATTTTTACGCGGCAGGGTATATTTATAATCCTGCATTGGCAAGTAAGCAGCCGCATGCGACCAATACTCAAATACCTTTTTCTTTTCTACTAATTGATCAAGATGATTGTTTTGGTATTGTGGGTTTCTGTTCCATAATGTATGATGATGCGCGCGTTGCACAGTAGAAATTGTATCAATCTGAATATAACCAAGATGCTGAATAGTTAACAAGGTTTGATCTAGAGCATCTACCTTATCATTTAAATTCAGAATATTTTGTGATAACAATACTAACTTTTGCGCCTCTTGGATAGTAAGTGATTTTGGCATATAGAAATAATTAATTTTCAGGGTTTACACATATCTTCTTTGGTCGAATTTAAATACCCTACAGGTTCTTACAAGGACATAAAACTAATGGTTTCAGTATTCATTTAACAGATACAAATCCTTTATTTAATAGTTTTAATTTGCTGATTTAATTTCAAACAAAAAGAGAAAAATATTATTTGATTTCAATAAAAAAAAATAAAAAAAACGCCAAACCTCTTTACGAGTCTTTGGCGTTTATAATTTTAGCTATAGTAGCCTAACCACATTTAGAAGACCCACAATCCTTACAAGTCAAACACCCTTCTTGATAAATTAAATTTACAGAATCACAATTACTACAAGTATGCCCTTTTACAGCTGTACCATCCTCCACGTAACGTTTTAAAGCACGTTGCACACCATTTTTCCAAGTACTTATAGATTCTGAATCAAATTGCAAACTTTGTATTAATTCTACAATTTTATCAATGGGCATCCCATGACGAATCGTACCAGAAATTAATTTGGCATAATTCCAAAACTCAGGATTAAACTTATGAGATAAACCTTCAATTGTTGTTTTATAACCTCTTTTATTTTCATATTGAAAATCATAACGAGAAGATCCTTCTGTATTTCTATTTTTTATAATCACCCCTTTTTCTACCCAACGCGGAATTAAAATTCCATCTTCATCATCTGTTAATCCCGTAAAAATCTCATAAGGCCTGTTATCCACTAAACCAACAAATGCAATCCATTTTTCTTTTTGATTTTGAAAACGAACCACGTCTGCTTCTAACGTTTGCGGACGTTTCTTCGAAAAATTAGACGGTGTTATTTTACTATCTTTCTTATCATCCACAGCTATTAAAACTCCAGAACGAGAACCATCTCTATAAACCGTTACACCTTTACAGCCAACTTCCCAAGCTTTTAAGTATAACTCGCCAACCAGTGCTTCTGTCGCATCATTTGGCAAATTAACCGTTACACTAATAGAATGATCTACCCATTTTTGAATAGCACCTTGCATTTCCACTTTACTATTCCAATCAATATCATTAGACGTTGCTTTATAATATGGAGATTGTTTTACTAAATCGTCAATTTCTTCTTGCGTAAAATTCTTTGAAGAATCGATATTATTAACTTCCATCCATTGTTTAAAACGATGATGAAAAACGATATATTCTTCCCAAGAATCTCCAACCTCATCAACAAAATCAACCCTACTCTCTTTATCATTTGGATTCACTTTTTTTCTACGCTTATACACAGGCATAAAAACAGGCTCGATTCCTGACGAGGTTTGTGTCATCAAACTTGTCGTTCCTGTAGGCGCAATAGTTAACAAAGCTATATTCCTACGACCATATTCTAACATATCATAATACAACTTACTATCCGCTTCTTTTATTCGTAAAATAAATGGATTATCTTTTTCTCTATCGGCATCAAAAATAGAAAAGGCACCTCTTTCTTTTGCTAAATTAACAGAAGCCCTATACGTTTCTACCCCTAACACCTTGTGCACCTCTGTAGAAAACGCGTTACCTTCCTCACTACCATAACGAATCCCTAAAGCCGCCAACATATCACCCTCTGCTGTAATACCAATACCCGTACGTCTACCCTCAAATGCTTTTTGTTTGATATTTAACCATAGGTTTTTTTCTGTAACTTTTACAATATCTTCCTCTGGATCCGCATCAATTTTAGCTAGTATACCATCAATTTTTTCTAACTCCAAATCAATGATATCATCCATCATACGTTGCGCAATAACAATATGTTTTTTGAATAATTCAAAGTTGAATTCAGCTTGCTCAGTAAAGGGATGGTCTACGTATGAAAACAAGTTAATTGCTAGTAATCGACACGAGTCATAAGGACATAAAGGAATCTCTCCACAAGGATTTGTAGACACCGTTTTATACCCTAAATCGGCATAACAATCTGGGACTGAATCATTAATAATAGTATCCCAAAATAAAATTCCTGGTTCTGCAGATTTCCAAGCGTTGTGTACAATTTTTTCCCATATTTTAGTCGCTTCTATTTCTTTAGTATACACAGGATTTGGACTAAAAGTTGGATACTTTTGTATGTACTGTCCATCCGCTTTCACAGCCTTCATAAAAGCGTCATCTATTCTCACAGAAACATTAGCCCCAGTCACTTTTCCTTGTTCTAATTTTGCATCAATAAAATCCTCTGCATCCGGATGATTAATAGAAACAGATAACATCAAGGCGCCTCTACGACCATCTTGCGCAACTTCTCTAGTCGAGTTTGAATACCGCTCCATAAAAGGGACAATACCCGTAGATGTCAATGCTGAATTTTTTACAGGAGATCCTTTAGGACGGATGTGTGATAAATCATGACCAACACCACCTCTTCGCTTCATTAACTGCACTTGTTCTTGATCAATTTTCATGATTCCCCCATAAGAATCAGAGTCACCATTATTACCAATTACAAAACAATTAGACAAAGATGCTATTTGAAAAGGGTTTCCAATTCCCGCCATTGGACTTCCTTGAGGTACTATGTATTTAAAATCTTTGATAGCTTCAAAAATCTCGGATTCTGTCAACGGATTTGCATATTTTTGCTCTACTCTTGCAATTTCTGAAGCAATTCGTTGATGCATTTGATCAGGCGTACTTTCATAAATATTATCAGCAGAATCTTTTAAAGCATACTTGTTTAACCATACACTTGCAGCTAACTCATCGCCTTTAAAATAGTTAAGCGCAGCTTTTAAAGCTTCATCTCTAGAATATGTTTTTTTAGGCATCAGCACCGTTTCTGTTTTCATAACTTATATTGAGAATTAAATTGTTTTTTTTGAGATGTAAATATTCAACAAATGTACAACCTAATAAATCATAAAAATCACAAAGTTTACAATAAAAATACACAAATCACTAAAAATCAACACTATAAATATTTATCAACACTAAAAAGTTAACAAATAATTTAACTTTCCTAAAAAATATTTTGATTTAAAATATAAAATTATCATACCTGTTTTATTGTCTTTTTCACCATCCAAGACATCTTTATTGCCTAATAATCTTAACCTCAACACTAAAAGCTAAAATCAAATACTATTTATGCCATAAAAAAGGTCTATCTCGTATAAATTTAACACTCATCTTTGGTCCAATAACAAGACTAACGACTTAGTCCTTATTCAATTTAAATGTATTAGATTAGTCCCTTAAAATTTTACTTTAAATCAAACCATTGCATGACAAAGATTGATCGAGAAGATATACATATAATAGGTCGCCACAGTAACTGGAAGCAGGAAAGCATTGACACCCTTCTAAAACAAGAAATTTATAGTAATCAAATTGCTTGGCAAAAATTTTTGAAACTGTTTTTTATCAGTTTAGGTGTTGGCTTTACAACTGCGGGGATATTATTCTTTTTTGCTTACAACTGGGCAGACCTCCATAAATTTGTAAAAATAGGCTTAGTAGAAGGCTTAATTACGGCAACCACCCTTATTGTTTTATTCTCTAAATTAAATTCAGACATTAAAAACATAATACTAACTGGAGCATCCATATTGGTAGGTGTCTTATTTGCCGTTTTTGGACAAATCTATCAAACAGGCGCTAATGCTTACGACTTCTTCTTAGGCTGGACCGTATTTATAACACTTTGGGTTGCCATTTCTAATTTTGCGCCGCTATGGTTTATTTTTATAATCTTAATCAACACGACCCTTGTATTATATACTGAGCAGGTTGCAAACGATTGGTCTATTATTTTTAATGCCACTTTATTTTTTGTTATTAATGCCTTATTTTTAGTTACTGCTTTACTAGTGAAAGAACAGTCAAAAACCATTAAAATCCCGATTTGGTTTACTAATAGCGTAGCATTAATTGCTGTTTGTTTTAGCACCGCAGCTATTAATGAAGGTATTTATCACGAACAAGAATTTTCTTTTTTTGTATTATTATTCATCATAATAACATGTTACATCATAGGTATTAAGTATGGGTTAAAAGTAAAAAGCAGCTTTTACCTTTCAATAATCCCGTTTAGTGTTATTATTCTTATTTGTAGTTTACTTCTCAAGCTTTCACACAGTGATGGTATATATTTTATCATCGCTTTATTTATTATTTCTAGTATTACATTGGTCATCAAAAACTTAATTAGCCTTCAAAAAAAATGGACAAACTAAATAACAAAAAAGCTTTTATAGCTGCCATTAGTGCATCGCAAGGCCCTGAATTTAAATACAACGAACAAGCCATTTTAGAGGACTATAACATCCAAGGAAAAAACAAATCTAGCTTAACTATTAAAATACTCACCATTATTGGCGGTTTTCTAGCCACACTTGCTTTTATTGCTTTTTTACTATTTGCGGGGCTTTATCGTTCTGAAGCAGGTCTGTTAATCTTTGGCAGCTTTTTTATAATTATTGCTATTTGGCTAAATACAGCATACGACACCCTTATTATAGACACTTTTAGCGTATCCTCTTATATAATAGGGTTTGTATTACTAGCTATTGGCCTAGCACAAATGGAGATTGACATGAATATCGTAACAATAGTGATTAGTATTACTGCGCTTATCTCGTTATTTATTACACAAAATTATATTTTATCGTTTATTTCCATATTGACGATTACTAGTAATTTTCTAATCCTAATTATCTTCAATAATTTATATGATTTAATCCACTTATATATTGTCATAACCACTTTATTATTAACCTACGTCTTTTTAAATGAAGCTCGCTTAATTACTGCAGGCCTCAAACTATCTAAACTATACAACCCCAGTCGTATTGGTTTAATAATAGCCTTACTATTTGGGTTAATTGCTATTGGCAAGAGGTATTTAATCCCAATATCAGAGCGCCATATTTGGTTACCCTCAATCGTTATGTTTTGTGTTATTATGTATCTAGCACACCTCATTTTAGCAATCAACAAAATCGAGACACTTAAAAGCAAAATATTAATTTATACTTTAAGCTGTTTAATGCTGCTACCGCTAACCTTCTCACCTTCTATTTTAGGCGCTATTATAATTATTTTATTAAGCTTTTTAGTCAATTATAAAACGGGAGTAGCGATTGGTATCATTTCATTTATCTATTTTATATCACAATACTATTACGACTTAAGTTTTACACTATTAACTAAGTCTATCATTTTGTTTTCATCTGGAATAGTATTTCTACTATTTTATTTATTCACTTCTAAATTACCACACTCTAATGAAAAAATATAAGTGGATCATAATTCTTGTCAACCTAATAATTTTACTTGGGTTTTTAAACTATTCTATTGTAAAAAAAGAAACATTACTTTCTGATGGGCAGCTTGTTTTATTAGAATTAGCACCTGTTGATCCTAGATCACTAATGCAAGGAGACTATATGACTTTAAGATATGCTATTTCACAAAACACATCTAATGATAGTATTTCTAAAAGAGGGTATTGTGTTGTTAAACTAGACGCGAATGGGATTGCAAAAAAAGTAAGATTACAAGATGGCAAGACTCCGATACATACTGATGAATTTCTGATACGTTATAACGCAAAAGGATGGAGAGGCATAACAATAGGAGCCGAATCTTACTTTTTTCAAGAAGGCGATGCTGTAAAGTATGAAAAGGCTGAGTATGGCGGTATAATAGTAGACCATGAAGGCAATAGCCTTTTAAGTGGTTTATATGATAAACAAAGACAACTCATCAAATAATTTAAAGACTAAATACTATTAAATCGATTACAATAGCAAACTCTTTTCACAGCTTAAAACATTGGAAACACTTATTTATAGATATCAAAAATGACTATGATCACTATGTTAAAAAAACTATCCTTTATTTTATTATTATTCTGTTCTTGCACAGACACAACCACTCCAATTGTTATTAGAGAAACCGTCACTGAAGCAATGGTAACAGAACAAGAAAAATTATGTCCAGATAAAGATGAAATTAAAACTATAGAAAAAAACATCAAAGCTTTTATTGACACCACTAGTGTTATTGTAATAAAAACGAGATTAAAAGCCAATTTAGATTATTATTTAAATAATAAAGACACCATCATAAAAACGCTGGCGTATTATGAAAAAAGTCAAGATGACGAGTTTAAAAGTATAACCAAGTTATACTTATCTGATGAAGAAAGATATAATGACAATGAAAACATGTCCATAAAACTAGTCAATAACAATCATATAAAATATAGAGACACCGTACAAAGCGGCACCTATTTTAATCAAATTTTTAAAGAACACAAATCCGCTTTAGAAACTAGAGTAAGAAATAATGGTACTACTGTCTACAAATTTGAAACTGAGCAAACGATTCAACCGCATTATTACTTAAATTTTGATTCTGAAAAGGAATTAAGAATAATGAACATTTACTATCACGATGGTACTAGTAACGACACTCCAACTCCTATTGAGCCGTATTCATTTCCTCTAAACTCTATTCCTGTTGACCAAATGAAACATGTTGATAGTCTACAAATGGAATTTAAAATCATGTATTTGTCCAAAATTGATTCTATTCATTTTAAAAAGAATGAAATAGGTGTGCAAAAAGGGCCTTTTAAACTCCTTAAAATGTCAGACAACTATTTAGAATACGAAACACCTGATGACTATTACCCTTATCACAAAGGCTCTATTATTGAAGAAGTTTATTACAATAAAAACGAAAAAGTTTTAGATACCAAATTTAGCATCAGTAACTGCTCCACCAAAACTACAGAAGAAAAATACGAACAACAATTATATTATAAGAAATCATATTCCGAGTACTTAAATAGCGTAAACACAAAAGAGCAACTCTTTTTGACTTTAAAATATCTTGATCTCAAACATTATAATGCCGCATTAAAAGAAACTAGAAAAACTAAAATAGCATTAAAAGGAAATGCCGATTCGTTTACATTATATTTAGAAAACAGAAGAGATACTATTACCTTTTTAACGACACTTAAAAATACGTCTCCTGCAAAAAACTTATACTTACATAAACTAGAAGACACCACTGAGTTTATTGACAAAAACGGAAAAATAATAACTGCTATTCCATCACCTATTAATTTTCTATATTCAGGACAATCACATACACATTCTGATCATTATTTTTTCACAGATACAAAGGACATTAAAGACAGAACATATTATTACATTAATCAAGAGCAACAAGTCGTTTCTAAACTCCCCTATTCTCAGATGGATTTTTTAACGCCATCACTACTACAAGTTAGAGAAAACGACAAGGCTGGTTTTAAATTTTTATCTACCGAAAAAAATCAATTATTGTCAGACAAAACATTTACCCGCTCGTTTATTATGCGTTATACAGGTGAAGGTATTAGTGTGCACAACGACGAAGGCAACTACATGCTCTATGACCAAAACAATACCTTAATCACCTATGATTCCGGAAAAATCACAAAAATAACACTGAAAGAGATGTTATAAATAATGCATTAATAACCGCTAGATACAAAGGGATAAAAGTTTTTTACCCCAAGTACTTAAGCTGTTTTTATATAATTAAAACGGAACGCTTATCACATGACTAATGATGCATGTGTGTGTGTGTGTGTGTGTGTGTGTCTCTACTACTCCTTTTTATCTGCCACGTAAAGTACTTCACCCGTTTTATCTATATAATTTTTTTTAGGGTTTCCATTGACATCATGTATTGATGCGACACCATTAAAAAACGGTGAAGCATTAAAAAAACGAGGTTTTATAATATAATCCCCTTCCTTATTTATATAACCTAAATTATAGGTATATTCTCCTGTTTTGACACCAACAATAGCAATTCCATCGACAAAAGGTCGAGCTGAACTAAACTTAGGGGCAATAACTTGCTTTCCTTTTTTATCGATGTAACCAAATAAAACGTCTCCGTTTTCTTCTTCTCGACCATTTCTAATACCTACAGCTGCTAATCCTTCGTTAAAACCTTCAGCATAATCGTATGACAAAGTAATCACCCACTTTCCTTCTTTGTTTATAAATCCTTTTTTATCTCCAAAATAACTAGCGACTGCAAGTCCCTCTTGAAAAGGTTCTAATTCTGCAAATTCAAAAGGAATAACTATTTCATTTAATGTATTTATCATTCCCTTTTTATTGTAACTTTTATCGACAATAGCGTAACCCTCTATAAACGGTTCAACTTCACGGTATATTAACGGGATAACCTCATTACCTGAGCCATCAATAAAACCCCACAATCCCTCTTTACTGACTGCCGCATAACCTTCAAAAAAATCTTCAACCTTATCATATTTAGGCGTTACGATATAGTCTCCTTTTTTATTAATAAAACCATACTTATCATCAATCTTTACTGCTGCAAAACCTTCAAAAAATGCCTTAGCCTCATCAAATTTTGGTTCAACAATTACAGTACCACTTTTATCTAGATACCCATACTTTTGTTCGTACGGATCTTGACTAAAAACAACCATCCCATCACTAAAATGAAATACATAACCATATTGTATTGGGATTACAACATCTCCCTTGGTATTTACAAAACCGTACTTACCATTAAGTCTCACACTTGCTAAACCATCAGTAAAATAACGGACACGATCGTATATAAAACCTGTAAGCTCTTCTCCTTTTTCATCTATAAAACCATCTTTCCCGTTAAATCCTACACCAATAACTCCATTGGAATACCCTTCAAAATCATCATATATTGGGTCAATGACCATCTCGCCTGAGTAATTAATAAACCCCAATAGCCCATTTACCTTTATAGGAAGAAGCTTATTTTCATTGTTTTCACAACTTAATAAGGAACTTAAAATGATAACACACAGTAGAATTCTAGTCATAAACATGCTTTTATTGTTTTCAGTAAAATGCAAACATAAAAAATAATGTTTTCATTCTATTACCTCTTAAACTATTCTATTTGAGTTAATATTTTTAATTAATTAGGATAACTTATCATTAACTCTGTTTAAAACTATTCGGTTTTTCTAATTTAAAAATTAACTTTGCAGAGTAGAATTAATTAATCATATTCCTCCAACACTACTATAAAACCCATAACACTATGCGCCCTAAAACACATTCATTATATGTTTGATGCCACTTTATATAACCAACACTTTTAGTCAAGAAGTAATCAATCATAATTTCTATCAAGCGTATTATCCTAACAAAACACCAGACCAAACAGGGTATTATAACAAAGGTAAAAAAGAAGGGACTTGGAAATCTTACGATACTGCAGGTAAACTTATAAATGAAACAGAATACAACAACGGAACACCTGTAGACTAATACCAACTAAATATTAAAAAAAAGGAACCTATCAGAATGAACTATCACAATAAAAACTTTAAGCCAATTACCAATTCTGACAACGCAGAAACCTCCGTAGAAACCATTTTTAAATATAAACAAAATGGGACTATTTTGACAGACAAGTATAGCGGTGGACAAATTGCAGAAGGTCATTTAATAGGGATCGTAGATCAAAAAGGAGCTATAGATATGCGTTACCATCAGATTAATATAAAAGGCGAATTAATGACAGGTGTGTGCCAATCTCAACCGGAAATCATGACAAACAGAAAAATCAGACTGTATGAAAACTGGACATGGACCTCTGGTAATCAAACAAACGGAACATCAATTTTAGAAGAAATATAAATACATTATGCTAAATAATAAAATACAAATAACTGGTTACCTTACAATCCTATTTGGACTTTTTTCAATAGGTGTTTTTTGTCAAACAGACTATCAAATCACAGGCTTTTCAGAACACTACACAGGACTACTGACTATCGACAAAGGATTTGAAGAGGACGTTTTTAAAAAAGGGAGTATTTCAATTTTTAAAACTGGTACTACAAAAAGTATAATTACTATCCATTCGGAAGAATTAACCATAGACTTGGATACTGATAATAACAGACAAACTAATGTTTTAGAAATTCCTTATGGCAATCAAAGTATTATAATAGCTAAAGATTTCAATTTTGATGGTCTCCCAGATTTAGCGATTATGGATGGTCAATATAGTTGCTATCATGGGCCTTCTTTTCAAATATACCTTCAAACAGATGATAATTTAAAACATAGTCCCGAATTCACAAGATTAGCACAAGATTACTGTGGGATGTTTTTTATGGATTATGATAGTCAAACAATCCATACCTCAACTAAAAGTGGGTGTTGTTGGCATCAATATTCAGAGTTTAAAGTGGAACAAAATAAACCTGTTGTCATAAAAATTGAAGAAATCGGATTAAGCGCCGATGGTATTTTAGAAGAACATTTAGAAAAAACTAGAGTTGGCAATCAAATGGTCGAAAAAAAATACAACTCTTTAAGTGATGATATAGATATTATTTTAATCTACGATTTGACTTTTAAAGACGGAAAGAAAATGGAACTATACCACGCCAAAGCCTATCAAGAATTTTTACTCTACACCTTTAAAGCCAAAGACGAAAACATTGAATTAGCTTACACCGATCAATTTGTTTTTGATAAAAACAAAAACACGTTAACCTTTACTAATCAAGATGTAACCTACCAGATCTACAATGGCGGTATTATTATAAGCACACCAAAGCAAAAAATCGACCTTAAAGCAGAAAGCATCGAAGAAAACACCTCACTGTCTAGTTTATCTGAGTTATCCTTGAATAATTTAATTGTAGAATAACCCAACTTGTTTTTCAGATTTTAATTAACCACTACTAAATGATCTTATTTAGCAAACAAGTGATACCGAATTAAAACAGCTAATAGTCATGAAAATCATATTAAAACACGTTATATTTATTAGTCTTTTAATCATAATTGTGTCATACGGCTACAAACAAGAAGACATTAAAAGAGTAATTAACACTGCTAAAAGCAAAACTTTACAGCCCAATAATCAAACATCAAAAAAGAAGGAAGTCGCCGAATTATTTACTCATAATCTAAAAAATGGACACAATTTAGTTAAACTAATGGACGACAATTGGACGTTACTATATTATGCTGACGATAGATGTTCGGGAAGTACCGAAGGTGAGAAAATCAATTTATCAAAACCTGAAATTGACAAAACGATAATTATAAATGTAAAAAATGATAGTGAATATGCGTGGGCCTGTGACAAAAGAGCACCATACTATTATGATTTTACTTTTGATTTAAACAAACAAATTGAAAACTGGGATAATTTTGAGTTACAATCTAGTGACTACTCCGACTCGCCAAAAAAAGAAAAAGACGTGTTTTATATTTTGGGAGCTGGCGATTCTGACTATATCAAACTCACTATTGGAGCAAAAAACTTAATTACAAAGTTAAAATATAGTAGTATAGACCCAGGATAACACTTCCCTAAAAAAGAAAATGTACACGTCATAACGGTTTGCTGTTAAAACCAGCGTTTAAAAGAAATAAAACAATGACTAATATTACTAGAAGCTCAAGTAAAAAATTAAGGCAACAAACTCATCGTACATTATAAACAAGAACAATTATAGAATATTTGAATTCAAAAAAACAAAAAATATGGGATTTAACATTGCGGGATTATTAATAAAAGGTCAAACGGATGACGCTCAAATCAATTCTCTTTTAGAAAGTAAAATAGCGTTTTACAAAACGGTTAGTTTTGAAGAAGCGACAAGCAGTCTACGAGACGATAACACGGTAGACATTTTACAAACAAAAACAGGGACATTAATAATTACCGAACTCGGCCAAATTTATGATATTTCAACTTTTGAGAAAGACATTATACAATTCATGATTTCTGATGTATCAGACACTTACTATTTCGAAAAATACACAAATGGAAAATTAGACAGAAAATACATTTATTCTCAGGGAGAAATTCAAGAAAATGAAGGACAGGGCATAATAAAAGAGGACGACGATGTTTTAGATTTGATTTGGGAATTTACTGATGTCTTTTTACAGAATGATTTTATGGAAAATAGGTTTGAACAAAAATTTAAACGTTATAAACTATAACAAACACTCCGCATTAAAAATCAAACCCATTAAGATATATTTTATCTATAGAACAAACTCATCAATCTAATTTACCATTTCTAAAAGAATTTGAACCAAATCAATAGTATAATTGGTTACACCTTGAGACATTTAAACAATCGACGCAATCTGTATGATAGATTTAAAATCACTACATTCATACTACAAAATAACACAAAATGAAAACAATAGAAACCAAAATAGTTTATAATAGAGCCGGCTTCATTAAAAGAAAAACAACTTTCTTGACGCTATTCCTCTTTTTAAACATGCTTTTTGTAAGCACTATAAATGCACAAACGTATACTGGGGATATTCATTTTAAAAATCAAACTGACCTAAATAAAGCCTTTAGTGCAGGCGGAATTTTAGAACACATTTCTGATATAAAAGGCACTCTTTTTATTGGAGATAAAACCAATGGTAGTGATATCACAACAATAACAGCACTCTCTAAAGTTAAAACTATATCGGAAGACTTATATATTATTAGTAATTTAAAACTGAAATCCTTAAAAGGGTTAGAAGCGCTTGTTAAAGTTGCTAATATAGAAGTTTCAGCAAATATCTGTTTAGAAAATCTAGAAGGCTTAAATAATTTAAAAACGGTAGAAGAGTACTTTAGAATAGCTCATAATAGTGCGCTTCTTTCTTTTAAAGGCTTAACCAATTTACAAACCGTTGGTGAATTTGAGGTGTTTTTAAATAGCAAATTAAACAATTTCGAAGGATTAGAACAACTAACAACCATAACAACAAATTTAACTATTGATGATAATGCCGAATTGTTAAGCATAGCCGCATTACAAATTAAGTCGGTTGGAGACGTCCTTAAAATTTCTGGGAATCAAAAATTAAAAACATTACAAGGTTTAGAAAAAATAACAACCATAAAAACATTAGTCATTAATGACAATAACAGCCTTAGTACTTTACAAGGGTTAGAACATTTAAAAAGCATCAATAACGGCGCTTTAATACGAGGTAATGATGCTTTAAAAAACTTAGACGGACTACAAAACTTAAAAACACTAGGGGCTTATTTAGACATTTGGTCAAATAATAGTTTAGCATCATTAGATGCATTACAAAACATAACTAAAATAGGAGGCGAATTACATATTGCCGATAATAAAGCATTAACCACTCTTGATGGTTTAGAACTTTTAAAAAGTGTTGGCAGTTTAAGTATTAGAAATAATTTAAAACTAAATAACTACTGTGCCATTACAAAATTATACAATATTACTGCTAATAATGCAGATGATTCAAAAATTGATTTTGAAATTAAATATAATAACTACAACCCAAGTTTAGAAGATCTTCAAACTAAAAAATGCACTAAAAACTAGACTAAAATATTATTGCAACACCACCTATCATTAACTACTAACTCTAATCTAATTAAGCATACCATACGGATATACTCTATCTACAATTCATTTACTAACTTAATTACTATATTAGGAAGCAAACCTGCTTAAAAAGCGCACCTAAAAAAACCAAACTAATGAAAATATCTTTTGCTTATAGAACAGCTTACCAACCAAACTTGCGCTTTCTAAAAGAATTTGAAGCACTATCAATATACGATTGGTTTATTCAAAATTGGGAGGCTTTAAATTCTGACGACTATTCTAAAGTTTTAGGTACAGAAGTGTACGGGTTCCCTATTGATATAAAAATTGAAGCAGTCGAACAGAAAAAACCTTCCTTTTTAAGTCAATTATTTAATAAAAAAGACACTAATATTAGTAAGAACAATCTAAGCCCTAAAAAGCCGGAAGATTTTAAGGCTTTACTTAAAATATTAGAAGAAGGCGTTTACTGTAATGAAATTACAGGAGATAAAAACTGCATTAAAGTCGCCACAGATGATGACGAAATCGAATTAGGATGGTTCGTTTTTACAGAGGACTACAGCTTAAAAAACAAAGAAAAAGTAAACCTCTGGTTTAACCCAATTTTACCAACTTCTTTTGGAACACAAGGTATTAAACTAAATCAAGAGGTTCCTGTATTAGATATAAAAGGACAGCATGAGGGCTGCACTTACTTCCTGTCCTCCCCGATTTATGATGGCTCAAATCTTGAAGATATGACGGTTACAAAGATTGAAGGAATTAGATTAAATAACCTCTTAGATTATTTAAAAACCAATCCTATTAATAAAATTGAAGACGTATTATATGCTATTGACGAATTAAATTATTTAAAATTTATTGCACAACAATTAGATAGCAATGACTTAAAAACAGTTTTAGAAACGTTTGCCAGCCACCCTATAACAGAACTTCAAGACATAGACTTCAAAACACATACGCTTTCCGACATTAAGCAAATGGAATTAGAAAATAATCCTGAAAAAAGCAAGGTCATACTAAACAATCACTCAGCAGAAATCTCAGTCAATTCCATCGGAGAATTTTATAATTATTTTTTGTTTATCGATGATTTATGGATTGAAAAAAATGAAACCTTAGCAAAATCAATACTCTATTTTGGTACACATTGGGATCTGTAAACCCCCTTAAATAAGACCTATTAATAATCCAACTTACAAAAACAAACAAAGCAATAAAAAATGGCGCTAATTGACTTAATTTTTGGTAAAAAAAAGACAATAAAACATCCAACATTAGGGGTTTTTCAGAGTGAAAGAATAAAAGGAAATAATCAAACTAAACATTACACCTGGTACGGGAAATTAAATTTAGACAACAAAGCTCCAGAAACAACGGTTATATTAGAAGGAAATAACGCCAGTCCTTTTACTAATCATTTAAATTTTATTAGTCAATTAAAAGAGCACTGGTTTAGCAAATATTTACCTGAAATTGACAAAAAAATCACCGAAAAAGGGATTGATAAAAGTGAAGAATACGCCAACTGGAAAAAGACATTTTATTTATCTGCTATATATGCTGCAAATGACAAAAGCCCTGAATTTGAATTGACCTTAGACCCTTTAGATAAACAAAAAATAAATTCGATCGGAATAGTATTTAAAAACAATATCATTTCAGAAATTGAAAAATATGACTAATTTAACCCATTTCGCTTGATTAAATTAAAAAACTAATTTTGCTTAACAACAGCTTAAAAACCCTAAAGTTGACCATCCTAAAAAGACTTATGATAAATAAAATTTCAGTAATACTATTCTTCTTTTTTTCAATAGTAGGAACAGCTCAAAATGATATAAATATAACACCAGAGCATAAAACAATTGACTCTCTCAAGCTGCAGTTAAAAAAAATAATTAACAAAATAAACAGCCGAGATAAAGCAGAACCTAAACACTTTACCTCAATTCGCGAAGGCAAAACGGCTGCCATTACATATCGTACTAATTTATCTAACGAATGTGGTTTATTTGTAAATCAAGTCATCCAGAAACATGGATGGCTTTCTATACCTAAAGTCGGTAAGACTGCTAACAAAAACTTTGGTTTGCTTATTAATTTTGCTCATGATTCCATAAAAACAAAATACAAATCAATCATAAAAACGTCTGTTTTAAAAGGAGAATCTGATCCTTTTGATTATGCCAAATTAATAGACGGTTTATTAGTTTATAATGGAAAATTACAAGTCTATGGCACTATACTAGGTCCTGACCCGTATTCTGATGAGTTTAAAATGAGAGTTTATGATATTTCTGAACCAGAGTATGTTAATCAAAGAAGACAAGACATTAATTTAAACCCTATTGAGGACTACCTCAAAAAGTACGATGTTGAATGGGACATCCCTCAAAAAAAGAAATAACGATCACCCATAATATTATAATAAACGACCATAACTGGATTACGAAACGACACAATGAACCTATTTATACATTTTATTAAAAGAGTTTTAATTGTAGCCATTCCTCTTGTATGCTTATACTTTTTTAGTATGTATTCTATTGCAGAAAACAATAAAAAACTACATAGAGGTGACGTTGGCTTAGGGTTAGCAATACTTTTATTTTTTATACTAGCGATTTTACTTATTGGTTTTATCATTGACTTAATTTATAGACTTCGCCGAAAACAATATAAAATTGCTTGGACAAATGTGCCTTTTCTTTTGCTCTTCTTAATACCTATTTCCTATATTCATTGTCAAATGGGCGGTTGTTGTGATACATTTTGCGAATGGTTTATTACTCTTTTTTAAATTAACAAACGATGAAAAACCTATTATTCCTATCTATTTTTATACTATCAACCGGTTGCTCAAAAAACAAATCGAATACCGTTTTAAATAATTTAAATAAGACTAACACAGTACTGCAAAGTATTGTGCATTCCCCTTATAAAACATTTTTCAATACGATTAGAATAAATGGTTTAACGGACACGATACTTGTTCAAAACAGAACTAAAATCTTTGGTTGTGGTACCGCTAAGATTAGTTATAATCAGGAGTTAAAAGAAAAAGGATTACATACATTCTATGAAAAACATGGTGCATTATTAGACCATCAAGAATTTATTCATATGTTTGAAAAGAATCATAATGTTACCATTTTATGGATTGACCCAGGTAATGAAGGAGAGCTTTTTCAGTTAGACGATAGCCTCTTACACAAAAACATAAAACTTGAAAAACATGTAATTGAATCTAAACCATATCTTATTTTTAATGACACTCCAAAGTCATTAGATAGCTTATCGATTACGGTATTAATTCAGTATAAAAATCCAAAAACAAAATTGCTTAAATCTTTTGATTTATCTGCAGATAAAAATGGCTGGAAGATTGATAAAATGGATTAAGTAGTTAAAGCAAATTAAAAATAGTAGAGTTTAAAAAACCTTGTTGAATAATAAAAAAAAGCATCACTTCCTTAAGAACTACTCCGCTTCCAACATAGTCATAAACGCTGTAAACTCTGTTTTAAACGCCGTAAACTTATCGCCTGTTGCAGGACCATTAAATCCCGTGTGGATTTTACGGACTTTACCTGATTTATCAATAAAGATAGACGTTGGATAGCTTAAAATTTGATTTAACATGGGTAGTTTCTCGTTAGCTTTAGATTTACTTGTAGTACCTGTTTGTGCCAACAAAATAGGATATGTAATATCTAATCGATCCTTTAAGCGCTTAATAAAACTAAAGGCTTTGTCTTCCGTTTTGGCATACTCAAACGCTAAGGCTACAAACTGAATAGCCTTATCTTTATTAGCCTTATAATACTGTGTGTAATATTTACTTTCGTCTAAACAATTAGGACACCATGTTCCCATAATTTGAACGACTACTACTTTATTTTTAAAACGATCGTCTGTTAAAGAAACTAGATTACCGTCTGTATCTGGAAATGTAAAAGCCACGCTATCATAGCCTTCTTTTAAAAAGGTTAAATCGTTTGCATTTGCTAATTCATAATTGTCATTACGTTTAGCCGTAAACGGTTCTTGCCAATGGTTACCAGAATAAAACTGTCCATTTATAGTACTGTCGGTTACTGTACCAGTAAACAAAAAAGCATGGGCACCATCAAAGGTTGATAATTTTAGCTGATTACCATCAACAATACCTTCAAGGTAACGGTAGTCTCCAGTTTCGGTTAAAAAAGTCCCTGTTACGCTATTGTCTTTTTGCTTAAAGACACCTTTAGCAACATACCTATCAGCGTCAGTATTTGGACTAAACACCGTTTCCCATTGTCCTGTAATATTACTTTTTGATGTCTCAGTAGTATCAAATCTAGTCTCTTTTTTAGAGGCAGTAAACGCTTGCACTCTTCCTTTTTCAGGAACTACAAAACGCCCATTTAAAGTTTGATTTTTAATTTTTGCGATTAGCATCCCTTCAAATACAGGAAGTTTAATATAAACAGAATCCTTTTTATAACTAATCTCATCGACAGCAATAACTTCTTCAGCATTATAAATCTCTAATGTATTAGCGTCTTTTACTTTAAAAGTGAATGGCAGAAATGTTGTATCACTGACTTTTAATTCCCCTCTATAATTCCCAAATGTTAAAAACTCAGTTTTATTTTTATCACAAGAACTTAGAGTAATAGCAATCAATAATAGGGCAATATAACGCATGACAATCTTAATTTTATTTTAATATTAATCGTAATATCGCCAAAATACTTACAAATAAAAAGACATTGCGTTAACAATGTCTTTTTTAATGATATTTAAGAGTAAAACTTATTCTTTCACTTCTTCAAGTTTAGATAATGTTTCCTTTCTTAATTCTATTTGCTCCTTAGTTCTTTTAACAGAGTTTTCATGCTTTGCTAATTTTTCTTCTACTTTTTTAAACGTTGCTTCACGTTTAGCAATCTGTTCTTCAGTTACCGTTCCTTCTGCTTTTTGCGCTTCTAATTTAGCTTTGGCTTTAGCCAATCTTTCTTTTCCGTTTGTTATTAACTGATCACTTTTGGTTAGACGCTCATTACTTTTAGCCATTCTAGCTTTAACAGTTTCTAAACGTTCTTTCTTATACGCTTCTTTATCTCCTTTGTAAGCTTCACGCTCTGCTTTAAGCGCTTCACGTTTTTCCGATAAATCTGCACGTTTCGCGGTTTGCTTTTCTTTCATAGCACCTTTGATTTCTGCCTTTTCCTCTTCCGTAGCGTTTTTCATTTTCTCTTGCATTTGCTCACGCTCCTCCTTCATATCTTCTTTAAGCTCAGCTTTTTCTCCTTTTAAGGTCTCACGCTTATCTTTCAAGTCCGCTTTCTTGTCCTGCATTTCTGCTTTCTTCTCTTTTAACTCAGCTTTTTTCTCTTCTTTTTCAGCGTGCATTTCAGCTTTTTTATCGCTTACCTTCGTTTCTACTTCCTCTTTAACTTCCACTTGTGCAGAAACTGATTGCTGACTATTAAATACAAATAACCCAGCACATACTACTATTACTTTTAAATGTCTCATTTTAGTTTTCGTTTTCGTTTTCGTTTTCAAGTTCATTTAATTCATTTTCTAAATCGTCAGCTTCAACTTTTAATTCGTTTGTGATGCTATCAGTTTCAACTTCAATCGTTTCAATTTGCTCAGTTGCTTTAAGTGTTGCTTCATCCTTCTTAGTATCTCTACAAGAAGCTACTGAAAACAATAGGACAAGTAATGCTATTTTAAAAATAGTCTTCATAATTCGTAAATTTTATTAATTAGTAACTATCTATGTTACGTTGAAACAGCTCCAAAAGACTTAGGCACCTAGCACTAATCCAATATTTATCGTTTAAATACATATTTAGTCGTCGTAAACCACTTTTTAGAGTGGAAATCATCTAAATTTTTAATATTTAACGACATTAAAAAATGAAATAAAAGCTGTTTTTTAAATCACAAAAACTACTAAGTATTGTTATATTTGTGGTCTTAATTAGTATAAAAATGAAGATTTCTTACAACTGGATTAAACAATTTATTAAAACCGATTGGACTCCAGAACAAACTAGCGAATTACTGACCGATTTAGGACTTGAAGTAGAAGGTTTAGACCTTTACCAAAGTGTAAAAGGTGGTTTAGAAGGTGTTATAGTAGGCGAAGTTTTAACTTGCGTACAACATAGTAATGCTGACAAACTAAAAGTTACAACAGTAAATATAGGACAAGAACAACCCATACAAATTGTATGTGGCGCGCCAAATGTTGCTGCTGGCCAGAAAGTACCTGTTGCTACTATCGGTACAACACTGTACACGGAAGAAGGTGAAGCTTGGACTATTAAAAAAGGGAAAATCAGAGGTGAGGAAAGTCACGGAATGATTTGTGCAGAAGATGAGTTAGGTTTAGGAAAATCTCATGATGGTATCCTAGTGCTACCTGAAGATACTAATATTGGTACAGCCTGTGCCGATTTATTTGAGGTAGAAAACGATCAAGTTTTTGAAATTGGTTTAACACCAAATCGTGCGGACGCTATGAGTCATTATGGTACAGCACGCGATCTAAAAGCAGGATTACAACAAAAAGGAATTACTATAGAGTTAATTACACCAAGTGTTAGTGCTTTTCATGTGGATAGTAGAACACTTAAAATTGATGTTGATGTCCCTAATAAGGAATTAGCACCAAGATATTGTGGTGTTACTATTTCTGGATTAAAGGTTGAAGACTCTCCAGAATGGTTAAAAAACAGACTAAAAGCTATTGGTTTATCTCCTATTAACAATGTTGTAGATGCTACTAATTATGTTTTACATGATTTAGGGCAACCACTTCACGCCTTTGATGCTAATAAAGTAAATGGTAATAAAATTGAAGTAAAAACATTACCTACAGGCACAAAATTTACAACTTTAGACGGTGTAGAGCGTGAGTTGCATGAAGACGATTTAATGATTTGTAATGCTGAAAAACCAATGTGTATCGCTGGTGTTTTTGGAGGTATAGATTCTGGTGTTACCGCACATACGACTAACATCTTTTTAGAGAGCGCCTACTTTAATCCAGTAAGCGTACGTAAAACGGCAAAACGTCATGGATTAAATACAGATGCTTCTTTTAGATTTGAACGTGGTATTGATCCTAACATAACAGAATATGCTTTAAAACGTGCAGCTTTATTAATCCAAGAGATTGCCGGTGGAGAAATCACTAGTGAGATTGTAGATTTTTATCCAAATAAAATTGAAGACTTCCAAGTTAGATTAAGTTTTGAAAAGGTAACTAAATTAATTGGTCAAGAAATCCCTACCGAAACGATCAAATCAATACTAACGTCGCTAGATATAAAAATAAATAGTGTAACAGAAACAGGTTTAGGCTTAACTATTCCTGCATTTAGAAATGATGTGACACGAGAAGCAGATGTTATTGAAGAAATTTTAAGAGTCTTTGGTTATAATAATATTGAAACCAATTCTAAATTAAATGCTTCCATATCAAACGCATCAAGATTTGAAGATTACAAATTACAAAACGTGGTTGGTAATCAATTAGCTGCTCAAGGTTGGTTCGAGATTATGGCTAACTCCTTAACCAGTGCCAATTATATCACATTATCAGAACAGTTAAAAGCAGAGCATAACGTCGAGATGTTAAACCCTTTAAGTCAAGATTTAGGTGTGATGCGTCAAAGCTTATTATTTTCTGGGTTAGAAGCTTTAAGTCACAATATTAATAGACGTCAATCTAATTTAAAGTTTTTTGAATTTGGAAAAACGTATCACGACTACAACGGAACACGAGAAGAATACAAACATTTATCATTATTTATTACAGGTTTTAAAACTGAAGAAAGCTGGTCCAATGCACCACAGGCTAAAACAAACTTCTTTTTCTTAAAAGGAAGTATTGCTAGTACGCTAGACCGCTTAGGCATTTCACGTTACCAAGAAAGTGCGACGACAAGCGATGTGTTTTCTGAAGGATTACAGTTAAAAATTGGAAGAGACACCTTAGTTAATTTTGGAGTTTTAAAATCTAAAATAACCAAGCATTTTGATATTACTCAAGATGTGTTTTATGCTGATTTTAATTGGGACACTATTATTGAGGTTGCTAAGCGCAATAAAATTAAGTTTACGGCTATTCCTAAATACCCAGAAGTACGTCGTGATTTTGCATTGCTTTTAGATGACAACGTTACGTTTGACAGCTTACAAGCTATCGCCAAAAAGACAGAGAAACAATTACTTAAAAAGGTTAACCTGTTTGATGTCTACCAAGGCAAAAACTTACCAAAAGGAAAAAAGAGTTACGCCCTTAGTTTTACTTTTATGGACGAACGCCAAACACTTACAGATAAAGTGGTTGATAAAATCATGAATAAACTACAAAATAATTTTGAGCGTCAGCTTGGAGCAGAATTAAGATAATTATGGAATCACTTAGAAACAACAAGCTTTATAATTTATTTACAGGACTATTACTTCTTGGATTTGGTAGTTATAGATTATACCAGCATTTTACTGCTAATCCAACGTTAGACACGTTTAGGTTAATTATATCAGTGGCCTCTATTGGTTATGGTGTGTATGCACTTTATAATTATACACAGTTAAAAAAGCAAGATTAAAACTAAAAAAAAGCCTTCAATTAAATTGAAGGCTTTTTTTTATTAAATACTATTTTCGCTTTATACTTTCATTTTTTTAACAAAATCATAGCTTTTATTTCACTTTACTTATACTCTATTTTTTTGTATCTTTAGTAAACACCATAAATACAATAGATATGACAGATTATATAAAAATTTTTGAAGGTGATTTTATAATTGTTCAATTACTAAAATCACGATTAGAAGACGTTGGCATCAATCCCGTAATTAAAGATGAAAATGAATCAGGTCGATTAGGCGGTTTTGCAGGCTCTAGACTTCCGGAAGTTTATGTTCACAAAAGTGAATTAGAAAAAGCAACTCCCATTATTGAAGCTATTAAAAGTGAAACAGAAGCATAAAAAAAACGCTTCATTCTATTTAAGGATGAAGCGTTTTTTATTAGACTAATCAAATACTATTTTACTAACTATGCTTTTGGAAGTAATACAGCATCTACAACATGAATCACACCGTTTGATTGATTAACATCTGCAATTGTTACTTTAGCAGAGTTACCATTTTCATCCGTTACATAAACATCGCTTCCTTTTAACCAAGCCGTTAACGTACCTCCTGAAACAGTTTCAATCATTGTCTTACCATCTCCTTTTTCGATTAATCCTAAAATAGCTTCTGCACTCCACTTTCCAGAAACAACATGATACTTCAAAATAGTTTGTAACTGTTCTTTGTTTTCTGGTTTTATTAAAGTTGCCACAGTCCCTTCTGGTAATTTATCAAAAGCTGCGTTTGTTGGAGCAAATACTGTAAAAGGCCCTTCGCTTTGTAATACACCTGCCAATTCTGCTGCTTGTACTGCTGCAACTAAAGTGGTATGATCTTTAGAGTTTACTGCATTTTCTACTATGTTTTTTGAAGGATACATCTCTGCGCCTCCGACCATTTTAGTGTCTTTTGTCATCATTTTGTCTTGCGCTAAACCTAAATTTGCTACAAACATTACACTAAGTCCTAATACGATTTTTGATAATTTTAATGTTTTCATAATTTTAATTGTTTTGATTTTTATGTTTGCCTTATCTACGCAGCAGTCTAATGATTGGTTTTATAAATATTCCGTTTAACACGCAATTAACGTTTTAACTCATCCTAAAAATCTGGGTTTATCCCAATAAAAAAAAGCCTTCAGAAGGATCTGAAGGCTTTTTTTTATTTTACTATTTATAATATCAAATATTATCTAGTATACATTTTATCTCGTAATTCTTTAATTTTTGGATCTTGCATATAATCATCAAATGTCGCATATCTATCAATAACCCCATTTGGTGTTAATTCCACGACTCTATTAGCTACCGTCTGTGCAAACTCGTGATCATGTGTTGTAAATAACATGGTTCCTTTAAAGTTTTTCAAAGAGTTGTTAAACGCAGTAATACTTTCTAAATCCAAGTGATTTGTAGGCTCGTCTAATTGTAATACGTTAGCTCTTGTCATCATCATTCTAGATAACATACAACGTACTTTTTCTCCTCCAGATAAAACATTACATTTTTTTAGAGCTTCTTCACCACTAAAAATCATTTTCCCTAGGAAACCTCTAATATTAACTTCTTCACGCTCCTCTTCCGTTTGCGCCCATTGACGTAACCAGTCGACTAACGTCATATCGTTACTTTCAAAAAATGAACTATTATCTAATGGAAGATAAGATTGTGTGGTTGTAACTCCCCAATCAAATTTACCAGCATCCGCTTTTAAGTTCCCATTTAATATTTCATAAAAAGCAGTCGTTGCTCTAGAATCTCTAGAAAACAAAACGACTTTATCTCCTTTTTGAAGGTTTAAATGGATGTTTTTAAACAACACTTCGTTATCCAACGCATATTCTAATCCTTCAACATTTAATATTTGATCTCCAGCTTCTCTATCACGATCAAAAATAATAGCAGGATAGCGTCGACTTGTACGTCTTATATCCTCAATATTAAGTTTATCAATCATTTTCTTTCTACTGGTCGCTTGCTTACTTTTTGCTACGTTAGCAGAAAAACGACGAATAAAATCTTCTAACTCTTTTTTCTTCTCTTCCGCTTTCTTGTTTTGTTGCGCATGTTGTCTTGCTGCTAATTGAGACGACTCATACCAAAACGTATAATTACCTGAAAAGTGGTTGATTTTACCAAAATCGATATCGCTAATATGCGTACAAACGGCATCTAAAAAGTGTCTATCGTGAGATACCACAATAACACAATTATCATAATTAGCTAAAAAGTTTTCTAACCAAGAAATAGTTTCGTAATCCAAGTCATTGGTAGGTTCATCCATAATAAGCAAATCTGGATTTCCAAAAAGTGCTTGTGCTAATAACACTCGTACTTTTTGTTTACCATCTAAATCTGCCATTAACGTGTAATGAAACTCTTCTTTGATTCCTAAATTGGATAACATTGCTGCAGCATCACTATCTGCATTCCATCCATTCATTTCTTCAAACTTAACTTGAAGCTCTCCTATTCTATCTGCATTTTCGTCGGTATAATCTGCGTACAACGCGTCTATTTCAGTCTTAATTTTATAAAGCGCTTTGTTTCCTTTTAAAATAGTTTCTAAAACGGTGTCTTCATCATGCTTGTTATGGTCTTGTGTTAAGACCGACATACGCTTTCCTGATTCTAAATGTACCTGACCAGACGTTGGATCTTGTTGCCCAGAAATAATTTTTAAAAATGTTGACTTCCCTGCTCCATTTGCTCCAATAATCCCGTAGCAATTTCCATTATTAAAAGTGGTACTTACTTCGTCAAAAAGCACACGCTTACCGAATTGGACTGATAAATTTGATACTGATAACATATACTTAGTTTTAATTTTGTGCAAAAGTAGAAAATTAAGCCGAAATAGAAGCTATACATTACTGTTTAATAAGTTTTAACAACGCGTTAACACGAGAACAATAATGCAAGGCATATTTTTGTTTTATATGATTTGCCCTTATAAATTAACATATGTCTTATAGACCCCTATTTTATACATTAATCTGCCTGAGCGTTTTATTATCTTGTAAAAAAGATAAGAACATTATTGAGGAAAACTCAGCGTTTTTTGGTGGCGAAATTATCAATCCAAGTAGTAATTACATCATTTTATACAAATCGTCGGATATAGTAGACACGGTTTATTTGGACTCGAAAAATAGATTTAAGTATAACTTCAAAAATTTTGAATCCGGTTTATACAATTTTTATGATGGTAAAGAATCTCAAGCATTTTTAATACAACCTGAAGATAGTATCATGATTCGTGTTAACACGATGGAATTTGATGAGTCTTTAGTATTTAGTGGTATTGGAGAAAAAGAGAATAATTATTTAATGGAATTGTTTCTGGAAACAGAAAAACAAGAACAAGAAGTTTTAGAAATTAGTCAATTAGAACCTAAAGAGTTTGACAAGAAACTTTGTGATATTAGAAAAATAAAATTAGAACGCTTAAAAGCCTTTTCGCTTAAATATAACACATCCGAGTTATTTAACTTGTTTGCTAACGCGAATATAGATTACAATTATTACTATAGTAAAGAAGCTTACCCTTTTATAAACTACAGTAAAAATGAAAGTGAAATATTTGATAATCTTCCTGCAAACTTTTTCGACTTTAGAAAAGATATCGATTATAATAATAACACCTTAAGAGATTACAGACCTTATGTGTCCTTTTTAAGGTTTCATTTTAATAATATTGCTTTACAAGAACATTTTAAACATTCTGAAGATGACACTTACAATAATCAATCTTTAGATTACAATTTAGATAAGCTAACCTTAATCGAGGAAAAAATAACAGATACCTTTATTAAAAACAGATTACTATATTACAACATGATTAAGTTTATCAATGTTTCAAAACGTGTGGATGACTTTGATACACTTTTAGCCTCTTTTCAGGAAAAAAGCACTAATAAAGAACAAAAAACTAAAGCAAACCTATTAGTTAACTCTTATAAGCTTTTAAAACCAGGACAGATGATTCCTGATTTAATAGTCATTGATAAAGATGAAGTCACGCACCATTTAAAGGATATCATTAATAAGCCAACACTTATTTATTTTTGGGATGTAGCAGATCGATATCATTTAAAAGTATGCCATGAACGCGCAAAAAATCTTCAAAACAAATATCCTGAGTTTGATTTTATTGCCATTAGTATAAATGCTATAAGTAGTAGAGAGCAAGGAGAGGTTTTAAAGCGTCACCGATTAGGCCATATCAACGAATATCATTTTAAAAATGTAACTAAGGCGATAGAGAATTTATCAATAAAGCCTATCAATAAGGTATTTATAGTTGACAAGGACGCTAAAATTGTTAACCCTAAAGCTAATATGTTTGACATAACTATTGAAAATGAAATGTTAGCCTTAATTAATAGATAAAACACCTTTTAAAGTATAAAAAAAAACGCCTGCAATCGCAGGCGTTTTTTTTTATTTAAATTATGTAGGTATTACTCTTTTTTATGATCGTCTTGCACCTCTTCATCTCTATACTTACAGCAATCGTGTATAGAGTTATAAGCATCGTCTGTAGCTTTCATCGCTTTAGTATCATGCCCTACTCCTGCCACACTTGCTTCTATTGTCTTTAAGTCTGTTTTCCTTTCGTCAAAAATCAATTTTAACTCATGTGTCTCCACACTCCAAATGGCACTTTTGACTCCTTTGGTTTTAAAACATGCTTTTTCAATTCTTGCTTTACACATTGCGCAAACACCGTCCACTTCTAAACTTTCTCTCTTATTTTTGTCTTGAGCAAAAGTGACTGTTGTAGCAATCATTAGTAATACTAATACTAGTTTTTTCATTTTATTAGGTTTTATTATATTTTATTTCAGTTTATATCTTAATCCTGCATAGTACATACTTCCAAAAATGGGACCATATACAAAGTTAGTATCAAAACTTGAGCCAAACGGATTCTCCGCGCTAACTATGGGGTTACTTTGTCTAACATTGGTAATATTTTCGCCTCCTAAATATACTTCAAATTTTGGAGAAAACACTCTTGTTATTTGTGCATTCAGGGTTCCAATTGTATCAGAATAATCATCTAACTGATATTGTATTGGGTTACTATTTGTTGAAGAGAAGCGTTGTTCACTCAACCAATTATACGTTAAATCAAACTTCCAATTACTATTATTTCTAATTTCGGTTTCATAGGATGCATTTGCAAAAAATCGGTGTTTTGGTGTTAACGGTTTTGACAGCTCTCCTGTTTGATATTGCGTTTTAACATCATAATATTTATAAGCTGTTCTAAAATTAAAATGTTGAAAAGCATTATAATTCAATTCGACTTGAAAACTATTAGCATAACTATCGCCTTCCAAATTGTAAAAGCTTACTTCTTGTGCATTTTCTAAATCTACAACCACCTGATTCTGAAAATCTGTACGATAAAAATCAAAAGTGATATCTGCTGCTCTTCCAAACAAATTAAAGCCTTGTAAATAAGAAACACCATAATTCCAAGCGATTTCCGGATCTAAACCATAAATATTACCGGTAGTATTTAAGATTGAAAAATTACGAGATGAGGCAAATAAATTCTGATTTTCAGCAAAGATATTCGCACTACGTTTACCACGCCCAGCAGAAGCCTTAAATGCCGACTTGCTCCAAGGTGAATATCGCATATGTAATCTAGGGGTAATAAATTCGCCTAACAAATTATGAGAATCTACACGCAAACCTGCTGTTAATGTAAACAACTCTAAATTATCGAATGAATATTCAAAAAAGCCTCCAAAACTACGTTCTGTTCTTGCAAAATTTTGAGCAATAGCAAACTCGTCATAAGCATCATAAGTAAAATTGACTCCTGTTTTAATTTTATGCCTAGAGTCGTCAATAATAGAATTATAAGTCACGTTAGAATAGATACTGGTATGCTCTATATCATATTGATTCAACCCAAAGTAAGACTCTTGTTTATGATTACTAAGCGCAAACTGCACCCCTAAACTTTGCCAAGGAATTTCAGGATTAACATAACCCAATTTTGCAGACAACTCATAACGCTTGGTATCAATCTCACTTCCCCAAGCATTTGTTGTTAGCTTATCTGTCTCTGGATCAAAATCCAACTGTCCAGACTGCTTGTCATCACTTAAATAGCGTAAATTAATAAAACTAACAAACCCTTTTTCAGGATCAGTATACTGCCAACGGTTCATGACATTAACTTGGCTATATAATGGCATATCCATAAACCCATCGTCATTAACATCATGTTTTTCTTGATGTGTATTACCATGCAAATATAAACCAGTACTCCATTTGTCCGATACTTTAGTATTAAAGTGCGTATTTAATTCTAAACGCGTGCTACTTGCGCCATACATATTTAAAAAAAACGAATTATCTGTCGATGGTTTTACTAACTCGGCATTAATCTGTCCTGCAATACTCTCAAAACCATTAACCACACTTCCTGCACCCTTAGTAATTTGGATACTTTCTACCCAAGTACCAGGTATAAAACTAAGTCCAAAAGCTTGAGAAGCACCTCGGATAGAAGGTATATTCTCTGTTGCAATTAAAATATAAGGGCTAGATAAACCTAGCATTTTTATTTGTTTGGTTCCAGTAACTGCATCACTAAAATTAACATCAATAGATGGATTTGTCTCAAAACTTTCTGCCAAGTTACAGCACGCCGCTTTTAACAATTCTGCACTACTAACCAATATTGTATTTTGCGCTCTAAGATATGATCTAGCAGATGCTTTTTTCCTTGACTGCACGACAACCTCATCCAAGTCGTTAGTCGGATTAAGAAAATGTTTTATTGGTTTAGAAGAGGTTACATTAACTGTATCCGATTTAAACCCTACATAACTAATCACAAGTTGTTTGTACTCTGGTTGATATGGTATTGTAAATTGCCCATCAATGTCTGTAGATGTTCCAACAGTAGTCCCTAACCAGATCACATTAGCTCCAAATAATGGTTGTTGATTGGTGTTTGGATCAGCTTCATGTATAACACCCGATAATTGAGTTTGACCAAATGTAATACAGGGTATAAAACTTAATAAAATAAATAACTTTTTCATAATTAATTATAGATTTTAATTAGCATCCAAACAGCCATTATTAGCATGATTGTATTTTCAATAAATGTCGCTTTAGTCATTGGTAGCTTTAACGCGGTCCCTAAGCAAGCACATTGTATGGCTTTTTTACTTAGTAAAGTTTTAGTAACACCAATCGTCGTAATTCCTAATATTACTATGGTAACAATCAATGCTAAAGGAATTTGCAAGCGTGTTAAAAATAATACCCCTAATGCTAACTCGATAAACGGGTAAACAAAACCATAACTTGGAATAGCTTTGGCTAAAGGATCATACATTTTAAAACTTTCAGGAAATCCTTTTAAATCTAATAGTTTAAAAAAGCTAAACACAATATAAAATAAGCCCATAAAATCTAGCATGAAACTAGAACCATCCCATGGTTTATAATTTATTATTATAGCTGCTGCTGAAATATAACCAAAGATTAAAAACAAAGGAAACAGTTGTTTCCACTCACTTTTTTGGTCATTAATTGTGCCTGAAGCGGTCAATACTTCTTTTGACTGTTGTCTGTCTTGTATTTTAAACTTATCCGATAAAGCACCTTGTAGTTGCTCTATAGGAATACGTTGAGAGAGGTGTATTGTAGCTTCGGCTGCCTCTAAATTAACCGAAACATCTGTAACGTGTTTAATTGATTGTAAAGCTTTTTCAACTGAAGCCTTACAACCATTACAGGTCATGCCTGTAATTGTATAATTGTGTGTCATTATAAATATGATTTGATAAAATTAACTTTTAAGATATTCCGCTTAAGCGAAACCTAAAAAAGTATGCTATCAAATAATATAAACATCGTGAAGGACTTGAAAATCTATAATCAAGTTGGGTGGTGCATAGTTTTTATGCGGAATGCTTTGTTTTGGTACACTTTCAAATAACTGAGGATATACATAAACAAAAGCGGTAATAAAAAGTTGTGAATTAAGATCTAGATCGTCAAACGTGTTAATCTTTAATTGATCTTGTCCTTGAAAAACTTCAATTTTGTTTGAACAACACGATTTCATTTTAACACTAGACACCGTTTTATCTGCATTTACACCACATTGTTTAGCTTTAGTAAAAACAGCAATATCCACTAAACGTTCTCCACAATAGTTACTCTCTACAGTAAAAGATAATGTTGAAACCAACACCACTAATGCCATAACAAAAGATACACCTTTATGAATAATAATTTTTATCACTTTGCAAAAATACAAAATAGTTTAATGACAAACATAATTAAAAAAAGGTTTAACATGATTTTGAAAGTTAGCACAATAATTTCGGAACAATTAATGTTAAGTTATATCTTTGACAACTAAATACTAATTTTCCTATGAAATTTAAATTAACGCTATTATTAACCTTTATAACCTTGACCTT
Source organism: Psychroserpens sp. NJDZ02 (assembly GCF_004843725.1). Lineage (NCBI taxonomy): Bacteria > Pseudomonadati > Bacteroidota > Flavobacteriia > Flavobacteriales > Flavobacteriaceae > Psychroserpens > Psychroserpens sp. NJDZ02. Next base: position 2,974,097 of record NZ_CP039451.1, on the reverse strand, counting down.
TAGTTTTGGCCAAGACAATAGGGCGTTTAAAGCAGGAGAAAAACTAACCTTTTCTGCCGCTTACAATATGTCTGGTATCTTAACTGATATAGCCGAAGTTAAAATGGAAACGAGCGATATGAAAACCAGCTCTTCTACTTTATTACATTTAAAATGTACTGCAACCACCTACAGTAACTTTGATAGTTTTTTTAAAATTAGAGATTTATATGAGAGTTATGTAAACCCAAGAACGATTGCACCTTATCTATACAATAGAGAAATTAATGAAGGTGGTTATTACAAGTATGTTAAATACAAGTACAATTATAAATCTAATAATGTAGAAAGTTTAATTAGAAAGAAAACTAAAAAATCTAAATCTGGATTTTGGGATAAAAACGAAAAAGTTAAAATAAATGGAGGTACAAGAGATATTGTCGCAACCATTTATAAAATTAGAACCCTTGATATTAAAAAAGCACCCGTAGGGGCTTCTGATACTTTTACTGTTTTATTTGATAATAAAGAAAATAAATTCCGTTTTAAGCTATTAGCCAAAGAGACTATTAATACGGCTCTTGGTAAAAAACTGTGTTATAAATTAGCCATTAGTGCCTCAGGAAGCAACGTCCTTAAAGGAAGTAATGCTAATATTTTATGGTTAACAGCAGACGAAAACAAAGTCCCTGTTTATGCCAAGTTTAAAATAGCAGTTGGAAGTGGTGAGTTAAAAATAAAATCTGCAACAGGATTAAAAAACTAAGATACAATGAGAAAAGGAAGTATAATTTTAGGATTAATTTTTGCTGTATTTGCAGTAATACTAGCTGTTTTGCCTTTATATAAATTATCTTTTATCCCGGCAATACTGGCCTTTTTATTTGGTTTACTCGCCTTTTTTAAATCTAAAAAAGAAGCTAAACCAACACATGTTATTCAGGTCATATTTTTGCTAACCATTATTAGCATAGCATTAGCGACGTACAAAACAATATTTACTATTTCGGAAGTTGGAGATACTAAAGAGCTACAACAAACGGAAGATAAATTAAACGAGGAAGCACAACAAGAGCTAGAAGATATAATCATTCTAGATTAAGCTACTAATCTTTAAAATTAAAAGTCGCTCCACCGTAAGTGCTATTTAACACTTGCCTAAATACATATTATAAAAGCCTCTAAATTTTAAATTTAGAGGCTTTTAATCTTTCGGAATAATCAAGATTTATTTCCTACTTTTTTATGGTCCCTAAAGACCTCACAATACAAATGAGTAACTTCCTAAATTTTAATACCTTTTATAGTAATTACGCCTTTGTTAAAATGAAACAATAAATAGGTAAACATTTATATTTTCTCGTATTTTTGGATGCATAACCCTTTTTAAATATTTTTAAATGAAATCTTTACTTTCGATAGCCTCTTTAAGTCTATTATTTATTGCGTGCGGAAGCTCTCAAAAAAACAAAACAACAAGTAACCAAGTTACAACAGACCCAAGTATCTATGCAGCGACTATAACGCAAGACGACTTAAAAACCGCTTTATATCAATTTGCATCAGATGAGTTTGAAGGTAGAGAAACAGGTGCCGAAGGACAAAAAAAAGCCATTCAGTTTTTAAAAGAACATTATATCTCTTTTGGTGTCCCAGCTGCTAAAAAAGATGGCGATTACTTTCAAAACGTGCCTTTAGAAGTACAAAACAAACCAGATGTTGCGCTTACAATAAATGAAAAAACACTAAAAGATTTAGAAGATTTTGTATCCATAAATCCGATGGAAACTAGTCAACTACAAGCAACAGAGATTGTTAATTTGGGCTACGGAATACAAGATGATGCTTTTTCTAATTACGACAACGTAGATATTAAAGGTAAAGTTGTGTTTTTTATAAATGGTGAACCTAAAAATCCAGATGGTACTTATGTTATTTCTGGCACCAAAGACGCTTCTAAGTGGTCTAATTTTAGAGAAGAGTTTGCATTAAAGCGTGATTTAGCAAAAGAAAAAGGAGCTAAAGCTGTACTATATTACAACCCTGATGTTTTTGCTATGGCTGCCTTACGTTATGGGACATCAAGTGGTCGAATGAGTTTAGTAGGAAAAGAAAAAAACATGTTTTACTTTTTAGTAAATACACAAACCGTAAAAGCCTTATTTAACAAAGACGTGACTAGTTTTGATAAATCGTTTAAAAACGAAACAGTACCCACTAATTTAAAACTAGACTTTACTAATAACTCCAAAGCTTTAGCTTCAGAAAATGTAGCTGCCATTATTAGAGGATCTGAAAAGCCAGACGAATATATTATAGTGTCCGCACATTTAGATCATGAAGGGGTTAAAAAAGGAGAAGTCTATAATGGTGCAGATGATGATGGTTCTGGTACCGTTGCTGTATTAGAAATTGCACAAGCTTTTGCCAAAGCAAAAAAAGAAGGTCACGGACCAAAAAGATCTGTCGTCTTTTTAAACGTTACAGGAGAAGAAAAAGGATTACTGGGTAGTAGACATTATACAGACAACGATCCTATTTTTCCATTAGAAAACACGGTCGCTAATTTAAATATTGACATGATTGGTCGTACAGACCCTGAACGTAAAGAAGGTGACCGAAATTATATTTACTTAATTGGAAGTGATAAGTTAAGTACAGAATTACATGATATATCAGAAATGGTCAATACCAAATATACTAATGTGGATTTAGATTACACGTATAATGACGATAACGATCCTAACCGTTTTTACTACAGATCAGATCATTATAACTTTGCAAAAAACAACATTCCTGTCATTTTTTACTTTAATGGTACGCATGCGGATTACCACAAAGCCAGTGATACTCCAGATAAAATAGAATATGACTTATTAGAAAACAGAACCCGTTTAGTATTTTACACCGCTTGGGAATTAGCCAATCGCGAAGATAGAATTACAGTTGATAAAGGAGAATAAAAAGTACGGATATCCCGTAATATTTGCGGGATATGTGGAACAAAAGTGACTATATAACGAGTTGGTGGTAATTAAAAACTCAATACTGAATGACATTCGAAAAAGATTTCTTCATAGCCTTAAATAATTGGCAAAAAGGATGGAAAGAAGACCCTAAATTAAAACTAGAATTTGAGAATAAAATAATTGAAGCTTGTAAAAATATTCCTTTAAAGTACAAAGTTTGCAAAGATTCTTGTTATAGAAAACGATTTATCCATAAAGGAGATTTAGTTGATATTTTTTACAATAACGAGAAAAACGAAGGATTCACAAGTTGGACAACTGATAAAGCTTACGCAGAGTTTTTTAAAGGAAAGTATAAAGATAATGCAGTAACAGCTGCAATATTTGAACATAAGCCAAAAGAAAATGAAGTGATTTTGAATATTAATAAATTATGGGAATGTTCTGAATTTGAAAAGCAACTTAAAGCGTTTAGTATTGAAAATATAGATGATTGTAAAGCAATATATCACTTCAAAGACATTCAAGGAGAAGTTATATTAAATGTTCCTCTTAAAGGTAATGAAATATACGGTTTGACAGGAATATCGAGCCCATTTGATGATATTTGTGATAGCGCTAATATTTCTGAAGAAGATAGACCTAAAAAGTTTAAGGAATTAATTGATAAAGGTGCATATATCGAAGAGATAACTTATGTCAAAGGAGAAGCTGCAAAAAACGCTATTAATAATACGATTTGGCAATTTCACGAGCTATTAGAAAATATTAAAGATAAAAAATAACTACCACCAACACCGTATATAATTTATTGCTGGTTCTAGCCTGCTTACGAAAACCCTCGCGGATTTTCTATTCGGTTTTTATTTGCTAAATCACGTTCTTAAACACGCAACAAACCATATACAAACACGTTGGCAACAAGCTGAAAAAAACCGGAACTGAATGAAAATCTCTTGGAATATTAACGAATCTGATATTCAAAAAGTAAAAAATGTTATGAAAGAAAATGACAATTTTTTCTTGAAAAATCGGAGAGAAAGAAATGTCGAAAAAAATAACATTGAGATAAATAAGAATATCATAATTCTGAATTTAATGATGTGTCTTTTGACATCTCAACAACGTTCGGGACCAAATTCTGTTGTTGGAAAATTTTTAAGCTTAAAACCCTTCCCAGTTACGTCTGAATTAATCGCTGAATCGGAGAATATAGAATCATTAATAAAACAAATTCTACAGAAAAACGGACTAACAAGATATATCAATAAAATATCCGCTTTTTTTGCAGAGAATATTGAGAGAATTGAAAATGAAAATTGGAATTTAATATCGAAATTAGAATTCTTAAATGACAATCAATCCAAAGAAACTGAAAGAGAATTAGCGGATTTTTTAAATGATTGGCTTAAAGGTTTTGGACCGAAACAATCAAGGAATTTTCTTCAAGCTTTAGGATTGACTAAATATGAACTTCCGATAGATTCGAGAATTGCAAGTTGGCTAAATGATTTTGGATTTCCTGTAAGTTTGACTTCATCACCTTTGAGCGATAAAGGATATTATCACTTTGTTTCAGATGTAATTCAAGAATTGTGTTTAAAAGCAAATGTTTATCCTTGTGAATTAGATGCAGTAATATTTTCGAGTTTTGACAATGACGAATGGACTGAAAAAAATATAATGCTCTGAAAAAAAGCCTGATTGCCAATCGAGTAGACGGCTCCGACTAAAATAGCCGGAGTGCGCCTCTCACACCACCGCACGTACGGGTCTCGTATACGGCGGTTCACCAAATTGAAGTTTGCGTATTATTAATATAATCTAACAAAGGTTTATACCCTTTTCGTTTAAGCCTAGAAGTTGTGATAGTAGTCTTTAAAATAGGACTTTGAATAACTGGCCAACCTCCTATTCTGTTTCTACTGCAAGCATAAACTTGTCCAATCACCCCAAATAAAATAACTGATAAACTTACTTGCTCAAGTAATTATGCCTCTGTATACGATTTTTGTTTAGATTATGCTGAGCGTAGCCGAAGTATCAGTACCGAGTTTTGTAGTGGTATTTGCATATTAAGCAATCACAAATAGCCTTAAGATGTAACCTCGCGGTTTTCACCCTTGCGACTTACTAATGCTTCATAAGCCTGTCCTGATCGTATCCGAAGGGTTACTCCTGCGCATAAGAGACTTGCACCTTCTAGATTAATTATTTACCTTTCCGTAAATAAAAAGACGCCCATGCTGGGTACACACATCGTGTATAATTTATTGCGATTTAGTGCTTAATCAAAGTACGTTGCATGTTTGTAACGTCTGATTTTCCTGTGGAAAATCCTCGCATACAAACCCGCAACTATTCTTATCCACAAACGTTAGGCACAAGCTGAAAACCAACGACATTGAACAACGAATTAATAAGTATTTTAAAAGCCATTTTAGCGACTTTACTCTATCTGACTGGAATTGAACTTATTGGTTCTTGGTTTTATATTGTAGAAGCAATTGAATTTGAAAATTACTATAAGTACTACTTTTTAATTCAAGGATTTCTTCAACTATTAGGAGTTCTAATTTTTATCTATTTTATTAAAAATCAAAATTTCAAATATCTGATTAAGAAAACTAATCGGAAATGGTATTTATTCGCTGTTATTTTAGGAATTTCATTTGTGCTTATGCAAACACCTCTAAAGTGGATTTACAACATATTGTTCGAGACTGAATATTACATTGCTTATAGATTTGATGGCTTACCAAAATTCAAGAATATAAATTTAATTGCTTCAATTCTTTTGATTCCTATTGGAGAGGAATTATTTTTTAGAGAATACATTCAGAATAATTTACAGAAAAAGACGAATACGATCGTCTCCATTTTATTAGCTTCAGTTTTATTCGCCTCGATTCATTCACCTTATATGAATTTGATATTGGAATCGTCTAAACAAGATTGGCATTTGTTTTATTTGACAATATTTGGCGGAATAATTTCGGGAATTCTTTATTTTAAATCTAAATCTATTGGACCATCTATTATCTTTCATATGTTTTGGAATTTAATGGTAATTATAGTCTGAATTGAATAAAAACTGTTGCCAATCCAATAGACAGCTCCGACAAAAATAACCAGAGTACACCTCTCATACCAACATACATTCGCAACGACATTGATCCTCTCGTCTCTATGACTACTAGCAATAAAGACGAGAAAGACATATGTGAATTCGTAAATCATCACATCAAAAAACTTGCCTCCTTTGTCTCTATTTTCTAGTTTAAGTATAGGCTAGCACTTGTGCGCCTTTACGCATTTTGAAGAGAAATGCAGCCCTCCTTTCCTATTTGTAAGACCATCTAATGTATTAGCCCAACGCGTGTCCTGTAAGCACTATGACCTCTGCTGATTACTCCATATAGTCAACTCGCAACTTTGGATACCTTAACCACGAACGACATCTTCTTTCATGTAATTACTATCGTTTCTAAACACTTACCCAATTGGTATTATCTGGGCATTATTAAAATGTGTTGGCTTACCCCAATAATTAGACCTCTGTTGACAATTCCTGTTTAGTTTCTATTAAGCACACACAATGTATATAAAAACAGGGCTTTAATCGAAAAATAAAAACAATCTATTTATATTTAGCTCAGTATTGAACCGAAACAAAAGTGCTTATCACATGCCATACATTTCTTATACTAAACGGCTGTGATATTAGAAAAAAACAAAAATCATATAATATGAAAAGAAAATTTATTCATCAAAAAGGTTTATCTAATAAATTTTGGGATATTGATTATTCAGGAACAACACAAAAGGTAGTTTATGGAAAAATCGGAGCAAAAGGAAGAGAAACGGTAAAAGAGTTTTCGAATGAAGTGGAATGTATAAAATCATCGGAAAGTTTAATCGTTCAAAAAACAAAAAAAGGGTATACCGAAATTAAGGAAGGAGCCAAAATACCAGAGAAAAAAGAACTTTCAGAAAACGAAAAATCAGAAATTCATTTTTGGAATGCAATCGAAAAATCGAATAAACATAAACACACACATTGGAACGAATACGACCTTGAAGAACATATTGAAAGCCTAACAGAACATTTATCTAAATGGGGAAAAGAACGTTTAGTATCTTTTGAAAAAATATTTCAAGAAAAGTTAGTGAAATTATACACCGCTGAAATTGCGGAATTATATATTATTTTAAACAATGAGTTTGAATTTAAAGACGGAGTTTATACTTTAGACTCATATCTTTCAGTTGATGGATTTTTATATTTTAGATGTTGGATTTTATTAAAAGGAAAGACGTTTTTTGAAGATATTACAAAAGATATAAACGAATTTATAAGTGGGAAATATAGTTTTGATATAGCTGATTGTTGGGCTGAAGAATTAATGTATGTTTCTGATGAAGCTTATTCTGAGAATCACGAAAACAAAGACGAATCCGAAATTAGAGATGCCGTTTCAGAACTCTTTCCTAAATTAAATTATGATAATGGAGAATTTAGTCTAAATAGAGAACCTAAATCAGGGAAAGAATTATTTGATCAATATCCTGAATTGGTAAAGTCTATGTGTGAATTACGAGAGCAATAAAACGAAAACACAATCGAGTAGACGGCTCTCCCCATAATTGAGGAGAATACCCCTCTCACAACACCACACGAAAGCAACTACGTTAATCTTGCGACTCTATTAACTCAGAAGCGTATACAGCGGTTTAAAAATCATCACCTCAAAAGGCCTTTCTTCTTTGACACTTTCTTCTAGCTTAAGTATAACGGACATGCTCCAAAACCTTACTCCTGCGCATCAGAGACTTGGCCACTCTTGATTAATTATTTACCTTTCGGTAAATTAAAAGTGATCCATACAGAGCACACAAACCGTATATAAATCATAGGAGAAATAGTTCTAAATTCAATCTTGATAGCCTATAACAAACCTAGTGCTTAAACGAAAGTTACACCCCAAATAAACAGCTATATTTCAACAACTTAATACATGCTTCATTTACAAAAAACACTTAAATAACATCTTAATACAATAACCTTATGAAAAAAATAATTTTACTACTTCCTTTAACATTCATTCTTCTAATAACAAGTTGTAAGAATACTCCTGAAAAAGAAATAATAGTTGAAACAAAAGAAGAACAACCTAAATCAGAATTAAAATTCACAAATGAACAATTTTATGATGCAGAAGGAAACTTTTTAGAAGAAAAGGCAAAAGATGCATTAATAGAAATGATGGAATACCATAATTATCCAATTTTTGATGGCTTACGTGAAAAAATCTGGCTTACAGATTACAACAAAGGAGACTATGCCAATTTAGGGTTAGCTTCTGTTATGTTTGTAAATAATGAGAAAGACCAATATATGCTAATGGATATTTTTCTACTACCTGGTCAAATGCTAGGAGAACATATGCATTTTGAAGCCGACGGAAATCCTGCCAAAATGGAAGGTTGGCTAGTAAGACATGGTAAAAGTTATATTGCAGGAACGGGAGAAAACAATCGTGACCAATTTCCTCAAGTCATTGTTCCAAAAACACATTGGGATGGAAAAGTAACTGCTAATCGAATTGTTGAAGCTAACGAAGGTGATTTTGATTCTTTAGCAATAGTCGAATCTGCTCATTGGCAAATGGCGGGTCCTGAAGGTGCTGTAATTACAGAAGTTGGAAATGTACATACAAATTCTGGAGTACGTAGATCTGACCCTGATATGAATTAAACCAAAAAAAACAACAAATACAATCAAGTAGACGCCTCCGACTAAAATAGTCGGAGTGCGTCTATCATATTTAGTTATAAAGAAAATTTAAGTGGCGAAAACGGGTATTATATAGAAACAATGTTTTATGTAACTGACGAAAAATTTATAGATAATGATGCTTTTAAATCCTCTATCTTTAGGATTACTGAAACAGCAGTTGAAGAATATGATTTTGCCAAAACAATTGACTTTATTACTGTTAAAAAAGCATCTAATATCTATTCCGAACATAGAAGCGAATTATTACCTATATATAAATTGAAAGCAGTTACAGAACACATTAAGAATAAACTTAGAAAATAAAATGTGGCTATTTTTTATTACTACTATTAGAAAATGATATGAAAAAAAAACATGTAATACTGGTTATTATTCTTTGCATAACTATGCTAGAATCTTTTAGTCAACAAACCAAAACTGTAACTACCGTTTTTGAGTTATTTAACTTGTCTCCTGCAGGTTGTGATGTTTCAAATTATGAAGCGGAATCTGAAATGTCAATAGAAAACTTTAGTAATCAAAAAAAGAAAAAAGAAGAGAAAGGAGAAGATTTAAATGTAATAATGGAAAAGTATACGTCTTTGTTTAAAAGGAGCAATACCATTTCTGAGCAATTTGAAAAAAAACCAGAACCTATAGTTACATTTAAAAATGGTACGCATTCTTTTAAAAAAGATAATAAATATGGGTTGATAACTGCTAATGGTAATATCCTAATGCCCGCACAGTTTAACACAATCATTCAAAGTGGAGAAACTGGTTTTGTTGCTTATAAAAATCAACTCTGTAATTATTATTCAAATGATGGTAATAAAATATTAAATAGAGACTATTTTTATATTAAACCAACTATTAAACAGTCATTAATTGTTCAAACAGAAAAAGGGTTTGGCTTATTGACAAAAAAAGGCAAAGTTCTTATTGAACCGGGGTACTACCAAATTGAGGAGGTTGATAAGAAAGACCAATTTTATTATTGGATACTCAAATCAAAGCATAGTGGTTTTTATTTAAGTGAAAACACAAAAGATACAATACATTTAAATATACCTCCAAAAGAACTAAATTTTATAGACTCCGAGTATTGGTATAGATATGGTAATTTGATAAATATCAAAACTAAAAAAAGAGTAATATGTAATCGATATAATATAGATGTTTTGAGTGCTAAACATCAGCTTTCTAGCATTAAGGACTCAAAAACTAAATTAAAATACTTAATGAAACACAATGGTGATTTAGTAACTAATCAACCATTTGTTAAAATACAACGCTTTAGAGAAAATAATTTAGCAATTGCTGCAATAAAAAAAGATAATAAAGCTGTTTATGGTGTTATAAATCATAAAGGAAAATGGATAATAAACCCTCAATATTATAGATTACAGTTTTTAAATGACACGATGCTTAACGCTACTAATATCAATGACCAGTCGGGTATCATCACTGTGAAAAATAAAAATATAACTGCTTTTGAATATAGTAACATTCGAAAAATAAATGAGCATTACGCGTTGGCTATCAAAGAAGAAAACAAATTAGTCCACTCTGATATTATTGATTTGCAAAACGGAAAAAAAATAAAGGAGAACTTACCCTATTATTCAATTTCGCAAACTACAAAATGTGATACAGAAACCTTTATTGCAAGCGTAAATAGACAAGAATCTGTTTTAAATAGTAAATTTAAAACCATTAGCCCTGCAAGTTACACACGTGTGTATTATGGCAAAAATAACACCTTTGAAGGAACAAATTTTTTAGAAAATAATAAAAGAGAAAGCCAAATTTTTAATTGTGATGGAACACTGCAAACAATTAAAATTAATAATAAAAAGTATGACACTTTTTACAGTTATGAAGAAATAACCCCTAATCTTCACCATGTACTATTATCAACAAGTAATGGTTATTTTATTAACGCCAAAGCGCAAGTAATTAAAAACAATACGCATTGGCAACACATTGAATACAGTAATTCAAAAGATCTATTTATAACCATGGGATATGGAGGTAAGTATGGCATAATAAACAGTATGGGAGAAACAATAATCCCTCCAATATTTAAGTTTATAAGTGCATTTGATCCAAAAACAAAACTAGCTAAGTATAATTTTGATAAAAAACAAAAAGGCTATATAACTGTGGATGGCACATTATTATTTGGCACAAAGTATGAAGATACAGAATTATTAAATTATGATCTCTTTAAGGTTAAAAACAACGACCATTTTGGTGTTTTAAACAAAAATGGACATGAAATAATTCCAGTTAAATATTCAAAAATATGGCTTAATGGTGGAATTATATATGCTCAATTAGGAAAAGCATTAAAACAATTTGATTTGATGGGAACCCCTATTAATTAATTTAAAACAAAAAAAAGACGTTTACAACACCCAAAATTAATAACTATTAAATTGACTGCAACGCTAAAACACCGCTACACTCTGTTTAATTATGTTGTTAAAGGAATCTCGATATTTATACTTGTTCCTCTATCTGGTTTAGAATCGATATGTAAGATACCTTTATAATTTTCTACTCTATTCTTAATATTTGTCAAACCAATACCTAAAGTTGTTAAAGACACATCAAAGCCAATACCATCATCTTCATAAACAAAAAATAGACCTTCATTTATAAGATCCAACTGGATATCTATTGTTTTAGCTTTAGCATATTTAAGGGTGTTTGTTGTTAATTCCTGAAAAATGGAAAACAATTCATTTTGTAAAATCTTATTTATTTTATTAATTTTTGCTTCATCATAAAAAGAAACATTTAGTGTTATATCGCTAGCTTCTTGTACAGTAGTAATATATTCCTTAATTAAAAAAACAAAATCGTTTTCTCTTATTTTTTTGGGTAGCAAATTATGTGACAAGTTCCTAACCTGCTCATACGTATCATCTAATTGACTATAAATTAATTCTAGTTTACTAGGATGCTTAGACAGCTGACTAAACTGTAGTTTTATGGCTGCCAAATTACCACCAATACTATCATGCATTTCCTGAGCAATCTTTTTACGTTCTATATCTTGCCCTCTAACAGCCGCTTTAATTAATTTTAATTCCTGATCTTTTTTTAACGATAGTACCTGCTGTTCATTAATCTCTTTTTCTTTCTGATTAAGTAAACTTTGCGCCTGTAATTTTTGGTAATAGATAATTAATAATCCCATAATAGGCACTAATAAAATAAAAAAAGCAATTAAGATAATGTATTTAATAGTCTTTTCTCTATCTAGCTCTATTGCTTTAATCGCTTCTTTTTCTTTAAGTAAAGCAATTTCATTTTTACGTTTTTTTACACCATTTTGAAGTAGTAAGACTTGATTTTCGTTTTGTTTTGCAATAATCGTTTTCTGCAGTTTGTACTTTTCAATATCTGCATCCTTATTTTTTATATTTAAACTTTTATTTAAGCTCTCTATTTGTAATAATTTAATTGTTTTTTCTTTTTCTAACGTTTTAAACCTAACTTCTAATCGGTTGATTTCTTTTTCTGTTATCGAGTTGTTTATAGAGTCTTTTATTTTGTAATATTTTTTACCATAATTATAAGCATTTCTATAATTCTGTTCTCTAATCGATAGTTTTTCCAACATAAGATAGCTATTCATCTCAGCATCTAAATTCCCCAATTCCATGGACTGCATTAACATGTTGGAGAAAATCAAAAGTGCTTCACTATCCTTTTTTTCATTAAATAATATGTTTCCTACCTTACCTAAAGCAATCAACTCTAAATTATAAAACCGATTGTCAGAACTTATTTTTTTGGCTTCATTAAAAGACGCGAGTGCCTTATCGGTATCTTTATTGACATAGTTATCACCTATATTTATTATTATATTGACTAAAGCTTCTGTGTTATACCCCTTCTTTTCACACATTTCCTTTGCTTTTTGCAAATATGTATTGGAGGTTTCAAACTTTGAAAGCGAAGAATAAATAGCCCCTAGATTAATATAACTCCCTAAAATAACTTCGTCATCGTTAGAAAACTTTACGCATTTTTCAAAAAGCGCTAAGGCCTCTTCCGTTTTATCAAGCGTTAGATAGGTACTTGCCAAACCATGGATATGCGTATAATACAAATTGGTTTCGTTATGTTTTTCGCTTAATTCGGCTCCTTTTATATAGTAGTTTTTACTTTCTTGATATAACCCCTTATTTTTATTATTTAACGCCAATAATTGATAGGACAAAATTTGTAGCCTAACGCCCAACGAGTCGTTTATGTTTTTTCTGCTATTTAGCGCTTTATGCGTGTAATAAATAGACGAATCTATAGCCACATATCTATTATGGTAATAAGCCAACAGTAAGTTGGTATTTGTTACCGATTTATCAGATTTAAAAGTAGGTAACAACGCATGCGCTTGCTGGTATGCCTTTTTATCTAAGCCACTATTAAAATAATGAAAAAGCTGTGCCACCTTTTCGCCTTCACTGACTTTATCAGACGCAGTATCCTGAGCCATACTAAGAGAAGTAAAGCTAACAAAAAGAAAAATAACGATGTATTGATACGTAAATGACATAGCGCAAATGTAGCTATTACAATGCATATCACCATCCCTGAATATAGGGTTTTATCAGTTTTTGGGGTACCAATAGACAAGGGAAACACGCACCTGGCCAAAAGCGATCATCAACTTAACCCAAAGCAATCTGTAAACCCATAAGTACAAATACAAAACCACTAACCCGATTTAGCCAAATCCCAGAATTTGGATGCCCTTTAATTTTAGTTGAAAACGTACTAGCAAACACCGTTAACGTCACATACCAAACCACACCAATTATTGCAAACGTAATACCCAATACTATAAACGGAACAGGATCTTGTAATTTAGACGGTGTAATAAACTGAGGGAAAAACGCCAAAAAGAATAATGCAACTTTAGGATTTAACGAGTTGGTAAAAAAACCTGACCAAAAATCGTTTTTAATCGTGCTGGTAACCAATAGATTATTATTTTCTAAAGCTAATGCTGATGTATCTCTATACTTTTTAACACCTATATAAATTAAATAAGCTGCACCAATATATTTAATGACCATAAAGGCTATTGCAGATTTTGCAATTAAAACAGATAAGCCCAAAGCCGATAAACACGTATGCGTTAACACACCTGTATTAATACCCATTGCTGATACTATTCCGGACTTACGACCCTGACTTATAGATTTATTCAAGACAAAAACTGTATCCATCCCTGGTATCATTACAAAAAAAGCTGCGGTAACCAAAAAGGTTATAAAATTTTCAACACCTAGCATCATTTTAAAATTTAGAATTAGTATAAAACTTTACACAAAGAAAATAGGATGCTACTTATTAAAAAATACATATTTTTGATTCAGTAATGCAAAAAACGCATTTGTTATGACCACACAACAAATAAAATATTTTTTGGTGTTAGCGGACGAGCTTCACTTTTGGAACACTGCCGAAAAAGTATACATCTCGCAATCCTCATTAACCAGACAAATACAAGCACTGGAAGACGAGTTAGGGTTTTCACTATTCGAAAGAAATAAAAGAAACGTCAAACTTACCGATGCTGGAAAGTTTTTACAACAACATTGGGCCAAAACCATCAACGAGTTGGACCATATTTACCAACAAGCCAAAAAAATTAATCAAGGCGATGCTGGTGTCGTGTCTATATCCTATCCGGGTTCCATCACCTTTAGTTTACTTCCTAATTTTCTAGACCTTATTACAACCAATTTACCAGATCTTAAATTAGAATTAGCCGAACTTACCGACGAAAACCACGAAAAACTACTCTTAAATTACCAAACAGACATTGCGTTTAGTCGCGACACTATTTCGCATATTAATATACAATCCCTTAAATTATTTACAGAGCCCATTTGCATTGCTGTACCTCAAGACCATTGGCTAAATGCGGATACGGTTAACAATATAGACAAACTGCAACACGAAAACTTTATACTTTCAGGCTTACACCAAACCACCTATTTTTCATCTTTACTACGTAATTTGTTTAATCAGTATGGTTTTGAACCCAAAATAAGTATCGAATCCGATTTTGGTGGTATGATTTTAAATCTGGTATCCAAAGGACTTGGTATTTCTATTTTACCGCATTCCTTTAAATACTCCAAATTTAATAATGTGCGTTTTATAGATTTAGACCAACAAATCGATTTGTATATCCATTGGCGAAAAAACGAAGTTAATAAAACCATAACTAAGGTTATAGACTTTGCTAAACAGTTGGACACAACAGGCTATAATTAATTTTAAATCCAGTCAAAAAAATTAAAGTAAAACCACATTAGTTGCCAAATGACAACACCGTTATCTTAAAAAAAAGTGTCCTTTGTAAACTAATAAACACACCACTTTATGATATTGTTTGTATAGATAATGGCGATGCTTTACCACAAATTCAAAAATGTAATCTGACATTATTAAATAGGATACCCGTTGGTGGTTTTATTTATATGCAACCACTAAACACAGCATTACACCAAGATTATTTACTTAAAGCAACACAAATAACCGCTGTTTAAGTCACTTGTTTTGTAGACCGTTATTAGCTTAATAATTGCATTTATATTACTTAAAAACCGCCATGCAATTGTATGGTGGTTTTTTATTTGGTTTTTGGTAACTTCGTTTCTAATAACTTATTAATATAAATAAACTCTCTATATGTCTTTATACTTATGGGATATGAGTAATAAAAGCTATTATAAAACGAGTTGTGTGCCATTCGACAAAATTTTGCCAACATACCACTTTTTGGTATATTTAATGTAAATAGTTTTAAAATGAACAAAAACACATCAATATCACTCGGAAATTATTTCGACCAATTTGTGCAAAGTAGCATAAGTAAAGGAAGGTTTAAAAACGTTAGTGAAGTTATCTGTGCAGGCTTAAGACTTTTAGAAGAAGAAACTAAGGTGATTGCATTGAAAAAAACAATTCAAGAAGGAATTGACAGCGGAATAGCACATGACTTTGACCCTAAAAAACATCTCGAATCCCTTAAAGCCAAAAAGCACTCGAATGGCTTAATATAAATTAACAAACAAAGCTGTTGAGGATTTATCAAAGATTTGGGATTATACATTTGAGGTTTGGTCAGAAAAGCAAGCTGACAAATATTACGATGAACTAATTTATAATTTCCAAGAAATTGCTGAAAATTCAGATTTAGGAAAAAACTACGAAGGAATAACAACTCAACTTTTCGGAATAAAAGCAAATCGACATATTATTTTCTACAGAACTTTAAGCAAGGATTATGTAGAAATAACTAGAATTTTGCACGAAAGAATGGACTTAAAAAAAAGAATAGCAGAATAATACTACCGCCAACGCCATATATAATTTATTGCTGGCTTCTAGATCACTTACCAGCATCCTTACGGAATATTCTATCAGTATTTTATTTGCTAACTTATTTACTTAAAGCAACACAAGTAACCGCTGTTTAAGTCACTTGTTTTGTAGACCGTTATTAGCTTAATAATTACAGTTATATTACTTAAAAATCGCCATACAAAAGTATGGTGGTTTTTTGTTTGTTGTAATAGTTGGTTTTTATGCGGTTTTTGGTAACTTCGTTTTGCTTATAATTTTTAATATAAATAAACACCCTATATCCCTTTATACCTATAGGATATGAGTAATAAAAATTATTATAAAACAAGTTGACGGTAATTTTAACATACCAAACATCAAAGAAAAAAAATGAACGAATATTTAAAATCATTTAATTTATTTACCGACATAGAGATTAATGATTTCTTGAAGTTATCTCAAACTATTTTATTAAAAAAAGGCGATTTATATATTAATAATAATCAAATTTGCGACTCTATAGCTTTTGTCAAAAGTGGAATCTTTCGTTCTTATTATTATTCAAATAATGACGATGAAATTACATATTGTTTCACTTTTCCAAATAAACTATTAATGGCTTATTCGTCATTTATTTCGCAAAAAAAATCTGAAGAAAATATTCAAGCTCTGACAGATGCTGAAATAATTTCAATACCAAAAGCAACGTTAGAAAATTTAGCCAAATCAAATAGTAATTGGTTGCGTTTTTTGAAAATTATTGCCGAAAAAGAATATGTTGAATTAGAAAAATGGATATTTAATCATCAAAAAGACAAAGCTCAACAACGCTATTTAGATTTAATTACAACACAACCTGAATATATCAAAGAGATTCCACTACATTATATAGCTTCTTACCTAGGCGTTACGCAACGTCACCTTAGTCGTATAAGGGCAAATATTACGTATTAGACAAATGTCCTCTTCTTAAACCTTTAGTACTTCATAAATTTGCATATAATTTAAAAACAAATATTATATGAAAACAATAATTTTAATTGGAGCAAACGGAAAAATGGGACAAGCTGCTTTAACTGGTCTTGGAAAACATAAAATTATAACCGCTGGACGATCTGCCGATAATTATGACTTTCAAGTAGATATTACAAGCGAAGCATCATTAAGAAAATTATACGAAGATGTTGGTCATTTTGATGCTGTTGTAAACACTGTTGGTGTTTGTGAATATGCAAATTTTACTGAAATGACCGAAGAACAATGGATGAGTATCATTTTAAGTAAAATGATGGGACAAATAAACATTGTACGTATTGGTCAAGAATATATTGCAGATAAGGGATCATTTACTTTAATAACAGGAATTTTAAATACTAAGCCTATACCTTTTGCAATTGCTGATGCTACTACTAGTGGCGCTATTGATACATTTGTTAAATGTGTTGCTTTTGAAATGCCAAGAGGAATCCGAGTAAACTCAATAAACCCAACTGTTTTAGAAGAAGCTTGGGATGTTTATGGTGAAATGATGCCTGGTTTTGAGCCAGTTCCTGGAAAGTTAGTAGGTAAAGCTTTTGAACGTTCGGTTGATGGATTTATTACGGGTCAAGTAATTTTTGTAGATGCATAAATAAAAACTACCGTCAACGCCGTATATAATTAATTGCTAAGTCCTCACCTATTTACAAAAGTCTGTGAGGACTTTTTAATTAGTTATTATTTACTAAATTAGTTGTTTGAAACACGCAACTAACCATACATAATCACGTTGGCAGTAAAACTGACCCGTCCTGAAATAAGGCTACATAATTTTAAACATTATGTATAGAAATGACAAAGTAATTAGACGTTACAGCGAACCTTTTAAGTTAAAAATTTTAGCCGAACTTACAATCGGAAAACACACAAAGAGTGAACTTTGTAAACTCTACTCTATTGCACCTACAACTGTGAACGTGTGGATTAAAAAGTACAATCGTAAAGACTTAATGAACACCAGAGTAAAAGTGGAAACAAAAGACGAAATATCTAGAATTAAAGCACTTCAAAAAGAAATTGAACAGCTTAAAAAGTTACTACTTAAAAAGGATCTCGATGCTATGGTAGAAGAATCCTATCTAGAAGTAGCTGCTGAAGATTTAGGTTATAAATCTATTGCTGAACTAAAAAAAAAGTTAAGTATAAAGCCTTAATAAAAGCCAAAGAGAAATCTAAGGGATTTGCTTCTTTGACAACTATAACCCATTGTTTTGGACTTAAACGCAATGCTTATTACAAGCATAAAAACAGAGCTGATAAGCGTTTAAACCTAGAACTACAGATTATTAATATCGTTAGAAAAAGACGCAAATCCCTTCCTAGAGAAGGCGTGAGAAAACTTGTAAAATCATTAAAGGCCGATTTTAATAAAGCCAAGATTAAAGTTGGTAGAGATACTTTATTTAATGTGCTTAGAAAACATCAAATGCTGACACTTAGAAGGAAAACCAGTGCTAGAACTACAAACTCTTATCATCGTTTTTACAAATATAATAACATCATTAAAGACTTAGAAGTTACTAGAGCTAACCAAGTTTGGGTATCTGATATCACATACATTAGAACCATAAAGGGCTTTTGCTACCTGGCTTTAATAACAGATATGCATTCAAGGAAAATAGTTGGTTATGATATTAGTGATAGCTTGGAACTCAAAGGATGTGTGAGAGCGCTTAATAAGGCTATTTATCAAGCTAAAAATATCAAAGAATTAATACATCATTCAGACAGAGGAATACAGTATTGTAGCAATGTTTATACACAAATACTCAAAAGAAAAAAAATAGATATTAGTATGACAGAAGAAAATCATTGTTACGAAAACGCAATGGCAGAACGCGTAAATGGAATTTTAAAAGATGAATTTTATCTCGACCAAACCTTTGATAACGTGAGTCACGCAAAGAGAGCTGCAAAAAATGCAATTAATTTATACAACGAAGTTAGATTACATTTATCTTTAGATTATAAAACACCTAATATGGTATATAAATTATCAGCTTAATTCAATTTTAACCTGTAGCCATATTTCAGGACAAGACAAACCCTAACAAAAGTACATCTAGAACTAATGGTGGAATTAAGAAACTATCAAATTGAAATAGCTAAGCAGTATGCTGAATATAGAAATAACCCAATTATATTCGATAATGGATATGATAAAGTTCCTAATCCTTTCACGTTAAAAGACGCTAAAGAGTTTATAAACCTGCAACTTAAAAAAGAACTTCCACAAAGAAAATTAATATATTGGAAAGGTCTATTCGTAGGAGAAATTGGAATTGAAATTAAGGAAGATGTATTTAGATTAAGTGCAGAAATGGGATATTTTATTGGAGAGCCTTTTTTGGGAAAAGGAATTGCTTCTGAAGCAATAAAACTAATGACAGATTATGTGTTCAATAATTTTAATATTATAAGAATTGAGGCTGGCGTTTTTGATTTCAATAGACCATCCATGAGAGTACTAGAAAAAAATGATTTTAATTTAGAAAGCATTAAAAGGAACGCTGTTATCAAAAATGGGAAAATTATAAATGACCATATTTGGGTTAAACTAAAGGAATTAAAAGAATAATACTACCGTCAACGCCATATATAATTTATTGCTGTCTTCTAGACTACTTACCAGCATCCTTACGGAATATTCTATCAGTATTTTATTTGCTAACTTATTTACTTAAAGCAACACAAATAACCACTGTTTAAGTGACTTGTTTTGTAGACTGTTATTAACACACTTATCATAGCTATCTAATTATAAAGCCACTATGCAAAAGCATGATGGTTTTTTGTTTGTTGTAATGGTTGGTTTTTATTTGGTTTTTGGTAACTTCGTTAGGCTATTAACTAATGTGTTGGAAAGCATCAAAAAACTTTCTTTCTTATTTCATAAACTATGAAATATGAATGAATAAAGCTGATTTTCTTTTTTTTTCTAGTATTAATTGAGGTAAATCGTAAAAAGTTTTAAATAAAACAACATATTTTTAGAAATAAAATATGGAGATAACCGAAAAGCTACTGATTGAATTACAAAACCGACTAAAAGTTGGTAGCCGAAGAGGAGTACATTTAAATGCAATTCCAGCTCGTTCAAGGTACAAGTTTGACCTAACACGATTATCTCACATTGACGAAAACCTTCCCACAAATTTTATTAATGCATTATTAACCGAATTACCTTTAAAATTTAAAATTAGTTGGAAAGATAATGTTCCCGATTTGAATTCACTTTTTGAAGATGATCAAACACAATTGGTAAAAATCACAAAGTCTTTTGAGAATCTAATCAATCAAACAGATGCAATAGAATCGGAAAAAGGAATAAATACATTTGGTTTTGGTTTTCCAATACTTGTAAGACGTGACCAATCAGACAATAAATTAACTGTTGCACCAATTTTAATTTGGTCATTAAGAATAAGAAGAACAAAAGAATTTAATACTTGGGAAATACTACGAACAGAAGACGACCCAATTTATATCAATGAGGTTCTAATAAATCATTTACAAAATGATTCCAAAATTGAAATCAATCAAATTTCTAGTGAGTTTTTAGATGATGGTTTAATTGATAAAAGTGAACTTTTAGATATTTGTGTAAATATCATTGAATCCATAAATAGCTCAATTCCAGATGACCTTCGTGAAACATTTGAGAAAAAACTAAATAAAGTAAAATCTATTCCAGAAAAGAAATATTACGAAAAGCTACCATTAACATCTAATAATTCATTTATAGATTTTGGCGGACTTTTTTCAATTTTTGAGGTTCAGAAGCAAAATATTATACACGATTATTCGAATTTACTAGAATTAAAAGGTGCTACAATTGACCTTGAGGATATGGAAGAACATACATTTCAACCAATATCATCAGTCGAAACTGACCCATCACAACAAGGAATTTTACATTCTTTAAAAGCTTCTCGAAACATTTTAATTCAAGGACCACCAGGAACAGGAAAAAGTCAATCGCTTACAGCTATTTTAGTAAATGCTCTAGAGAATCAAAAAAAGACAATTGTTGTCTGTGAAAAACGGACAGCTTTGGAAGTATTGCACAATGCCCTAAATGAAAAGGGTCTTAATTATCAATGTGTACTTTTAAAAGATATTGTTAAAGACAGAAGAGTCGCAGTTGATTCGGTAAGAGATAGAATTGATAATTCCTCATATCGCAGATATAGATATACACATTCCAAAGAAACTTTAGACAACATAATTGAAAAGTCAAAAAACTTAATTGATTCAATAAACAAGAAACACAAAAAATTAGGTACAAATTTAGTCGGTAATAAAAATTGGACTCACATTGTCGGATCACTATTGTCAGAATTAAAAGACAATTCAGAAGAATACAATCTTGATTTAGCAAAAGACACATTCAGTTATGAATCATCTGAACTAAATCAATTATTAGAACTAATTAGAAAAGGGCAAAATTTATATGACGAGTTTAAACCTCATATAAACCTTTCTTTTATCAACTCTGCAAAATTAGTTGGAGACAATCCATTTATTGTAGAACAACAAATTGAAGAAGATTTTTCAATCTATAAGAAAGAGTTGAAAATAATATTAGATGACATTTCAAGCTATGAAGTAGAATATTATAAAATTAGAAATGAGCAATTTAATTTACAAAAAACTTCAATTAGTGATATTGAAAATTCTATTCAAAACATCCTAACAAAACACGAAGCAAACAACGATTTTTTTGATGAAGAAAAAACAAATGGATTTTTATTTAAAACTATTTCTATCTTCTCAAAAGAAAAGAAAACTACACTTAATGAGCAAAAAACAACATATACACTTTTTGAAGATTATTCACTAAAAACTAATCATAGCAAAGACTTTGAAAGTATTAATTTTTCTAAATCAATTAAAGAAAATCAAGGTATTCTCAAAAATCACAAGTTAATTACGGAGAGAATTGACAAAGAGTTTCAGTCAAAAATAGAAAATGAGTACAAATTCTTAAACTTACTTGAATCAACTGAAAAGGAATTTGACACAGAACTACTACAAACAATAAAATCAAACTTCAATAATTTAAAAACTAAAATAGAAGAACAAAATTGGACTAACAAAAAAGTGAATGGAGATTCTCACAACGTGTTAAGTTCTCAAATTCAGACTTTATTAGATTCAAAAGAACAATTTTCAGCAAATGAAAATGACCTTTTTTCAATTGAGTTTAAGTGGTTTCAATTTTACAATTCATTATCAGCAGATAATAAACTAATCATTGACCAATTAAAGGAAAAAACAAATTGGAGAAAAATATTTTTAATATTCTATCTTAATTCTATGCTTGTAAATTCTGCGAATACAGATTTACCAACAAATGATAACGACCATATTGAATTAGGAAAATCTTTGTCTGAACTTGAAAAAGAACAGATTAAATATATTAGAGAATATTGGTTCTCAAAACAAATAGATGCAACCAGAGATTTTGACAATAAGAATCCAAGTTTAGCTGTCGAAAATCTATACAACAAACGAGCAGGTAAAAGACATAAACGATTATCCTTACGAGAAATAGTAAAGTTGGATATGGATTTATTCACAACTTTTTTTCCAATAATTCTTACAACACCAGACGTAGCAAGTAATCTCTTTAAAGGCAAAAATCAATATTTTGATATTGTTATGTTTGATGAAGCAAGTCAATTAAAATTAGAAGATAATTTACCAGCACTTTTAAAAGGGAAACAAATTATCATTGCAGGAGACGAACACCAAATGCCACCTTCAAATTATTTCAGCAAAGTATTTGACGGTTTGATTGATGATGAAGATGAATTTGAAGACGAAATAGATAAAATTAAAAACGACATAAGTAATTCACTTTCAGATTGTGAATCACTTCTTGATTTTGCATCCGAATTAGGTTTTGAGAAAAAACATTTAGACTTTCATTATCGTTCAAGACATCCTTATCTAATTGATTATTCAAATTATGCCTTTTATAATCAAAGGTTAAAACCACTTCCAAACAGTTTTGATTACATTCCAATAAAATATGTTCCCGTAAATGGCACATATTCTGACACTTCCAATGACGCAGAAGCTGAGACAATTCTGTCCATTATTGATAACAATATTTCAAGACTTCCAAACGGAGAATATCCAACAGTTGGAGTGGCAACTTTCAACATCAATCAAAGAAACCTAGTTTTAGGTAAGATTAATGAAAGAAGAAAATTTGAAAAATATAAAGATTTTAATAACAAAATAGTTGAACTCGAAGAAAACGGTTTTTTTGTCAAAAATTTGGAAAATATTCAAGGAGACGAAAGAGATGTAATTATTCTATCAACCACTTATGGAATTAATAAAGAAGGGAAATTTGCCCAAAGATTTGGCTCAATAAATCATAAAAAAGGATACAAACTTTTAAATGTTATTGTTACAAGAGCAAAATATAAAGTATATGTATGTTCTTCCATTCCAGAAGATGTGTTTTTAAATTATAAAGAGCATTTAATCAATGAAGGTTCAAATAACAGAAGAGGAGCTTTATATGCCTATTTAGCATACTCAAAAGCTGTTAGTGAACAAGACAATGAAGCAAGAATTTCTGTTTTAAATACACTTGCAGAAAATTCTACAAAAAGTACTACAATCGACAACTTAAATGAAGACCTCGAATCACCTTTTGAGGAGGAAGTTTATGAAGCTCTAACCGAATATTTTGACGAAAAAAATATAATTCCTCAACTTCAATTTGCAGGATTTAGAATTGATATGGTTTACGATACTAAACATATTGGACTTCCTAAAATCGCAATAGAATGTGATGGAGCCTCTTATCATTCTAGTCAAGAAGCATATTTACACGATAGTCACAGACAAAAGATTCTTGAAGGACACGGTTTTGTATTCCATAGAATATGGAGTACAAATTGGTGGAGAAACCCACAAAAGGAAACAAAAAAACTAGTCGAATTTATAAGAAGTATCGAAAACAGTAGTCCATCAATTTTTGAAGATAAATCAAAAACAGGATTAGCTTTTACAGATAACATCACAATAGTCGAAAATGAACTTTCTAAAGTTTCTCAACATCTTAAAAAAGATTTAAAGCAAACGATACAAGCTGTAAGTAAAAAAGAGGAAGTTCAAACAACATTATTTAAAGAAACTATTACTGTTAATAGCAAAGTGAAAGTAAATTATTTGAATATTAACAAAGATTTGAAAGTTCATTTAGTAGACGGAGTTGTCTCAAAACCTGAAAAATCAAATGGTATTCAGAAAATAAATATTAAAACACCTTTAGGAGTTGCCTTAAACGGAAAATCTGTTGGCGATACTGTGAAAATTGGTGGATTAGATAAATACGTTAGAATATTAGAAATAAAAAATTGAAAACTTATAAATTCAAAGTTTAAAAAAGCTACACTAGTAATCATCAAAATTAAATAAACCACAAAGAAGTAGTTTGACACACCAAGCCCGATACCAATTAACATAAAAATTAAGTCTTGACAGTTACGACCACAACAATGTCAAAGTATTTCTAAAAATGCCCAACAAAAAAGACCTAAAAGAAGTTGCAAAACTGTTTTTCAAATTAGGACGCATTGCTTTTGGTGGTCCTGCAGCCCATATTGCGATGATGGAGGGCGAAGTGGTTAAAAAAGAAAATGGATGACACCTCAACATTTTCTGGATTTGGTTGGTGCTATTAACTTAATTCCTTGAATTATGGGATAAAACAAAAAAAAAACCAATCAGTCACTAATTTAGTAGAATGACCAAACCTTTACTAACGTGAGACACGCAAAGAGAACTGCAAAAAACACAATTAATTTATACAACAAAGTTAGATTACATTTATCTTGTAGATTCTAAAACACCTAATAGGGTATATCAGTTATCAGTTTAATTCAATTTTAAGCTGTAGCCATATTTTAGTACAAGACAGTAACCACAAAACTCAATAAAATGACTAACAGAATTTTGCTATTTGTGTATTTTGTAGTTTCATTACTCTTTGTATTAGGAATCCTATTAACCTTTTATGATTATAATTATTTAGGATATTATTCTGACAAAATTATTAATGGGCTTTGGTTAGGATTTACATTAATAATAATATTTAAGTTTTGGACTAAAAAATTAGTGAAAATATTTTTCTTCACATTAGTTTCTGTTGTGCTATTAAGTATTCTTCCAATGGCAATTCCTTTTTTTGGTATTGTCAATTATTTTACTAACTCAGGAGATTATCAGCAAATTCAGTTAAATTCTAATTATAGAATAGAAAGAACAAGACACCATCCACTATCAAAGGAACGTATTTATGTCTATGAAAAGAAAGGACTTTTAGAAAAAAATATTTGCAGACCTGGTTACTCTCAAATAGCGGAAAGAGTTTTAAACATCAATACTTTTGACAATTTAATTACTACTGACTCTTTAGTTATTAAAAACGCCAAATTAATTGGAGTAAATAATGAGGAAATAGAAATCGAATATCAGATTTTAGATAAGAAAGCGAGTGTAAAACATAAACTGAATACTAATGATGGATATTAAAAAAATAGTCCATCGGAACAGCTTTACAACTCTTGTGATGCTTCCTGTTTGGTAGAAAATATACAATATTTTTATATCTTACGCGATCAACACAAACCACGGTGCCTAATTTTACCCTCATGCTATTCCTATATTTAAAGATTGGCGCTAACTAAAAAAGAAATAAAATGAAAAAAAAGATGCTATTAATTTTTATCATTTCAGTTGCATTATCATGTAATTCAAACAAAGATCGAGAAAAACTAGTGCAATTAGAGCAAGAATTAGAGATTCAAAAAAACAAAAATGACTCCTTGCTACAAAGTAACATGTCTTTAACCTTAGAGAAAAAAGAACTTGCTGTAAACAAAGAAGATTTAATGTATAATTATGTCAAAGAGGAAAGTATTAGTTATTTGTTAGAAAAGGATTCGTGGATTACCACAGATAATAAAAAACTACTAGCATTTATCTTTGAAGACATGAATTTAGAAAAAGACGACCTAGAAACCGCCATAAGAACTAGTTGGATGTTTTATCCAGCGTATGGAGAAAATCCATTTTGGTCTGAAGATTATTTTGCCAATTATATGATGGCTAAGATTAATAGAAGCCCCGAATCCTTAGAGAAAATTTTCACTACAGAAATAAAAGAATTAGCCTATTCTGTTTTTAAACAGAATAATCTTTATAAAAATTGTGGTGCGTATTCTATAGTTAAGTCATTATTACTAGCCTATGAAGATTTCAAAAATGATAAAGCACCCTTAACACAAATTTATCAATTAGCCTCTAAATCTAATCCAGATGATGATGCTATAGAAGCAATAATTAAGTCTATGGCAACTAAAGAAATCTTAGATGCTTTAAGCGATTCCAATTACACTACTTATAAAAAGTACGCGTTTACAAGGCAAGAAACTAGACTTTTTACTATCTATACTTTTTGGGCCAGAAGATATCATGAGGGTAATTTAGAATTTGCACATTCCATATTAAAAGAATTACACCAAAACATAACTAATGAAGACGTTTTAGCGAATTCTGATCAAATGACTGACGATTATAACCAAATGCAATAAGAATAAAGGTGGATAATACAACTTTTAAATGGAGACAATAAGATATAGAAAACCTACTACAATTGAACAAAACATAATTGAAAAGACGATAAAATCTCACAGAAACGGTCAAGTAGTATTGTTATTGCTATGGTTAATTCTATCTATTGTTCTAGTATTTCTTATAGCTGATACTATTAAGCATTTTCATTTTATGCATCTTTTTCTTTTTTTATTATTAGGAGGACTTATTTTAGCAATGTTATCTTCTTGGTTTGCGATAAAGGGAGCAGGCATAAAAAATTCATGCTTAGTTTATATAGAAAAAGGAGATTGGAATCTTGTTCTTCCAGAGAACTTAAGAAGTCCTTATAAAATTACAGTTAATGATAAAAATATATTCTTTCCTTTTAAAAAGTTTTACAGAGAGCCCAAAGTCGAAAAAGAATTTATAACTTTTGAATATGTCAAAATCTTTGAATTCCCACCAATGTTTATGGATCACTATATGTTTGTTGCTATTAATGATAGATTTTTGAATGAAAAGGATATATAAATATATTTAACCTATAACAATCATAAGTCTTATTGATTTAAGTAACATTATTGTTATTCCGATTAATTATAAATCGATTAAAATGGGTAATAAAAACACGTCAGTTAAAAGCTATCAAAACACGGTTAATCAAAGTAACTATAATAATCCAAGCTTCCGTAAAATAGACAAAAAAAAGACGAAAACTATTTAGTTTTCGTCTTCAGGCTTAATAAATTCTGATTGGTATTTCTCTAAAAATTGTTTTTGTCTTGCAAACATTTGTGCCTTGATTTTTTCAATATCCATGTAATCCTGACCAAACGTACTTCCGAAAAAATCATCATTAAAATAATGCTTATAAAAAAGGGAATCTTCAGAAAAAACGGGATCAAATCCTTCATTTTCAAAATCTGAAAAGGCTGTAAAAAATCTTGATTTAAAAGCTTGCAGCACACTATCCTTTTCGACATTGGAAAGCGTATCCAAATTATGACTAGATGACCAAGAATAGATACTATCGTATCGCGTTAAATTCCCATTTTCATCAAATGCTTTATCCACCTTCCAAGTACCTTTTGGTTGTGTGCTTTTTTTATTTTCACTATCCTTGACTTCCGACGTTTTGGTGTCATTTTGTTGACCACTGCAGCTGACACTTAACAAGCCAATCATAAATAATAAAATGCCTTTTTTCATCGTTTAAAATTTTAAGTTAAATTAAATTTAGGGTCTGCTAAAAATGTATTGAACAAACCACCCGTTTCTATCGTTTTAATCAATTTATTTTGGTGAAATACTTTGACATGTCTTTCGCCATTTTTATACCAAACACATTCCAAATAATTATCATAATCTACCAAACCAAATATGGGTTCTTTTTTAGGAATGTATTTAAGAACTTGCATTTTGGGACCAATAAGCGTCCCTCTAACCTTGACCCAATCTCCGGGCTTAAATTTTCTTGGCATCGCTTTCCTATTTAAAGATTAAACATTTATAAAATAGTATAGTGGAGACCGATAAACCGGTCCCCTACTATACCTTTTATCTTACAATCATAACAAATAACTGAAGCAATTATGTAATATTAATGCTTCTGGCAGGCTTTTGTTTTGCTTCTTCTTTTTTGGGTAATAGCACATTTAAAATACCATCAGTATAACTAGCATTAATATGCTCGTCATTTACACTTTCTGGCAAAGTAAAGGTTCTTTTAAAAGAAGAATAACCAAATTCCCGACGTGTATAATGCTCGTCTTTATATTCTTTTTCAGCCTTCGCGTCTGTAGCTATTGATAATACCTGATTGTCAATAGCAACATGGAAATCTGATTTTTCAAGGCCAGGAACGGCCATTTCTACCATAAAAGCATCTGCTGTTTCTTTAATATTTACTTTTGGTAAAGTCATCCCAGTATTGAAGTTTGATGTAAATACGGAGGGCAAATCTCGATTAAAGATATCCTCTAACCAATTTGACAACATTGGACGATTTTGATTTAAATTACTGTTCGCTAAACTTCCGTTTTTAGGAACACTGACTAAATTGTTCATAATTACAAAATTTTAAATTAAACATTATTTCAAATTGAAATCCTTATTGATTTCTATGACAATAAAACAAAAAAAGTACCAAAATGAAGACACACTATTTTCTATTCTAAATTTTATTATAATTAGGTTCTTATCTGTCAAATTTTCAAAATAATTGCCATTTTTTCACTTAAAAAAATGTCATTTTGACATTTTACTCACCTCAAATAAAAATACAAAACCATAATAACAAACACTTTGCACAAATTGCAAACTCAACAACCTTAGGTTCCGATAATTTAATAGATTATTTTTTAATTATAAAAGTCTACCTTTTATTTTTAAAATATCTTTGATCTATTAAAACAAAAATTAATTGCATATAATTATGAACATACTCTTATGGCTTGCTATAGGCTTTACCGGTTTTATTATCACTTATTTTTTATTGATAGTAGTGTTTAGTCGCTATGTCAATTCGCCTAGTAAAAATAATGCGACAGCAATAAATAAAGAAAAAAGTAATCAATATTATATCGAAGACAGTAAAGTCGTCTATGTTATGGGTGGTAATTTTTTTAATATTGGAGCCAAGGAAATTGACGGCGCTGATCTTGATACTTTTATAGTTTTAGACCAAGATTTTGCTAAAGATAAGCACACCGTATATTACAACGATAGACCTATTATTGGTGCTGATCCTGATACAGCAGTCCCTATTCCAAAAACTTACAATCATCCAAGTTATAGGGCTTCAAAAAAAGAGTCCAGTGGTTTTATAAAAGACGCTAATCATGTGTATTGTGGTTCTCAGCAATTAACTATGGCAGATCCAGATACTTTTACAGCATTATGGGGTGTCTACGGTATGGATAATGACTTTATTTATTATTATAATGACTATAAAATTCCGCGAACCGATACACCAAGTTGTATTGACAACTCGAGTGCCGAAGTATTACGTATGGCTGATAAAATCTTGTACTCTGGTCAAGTCATTAGTGATCAAGGCGCACATTTTGTCTGTATGGACACGGACTATTCCAAAGATAAAGCTCATGTCTATCGCTATGGAAAGATCCAAGACGGTGTGGATGCAGAAAGCTTTAAGATTCTGTCTCCTTATTTCAGAATTGATAAAAACACAGCTTATTATTTTGACACGCCCATTATGGGAAGCGATGCTGCTACATTCCAAGTGTTGAACGAGTCCTTTTCTAAGGATAATCAGCATGTGTATTTTGAAGACCGTCAGGTAATAGATCGTAGTCCTAACTATATCAGTCGCTCTCGCGCCAAAGAGTTAAACAAAAGATGGTTGTGGCGCCCGTTGCGTATAACTAAAACCACTGTAAGACTAGTCCCGAATGCTAATGTGAGTGATATTACTAATTATTTTTATTCTTATAAAAATGACGTCTATACTTACGACGAAAAAATAGACGGTATAAAGGCGAGTGATGTGATTATATTAGATGAAGAAGAAAAATATTTTACACGTGCAAAGGACTTGTTTTTCTACTATGGTAATCCTATTCCTAATGTAGATCCTGACACCTTTATTGTTATTTCGGAACACTTCTCTAAAGACGTTAATCAAGTCTATTGGTGTCAATACCCTCTTATTAATATTAAACCAAGTCTTTTTGAATATACCGAAGGCCTAGGCGCTGAACAAAATGAACAAGGCGACTACCAATTAGCAACGTTTAATACTGATCTTTAAGCATTACTATTAGCAAACTAAAAACGCCCCTCTTTATTTACTTTTAAATTTATTGGTTACAATTATGAAAAAAATATTTTTGTTGTTCTTACTGTTTTCCTCATTAGCAAACGGTCAAAATAAAACGACAACACCCCTAATGACAAAATTTATTTCAGAATTTGATGGTATGGATTTTAATCAAATTTCTGAGTACTTAGATACAAGTATAAAAGAAGCGACTCTAGTTTTAAAATACACAAATGACGATAAAACAGAACCAAAAAACGTCGCTATTGAAGACGAGGATTATGATGAGTTATTCCATATCGACACTTCTAAAGTAACTATAGCTTTAAATCAATATAAAGACCTAATCTTTTTTCAAGTGCCTAATGATAGTACTTCTCATGTTTCTTTACGAAATGGAATTCGGGCTAACACAATAAATTTACCGCAAAACAACACTCAGAAAGTTGAAGTAAAAAATATCTATTATAAAAATGGTGACGTTAAAAAAGACAACCATGAGGCGTATTATTGTAGCTTTAATTTCCGAATGGATTGGGGCTATCACAAAATCATTGATAGTTTATCTTTAGACTACACTGTTGATTATTTGACAGCTTACGACTCCGTTACCCTATCGGCTCAAAATGATAAAGTCTCTTATAAAAATGGAACCATAAAAATCGCTAAAATAGATCACAATTATGTGTCATTTGTAATGAGTGATTTTTTAAATACATTAGATTATCACTATGTAGCCTTTAATAAAAACGGAAAACCCTTATCACGTAGCACGCGTTCTGGATCTTCAATACATCCTAACAAAATAAAAAAGAGTCTTTCTGAGGTTGTTACTTTTCTAGAAAAAGCAAAAAATAAAATCACAAAAGAAGCGTTTGATAATCCTGAAGCTTTCCAATCGTATTTGAAACGTAAAATTGTTGGTTTAGATTATTTTAGAAATCAAAACAAAAATTATTATCTAGATCTTTTTTTTAGAGGAAACATTGATAAGATTACATTCTATTTTGAAACCAATAGAAATTCAATAACAAAATCATTTATTGCTAAAAACGATCAAATAGATAATCAATTATTCCCTATAGAAAAAAATGGAAAAACTATTTTTCTGGATGAAAATTTAGTGGAGGTTTTTAAGTCTGATATAATTTCGTTAGAAAGGTTTAATAAAAATTATTATTACACAAGACCTACTATTTATGATGCCCCCTCTTATTATCATCTAAATAGTGTCGAAAAAAAATTAACGCCCATCGCAGCTAAAACAATACTTCAATTGGACAACGGGCTTCTTGCTATAAAAAACAAAGATGCAGAAGGTTTTGTTATTTACAATAATGACCATAAAATAACATTAGATAAAACCTTTAAATTTTTAGAATCTTTAGATTCTAAAAATGCAATTGCTGTTGATCTAGATGGTAATTATTATCTGGTCGACACTAAGGTTAACACAAAACTATTAAAGAACATTGTAGCTTTAGGGGATACTGCTGAAAATCTAATTCCAGCTGAAAACAAAGCTTCTAAGTCTGGATATTTAGATATAAATGGAGATATTGCCATCCCTTTTAGATACAATTGGACTAAAAAATTTAGTGAAGGGCTTGCAGCTGTAAGCAATGACAATAATCTTTTTGGATATATTGATACCAACGGAAAGCAAATACTACCATTTACATATCATTCTGCTAAACAATTTGTAAATGGCTTAACTATGGTCGAAGTCAATGGAACTAGGCAAATAATAGATGTTTCATGTAAGGTCATCACCATATCAGATAGCCCTTATGGTCAATTTAGCATGCATGAAGATGGTTTAAATACCATATATACCATGGGAAGCAAAAAATATGATGCGTTTGGAAAATTAATTATTGAAGAGTAGTATCTAAATACAACCTATTTAAAAACCATATTAATAGCACCTAAAAAAGCAACTGATTTTAATCTAAAACAACCTATCAAATCACGTTAAATGTATGTTACAAAACGTCTAGTATTCTTAAAAAAACATCTATTTAACGTATCTTTGCTACCTATTTAAAAGTAAATTTATGAAAGACCATACTATGTTACCTTATATAAAAGACGTATTACAAAATATGCCAACGGGTTGGTTGAATATTACAACACACAGGCTTGATATTTATAATGAAAAATTAGCGAAAACGGAGTTTTTAAATCAGTTTGAAGCTTTATATGAAAGTAACAATTCAAAACCAGAAGCTCTAAACGCATTACCTACTGCTTATGACTATATAAGATTAGGGCATCCGTTATCTTGTGTGTTAGAATGGGGCATTGCACACTTACATAATCTAAAATCAGAAAACGTGATCAGTTTTGATTCTAAGACAGTGCCTGTATTATCTGTTTTAAGAAAAAACCTATTAGACCACAAAAACACTCAGATTTTATACACGGGTAAACTACCAGAATGTTTTGATGCAGAAGTTATAGAAACTATTTATGGTTACAATTTCGACTTAAAACAGATTGAATCTTCTGCAGACATAACTGAGTTTGAAGGTAGCACTATCTTTATTTCTCAAGAAGACAAAATTGGGACTATTGATTTAAATCCAAATATTGACTTTTTTATCAGCCTTCACCAACATTTAGGAAGTATTTTAGTGGTTAATGGTGCCAAAAATGAAAGTTACGTTTCAGACATACAACATGTAAGAAGAAGAGAAACGGTTGCCATGACACCTGCAAATGCTATCATTGCATTAAAGGCTTTAATTGCGCAATCTTCTATTGAAAACAAAACTATAGACGAAGCAAACAAAACAAGTGTATTAAACGCTATTAAAACTGTTACAAACACCACTACAAAACCATTAGTAGCCTCTAGTGGTTTATCAATACAGTATGCCATTTTAATGGGGTTAATACATGACGCAAAAGAAAACCATAAAGGAAAAGCTATTAAAATTATTGTGCCTCCAAATTGTTATGGTGGTACAAATGATCAAGCCAGACGTGTAGCAGCTTGTATTGACAATGTGGATATCGTAGATCTACTAGTAGACGGTGATAATGATATGGTACAAAGTATCGATACCGTTT
Organism: Psychroserpens sp. NJDZ02; assembly: GCF_004843725.1. Classification (NCBI taxonomy): domain Bacteria; kingdom Pseudomonadati; phylum Bacteroidota; class Flavobacteriia; order Flavobacteriales; family Flavobacteriaceae; genus Psychroserpens; species Psychroserpens sp. NJDZ02. The sequence continues at coordinate 2,940,472 of NZ_CP039451.1, read as the reverse complement.
TAAATACAATTGCAGAACAAGACGCTGTACCTTATATCATTGCTGAGATACCAACAAATCCTAGAGTAGAAGTACCGGACCTTGTTAAACTTAAAGAGGCTTTAAGCAAAACACGTCAAACACCAAATGGAGAGACTGCAATTGATCCTGTTTTTATTTTGGATCAAACCTTTTGTCCTAACGTTCACTTTTTAGGTGAAGGTGATATGTTATCTACCGTTAGAACAATCTCTTTTGCCAGTGGTTCTAAATTCCCTAGTGGCGGACAATGTACTGCTGGTTATTGTGTAGGAAATACGACTACAGAAGCATTGATGGATAAAATAGAAATGCATTTAGCTATCTGTGATAACGAAGCTACCGATTTTCAATATGAAATATTAGCTAAGCAACTTCCGTCAATGACACAAAGAATTGTGGATGCGTATAAAAACACACGTGAGTTTGTAAATTACATTCATGAGGTTTTACCAGGAGCAAAAATTAATTTTGTATCAGAAGACTTAGCCGCACAAGGATTTACACCTTCTGTGTTTTCTTTAGACCTTCCTACAAAAGGAAATAACGATGAAGAAAAAGAAACCTACAAACGTGCGTTAAATTTAAAGTTGATTAATCTGATGATTACTGAAATCCCTAACGAAAGCAAGTTTTGTGTTAGTTACGGACAATTAAAAGGGTGTTACTGGACTATTCCTGCAACCTCTACTCAGGGAACGACTAAAGAAGGAGACAAAGATTATATTGTACGTGCTTCTTTATCTCCTAACCTAGATCTTGAACTTCATAAAAAAGTATTTTTACAATTTATTGAAAGTATTTAGGACGCTATTTAAATAGTAGCTATTTGATTTTAAGTAATCAACTACAATTATTAAGACTAATTATATGTATCTTTAAAAGGCATATAATTAGTCTTTTTTTTATGCTATTTTCTAATTATTGCATTGCAACTTATCAAACTATTTAAGTGAAAATCAAAAAAAACTATTTAAAAGGAAAATCCGTATTTTACGTCTCGCTAGTTGTTATTACTGTCACTAGTTTAACAGTATACTTAACCGGAATTAATTATAACCGAACCGTAACTAGTAATTTATATCTATCATTAGCTATAATAGGTACTACTCTATTTTTATTTATGACCTATGGGTTATACAAAGGAATTGGTTTAAAAGATAATTTCCCTTCATTTAAGCCTTTTAAAAAAGGGCGTTATATTTCTGATATAGGATTTTCTGGTGATTTACCTGATTTAGCTGTAGGAGATGGTATTGCAGGAGTACTAGTGTCTATTTTACTTTGGATCGCAATCACTATTGCCTTTGCCCTACTTTTACTTCTTCTTGAAGCGTTAATCTGGCTATCCTTATTTATAATTCTAGCCATGTTGTACTGGGTGTTTTTTAGAGCTTTAAAACTGGTGTTTTCCAAAGTAAAAACCACAAAAGGAGACCTTACTTTAGCTCTGCTGTATTCCATTAGTTATACCGCCTTATATTTAGGTTGGATTTTTGGAATAGTATATGTCACTCAAATATTACGATAAATCAGTACTGTTGCTAATTGTACCGCTAGTCTTCACATTTCTAGTCGCTCCATATTAAAACTACACTTAATGAAAATCACGAAATATTAGGCACAAAAAAAGCTCCTCTTTTTCAAGAGAAGCTTCTTGCTTCTGGGTGGAAGACCGGGTTCGAACCGGCGACTTTCGGTACCACAAACCGACGCTCTAACCAGCTGAGCTACAACCACCATTTGTGCGCATTTAGTAATGCGTGTGCAAAGGTAATTTATTTAGTAGTTATTCCAAACTTTTTTTGAAAAAATTTTACAATAAATCAAATAAACTATCCACCGCAGCGTAACGCTCTACTGTATAGCCTTCTGCATAATCAACATTTACCAAGCGACCTAGGTCTCTGGCTCTGTATTTAACACTATCTGTAAAGTTTTTGCTAGATATTGGTGTTTCTGGCTCTTTACTACTCGGATCAAAAAACTGAGTTTTATAAGCGAGTACACTTTTCATTTTAATATCTAGATAACCAGAAATATCTACGACAAAGTCTGGCTCGATAGTTTTCCATTGTATATAATGATACACTTGTTTTGGTCTCCATTGTTTTTGAGGCTCATTACCAATGTTTGTTTCAATTTTTATTAAACCACTTAAAAAACAAGCATCACTAACTAGCTTACTTCCTTTTCCGTGGTCAATATGCCTATCATCAATAGCATTGCATAACACAATTTCTGGTTGATACTTCCGTATCATTTTTATAACTTCTAATTGATGTACTTTATCATTTACAAAAAAACCGTCTTTAAACCCTAAATTTTCTCTGTAAGCAACACCTAATATATTTTTAGCGTCTTCAGCTTCTGCCTTCCTAGTTAATGCCGTACCACGCGTTCCTAGTTCTCCTTTAGTTAAATCAACGATTGCTACCGTTTTTCCTTTTGCAATTTCTTTAGCGATCGTACCTCCTGCTCCAAGTTCTATATCGTCTGGATGTGCACCAAATGCTAGTATATCTACTTTCATCTTATTATTATTTATTCCAATTTTCTTTTTGTTCCTCAGTTAAAAACGTCCAAGCAACCACTCTACTTTTTTTGTTACCAATATTCATAGCGATAGTTAACACCGCTGTCGCTCCTAGTTTTTTAAGCGATTGGTTTATCGTTTTAATATTATCCTTATTCGATACTAAACTAGTGTACCAGAAACTTTGTGTTTTTAACAAAGAGCTTTCATATAAATAGTTATGCAAAAAAGCTTTCTCTCCGCCTTTATACCATAACTCGTGTGCTTGTCCTGAAAAATTACGCACCATTTCATCTGTAGGCTTACCTAAGCCTTTAAGTTTACTTGTTGTTGCTTTTACAGCATCCGCCTCATTTTTAAAAAATGGAGGATTACACATGGTAACTGAAACTTTATCTGTTTCACTTAATACACCATTTAAAATATGTGCATCATCTTGTTGCTTTTTAAGCTTAATTTTATCTTGTAAGTTATTTTTATCGATAATATTCTGAGCAGATTTAAGCGCATCATCATTACTATCTACACCAATAAAACTCCAGTCGTACTCTGCATTCCCCAATAATGGATAAATACAATTTGCTCCAACACCAACATCTAATACTGTAATATTTTCTGTTAGTTTAGAACGGTCCAGTAAATCTTTAATATGTAAAATATAATCTACACGTCCTGGAATTGGAGGACACAAAAAATGATCCGGAAACTCCCAAAAATCAACATCATAATGTGACTTTAACAACGCTGCATTCAAAGCTTTTACCGCTTTAGGGTTTGCAAAATCAATTGTTTTTTTATTATTCGCGTTAGTAAACACGAATGGCTCTAAGTTAGCATACGCTACTGTAAGCTGATCAAAATTGTAATCTTCGGTATGTTTGTTTTTTTTGTGCACAATTATAGGGTTGAGAATAGTTAAGTTTAGTAATGTTATTTAATAGTATTAATGGCTTGCGTAATATCTGCTTTTAAATCTTTAGCTTCTTCTATCCCAACAGAAAAACGGATTAAACCATCAGCAATACCAATATCTGCGCGCTGTTCCGCTGTTAATAATGCATGTGAGGTCTGTGTTGGTGATAGCATCGTACTCTCTACTCCTGCCAAACTCATGGAAGCTTTTATTAAATTTAATTGCTTCATAAATTGATTAGAATCGATATGGTCTATTAATTCAAAAGACAACATCGCTCCAAAGCCTTTCATCTGTGCTTTAGCTAATTTATGCTCTGGATGACTTTTTAAACCTGGATAATAGACTTGTTTAACAAATGTCTGCTTGTCCAACCATTTAGCCATTTTATTGGCATTTTTAGTTTGCGCTTTGACACGTAAGCCCATTGTTTTCATGCTACGTTCTAGCATCCAAACCGTAAAATCACTTAAACTTCCACCATAATTTTTAGAGACATTCCAGATTTTATCCATATGTATCTTACTCCCAGCTACTGCGCCTGCACAAATATCACTATGTCCTCCAAAATATTTAGTGGCAGAGTGCATGATTAAATCGATACCAAACTGAGCAGGGTTTTGATTAACAGGACTTGCAAAGGTATTGTCAATACTAGTGACTATATTTTTTTGTTTACCTAATTTGGCAATTGCCTTGATATCCGTAATAGTTAATAACGGATTTGAAGGTGTTTCAATATGAATTAATTTTGTATTAGGTTTAATAGCAGCTTCAAAATCTTCAACCTTATACCCATTAGTAAATGTAAACTCGATATTCAGTTTAGGAAATTCTTCCCTAATAAAATTAGTTGTACCTCCATATAATGTATTTTGGACTATAATATGGTCTCCTGCTTCCAAAAAGGCTAGAAACATATGACTTATCGCCGCCATACCAGAACCAAAAATCATTGCGGTTTCCGTTTGTTCTAAACCGGCTATCTTTTTGACTAGATATTCTTGATTTGGTGTATTAAAATATCGGGGATAACGTTTTACATCAACATCCATAAACTCATAAGAAGATGATAGATATATTGGAGATACGGCGCCTTTAAACTGATCGTCAGGAACTTCTCCTAGATGCGCGCAGATGGTATTTAAACCTTGTTTGTCTAATTTCATTTTAATATACTTTGATGCCTGTAATTTACTAATTTATTACCGCTTTATTTAATTGTAAGCGGACTATTATTAAATGAGTCACAATGATTTAACTAGCCTTTAACTTAAATTGTCTTCCCTTTTTTGTAGTTTAAGAACTATGATAGCACAAGACAAAACACAACATGAAGCCCTTTTAAAACAATCAATTAAACATTTAGAGTTTTTAGGATATGATAATATCAAAGCTGATTTAGAAGGCTATAAACAGCCAAAATCTTTTGTAAAGAAAGAAAACAACGCAGTAATTACACCCGATATTACGGCTTACAAGCGAACTAAAAAATATTTTTTTGAATTGAGTCTTAAAAGTGACAAACCAAAACTTTTAAAAACAAAATGGCGTCTATTAGATGTGGTAACACGAATGAAAGCACAACGCTTTAGAATAATAACAACAAAAGGACATTATAGTTTTACCAATAAAATATTAGACGAACTACATCTTGACAAAGTAATTTTAAAAATATAATTAAAATAATAAAGACCAATTACTGTTTGTTATTTCTCTAATTTACTTTGCTTTACTATAGCTTTTAAACGCTCTTTTCTAGACAGCTCCTCCTTTTTCTTTTTATTAATCTTTTTAGCCATTAACTTAGTGTGTTTGGCTTTATTTTTAGTGTTTTTTTGACCTTTAGGTTTTGGCATAATTCTATTTTTTTATAGCTTTTAAAAGTGTGTTTTGCTCTTCCATTAAATCTGTCAACTTAGATAAAAGCTCTATATCTTTTGGTGTCTTTACCGTTTTATTTTTTACATCCTGGGATTTATCTCGCAACTGATTCATTGCTTTAACCACTATAAACACAGTAAGCCCGACAATTAAGAAATCTAAAACAACTTCAAATAATTCGCCATAATACACAGCAACCTCCTGAGTTATAATAGCGCCTTCATTATTAGTTATAGCGTCTCTTAATATGTACCTTTTATTATGAAAATTTAATCCATCTGTCATTAATGATAATGGCGGCATGAATACTTTTTTTACTAATACATCAATAACTTTATTAAAGGACGCTCCTATTATTATACCAATAGCCATGTCCATCATATTACCTTTTACAGCAAATTCTTTGAACTCTTTAAAAAATTTCATTTGAAAACTAATTTTGAAAACCCGAAGTTAATTCAGCAAAAATACATAATGCATTATATAGTTTAATCATTTCCTGTTTTATTATAAGCTCTTACCATAAAAAAAGCCCATGCAAAAACACATAAAAATACAATAACGGAAAACCAAAATACGATACTATTTCCTTCCATTATTCACTAATTTAATATAAATCATTACCCCTAAAAGCGTTGGCGCCCATAAACCTATAAAAATACCATGTAATTGATCTCCGTTAAGAAACAAATACTCGGCAACCAAAATAATAGCAAGACACAATACTAATAGTATGATGTTGCCTAATCCTATCTTTTTTATATAATTCATTCGTACTTATTATTGTTTTTACCAAGTTAACAAAATATTAATAAACAACAAACAGGTAATTCGACTCTACACTTTAACTGATTTATTTACGTTTTAACGAGTAATAATTTTAAATAATAAAAATATTACGCATTTCAACGATAAAAAATGTTTTTAAGCTTGCTTTTTACAAAATAATACATACATTGGTCAAAGAATTTAACCTACTAACTGATAAATACCCTTAATTATGAAAAACGCAACCCTACTTCTACTGCTAACCTTTTGCCAAACAATTTTCGCAACAAATACGACAACATTAAAAGCCAATGCGCCTTATATAAATAGCGTACAGTTATTAAGACTAGACTACACAGCACCAAATGGAGCTATACGAGAACTTGCTTTAGGGTTTACCTCTAACAACGTAGCCTCTGACGGTTTAGATTATGGTTACGACGCTAGTGTTATCGAGCCATATGCCAATGATTTAAATTGGTTAATAGAAGACAACAGATATGTAATACAAGGTGTTGGCGCATTTGACGACACAAAACAATACCTATTTGGATTATATAACGAATTTAGTGGAGATGCAACAATTGCACTATCAAGCTTACAAAATTTTGATACTGACATAAATGTATACATCTATGACGCCCTATTAAACACATATACACAAATAAACGACAGTCCATATACGGTAGCAATTGACGCACAAGACTATACTGATCGTTTTTACATCGCCTTTAGCCAAACAGAAACAACAGACAGTAACGAAACAGTGGATTCGCTTGACATATCTGGAGACAATGACGTCGTTGTTGACCCTTCTAAAATAACGCCTAAACCACAATTAAGAGTCAGTTTTATAAGCGGAGAAAATCAATTAAAAATAAGCTCTCAAAACAAAGCTAAAATTAAGGAAATAACAGTTTACAACTATAACGGTTCAACTTTACAATCCAAACAAAATATTAATAACAAAAAAGCAAGTATCTATATTAATACGACCGTTAAAAATCTTATCCTACATATTAAAACCGATACAGAAACAATCGTAAAACAAGTTGCGCTAGGGTCTATATAAACAAAACACATCATTTTCATAATAAAAAAAAGCACACTATTAATAGTGTGCTTTTTTTTATTCTATTCACAATAACAATACGTAACAAAGTATAAACCACTTAATGTCTACAAGCAAAACAAGTAACACAAGTAGACTATATAAAAATAGAACCACAACGCTCATAAATATTCTACAACCCACACTGTATAAGCAAGAAAAAAAAAGAACTCACTATGTAAATAGTGAGTTCTTTTTATCTTTAATTATACTAATCGCTTATAGTATTTATTTCTTATAATACTGAACATATTTTCTATACGAAAAGAAACCAATAACAGCCACAATTCCTAAGGCAATAGCTATAAATTTAAAGCTTACAATTTGATCTCCACTAGCATAACTATGCAATCCAGAAAGGTAGAAGTTAACCCCAAAATAAGTCATTAATATCGTACTAAATGTAATAATTGCCATTAAATTAAAAAACCAACGCCCACGTAAACCTGGCACTAAGCGCATGTGTATTACAAAGGCATACAGCATGATACTAATAAGCGCCCAAGTTTCCTTTGGATCCCAACCCCAATAACGTCCCCAACTCTCGTTGGCCCATTGTCCACCAAGGAAATTACCAATAGTTAACATTACCAAACCAACCGTTAAAGACATTTCTGTTATAATTGTTAATTCTTTAATATTAATATCCATTTTAGGTTTGTTCGCTTTGTTTGTTAGTATCATTAAAACTAACGATACCACTCCTAATATCATCCCTAAAGTAAACGGTCCATAACTTGCTACAATAACAGCAACATGTATCATTAACCAATAACTATCTAATACTGGTTGTAAATTGGCAATAGCTGGATCCATCCAATTCCAATGCGCAATCATTAATATCATTGCAGTAACAAAAGCAGTAGATGCTAAAGTCAAATCACTTTTTCTACCAAAGGCTAAACCAAAAAACATTGTTGCCCAAGCGACATAAATCATAGACTCGTAAGCATCACTCCAAGGCGCATGCCCAGAAATATACCAACGTGCAATTAATCCTGCTGTATGTAAGATAAATAAACCTAAAATGATAAATTTAAAAACAATAACACTTTTATTCAACCACTTATTACTCGTTTTAAAAATCTGCCAAACAAGCAACACAAACAAGAGTGTTCCAGCGTACATATACCAACTAAACAGCTTCTTAAATACATCATATTTATTATATAATATCTCTGCATTTATTTTACTTTCACTAAGCATAACCGTTGCTCCAACTTTACTTTGAGAGGTTTTAAAAGCCTCTAAAAGCTTTTCAGATTTAGTATAATCGTTTGTCTTTTTAGCTTCATTTAAAGTATACAAATACCAATCAAAACCAGAACCAATAAAACTACCATAAGTCGTGTCTGTTATTTTTTGATTATACCCTTCATTTTTATATTCAAAAGGAGAAATCCATTTATTGTTCTCATCCTCCGGAACAGGAAATATCTTAAGTGAACGTCCTTCAATCGCATTACTCAGCAAATTAATACGTTGGTTAGTCTCCATGAATTCTTTCTGAATTCCCGTTTGCGATTTTACCGCAGACGCTTCCTCTAAATACGGATCTAACTTATACTTAAAGTCTTCTGTAAAGAAATCTAATAATCTAGCAAAATTCTGATCCTTCGGAATACCAATAACACTTCGAATAGAATCTGATTTATGTGCCTTCAAATAAATAATAGGCACATTATACCATAACATTGGACTTTCTTGAATACTCAAGAAGATTTGATTAGCCGTCATACCTTCATAAGTCTCATGCTTAGTTAACTTTCTTAACAACTCAGAAGCATACGTATCAATAGGCATCATACGTCCATCTAAATCTTGAATTACAATATGACCAAACTTATCCGCATGTGCTTTAGGTGCGACATTAGCTTTTAGGATAGAATCTATTTGAAATTTAGATGGAATTTTATTTTCTGTTTCCTGATGACCGTGACCATCGTCTTCCGTGTGCTGCTCCGTTTGAGCGAAACCACTTAAACTAAAACATAATAATAGAATAGCACTTAATTTTGCCTTTTTATTTTTAATTTTTTCTAATCCATTTTGTAAATCTCTAAATCTAGTATGATTTGCAAATAAAATAGCCATCATGCCAAAATACAGTAAAAAGTAACCCGCATACGTGACCCAAGTTCCCCAAAAATCATGATTTACAGATAAAATAGTTCCTTTTAAATCCTTGTCATAATCGGCTTGAAAAAAGCGATATCCTTTATGATCCAATATATTATTCATATAGATATGAAAATCAAAATCCCCCGTTTCTTTATCGATAACGGTTACCTTACTTTCGTAAGACGAATAATTATTCTCTGTACCAGGGTATTTTTCAGCAATAAAATCGTTTAATTTAACCTCAAAAGGCAGTTCCAATACTTTAGACCCATATTTTAAATCAATATCCAATCCACCCACATTAATTTCTGTAAAACGGTTATTAGACCATTGACTTCCCAAAAGCTTAACTTCTTTAGTTTCTCCATTTGCAGTCACATTTAATACAACAGCATTTTCATCTTGCTTTAAGAAACTAGCCTTTTTAACAACATCAAATTTTCCTTTAACAACAGGTTTAGGAAATACCAATTGCATGTCTCCAATAATATATCTAGAACGCATCATTAAAGGTTGTAAACTATCTTTAATCAACTCCCCTTCTGCCATCGTAGCCATTTGCAAATAACTCCCTTCAAATGGAGAATGCACCATTAAACCTTCCGGAGTCGTGGTGATATTTATAGCCCCTTCCGTTGGTTTGTCTAAAGCCACTAATAGACTATGAATATTTTCGACACTACCTTGTTTTAAAAAGTGGTTATGTGGACCACCTCCTTGAGCTTCAACTATTTTTAAATAATTTTCTCCCGCATCATCAGGAACAACATCCATTTCTGCTCCAAGAAAAAAATCGGTTAACTCAAATCGCACAGGAGCGTTATCATAATAAACAGTATAATCAAAACTGTTATTCATTCTTCCTGAAAAATCGACTTCCTTATCAAAAGGTAAACGTTGTGGTATTCCTTCTATCTCATAATCACCATCTATATTAGCTGTAATATATGTTCTTTGCGATAAAAAGGCACTTTCTGTCTCTCCTTCTCTAATAGCAATCATACCTTCAAAACCAAAATAACGCGTAATACCAGCACCAAAAATAATTAGTATAAAAGCTAAATGCAGCGTTAATGTTGCCCATTTTTCCTTACGTAATAACCTAAATTTAAAAATATTACCAATAAAATTAACCATAAACAACACCATGATCGCTTCAAACCACCAGGCGTTATAGATTAAATTTCGGGTATAAGGGGTTGGAGATGTATCCATGTTTCTGTCTAGGATAGTACCCGTTGCCATGGCAACTGCAAATACAATAAATAAGACAGATGTTAATCGTGTAGAAAATAAGATTTTGGCGATTCTATTTTGCATAATAATAGGCCTTTTTTAGCTCGGGCAAAGATAACCGTTTTTGTTGGTTATAAATCCCTTAAAACTTCCAAATCTTGTGTTAAAATTACGGCTGTTTGTTTTGCCTAGCTTCAAAGATTTTTAAATACATGAATGTTCCCATTTTCCGTGCTCTACGTTTCGCATTATCAGCTATTTCACCTTCAAAAAACTGATCTAATGTGGCATACCATAAATTCAACCAAACTCCAAAATGCATTTCTGAAATAGTGTGATCAAGGGTTTTATCTACTTTTTCATGTGCCACTAGCGGATTACCAACATACTTATGATCTAACTTTTTACCTATAAATAAGCTGGTTTCCCAAAAGGTCGTTAAATGATCTAAATGCTGATCCCAATCTGTTATGATTTCATTAAAAATAGGACCTAATAAATTATCTGCTCTAACTTTTATGTAAAATTCACCTACTAAAAGTTTAACATCGGCTCTGTTAGCAATTTCTTTTCGTTTCATCTTAAACAAAGATAAAGTTTTGTCGTCTTATATCTCTATTTTCTTAGTATTTTAGCGCCATGATTAAAATAGTTTTGCTTGGCGCAGGAAATGTAGCCACACACTTATACAAAGTCTTTAAAACTGCTTCAAATATTGAAGTTGTGCAATGGTACAATCGCAATAAAAAAGCTATCGAAAGTTACAAAAACGAAGTAGAGATTACCGACGATGTTAATAATTTAATAGAAGCTGATGTCTACATTATAGCCATTAGCGATGACGCTATTGAATCATTAAGCGCCTCCCTCCCTTTTGAAAACAGATTAGTGGTCCATACTTCGGGAAGCGCCCGTTTATATGACATTGACCAAAAGCACTATCGAGGCGTATTTTATCCTTTACAAACCTTTAGTAAAGCGGTAGACTTAGACTTTACAACAGTGCCAATCTGTATTGAAACCTTAAGAAAGGAAGATTTTAAATTATTAGAAACCATAGGGCAAAGCTTAGGTTGCACAACCTATAAAGTAAACCCAAAACAGAGACCTGCGTTGCATTTAGCTGCTGTATTTATTAATAATTTTACGAATCAGATTTACAGAGTCGCCCATGAGATTACAGAAAAACAAGGCGCTGATTTTGATATTTTAAAACCATTAATTACTGAAACGGCAAGAAAAGTACAGGAAGTATCTCCGTATTTAGCGCAAACAGGTCCTGCCAAACGAAACGATAAAAAAACAATAAAAAGACATTTAAAATTATTAGACAACCCGCATCACGAAGCGATCTATACTCTTTTAACCGAATCAATAAAAAAAACACATGGACAATAAAAGCTATAAAGAATACCTACACCAAATTACAACCTTTATTTTTGATGTAGACGGTGTACTGACCAATGGAATGATTACAATCACGACTTCAGGTGAGATGATTAGACACATGAATGTTAAGGATGGTTACGCAATGAAACAAGCCTTAAATCATGGATATAATGTGTGTATTATTTCTGGAGGAACTAACGAAGGGGTGCGTACTAGATTAAACCATTTAGGGATTAAAGATGTGTATTTAGGTGCGCATCAAAAAATTGAACAGCTTGAAGAATATTTAAATAATAATCAAATTAAAGCAGAGCACGTATTATATATGGGAGACGATATTCCTGATGTTCCTGTTTTAAAATTGGTTGGTATGCCAAGTTGCCCTCAAGATGCTGTTCCTGAAGTAAAACGTGTCTCTAAATACATCTCGCATAAATTAGGTGGTGAAGGTTGTGTCCGTGACGTCATCGAACAAGTTATGAAAGTGCAAAATAAATGGGATAGTGATTTTGATGCCCAGACGTTTTAAAATAAATTGTGAAACGCTCTAAAAGAAGGCATAATACAGGTTTTGGATACATTGGCTCTGGTAATACCACGTCCAGTTTTAACCAAAAACCAAAAGAAGTCTTCTCTAAAGTAAAAACGCAATTACAGACTGAAAGTCCACAACAATTTAAAACTGATTTTAAAACCAAATCGCTTTCTGATATAGAAAAACAGCAGATTAAACACAAAATCAAGACATACACTAAACAAAAGAATACGGTTGTTATTATTTCAACCGTTTTATTCTTAATTTTGATTATCATATCCGCTATTAAAATGATAGAAGGTGTTCTATTCAAATAAAACAAACCACTATTTAGCAAACCAAAACTTAAATAAAATTGAAACTACTTCAGCTTATTCGCTTTAAAAATTTATTACTAATTGCATTAGTACAACTGCTAATTAAATATGCTTTATTTCCATCATTAAGCATGAATATTAATGGAAATGAGCTTTTTATAACTACAGCATTAACACATTTTGAGTTTCTACTGCTAATACTATCCACACTTTGCATTGCTGCAGGAGGTTATATTATAAATGATATTTATGATACCGAAGCAGATGCTATAAATAAACCCAACAAACAAATAATAGGTAAAGCCATTACCGAAGAAAAAGGATACAACCTTTATATGGCATTTACTGTAGTAGGCGTCGTTTTAGGTTTTTATTTATCTAATTTAGTAGGTGAAAGTAGGTTTTTTGGCATTTTTGTTATTATCGCTGCACTATTGTATATCTATGCTACCTTTTTACAACGCATGCTTTTAGTTGGTAATATTGTAATAAGTATGCTGGTGGGTTTAAGCTTAATTATTGTTGGGATATTCGAATTGCTTCCCGCTGTAACCCTTGAAAACGGGTTTTTACAAACCTCTATGTTTGAAGTGTTATTTGACTATGCCGTATTTGCTTTTATAATCACTCTAATTAGAGAAATTGTAAAAGATATTCAAGATGTAGATGGTGACCATAAAGCACAACTAAAAACACTACCTATTGTAATTGGAAAAAATAGAGCGGCTAAAGTTGCTTTTGGACTAACTCTTTTTGCTATCGCTCTACTAGTTTATTATTTAGTGGCCTTTTTATACATGCAACAAGTAGTCGTAATCTATTTTTTAATTACTGTCATTGCGCCTTTAATCTATATTGCTATAAAATTATTTACAGCAGAACATAAAAAAGAATTCCATACCATTAGTAATTTACTTAAGCTTGTTATGCTTTCTGGTATGCTATCCATGGTGGTTTATCTTATCATTAAATAATAATATATCTCCTATAGGACATAGATCAAGCTTAAGGATAACTATTTTATAGTCAAGACATTTGATCATACGTTCTGAATAATTATTTTTTAACGTCTATGATGCTACTATTATTTGTATTTTCAAATGGTTTGTTCTTTTGAATCTAAAATTGAATATTAATTATATATTTATATAAAATAATAAAACGCCTATCCCAACATCTAATTTAAATTACATTTAAGAAGAATGTTAGACACAACACAAAATGATGTTTTAGACCTTGATGCAACCAATACTGTATTACTTAAAGTTAAAAACTACATACAATCCTTACATAGTATTGCATCTTCGGATAAACTTGTAAAATACATTCAGTCAGATTTTACATCCATTTGCACGACCTATTTTAATATTACAGAAGTCGTAAACACGTCCTTTAATTCTAAAGAATATACTAATATAAACCAAGTCTATCAAATACTGTACAGCGTTCCAGAAGTCTTTAAAGACTTTGCCATTTTACACAGGGATATTGCATTACAGTTACAAATTGCAACTTTTAAATTGCTAAATACGACTGATGAAAAAGAAAAAATTGAAGCTCACTTTTTAGAGTCAAAGCAGGTCCTTTTAGACGCTGCATCCGCATTAGAGCACAGTATACTTTCGGGGCAAAACAACAGTAAAGAGCGATTAGAAAAAGCATCTTACGCGTTACAACATTATAAAAACCCTTGGAGCGTCTATAAAAGTCAGATAGAAGACGTAAAACTACAGATAAAGCAAATTGTAGATAACAACTTTTTTATGTCGAAAACCATATCGGTTTTCAAAGACATAAAACAATCCAACACGGCGTTTTTAGACCAAATAACCGAGGATACCTCAACCTTATTAAAGCACACTAATGAAGCTATCAAAACGGTAAAAGACATAAAAACCATTGAAGATATCACGCCTGTAATTAAGTGGATAGACCAAACACTACTATCCCAATCCAAAGTGATCAATATTCAAGAAGATTATGCCGCCAGTATAGAAACTAAAATAAAAAAACTAAGCACCGGAACTGTTCCTGTTAGTACTAATGAAGGTTTACTATTAACAAAAACAATCGATTTTAATAAAACGGTAAAAAAATGGTTTGATTTTGAAATCCTGCCTATTTTAATAGATTTAATCGAACAAAAAATAACTATAACCACCTTTTTCAAACATAGTTTGATGAATTTAAAAAGTGGGTTAACCGTCGAGAAAAACAACAATTCGCTTAATGCCCTTCCCTCACAAATTGAGAGCTTAAAAAATGTGCATGCGACCTTAAATGAAAATAGCACTAAGGTGGACAAAACAGTAACTAGCTTAAAAAACATGTTTGCAGCAGATTTTAACGTGACCACAATATATTTAGATCAACCCTTCTTAGAAGTTACTATACAATCCTCTTTAAGCCAAATGGCTACAGACCACAGTAACTTTTTTACTATGGTAAAAGATAAAATCTATAAGCAGTTTAATTATTTAAATACAAAACTAGAACAAACTAACTTATTTAGCGATCAAAATAAAATAGAGGACTCCATACAATGCATTAACTATAGAATGTTTAAGGAAGTTAATGCTAATTATGACAATCTATTTTTGAATAAAAATTTTATTGGAAATTTATTTTTATCACCAAGACAAAAACAGGAAGCGAGTATAGAAAACTCTGTAGCACAATGGAACAATGGTTTTGGAAAAGCTATAGTTATTACTGGAGACAAACTTAGTGGCAAGTCTACTTTTGTAGATTATATTGGACAAAAGTATTTTGGAAAAAGCACATTGATCTTAAAAAAAGACACCACTATAACTTTTGACGGTCGTAAATTTAAAACGACCCACAATTTAAAAGACGCTTTACATAATATCAAAAAAGGATTTTCAAATACAAAGCCCTTAATTGTAATAGACAACTTAGAACTTTGGAGCGATGATGACTTTAGCCTTTTAGATAATGTCCGCGCCTTGCTTAGTTTTATTTCTTCAGAATCTGATAATGCCTTAATACTGGTAACGACTTCAAGACAGATGCAACAGCATTTGGATAATCGTATTAGGTTTACAGAAGCTTTTAGTAACACTATTAAATTAGACAAAGCAACTTTTGAAGAAATCTATAAAGCCGTATTACTGCGCCATGGTGCTTCACATAAAACTTTAATTTCTAAAAAACACGACCCTTTAAGTCCAAAGCAAATCAAACAAAATGTTTTAAAATTATCAAAAAAATTAGACTATAATTTAGGCGAAGTCTTACAAGCATGGACCTACGGAACCACATTAATTGACAATAATAAAGTTGTTTATGAAGATGCAGATCCTGGTTTTAAGGATTTTTTAAATAAAGAAGAAGTAATCATACTTAAACACCTTTTATTATTTAATAAAATAACAGAAATTCAATTAAAAAAGTTTGTTGGTAAAAGCTATGAAACACAGTATAAAGTAAGTTTAAAACGCTTATTAAACACCAAAGTGCTATTACGTGATAATGATGGACAACTTAGATTAAACCCCGTCATAACCAAAGACATCAAACAATTATTAATTTATAGAGGCATTTTAAACTAATGAATACTATTCCACAATTAAACACATGGCGCAGCTTATTTTGGTTGCTAGTAGTATTAGTTATCTTTTACTGGTGTGTTAAACTATTACTATATAGTCTAGAGAAGTTTGCAAATCGCAATTTATACAATAAACAACTCATTCTGTTTTTCAAAAAAGTGATTCTGTTTTTTACGCCTATGGCAACACTACTATTATTGCTTGACTTTATCTCTATAAATTATATTGCACACAGTATTGTGCTATTAATCATTGGTGTTTTTGCGTTTTCTCAAATCAAAAACTACGTCAATGGTTTGTTCTTAAAAAGCAATCCGTTAATAAGCAATGGTTCAACTTTGCAGATTGGTGATTATACTGGCGAAATAAAAAGCTTTCTACCCTTAGGTTTAAAATTAGTCACAGAACAAGGCATACAATTTGTTAATTACACAACGATAACAACCAGTGGGTTTGCCATAAAATCTAATAAAACCAGCTTATTAAGACAAGTGTTATATTTAAATACAGAAAAAACACCTGATCAAATTTTAGACCTATTGTTTGATAACCCTATCCTTAATTATAATCATCCTCCTGTTATTAATAAGGCTGATAATAACCAATTAAAACTGCAATACACGACAGAAAATGGCGCGTCTAGAAAAGAGTTAATTACTTTTTTGGAAGAAAATAACGTACAAACAAACCTAAATAACAATTTTAAATAATCATGGACATTTTATCCTCATATAATATCATTATTGCAGTATCCGTAACCATAATAGTGTCTTTTCTATTTAATGGTTTGTCTAAAAAAACAAATGTACCTGCAGTACTTATGCTAATTGTTTTTGGTGTTGGATTGCAATATCTTTTAAAATACTTAAATGTAGATAATATCAACTTTTTACCCATTCTTGAAGTTTTAGGAATTGTAGGTTTAATTATGATTGTATTGGAAGCCGCATTAGAACTAGAGCTGAAAAAAGAAAAATTAATTCCTATTTTAAAATCCATGGGTATTGCCATAATTGGCTTAATAGCCTCGGCTTGGGTAGCTGCTTTAATATTATATCAATTTATTCCAGAAATGACCATGCAATCGGCATGGCTATACGCAACACCTTTATCTATATTGTCTAGTGCTATTATAATACCTAGTGTTTTAGGATTAAAGGAGTCCAAAAAAGAGTTTCATATCTACGAAAGTACATTTTCCGATATTATAGGGATCATGATGTTTTACTTTTTAACAGGAAAACTAGATCCAGCAGAAGATTCTGGCGTTGTCGGTTTTAGCTTAAACCTAATCATAACAATTATTATTTCACTAATTGCTAGTTATTTAATCATCTTAATATTTCAAAAAATTAAAAGCCAAGTTAAACTGTTTTTACTAATTGCTGTCTTGCTTTTACTTTACGCTGTTGGTAAAAAAATGCACTTATCGTCTTTAATAATTATCTTAATATTTGGACTCGTTATTGCTAACATGAAACTGTTTTTTAAAGGTAAATTAAAAAAATACTTACATTTTGAAAAAGCACATCACATTTACCATGAATTGCATACTATTACTGCAGAAACCGCTTTTGTAGTCCGCACGTTTTTCTTTGTTGTTTTTGGTATCACTATCGTTGTGTCGTCCTTATTTAATGTTAATGTAGCCATGATAAGCATGCTTATTATTGCTTCTATCTATATTATCAGATATATTCTGCTAAGACTTTTTATCGGTAAAGACATTATCCCTCAGTTATTTATTGCACCTAGAGGCTTGATTACTGTTTTACTTTTTTATGCTATTCCAAAAGAAGCCGAAATCGCAACTTTTGAACCAGGCATCTTATTATTTGTAATTATCGGAACCAGCTTAATAATGACAGGTGCCATGATTTACGATAAAAAAAGAAACTCGACTGCCATCAAAACTGCCTCTAACAAAAAAGTAGAAACAGTAAGATGGAAAGCACCAAGTATTGACGATACTAAATCATAAATAGTATCCTCTAATTTTATAAAAAAAGGAATGCTTTTAGCATTCCTTTTTTTATTTTAAATACATTAATTTTAACCTTATACTAAACTATATAATAATGCTTAAAGAAAAACTTAAAGACCGTCATATCATATTAGCCTCAGGCTCTCCTAGAAGACAACAATTTTTTAGGGATTTAGATCTAGATTTTGAAGTCCGCATAAAAAGCATCAAAGAAGAGTATCCAAAAACCCTATTACATTATCAAATTACAGACTACCTAGCCGAGTTAAAATCACTCCCTTTTATTGAAGCGCTAAAACCGCATGAAATACTTGTAACTAGTGACACTATCGTTTGGCATAAAAGTAAAGCGTTAGGAAAGCCAAAAAATAACGACGAAGCATTTGAAATGTTAAACTCATTAAGCAACACTACACACGAGGTAATTACTTCGGTTTGTATCCGTACCAAAAACTTTCAAAAAACAGTAAACGCAGTTACTAAAGTAACCTTTAAAAAATTTACTGATGACGAGTTGTGGCACTACATTCTAACCTACGCTCCATTAGATAAAGCTGGTGCCTACGGTATTCAAGAATGGATTGGACAAATTGGGGTGACAAGTATAGAAGGTTCCTTTTTTAATGTGGTCGGGATGCCAACACACCTTGTATATGAAACGTTAAATAGTATTGCCGAAGACTTTTAATATTGTACTTTAAAATAAATCAAACACCTATGAAACTTTTAAAACTGTCACTATTTCTATTTACTGGGCTGGTAATATTTAGTTGTAAAGACCAATCAGAAAAAAACACAAAAGATATAGCAGTCGCCAATATTGAAACAAAAACACCTCCTAAGACTCCATCTTTTAAACCAAATAAACAGTTTAATGACTACTGGTACGCAGGAGAAGCCGAGATTAGTTCCTACCAATTAGAACAGTCAAGATATGGCGAAATCAGACAAGGTACAGCTGTTTTAGTTTATGTAACCGAACCTTTTTTAGCGAAAGCACAAGTTAAAGCCGACAAAAATAATCCAACAAACGTTAATGTATTAAAGCTTAATGCGACCAAAAAATTCAATACAGGTATTTATCCATATAGCATTATGCAAAGCACGTTTTACCCTGTAGCAAACAACCAACATGCTATAAAAGCAAGTGCATCTGTGCAAGAATGGTGTGGTCATGTCTACACGCAACTAAATAACCGTGACCAATTTGAAATTACCACACACTCCTATTTTGAAGGCGAAGCTGATCAAAATTTCAATATCGAGAAAGCCATTTTAGAAAACGAAATTTGGACACAACTACGTATCGACCCAACAAGCCTACCCACAGGTAACTTTACTATTATCCCAAGTTTGGAGTTTACTAGATTAAATCACACGCCTTTAAAACAGTATAACGCTTTCGCGGAAAGTACGCCAGGTCAATACAAACTAGTCATTAAAGAGCTAGACCGTCAGTTAGTGATCAACTACAGTGCAGAATTCCCATATACTATCGAAAGTTGGGAGGACACGCAAAACGGAGCCACTTCAAAAGCAACCAAATTAGCATCATTAAAATCGGCGTATTGGGGCAAAAAAAGTAATGCAGATTCTGAGTTAAGAAAAACGCTGAAATTAGAATAAAAACTATCTTTGCGCATTAATTAAAACACCATATGTTTTTAAAAAACTTTGAAACCGAATTAATAAATTCGGCTATTCTATTAGTCGTATTTATTATTATACGTTTTGCGTTAAAGCTTGTCATAAAAAAAATAGGCCATACCAGCGGAATTAATGATGCTAGAATAAACTTAATTTCTCGATACGCAACAGTAGCGTTATTTTTAATCTTCCTTTTATTTATTGCTTATGTTTTTGGAGCAGAGTTTAAAGATTTAGCCGTCATTTTCTCTTCTGTATTTACGGTAATAGGAATTGCTCTATTTGCTATTTGGTCCATTTTAAGTAATATTACATCAGGAATAATCATGTTTTTTTCATTTCCTTATAAAGTCGGAGATAAAATAAAAATCCATGATAAAGATGCGCCAATAGAAGCCATTATTGAAGATATTAGAGCCTTTCAACTGCATTTAAGACAAGATAATGGCGACTTAGTAACCTATCCAAACAACCTAATTCTGCAAAAAGCTGTAACTTTAGTTCAAAAGGATGCTATCGAAGATTTTGGAGACATGCATTAAACGCGACTTATGGCTAAAAGAAAACAAAAAAAACGCACCCAAAACTATAAAAAGCAATTAGGCCAAATACCCGGTGCATTGGTATACACGGGAACTAAAGAAGATAATAAATTACACCTTCATGCTTTTGATTATAACGCAGAACACGTTAAAGAAGCAGAATTAGGTTCTGTAGAAGACGCCTTTCGTTTTAAAGATTCTGAAACCGTAACATGGTTTAACCTAAATGGACTTAATTTTGTTAACGAAATTGAGAAAATTGGTATCCATTATGATCTACATCCTTTAATTTTAGAGGATATTGTAAATGCCTCGCAACGTCCTAAAATAGACGAGTATAAAGATTACTTTTTTATAGTACTAAAAATGATGTATTATGACGAGTATGAAAACATGGTTTCCGAACAAGTAAGTTTGGTTATGGGTAAAAACTATGTCCTAACTTTTCAAGAAGCAGAAGGCGATGTTTTTGACAGTCTTAGAGAACGTATCCGTCATAAAAAAGGACGTGTTAGAGAAGAAGGATCAGACTATTTATTATACGCTTTAATTGATGCCATTGTAGATCATTACTATGCCATCATCGAAACTATGGGTAATAAAATAGAAGACCTAGAAGACGATTTATTTACAGGTTTAACACAAGAGGAAATCTCCCAACAAATTCAAGATTTGAAAAGAGAAATTCTAAAACTACGTCGTGCTATTTTTCCACTTCGCGAAATTATAAATCGTTTAATAAAAAGTGACAATCCTTTAATCGAAGAAAAAACAACTCATTTTTTTAGAGACGTCTACGACCATATCATTCAAGTTACTGAAAATATCGACATTTACCGAGAAATGATTTGGAGTTTAATGGACATGTACATGACTACCATTAGTAATAAAATGAACGAAGTCATGAAGGTATTAACCATTATTGCCACCATATTTATTCCGCTAACTTTTATTGCTGGAATTTACGGTATGAATTTTACCAACATGCCAGAGCTTCATTATAAGTATGGTTACTATATTGTTTGGATTGTAATGTTGGTCGTTTTAATAGGAATGCTTATTTATTTTAAAAAGAAAAAATGGCTTTAAAAAAATAAGTGAAATTCTTTTTTTTAGTGTCAATAATTGGTTTGATTTTTGTGAATAGCATTTAACATGAGAAACACTTTCTGCAGCATTGTTACAATTCTTTTACTATTTAGTTGCACAACCGAAAAGCAACAAATTACAAACATACTTTGTGACAATCAACAATACCTGTTAACTCAAAACATTGACTTGCCATCCTTTAATTTTGATTTAAATATTAACACAAAAGAACACATTGAGATTTTAAAGGATTCTTTAAAAAACAATTTATACGATTATCCTAACCTGTTTAATTGGGAGTATAAAGATAGACTAATAACAATTCATATTATACCAATCCATTTAATGTTATGTGGAATTAGCCGTCATGAATTGACTTTAATGCTTAATACAAACAACCAAATGCTTTTTGATAGTGAATTAAAAAGAACAGATAGTGTCATCCCTTTAGTTAAAAAAAATTATCAATCAAAAATTAGCAAAGTAAAGGTAATAAACGTTGATTTCCCTTATGGTTTAAGCAAACCTATAATTAATGATATCGTTTACGACATATCAGAAGGCTATTTAAAAGCAGTAGAACAGCAATCTAACACAATTTTCAAAAAATCGATTTGCGAGTTAACTAAAGAAGAGATAAAAGTACTTAAAGAAGACAATCAAATTCACATTTATTTTCAATCCTTTAGCTATCAAATTGAAGAAAATCATAGAATTCAAGAAATGATAAATGTTAATTAAATTAGACATCACAATCGAAAAATAAAAGTAAAAAATGCTGCTTTAGCAATTCCCTAATTTGGAGTTGATTTTTTGGTTCGTTTTGTATCAAGACAAAATGAACAGAAAGAAAAACAGACACCTTTTCACTCTCTGCAACTGTTAATTATAGTTAAAGAAAACCAAAAACCCAATAATCCCTGCATGACTTCTTTATATTTGAAACAGTTTCAAACTCGAAAAAACAACCATGCAAAAATTATTGGCTTCACTCCTATTTCTATTGTGCTTTTCATTAACTACACAAGCACAACAACCAGAAAAACTAAACGCCTCAGAGATACACCTAGCAGTAAAAAAACTCAACTTTTTAGGTTCGGTTTTATATCTAGCCGCACACCCTGACGACGAAAACACAAGACTAATCTCTTACATGTCTAATCATGTAAAAGCCCGTACCGCTTACTTATCTTTAACAAGAGGTGATGGTGGACAAAATTTAATTGGTCCAGAAATAAGAGAATTATTAGGAGTCATCCGTACCCAAGAGTTATTAGCTGCAAGACGCACCGATGGTGGAGAACAACGCTTTACTAGAGCTAATGACTTTGGTTATTCTAAGCATCCTGACGAAACGTTAGCCATTTGGAATAAAAATGAAGTATTAAGCGATGTTGTTTTAGCCATCAGACAATTTAAACCAGACATTATAATTAACCGTTTTGACCACAGAAGCCCAGGAACAACACACGGACACCATACTAGTTCTGCCATGTTAAGTGTCGAAGCTTTCGATTTAGCTAACGATAAAAATGCCTTTCCAGAACAAGTAAAACAATATGGTACTTGGCAACCACAACGTGAGTTTTTTAATACCTCATGGTGGTTTTACGGAAGTCAAGAAAAATTTGACGAAGCCGATAAAACCAATCTTTTAAATTTTGATATCGGTGTATATTATCCAGCATTAGGTTTATCTAATAACGAAATCGCAGCATTAGCAAGTAGCAAACATTTATGCCAAGGTTTTGGACGATTAACACAACGCGGCAGTCAAACAGAATATATCGAGCTAATCAAAGGAGACTTACCAGAAGACAAATCCAATTTATTTGATGGCATTAACACGACTTGGACCCGTGTAAAAGGAGGCGCTAAAATTGAATCTATTTTAAAAAAGGTTGAAACTAATTTCAATTTTGAAAATCCTGCATCACATTTAGATCAGCTTTTAAAGGCCAAACAATTAATTGAAAAGATTGATAATCCACAATGGAAAGATCAAAAAATTAAAGAAATAAATAGAATAATTGAAGCCTGTGCCGGATTATACTTAGAAGCCTCTGCTAGTACTCCAACAGCTGCAACTGGTCAATCTGTCGACATTACTATTGAAGCTTTAAACCGTAGCAATGCGATTATAAAATTAGACAGTTATTCTATATCTAATACTGAAACTAATTATGGAAAACCTTTAAATACAAATGATAAGCAAGAATTGAAAGCACAACTAGATATTCCAAGTACTTTACAACCAACAGCACCGTATTGGTTAAATAAAAAAGGAAGTTTAGGAATGTACCGTGTAGACGACACCAACTTAATTGGTAAACCTGAAACCCCTCGTGCTATTACTGTTGCTTTTAATCTTAATATAAACGGCGTACCATTCACTATAACCAAAGACTTAATTTATCGTTATTCTAAACCTGATAAAGGCGAATTGTACAGACCGTTTGAAATTATTCCAGAAGCCTCTGCTAAAATTTCACAAAAAGTAATCATTTTTGAAAACGACCAACAAAAAGACATTCCCGTAACAGTTAAAGCAGGAAAAGACAACCTAGAAGGTTATGTTACTATTGCACATCCAAAAGGATGGTCTGTGTTCCCAGAAAAACAAAAATTTATAATTGCAAACAAAGACCAAGAGCAAACGCTATTGTTTACAGTAATCCCTCCAAAAAATCAAAATGAAGGCTTAATGACACCTATGATACATGTTGGAGATAACGTGTATACTAAAGAGTTAGTTGAGATTGATTACGAACACATTCCGTTTCAAACAGTATTATTACCAAGCGAAAGCAAAATAGTTCGTTTGGATATTAAAAAACGTGGCGAAAATATTGCTTACATTGAAGGCGCTGGAGATGTTGTCCCTGCTAGTTTACAACAAATTGGGTATAACGTGATGGTTTTAAAACCGGAAGAGATAACAGCCGAACGTTTGAGCGCTTTTGACGCAGTTGTTGTCGGTATTAGAGCATACAACATAGTAGACCATTTAAAATTTAAGCAAGATATTTTATTTGATTTTGTTGAAAAAGGAGGAAATATGATTGTGCAATACAATACCAATCGTCGTTTAAAAACAGATCAAATTGCACCTTACGATTTAAAATTATCTAGAGACCGTGTAACAGATGAAAATGCTGAAGTTATATTATTAGCACCAGACCATGAGGTTTTAAATTTTCCAAATAAAATAACTTCAAATGATTTTGAAGGTTGGACACAAGAACGTGGTTTATATTTTCCAGACGAATGGGCTTCAGAATTTACACCTATCTTATCAATGCACGATAAAGACGAAACCGCTAAAACGGGAAGTTTACTAGTTGCAAAACATGGAAAAGGACATTATATCTATACAGGATTAAGCTTTTTTAGAGAATTCCCAGCAGGTGTTTCTGGCGCTTACAGATTATTTGCTAATATGTTAAGTATTGGAAAATCTGATTTAAAAACTGATAATGGATTAAAAAACTAAACATGAAAGACCAGCCAAAATACCAATGGAAACCTTTGTATACAGTACTTTTAGTCGCCAACGCGCTTTACATAATACTATTTTACTTCATCACTAAACTGTTTTAAATTATGCAAACACTAGATTGGATTGTCTTAATTGGGACACTGTTAACCATTGTTATTTATGGTACGTATCAAACCAGAGGAAGTAAGAATGTACAAGATTTTTTAAAAGGCGGTAGCACTAGTAAATGGTGGACTATTGGTTTATCGGTTATGGCGACTCAAGCCAGTGCTATTACCTTTTTAAGTACACCAGGACAAGCGTTTCACTCTGGAATGGGCTTTGTTCAATTTTATTTTGGACTACCTATTGCTATGATTGTGATTTGCATGGTATTTATCCCGCTATATCACAGACTAAAAGTATACACGGCTTACGAGTTTTTAGAAAACCGTTTTGACCGTAAAACACGAACACTGACGGCTATTTTATTTTTGATCCAACGTGGATTAGCAGCAGGAATAACCATATTTGCACCTGCCATTATCCTATCTGCTATTTTGGGTTGGAATTTATTATTATTAAATGTTATTATCGGAGTTTTAGTTATTATTTACACCGTTTCTGGGGGGACAAAAGCAGTTAATGTCACTCAAAAGCACCAGATGGTTGTGATTTTTACAGGAATGGTTATTGCTTTCATTTTAATATTAAATCAATTGCCAGACGATATCACTTTCAGAAAAGCACTAGACATAGCTGGTGCAAGTGGTAAAATGGAGGTCCTTGATTTTTCTTTCGATTTCAATAATAGATATACCGTTTGGAGTGGTTTAATTGGTGGTACATTTTTAATGCTATCGTATTTTGGAACTGATCAAAGTCAAGTACAACGGTATTTGTCTGGAAAGTCTGTAAAAGAAATGCGTTTAGGGCTAATATTTAACGGATTGCTTAAAATACCCATGCAGTTTTTTATTCTTCTGGTAGGTGTTATGGTATTTGTCTTTTATCAATTTAATGAGGCTCCAATAAACTTTAATCCTACTGCGACTGAAGTAGTTTTAAACTCAGAATACGCTGACGAATATAAATCGTTACAAATAGAGCAAAAGCAAATATTTGATGCAAAAAAGACCGCCATAACAAAATTTTCAAGCGCAAACGGAACCGTAAACCAAGACCAAATTGCAATTTATAATGCGCAAAGTGATACTATTCGTGCACACGCTAGAGATTTAATCGAA
The DNA here is from genome assembly GCF_004843725.1 of Psychroserpens sp. NJDZ02. NCBI lineage: Bacteria > Pseudomonadati > Bacteroidota > Flavobacteriia > Flavobacteriales > Flavobacteriaceae > Psychroserpens > Psychroserpens sp. NJDZ02. The sequence goes on along the minus strand of NZ_CP039451.1, from coordinate 2,914,085 downwards.
AAAGCTGGAGATGCTAGAAGTTTGAAGGTCGAAAGCAACGACAAGGATTATGTATTTATACATTTTATACTAAACAATTTACCAAAGGGATTAATCGGCCTGCTATTGGCAGTCATTTTAAGTGCAGCTATGTCCAGTACAGCTTCAGAGCTTAATGCATTAGCCAGTACAACCACTATAGATTTATACAAACATAGAGTCGGTCCAAAAACGGATGCCCAAATGGTCAAAGCCTCAAGAGGTTTTACTTTACTTTGGGGAATCATGGCAATTGGAGTCGCTTGCGTCGCCAATCTAGCCGAAAACCTCATACAACTGGTCAATATTATTGGATCTATATTTTATGGTAACGTGCTTGGTATATTCTTATTAGCGTTTTTCTTTAAGCAAATCAAAGCCAACGCCGTATTTGTAGCAGCTCTAATCACGCAAGTTTTGGTTATTGGTTTATTCTTTTTAGATAAATATGACTTTATCAACTTACCTTTTTTATGGCTAAACATCGTGGGGTGTGCCATAGTCATGACTATTGCATTTATATTACAAGCAACATTTAAAAATACGTCAATAGAAACAGCATAGTATTTTAAGGTTTCATTTTTTTAAGTTACATTGTTGGATAAATTAATTAGCGTTCTAAATTATGGAGAATATCGTTAATTTATCCAACGCTATTTCTAATTCAACAAGAAATTTATCAAATGAAAAAACTAGCTTATTTAATTTTGTTTTCATTATTAATTACGAGTTGTAATTCTAAAATCAAAGAGTCGGAGAAAACGATAAATATTGAAGAAGGAACCGAGGTTGCTAGCCAAATAACACCTTCTAAAAGACAAAACAAGACTTCGGTTAAAACAGAAAATAAGCTTTTAGGCTTTTGGGTCGGTTATTTTAAAGAAGATGATTCCGAAAATAACGAAGGACAACCCATGTATGTCGATGAAGGTTTTAATTGGAATCGAGAAAACAAAATAAACATCTCTATTGATCATATTTCAGATAGTATTGTTATTGGTCATAGTGTTGTAGCAGGAAACAACAGACCTTTTAAAGGTTATGTGCACCACGGTCAATTTGAGGTCAAAGAACCAGGTGATGATAAATATGATGGTACTTTTAAATTTGGACAAATAGGTGAGAAATTAGTGGGAACATGGTCAGCCTATAAAAACATCAATATTAAATACCGAAAATATGAGCTTGAAAAAATGGAGTTCACTTATAATCCAAATATCATGTTGGAACAGGTTAGAGCATATATCGATTGGAATAAATTTATAGAACAAAAAACAATGGAAGAATATGAGGAAGGTGAATTTGATGAGTGGGTCACACAAGAATTTGCCTCAGCAACACCATTAATCTATTCTATTAACGCTTCTAACACTCTACTTAAAAAAGGAACTATAGAAAATTTAAAAAAAGGAGATCTTACCATTATTAGAAACACCATTTACGCTAGACATGGCTACTCTTTTAAAAATAGACCTTTACGAATCTTTTTTGATGCACAACCTTGGTATATTCCAGTACATACTGATATCAAATCTGATTTTACAGCTATTGAAAAGCAAAACATAAAACTATTGCTTATCTACGAAAAAAATGCGTTAGAGTATTATGACTATTTTGGAAGAGGCTAATGAAGATTGACTTCAATCGTTTTCTAGTGTTAAAAGTGATGCTTTATGGTATTTTGATGTATTTCATTTATCTATTAGCGTTAATTACTATGCAATACATTCCTGTAAATTATAACGTTGCCTTCCTAAATTTAAAACAAGAAGAAATTCAACTTTCCTATTACAAAATAGCTTTTTTTAGTCATGTGTATTCTAGTATCCTAATTATTATATTAGGATTGACGCAGTTTTCCAAAACCATAAGACAACAGTTTAAAAGTGTCCATAAATTAAGCGGAAAACTATATGTCCTTCTAATACTAGTAATAGCAAGTCCTTCAGGATTAATTATGGCTTACCACGCTAATGGAGGTTTTATCGGACAAGTTTCTTTTATAGTACTTTCAATGCTTTGGTTTGTATTTACATTACAAGGCTTTCGATATATAAAAAAAGGAAATTATCAAAAGCATAAAAATTTTATGATTAGGAGTTATGCTTTAACGTTGTCTGCCATAAGTCTTAGATTATTTAAATTTGGCATTGTCACTGTTTTAGAATTACCTCCAATGGACACTTACAAAATCGTCTCTGTATTAGGATGGGGTATTAACTTAATCATTGCAGAGCTAATTATAAGAAAATCGTATATAAAAAAACAACGTTTATTAAAGACTGACTTAAACTAAAAATGAGCTCAAAAACACCAACTGTAAGACAAACCAATTGGATTTCCATAATCCCACATTTAATAATCATGGGCATTATTATCCTTATTTGGCATCAAATAAATCCCGAACAAGCATTTTTATATGGTCCGTTAACGTATCTACTGCTTTCGATGATATTAAGATACTTAATTCCTAAAGACCACAGAAATGGAATAAAGAAAAACCATGCAGGAAAATTTGAAGAAGCCATTCTTGATTTCCAAAAAAGCTACACCTATTTTAAAAAGCATGAATGGCTTGACAAATATCGTTTTGTAACTTTATTAAGTGCTTCAAAAATGTCATACCAAGAAATGGCATTAATCAATATTGGATTTTGCTATGCACAAATTGGAAATGGAGAAAAATCTAAAGCTTATTATGAAAAAACACTACAAGATTTTCCTAATAATGGAATGGCCAAGGCTGCTTTAAGGATGCTACATGCAATGGATAATAAAGAAGCGCAACAACTATAAAACCATCAGTTTTATAGGCCATAGATCCAAATTATGCATTTATAACATAGCTTAACTATTTCTTTTTTTTGATGAATTTTATAAAATAGTTTTGAATATCAAACTATTAATCGTAATATCGCAATGAATAAATACATCAAAATAATGGGATTAGTTAAAACCGAAATGTTTACCGATCAACAAAATAAAATTGCCCTTTTTGCTAAAGTCTTTGGACATCCAGCAAGAGTAGCCATTTTACAACACTTATTCAAGATAAACTCGTGTATCTGTGGTGATTTAGTGAATGAGATTGGACTCGCGCAACCAACAATTTCTCAACATTTGAAAGAATTAAAACACCTGGGGTTAATCAAAGGTAATGTGGAAGGTACAAGTGTTTGTTACTGTATCGATAATGACAATTGGACCGCAATGAAAACTGTGATGTCCGATTTTCTTAATCAAGATCTTACGCAAAATCAAGATTGCTGTTAAAAACAATACTATTAAAATAACAAAAATGACCACAAAATCTTCCGCTCTATTTCCTGAAATAGCAACCATAATTAAGGGATTAACTCCTGACAATATCACAGCAGAACGTAAAACAGTTTTACAACCACTAGCTGATTTTATACAGTCCAAATATTCAAAAAATCAAGAAATAAGACTTAATTTTATCTGTACTCACAATTCTAGAAGAAGCCATTTATCACAAGTTTGGGCACAAACCCTAGCTAATTATTTTGATGTAAAAAATGTCTTTTGCTATTCTGGAGGTACAGAAGCTACTGCCCTGTTTCCTATGGTTGTGCAAACGTTACAACACTCTGGTTTTGATGTCAAAGCTATTTCAAAAAACGAGAATCCAATTTATAGTATTAAATATTCGGATAACGAACACCCAATAATAGGCTTTTCAAAAAAGCTAGACGATGATTTTAATCCAAAATCAAAATTTGCAGCTATCATGACGTGTTCTCAAGCAGATGGCGGCTGTCCTTTTATTGCTGGCGCAGAACAGCGTATTCCGATAACCTATGACGATCCAAAAGCTTTTGACCACACGCCCCAACAGGCCGAAAAATACAACGAAAGAAGCTTGCAAATTGCAACCGAACTATTTTATGTTTTCTCACAAATAAATTCTTAAAAATGGCTAATAAAAAATTAAGTTTCCTTGACCGAAATCTAACCTTATGGATCTTTGTAGCCATGGCTATTGGTGTTGGATTAGGTTATTTTATACCAACATTTCCCAACATTATAAACGCGTTTAGCAGCGGAACAACAAACATACCTATTGCTATTGGTTTGATATTAATGATGTATCCACCGTTAGCAAAAGTAAACTATGCCTTATTACCAAAAGTATTTAGAAACACCAAAATCCTGTCTATTTCTCTTATCTTAAACTGGATTATTGGCCCCGTTTTAATGTTTGTTTTAGCCATTACATTTTTACGTGATTACCCAGAGTATATGGTTGGATTAATCTTAATTGGATTAGCACGTTGTATCGCTATGGTTTTAGTTTGGAATGATCTAGCAGAAGGCAGTAGCGAATATGGTGCTGGTTTAGTCGCTTTAAACAGTATTTTCCAAGTCTTTGCTTATAGTTTTTACGCGTGGTTGTTTATAACCGTACTTCCACCCTATTTTGGCTTTGAAGGCGCTATTATTGATATTTCAATTGCCACAATTGCAGAGAGTGTTGCTATATACTTAGGTATTCCATTTGTAATGGGTATACTAAGCCGATTGATATTAGTCAAACTAAAAGGAGACGATTGGTATACGACTAAATTTATCCCCACCATTTCACCAATAACATTAATTGCTCTTCTATTTACTATTGTCGTTATGTTTTCTTTAAAAGGAGAATTGATTGTAGAAATTCCAATGGATGTATTAATTATTGCTGTACCGTTACTTATCTATTTTACACTAATGTTTATTATTGGATTTTTTGTAACCAAAGCGACTGGAGCAACATACGATAAAACAGCAGCTGTTGCCTTTACCGCAGCAGGTAATAATTTTGAATTAGCCATTGCAGTTGCTATTGCGGTTTTTGGTTTAAATTCAGGGCAAGCCTTTACGGGAGTTATTGGTCCTTTGGTTGAAGTACCAGCCTTAATTTTATTGGTACGCGTGTCCTTTTGGTTGCGTAAAAAATATTATGGTCCAACTACAGCTTAAAAAAGTAATTTTGTTACCATGACGTTTGGACAATAAATATAGTTTACCCTATCATTACGAAACAGCAGATAAGCGCTAATTACCATATTTACAAGTGAATAGAAGTTAAAATGACTATTAGACTATTTTAAAACCATTGATTTAATTTTTAATTCAATTGCTGACTCTGTCTCAAAAAAAGATGCACTTTTGAGAATCTATATAGGGAAATACGCCGACAAATTTCCGCCAGTTCTCATTTCGGAAATAGAAACTAATGCTTTTGGAGAAATAAAAAATGGTGTTATTTGAAATAAACGGTATACAAAAAAAACTTATTCTCCGAATAATCAATAAAGCGTTGTAGACGTCTTACATCTCAACTATATTCAGAATTATTTGTTTATAAAACCTAATGGGTCTAAAAGCCAACTATAGCTACACTTGATATGAAATATATTCTAAACATAATAATACTTTTTATTTTAATGTCTTGTAGAGATCCGAATAAAAAAATTACATTAAAACCTATTATAATTAATGATTCAATTGAAAAACCTATTAAAACTAAACCTATTGCCGACTTACGACAGTGGGATATTCCGAATGAAAAGACTACAACTGAAATTTTAAAATCTAATAAATCAATCAATGATACTGGGTTAATATCCATACTACAACCTTATTTGGACAAACAAAAATTTAAAATTGAAGACATAAAATTACTCAAAAGTAAATCTTATAAAAATTGTAAAGACAACATCATAATAACGATTGCAGGCAACGGAATAAAACAGTATTATGTAAAAAGAACAGAAACTAAACCTGAAAATTATTATCCTGACTTTACAATGCGGGTTTATCAATTTGAAAATAATACCACCGCCACTAATGCCAAAAACAAACTACTAAAAGCTTTTGAATCCGCAAATGGTTATTGTAATGGGAAAGAACCTAATTATATCATAATACACAAAAATAAAATGATACACTTAACAACCCGTGCAGAAATGTTTAGAGGGTATTTAATTGATATTAAGGAAAACATAAAAAAGGACAACTAACACCTTCTCAAATTAAGTATTACTTCTGACCTCTTTTCAAATTTATTCATACTTTATTATTGTCTGATTTAAATATATTACTTTAGTTCCTGATTTAAGTAAATAACCAATTAAACCCTTGTAAAATTACAGATAAATGAAAACTATTAAAACGATCCTATTTACCCTATCACTATTTATGCTAACAAGCTGTGAAATTGTACAAGAAACAAGATTTGAAGCTAACGGAAGTGGAAAATACAGCCTAGGATTTGATCTATCTGAAATGATGAAAATGGGAGAAAGCACGGAACAAGGAGAAAATAATCAACAGTTAGATACTTTAATTGTCTTCTCTGATTTTTTAGAAACTAAAAAAGATAGCATCTCAAAATTAAGTAAAGAAAAACAAGAAAAAATAAAACAATTAGAAAATTTTAGCGTGTATATAAAAGTAGATTCTATAGCTAAAAAATTTGAAATGAAAATTAATTATGATTTTGCAAACGTCTCAGAATTAAAATTGTTTGCAGAAAAATTAAAAGGTCAAAACATTAAAGAATTAGAGCTATTATCTAGTAAAACTGGTGATCTAAAAAAAGGAGAAGGGAATGAAATACCCGACTTTAATAAATCTTACAATACCATCTTTAATAGAAAACTATTTTCTCTAAAAATAAGCCCTGAAGGACTGATTGAAGCAGAAAAAAATAAAGACACGACTATGACTAAAGAAAATCCTATGGCGGATATGATTAGATTTAAATCAAGATATCACTTCCCATATAAGATTAAAAAAGTGACTAACGAAAATGTTAGAATTTTACCAGACTTTAAAGGTGTTGAAATTTCTGGAAATCTATTTGAAATAAACAACAACCCAAACTATTTTGATGTCGATATAGAATTTGAACAAGACTAATATAAAACTCTAATACTTCATTAAAAAAAAATCCAATCCGACAATTAGTCATTAAATTATAGCCTTCTAAAAAAACGAACACTCGGTTTTTAAATGCTATTACATTTAGGCAATGACTGTTTAAATTATCTCAAATAATCTAATCTAGTGTTAGTTATAAATAAAAAATCAAAATAAAGTGAAGTTTTTCACAACTTTCTAACAGTCAATTCAAAACAAAAGAGTACTTTCGCGCCTTATTAAAAAAAGCACCTGTTATGAAGCGTATTAATGAGTACAAAAAACTATTTGACGTAGATCAAGATTTATCTTTAAAAACTTTAAAAAAATCTTACCGTAATTTAGTTAAAGAATGGCATCCTGATAAATTTCAATCGGGTGACGAAAAAGCTCAAGAAGCTGAATTAATGAGTAGAAAAGTTATTGATGGTTACCACTTTTTAGTAAGTATCTCTCCTGAAACGATTGAGGCTAACAAAGAAGAGTATGCTGTCACTGTAACTAGTCCAATTATGGATTGGAAACATAAAGGGTTATTATTAGAGATTACTTTTTTAAATGGTGATACTTACGAGTATTTTGGTGTAAATAAAGGTTTATACATCAAATTTTCTCAAAGTGATAAGCAAACGCGTTTTGCTAAGCGTAGTATTTTCAACTCTTTCCCTTTTAGAAAAATTAAAAAAAGTGAAGTTACGGCTTAGTAGTAAACAAATACCCTGTATTAATTACAACTAGTAAAAACATAAAAAAAGAGCTAAGGTTTTAAATCTTAGCTCTTTTTTATATTATAAAATCTAGATAACGTATGACATTATCTTATTTGTATTATACTTTTTCTGTATTTTTCTCTTCTATCCACTTACTCATATACTTAGTACTCTGCATCATATGGTGCATTAATATTTGCCCTAAAAAGTGCTGTTGTCTATGCGTTTGTAAATCTGACAGCAGAGCATCTATTTTATGTAATACATCTTTAGTGTAGATAGCTTTATCATACAATGTATTTACAATCATAAATCCATTTTTCTGTTTACCGTTCCAATATATTTTGTTGGAATACAACTCGGCTGCTTGTATAGCAAATGCTTTTGCGTCATCTTCAATAAACGCATTAGTATCTTTTAATGTGCCATACATCCCTTCTGCTCCAATAGTCGTTGTCACGCATGGTGTCCCATTTATCATGGCATCTATTAACTTCCCTTTTAACCCAGCTCCAAAACGCAAAGGTGCTAAACAGACTTTGGCATCCTGCATAACCTGATTAACGTCTTCCGTAAAGCCTTTTATTAAAAAACCGTCCTTGTCGTTATGTAGTTGTTTTGCTTTTTCAGAAACATAAGACCCATAGATATGCATTTCTGCTTTAGGCAATTTGGCTCTTATAAGTGGCCAGATATCTGTTTTCAAAAACAATACAGCATCAAAATTAGGAGGATGCATAAAATTACCGATGGTCACAAAATGATTTCTATCCTTAAAACTAGAACATTTTTTTTGTGTGTCCGAAGAAATCGGATCTAACAAAAATGGTAGATAGTATAATAAACGTTCGTCAATATTAAATTGATTAACTAATATTTCAATTTCTACTTGAGAAATAATAAATGATAGATCACAACGCAAAATACTTGCAATTTCTCGTTTTGCAGTATCATTTTGCAAATAGCTTTTATTAAAAGATTTATTATCTTTTAAAGCCTGCTGGCGTCCTTTACGTAAACTATGTAAATCTTCGGTATCAAGTAATCTTAATGCATCTGGACAGTGTTCTGCCACACGCCAACCAAATTGTTCTTCCACCATAAAACGGTCAAATAACACAATAGTTGGGTTTAAATTTTTCACAAAAGCATCAAAACTACTATCATTAAGTATAATGTTTTCTGTTTTTACACCAATACTTAATAAGTCAAAGGCATGGTCTGTTTTACTACAAGCAGACGCAAAAGTAATATCATAATTAGCCGATTGAAAAACTTCAATAAGCTGCATCATTCTGCTACCTGCTGCAGAACTTTTTGGTTCAGGCCAAACAAAGCCCACTATTAATAATGTTGGATTCAATTAAAGGGAGATTTATAAATTAATTAATTCTTGAAGAAAATATTACTGAGGTTGTGGTGCTAAAGCATAACCTAGTCTTACTTCCTTTACCCAATCCACAACTGCTTTAATTTGTGCATCTGTTAGATTAGCGTCACCGTGTGTATACGTGTAACTTGGTAAAGGCATTTTCTTTTCTTCAACTTCTTCTGCTAATTCGTCAAATTTATGATCTTTCTTTTTAATAGAATAATCTGACCATTTAGAAAAATCTAAGTGTTTACGTCCATCCTCAATATGCTCTGCTAACCAAAAATTAACTGGTGTTATTGCGTTATACCAAGGATAGTTTGTATTGCTAGTGTGACAATCAAAACACGTGTTTTCTAAAATAGTTTTAACCTCAGCAGATGGCTTTGTCTCTGCTAAAAAAGCAGTTAAGTCTTCTGTATTCCCTTCATTTTTTTCTGGTGAAAAAAATTGAGCAATGACAAAAGCTAGTAATAAAACTAGACCTATCTTTTTAAGTATTTTCATTTTCCTTATTTTTAAGCTCTAAAAATAAGAAATCTTTGACTACCGACGCTTTATATCAAGAATTAAATTACGTGGATCATTCACGCGAAAAGCGTTTACATTATGCGCAGCTACTGCTTTCAGACACGACTTTGATCTCTAAAACACTAGATATCTTGTTTATGGTAGACAACAAAATATCGCCTCGTGCGGGATGGATATTAGAGTTTATGTGTGCCAAAAATCTAGAAGCCCTAATCCCCTACTTAGATCGGTTTACCCAAAACATGGGTAAAGTCCATTTAGATTCGGCAGAACGACCTGTCGCTAAAATATGTCAATACCTTGCCATAGCCTACTATGGAAAAACGCCTTCTAAAATAAAAGCGGCCTTACTTCCGACACATCGGGAAAAAATTATTGAAGTCTGTTTTGACTATTTAATTAATGATATTAAAGTCGCTACAAAAGCTTACAGTATGACCACCTTATTTTTATTTGGTAAAGACTATGATTGGGTGTATCCTGAATTAACAACCATTTTAGAACGCGATTTTGCCAACCAAAGTGCGGCTTTTAAAGCTAGAGCTAGGCTTATTTTAAAAAAAATAAAACAGTAAATCTATAATATTTATTAAATTCTTAAAGCGTAATCCTTTAGTCTTCCCATTAAAAAAACTATATTTATAGCTTGTTAAAAAACAACTATTTATATGTCTTTAAATCAACTAAATGCGATCTCTCCAATTGATGGTCGTTACCGAAATAAAATTGAAAAACTACAAGATTTTTTCTCTGAAGAAGCTTTAATAAAATATCGTGTTTTAGTCGAAATCGAATATTTTATTGCATTATGCGAAATCCCATTACCTCAGCTACAAGGCGTAGATAGCAGTAAATTTGAAGCACTGCGTGACATCTACAAGTCTTTTACAACTGAGAATGCTCAAGCTATTAAAGACATTGAAAAAGTAACCAACCACGATGTTAAAGCGGTTGAGTATTTTATTAAAGATAAATTTGATGCTTTAGGTTTAAGTGAATTTAAAGAGTTTATCCATTTTGGATTAACGTCTCAAGATATTAACAACACTGCTATCCCGCTAAGTATTAAGGATGCAATGAATGAGGCTTACGTCCCAGAATATTTTAATGTTTTAAACGAATTAAAGCGTCTTGCAGAAGAGTGGAAAGACATCCCTATGTTGGCTAGAACGCATGGTCAACCGGCGTCTCCAACACGTTTAGGAAAAGAAATAGAAGTTTTTGCTGTCCGTATGGAAGAGCAATTTAACTTATTAAATGACATCCCAAGTGCTGCTAAGTTTGGTGGTGCAACAGGAAACTTTAACGCACACAAAGTGGCTTACCCAGCGATAGATTGGAAAGCTTTTGGAGGAACGTTTGTACAAGAAAAACTAGGCTTACACCACTCCTTCCCTACCACCCAAATCGAGCATTACGACCATATGGCCGCCTTGTTTGATTGTTTAAAACGTATCAATACTATTGTTATAGATCTAGATAGAGACATTTGGACTTATGTATCTATGGAGTACTTTAAGCAAAAAATTAAAGCGGGAGAAGTTGGGAGTAGCGCCATGCCACATAAAGTAAATCCTATTGATTTTGAAAACAGTGAAGGTAACTTAGGTATGGCTAATGCCATTTTTGAGCATTTATCGGCTAAATTACCGATTTCAAGATTACAACGTGATTTAACAGATAGTACTGTATTACGTAATGTTGGAGTTCCTTTTGGACATACTTTAATTGGTTTTGGATCAACTTTAAAAGGATTAAGTAAATTATTACTTAATGCGCCTAAATTTGCACAAGACCTTGAAAACAATTGGGCAGTTGTAGCAGAAGCTATTCAGACCATTTTAAGACGTGAAGGTTACCCTAATCCTTACGAGGCTTTAAAAGGATTAACTAGAACTAACGACGCTATTAATAAAGCCTCTATTTCTAATTTTATAGATACATTAGACGTTAGTGATGCTATCAAAACAGAATTAAAAGCAATATCACCAAGTAACTATACCGGAATATAATACGTATGCTAAATGATAATGCTTCTATGGTACTTTGTACTATAACTTTACTACTCTTTTTTATAGGAGGAATCACGGGTGTTCTAAATCATCCGGTTTACATAGCTATTGTTATTATTGCATATTTAGTAGTGATTATTAATTTGGTCGTGGTAAAAAAGCCAGAAACTGATGATGCTTTTTTTGAACCGAAAAAGAAAAAATAATCCTAATATCACTTAATTTAAAAAGGCTTATCCATTGGATAAGCCTTTTTACTTGTAGTCTAACCTAAAAGGTGCTTTGTTTATTTAAAAAAGGACATCAGACCTTCAATTTCACCTTTATCAATATCCGCGTTTTGTAGTTTAGAGCTTAACTTAATTAATTGTTCCGGTTTCATATCGTCTCCAATTATTCTTAAAATAGTAAACCCCATCTCTTTAGAACTTGCTAACACTAAAAACTCATCTATAGCCGCTCCGTTTTGAATAACATTAATATTAACATTAACGCCATTATCTTTAAACTCCATCAACTCTTCATATTTTTTGTTTCCAAAAACAACTTTAGCTTTCGCTAATTCTTCTGTATAAGCCGCTACGTTTCCTGAAGTTGACTTATAAGCTAATATGTCTAATTTACTTACCGATTGATACGTCTCTTGTTCTTCTTCTGTTAAATTAGCCTTCGTAAAATCAATGATATCTGTAGAGACGTCAAGAGACATAAAGCCTGGTAATTCTTGATGATCTACAAAGTAGGTTTGTATAGAGTTTTCGTCTTTACAACTGACCAATACTACTGTTAAAATAAAAAGAGTTACAATTGATTTGATTGCTTTTTTCATAGTGTTATTTTTTACTTTTCTTTTCTAACTCCTCACCTCCTGGAAGGTTCATTTTTTGAGTTAATTTAGAAATTTGATTTAAATCAATATTCCCTGTCAATGAGATTACAACAGTTTCGAGTGTACGCTTTTCGCCGTTAATTTCGATATCAGATCCTTTAGTTACGGCATCTAATCCATTAATAAACATCAGTAATTCGCTAACGTGATCTTCATCTTTACCTTGCTTCACGTAAAACTTCATAACAACACCATTATCCTTAACTTCCATTAACTCTTCTAAAGTTGTACTTCTTGTTGTGACCCATTTAGTGATACTTTTAGCAATAGTCAAATCTCCTGTAGCCATCGTTTTAAAACTGGTAATACTGTTTACCATCTCCATATAAGCTTTAGCTTCTGCATCGTCTGTATCAATATCTATTTTAGCTAGCATTTGAAACATCTTAGGTTTTATAGACACGTAACTTACTTTATCGCTATCGCTATATTTCTCAAAGACATCTTGAGCCATTCCTGTTAATGGCATCATTACTATTGCCATTAGTGTTATTGTTATATATTTTTTCATCGTATTTGTATTTTTAGTTATTAAGTTTATTTTTCATTAATTTTAAGGATTCTTCCAATTGGGTTCTCCATCTCTTTTAAATAGTCAACTTGTGTGCCAGCTTTATTAATAACACCTAAGTAATTAACTTGCGAGGTCCCTTTATTAAAAGTTTTAGACACTAACTCTAGATATGATTTTACTTGACTATAAGCCAACCTATCAGCAGCTGTGATAACATCCTCTTTGGGTCTATTAAAATAAATACCAACCATTAATACTGCTACTGCTGCAACGCTTAACCACTTAATATTATATTTATTTTTAGGGTTTAGTGGCACGTTTTTAGTAAAAGTCTCTTGTTGGTTTACCGTATAGTATCCAAAAATGGCTTTATAATGCTCTAAATGTGGAGCGACAGTTTCTTGCTTAAAATAGTTTTTTAACTGTGCTTCTTCTTTTAGAGTGGTTTCACCATTCTCGTACTTTTCTAGTAAGTCGTCTATATTATTTAACACCATAATTATGTGTACTAGTTAATTTTTCTCTTATTATTTTTCTTGCTCTTGATAAGGCTACACGTACTGCTGTAGGATTCATATCTAGCATTTTTGCAATTTCGTCAAAATCGTATTGCTCTATATCTCTTAACTGCACGACCATTTTTTGTTGTTCTGGCAATTCTTCAATAATCTTAGCAACCCATTGTAAGCTATCATTTACTTCTATCTGCTTTTGTAATGCAACACTATGATCTTGATAGTTACTATGTACTATTTTTAAATTTTGCGCTTGTTTAGATTTTAATTTATCTAAACAAAAGTTTTTAGTCATCGTCATGGAAAATGCTTCCACATTTTTATAATTTTCTATTTTACTTTTATTCTTCCATAGTTTTAATATCACTTCCTGCGTGGCATCTTCAGCTTCCTCCCGAGACACTAGTAATCGTTTTGCTAAACGAAAAACCTTATCCTTAAAAGGCATTACTATTTTTAAAAACTCTAACTGTGTCATTCTGGTTGGTTGGTTTCTATTACGACGACCGATAATTAAATTTGTTACAATTTATTTCAAATATTAAATAAAGTAAGTACATTTATAAAGAAAAAAGAAAAATATGACTATTAAAAAGACTTGGATTTATACCATACTATTATTAGCATGCTTTAGTATCACGGCTTGTTTTGAGGATCAAGATGATAACTTAATTCCTGATAATGATATAAAAGATTTTGTTTGGAAAGGTTTAAATCTTTGGTATCTATGGCAAAATGAAGTCCCTGACTTAGCGGACAACAGATTTTCTAATACTGACGATTACACGTCTTATTTGGATGGTTACAGTTCGCCAAATGCTCTTTTTGACGATTTACAACATAGTGATGACCGCTTTAGTTGGATTGTTGACGACTATTTTACTTTAAACAATGCTCTTAATGGGATATCTAAAAGTAACGGAATGGAATTTGGATTAGGTTTAATAGACGGGGGACCACAAGTTTTTGGAGCTATACAATACATACTACCAAACACGGACGCATCGGCATCAGACTTACAACGTGGTGATCTATTTTTAACTGTTGATGGTACGACACTAACGCAAACCAACTACACTAACTTGTTATTTTCTAGTAATGATACTTATACTATCGGTCTAGCCGAAATAGATAGTAGTGATAATTTAGTATTAACTGGCGAAACAGTAACATTAACAAAACAAGTGTACGAAGAAAACCCAATATTTATAACCAATACGTTTACCGTAGACGGTATAAAAGTGGGGTATTTAATGTATAATCGTTTTACAAGTAATTTTGACCAGCAGCTTAATGATGCTTTTGGACAATTTTTAGCGGAAGGCGTACAAGAGTTAGTTTTAGATTTACGCTATAACCCAGGAGGAAGCGTAGGCTCTGCAATTAATTTATCCAGTATGATTGCCGGCAAACCTACCTCTGATTTATTTTTAAAACAACAGTGGAATAACAAAATACAGGCGGCATTAACGGATGAAGAGGTGTCAAGAAATTTTGTAGATAAATTAACCGACGGAACAGCAATTAACACACTTAACCTTAATAAAGTATATATATTGGCACAATATAGTTCTGCTTCTGCAAGCGAGTTAGTTATTAATGGCCTAAACCCTCATATTGAAGTTGTCCATATTGGAAGTGCTACTAGAGGAAAAAACGAATTTTCTATAACCCTTTATGATAGTCCAGATTGCGCATACTCATGTACAACAGGTATCAATCCAAATCATATCTGGGCGATGCAACCTTTAGTTGGTCGCAATGAAAATGCGGCTGGTTTTTATCAATTTGAAGCTGGGTTAATTCCAACTATTGAATTAGGAGAAACGGTTTCTAATTATGGCGTTTTAGGACAACAAGACGAGCCTCTTTTAGCAAGAGCGATACAACACTTAACTGGTAATGGACGATTTGGTACGACTGAAACTAATAGTCAATTTACTATCTTTGAAAACTCTAATACACAAACGCTAACTAGAGATAATATGTATCTCAATGATAAGGACCTCCCTAATATCTTTAAATAACAACAAAAAAGCCTCTAAATAACTTTAGAGGCTTTTTAAGTTTAGACATGAAATTAAAACCTATACCTATTGCGTCATAAAACATACTTTAATTGGAGCTCTGGCAAAGATTCGGCTTTAGCCCTTTACCACTTATTACAAGACGATTCTTATGCTGTTGAACAACTAATTACAACCGTCAACACCCATTATAACCGTGTCACAATGCATGGTTTAAGACAAGAACTATTAACAGCACAAACTAATGCTTTAAATATAAAAGCAATCCTTATAGAACTTCCAGAAATGCCTAGTATGGAAACCTATGAAGACATTATGTTACAAACAATAACGGCATTAAAAGAAGAGCAATTTACCCATAGTGCCTTTGGTGATATTTATTTAGAGGATTTAAAAATCTACAGAGAAACACAATTAGCCACACAAAATATAAAAACGGTCTTTCCGTTATGGAAACGGGACACAAAACAACTTATTACAGAGTTTTTGGAGCTGGGCTTTAAAACAATAGTCGTTTGTGCCAATTCTAAATACTTTGACCAAAATTTTGTAGGAACGATTATAGACGAGCATTTTGTAGATAATTTACCTGAAGGTGTTGATCCATGTGGAGAAAATGGCGAGTTCCATACCTTTTGTTTTGATGGTCCAATCTTTAAAAATCCGATCCCGTTTACCATCGGAGAAAAAGTTTATCGTGAGTATAATGCGCCTAAAACCGCTGGTAATTCTGTTTGTAAAAGTGATGCCGAAACCTATGGTGTTTGGTATTGTGACTTAATTCCGTAACCATTAACTATGGTCTAAAACACAAAAAAGCCTCTAAATTATTTTAGAGGCTTTTTATTTGTTTTTAATCTGACTTACTTTTTAACAACTTTAAGCGTAGCACTTCCTTTGTCAGAAGTAATATTTACGATATAAATTCCTGAAGTTAAATTTTCGATATTTACCGGAACATTAGTAGACTCCACATTTTTCTTTAAAACCAAACGTCCTTCAGAAGAATAAACAGATACTAAACCTGTCTCTGAAACATAAAATTGAGACGTTGTCGGGTTAGGATATAGTGTTATTTTTATTTCTTTTGAAAAAGAATTCACACCCAATGTATTCTTGTTTATAACACCAATAGCATTTAAATCAAACCCGCTAGAAGTATAAGGTGTAGAAAAAAGTTCGTTAACTATATTCCCATAAGAATCATAAGTCGCATATGCAGGATCTATAGATCCAACAGCATCTATAACTCTAATATGTGTAATATTATTTTTATCCAATAAGGCTGAATCATCGATATCACTAATATCAAAAGGAGTACCAAATCCAGAACGGTATTTTCCAGCCAAATTATTAACATATCTCGCATCAACACTTCCAAAACCACCTACTTGTGTGTCTGTTTGTGTTTGGCTATGAGATGGGAATCTAAAATAATTAACCCCGTCTGAACTTACCTCAACAAAAGCTAATTCTAAAAAAGTATCACTAAAACTATTCTCAAAAACAGCAAAATCAAAACCTGTACCATCTATAATTGGCGTATCAAATGTTAAAATTGCTTGACCTCCATCTCCTAGACTTACTACAGCTCCATCTGCCATACCTAAAGCAGAATCTGATGTCCCGAAGGTAGCATAATTGCTACCACCATCCGTTGCAGAAGGATTAGAAATATTAATTAATCCTCTTGTTATAGTCGCTCCAGTTGCCCATTCTAAAAATAATGGACTATCCTGTGCAATCGCAGTCGATCCAGTCTGATCTGCAGGTGGCGCATATATACCTAGTGCCATTTCATTTTTATAAACGCCGTTTGGAATAAGACCTACTATATACTCGTTTTGGTAAACCCCCAATGTAGTATAGGTTCTTATTTTACCATTACTTACATAATCCTCAGCATCCGCTAAATATAATGTCTCATCAATTAAAGACAAACCATAAGCTAAAGTTACGTTTTGAGCAGATGTATCAATAAAAGCAGTCGTTGGTAAACTTCCTGTAAAATCGAAATTATAAATATTATTATTTAAGACATAAAAAGCTTCTCCATTATCAACTTGCAAATAATTTGGGCGCTCAGTTGCAGCAAAATCTGAAATAGTCATTACAGAGTAATCTGTTAAGTCGATTCTATATAATTGCCCTAAAGTCTCATCTCCAGACCAAGCAGGTTTCCCGCCACAAAGCACATACACGTAATCGTCGTCTACTGAAATAGAATTAGGAATATCCCCAACTGTTATTTGAGATACACTATTATCTGTTAAATCTATTATAGACACTGCAGTACCAAAACCATACCCCCCTTGATGTGCTATAAATAATTGATTATTCTTTTTTACAATTCTTTCTGGTCCTTCTACTACCGCTATTGTGCTTACCACTGTATTTGTTGACAAATCCATTACTGCAACATAATCGTCTGTGGTAACTCCTGGATCACCCCAATCAGTTATGTAGCCAAACCCATTATCAAACGCAATATATCTTGGATTATTAAAACCTGTTGTTACCGTTGCAATGTGTGCGAATGTTTCACTATTTACAACATTAACCTCACTACTTCCACTTCCAATGATGTACGCATTATCGCCATCAAATCCCATACCTTGCCCTAATTGTCCAATATCTTGTCCCGGATTTCCTGTTGTAAAAACATCGTTATCTAGTGTTCCAGAATCATTTAAAAATGAAACTGAAGCTGTATTAGTACCAAACATACCTTCATTTAATATAAAAACACCATTATCATAATTCTGAGCATAGCCAGAAAAGCCTAATACGCTAATGATAAATGTTAATACGAATAGATATTTTTTTTTCATGTATTTAAAATTTTAGTTTGTTTATTTTTATTTTCCCATTCAATAATTTTAATGCGAGATAGTAATCGAATTATACATTTTGTTTCACTCCACAAGTAAAAATGAAGATTTCAGCACTTAATTTTGTTATTTAGACTCGAAAAATTATTTAATGCATATAAAAAAGCCCCTAAATAACTTAGAGGCATTTTTTGTGGTTGATTGGTGGTTTGTTATTGATTAATTATTAGTTGAAGTAAATTTTAGAAGCTCCTAATCCAACATCAAAACTATTTGTTTCTGTTCCTGCAGGGATATCATATACTTTTAAAGTACTATTCTCTGTAAAACTAGCATCTGTTACATATAAAAGGTTGTTTTTAACAGACAAACCATAAGCATAACCAGCAGTAATATTAAACAATGAAGCAGCTGGTAAACTAGTATCGCTATCAGATAAACTATATACTCCATTATTTAAGACATAATAAGCATTACCGTCACTATAAGTCATTAAACCAGGATGTTGTCCTTCAGAAAACTCCATATTAGAAATTATAGAATTATCATTTAAATCAATTCTTGTAATTGATGCTACTGTTTCAACTGGAGGTGTTAACCAAGATTGATTTGCTCCAGAACTCAACACTATTAAATGTCCCTGATTATCAATAAACATTTCATCAGGCACATCGTTAACTGTTATAGTTTCTAGAGAGCTATCTATTGTATTGATTACGGATACAACATTATTAACATTATAACCTCCTTTATGAGATACATATAATTTGTTTGCATTTACTAAAACTTGTTCTGGCCCTTCTGATACAGCTATAGTAGAAGTTACTGTGTTTGAGTTTAAATCGACAACAGCTACGTAATCATCTGTTGCATTATTTGGATCAGCCCAATCAGACACGTAAGCAGTTGTTCCATCAAAAGCAATATATCTTGGTAAAGTTAATCCTGTATCTATCGTTCCTAATTTTTCAAATGTATAACGATTAATAATAGTAATTGTTCCTGCATCAACCACTACATATGCCTTATCATCATTAAATCCAACAGATTGCAAATACACCCCTAAGTTTTCATCGTTGACATTAAAATACACTTGATTTTCTGTTACAGAAAAATCATTTGATATATAAGAAATTGAAGATGGTCCGCCTTCTCCACTAACTAAAATTCCGTTTTCATAAGCTCCTAAAGGTTCTGATGGCATAAATGCATCATCATCATTAGAACAAGAAAAGACTAATAATGACAAGGTTACAATTGAGTAAATGACTTTTTTCATAATTTGTTTTAAAATTTATAGTGTAATTGAATATTAAAATTTCGATTTGGCATTGGTCTAAATGCCACATTTTGATATAGTTTATTAAATACGTTATTCACTTTTAATCCTAAATCAATTTGATGATCAGAATGTTGCAATACTTTATAATTGACGCCAAAATTGGATACATTAAAAGACTCTAAACTATAAAAAGGACCTTCTAAATTGTCTGATGTTGTAAAAACTGATCCATTAAAAAGGTGTTGATAATACGTACTCAACCTTTTAAAACAATAAGCAATTGTTGCATTGGCTTTATGGAATGGCACATAAATTAATTGTTTTTTTGTCTCTAAGTTTTCTGATACTGTATAAGAATAATTAGAACTAAGTTTTAATTGATGATTATTAATTTTCTTGGTAACACCTATACCTAACTCTAACCCATAACTATGAGCTTCAGCAATATTTTGTGGTGACCAAAAACCAGAATTAGATGGTTTCCATTGTATCAAATTTTTTGATTTTATGTAATATGTATTTAATTGTAAATGCAACCAATCAAAATCTAAAACATGTCCTAAATCTATTTGATAGGACGATTCTGGTACCAAATCTAAATTTCCACCTGGCTGCCAAAACAAATCATTGAATGTTGGGATTCTATAGTTTTTAGATCCGTTAATTTTAATTTTGTAATACTCTGTAACACCAATTAATGCATCCACTGAAAACAATAATGGACTTTTAAAATCCGAATTTACATCCTGTCTTACATTAAAGCCTATGTTTAAATTAGAGTTAAGATTATATTGTAGCAATCCTGTTGCAGAAAATATAGACCTATCAGGGTTACCAAAACTACTTCCTTCACCTTTAAAGGTGTTATAATCTAAAATACTAGTAACACTTAACCGCTTAGATATTTTATAATTAAAATTATGCTTAACTAAAAAAGTATTTACCTGTCCGAATGTAAAAAAGTCAGAATCTTGATTTTGGTAATATTCAAAATACTCCTTTAAATATGCTACTTTAAAATTAGATTTATAGTAATGGTCCGTTCTAACCCATTCTAACATAGACCTAGAATTTATATCTTCAAATTTACTTTTAGATGGTGTTGTAGTTGTTCCAGAAAAATCACGGTCACCAATAAAAGACTGATGATATAATTTAATTACATCTTTTTCAGAAATAAAATAACCCAAATTAACATTAAGACTTAAATTATTAAACGCCCCATTTTCATTCACTTGATCTGAGTTTAAATATTTATAGTCATTCTCAGAATCGATATAATTCAATCCTAAATTAAAAGCAAATTTATCTTGTCCATAATCTGTAACAAGACTGATATTCTTAGTTTCAAAACTACCATAGTTTATTTTTACATCATTTTTTAAATGTTTACTGAAATTTAAATTGTTATTCAAATGCACACTTCCACCAATTGCACCGCTTCCATATTGCACACTACCGCCTCCATTTCTAATAACAACTTGATTAATGTTATTAGTATTTATAGTGCTAAAATCTGTCTGACCATTTAATTGCGAATTAATATTTATACCATTCCAAATTACAGCAGTCTGCGAGGCATTTGTCCCTCTAAACGAAGGGGACGACACCATCCCATAACCGTTTTCTTTAAAGTAGAGGTTAGAATTAAAGCGCAATAAATCAGTAAAGCTTGATTGATTCTTACTTAAAACAGAATCATTTAAAACAGTAACTTTAAATCCAGCAGCATTATGTTTCAGCTTAATATCACTCAATTCAATTTCGTCTAAATATTGGATAGAGTCTATTTGTGTTTGTGCAAAAGACACAACACTATAACATATCGAAAGTAATAATACAATTGTTTTTTTCATAAATCTTAAAGACCCTTCTCCCGAAAGTCTAATTAGATGATGAATTTGGCAGGTCTCCTGACTTGCGTCTTGTTATTGGTCTTCCCATCTAAAAACAGACAGTGACATGAAGTATAATAACAAGCGTTGTAGCTTACAGTTGCGGGAACAGTTCTGGAGTTAAACCAGATTCCCTTTTAATTCATTCAAAAAAAAATAAATGAAACCAAAATTCGACGCAAAAGTACTATTTAAAATGATGTTTTTCCTATTTTTTCTTGTTCATTTTATAAATCAAATAAACAAAGCCCACTAAAAAATGTAATAATATAATTCCTCCTACTATATATATTGTTAAATTTGAACCGTCCCTCATAACTAGAATTTTATATAAATCTAAAGGAATTTATTCCGATAACGTGTTACCAATGTTACAAAACAAAACTTTTTTACTACTTCTATTCTCGGCTTTATTCTTTCTAAATTGTAAAGAAGACAAAGGTATTCCTGTTAAACTCCCACCGACACAAAATCCAACAACTCAAAAAGTAAGTAATACTATTGCTTACGCGGAAGGATTTAGCATTTCCACTGTAAGTGATTTTAAGGTTTTAAAAATTAATAATCCTTGGCCTAATGCTGAAAAAACATACCGTTATGTTTTAATTTCTAAAGAAGAAGCGGCCAAAAGATCTTTTATGAAAGGCGAATATGATGGTATTATCATAACGCCGGTTAAACGTATTGTTGTGACCTCGACCACTCATATTCCTGCTTTAGAATTATTAAATGAAGAAGAAACCTTAATCGGATTTCCTGGAACAGATTATGTCTCCTCAGAAAAGACAAGACAACGTATAGATAATGGAAGCGTTAGAGAATTAGGTAAAAACGAAGGCCTAAACACAGAAGTGTTACTTAGTCTAAATCCTGATGTTGTCATTGGTTTTGGTGTTGATGGTACCAGTAAATCATTAAATACAATCAATAAAGCAAGAATCCCAGTAATTTATAATGGCGATTGGGTTGAAAAATCACCACTAGCTAAAGCCGAATGGATTAAGTTTTTTGGTGCATTATATAATAAAACAACACAAGCCGATTCTATATTTAAAACTATCGAAACAGATTATAAAGCAGCGCAAAAACTAGCACAAACCGTTAGTAAACGACCAACCGTAATTAGTGGTGCTATGCATAAAGACGTCTGGTACTTACCCAATGGAACAAGTACAGAAGCTCAGTTTTTAAAAGACGCTAATGTGGACTATTTATATGCAGATACTGAAGGCACAGGAAGTTTAGCCTTAAGTTTTGAAACTGTTTTTGAAAAAGCTAAAAGCGCAGACCTTTGGTTAAGCCCATCGTATTACCCAACAATGGACGCTTTAAAACAAGCTAACACCCATTACACACAATTTGATGCGTTTAAAAACAACGCCATTTACACGTTTTCTAACACGACAGGAAAAACAGGTGGTGTATTATATTATGAGATCGGTTTAGCTAGACCAGACTTAGTCTTAAAAGATATTATTAAAATTTGCCATCCAGAACTATTACCAGAATATACACCTTACTTTTTTAAACCATTAAAGTAATAACACGGACCATTTAAAGTACAGCCAATTTAAATCTTAGCTTATATTTGGATGTGATTCCGAAGTTAACGGAATGAAAAACGATCTAATTGAAAAACAAATATTCATATAGCTTCTTAATACTAACAATTATACTGTTGGTACTGTTCTGCGTTAATATTAGTTTAGGGTCTATTTCTATACCTTTAAAAACTATAGTCAGTAGTTTTTTTACAGCAACAGATAGCCTGTCTAATCAAGAATATATTATACAAAATTATCGTTTACCCAAAGCTATAACCGCTGTTTTGGTCGGTTCTGGTTTAGGGATTTCGGGATTATTAATGCAAACCTTATTCAGAAATCCATTAGCAGGCCCTTTTGTATTAGGGATTACGTCTGGCGCCAGTTTGGGTGTAGCTTTAGTTATTTTGGGAAGTAGTATTTTTGGTGGATTTTTAGCCACTTTCCTACTTACAAAATGGAGCTTAGTCATTGCTGCCAGCCTAGGTAGTTTTTTAGTCTTGTTACTAGTACTTATTGTCTCTTCTAAAGTTAGAGATACCATGGCTATTTTAATTATAGGTTTAATGTTTGGAAGTATCACATCAGCAATTGTTAGTGTCCTCTCCTACTTTAGTTCTGCCGAGCAATTACAACAATACATTTTTTGGGGCTTTGGTAGTTTAGGGGATTTAGATTGGAGCGAACTTCAGATTTTTGCATTACTATATAGTTTAGGTATCGGTTTCAGCATCTTATCCATTAAAGGATTAAACACCTTATTACTAGGTGAAAATTATGCCAAAAGTTTAGGTTTAAACATTAAACAAAGTCGTTTATTAATTATAATCGCCACGAGTTTGTTAGCCGGTACAATTACAGCATTTGCCGGACCAATAGCTTTTATAGGTTTAGCAATACCACATGTTACACGACAAGTATTTAATACTTCAAACCATAAAACACTATTACCAGCAGTCTTTTTATTTGGTGCTATTATTATGCTAATTTGCGACAGTATAGCACAATTACCAAATAGCGATTATTTATTACCCATAAATGCTATTACCTCTTTAATTGGTGCGCCTGTTGTCATTTGGTTACTAGTTAGACAGCGTAAAATGGCATTTTAAAACAACTACAAAACAAAGCAAAATTTAAGCAGAAATAAAATAGTGTTAGAAACTAAAAACCAACATACCATCCTTAAAACAGATAACCTAACCATAGGCTATCAGACTAAAAAAACGCAAACTATTATAGCGGCAAACATTACTATTGCTTTAAAAAAAGGAGAATTAATAGGTTTAGTTGGTGGTAACGGTATTGGAAAATCAACATTATTAAAAACGTTAACTAAGGTTCACGAGCCTTTACATGGCGCAATTATAATAAACGAAAAACCATTACAAGACTATTCTAATTTAGAACTAGCAAAAGCCCTAAGTTTGGTCTTAACCGAGCCCATAACTGCTAAAAACCTAACCGTTTTTGAGCTAGTCGCTTTAGGACGTCAACCGTATACTAATTGGGTAGGCACCATTTCTGATGCTGATCAGACTATAATTAGCAACGCTATTATTCAAACTAATATTGAAGAGTTACAACATAAAAAATGTTTTGAACTTAGTGATGGTCAGTTACAAAAAGTGATGATTGCACGTGCGTTAGCGCAAGACACCGACCTGATTATTCTAGACGAACCGACCTCACATCTGGACATGTATCATAAAGTATACATCTTAAAACTACTCCGTAAACTAACCAAAGAAACGGGTAAAACCATTCTATTTTCTTCTCATGAAATAGATTTAGCCATCCAACTCTGTGATAGTATGATTGTCATGTCAAAAGACAATATTATAAGCGACACCCCTTGTAATTTAATCGAAAAAGGAGCCTTTTCTAAGCTATTTCCTGAAGATATGATTGTTTTCGATGAAAAAACAGGTAGTTTTAGGGTGAAAAAGTAATTTTCACGTCTTACTAAACTAGTTTCAGAATCTCATAATAATTCCAGTTTTTGAGTCATATTTAATTTAATTAAAATGAATTAGCAATAACCCACATCATACTGAACTCGTTTCAGTATCTCATATTAATTAAGCTTTTAAAACATCCTCAAGAGAACTAACTTCATCTGCTTTACAATTACAAAGCAATAAACAACGTCATACTGAACTCGTTTCAGTATCTCATAATAATTAAGCTTTTGAAACATCTTCAATGGAACTAACTTCATCTGAATTACGATTTCAAAGCAATAACCTACGTCATACTGAACTCGTTTCAGTATCTCATAATAATTAAAGTTTCGAAAAATCTACCAATCAATTATCTACACCTAAATCAGCATTACAAAGCACTAAACCTACGTCATACTGAACTCGTTTCAGTATCACATACTAATTAAGCTTTTAAAACATCTTAAATAGAACAAACTTCATCTGAATTACGATTTCAAAGCAATAAACAACGTCATACTGAACTCGTTTCAGTATCACATCCTAATTAAGGTTTTAAAACATCTTAAATAGAACAGACTTCATCTGAATTACAATTTTAAAGCAATAAACAACGTCATACTGAACTCGTTTCAGTATCACATCCTAATTAAGGTTTTAAAGAATCTATGATAATACCGTTAATTACTTTCAGTTATAACAAAATCAAGCATTTACTATATAAAATATCTTGACTTCTCACTGAGTCACAAATTAACTATCTTTGACCAAACTACTTTTCCATTAAATGAACGACAACATCATCCTTATTATCGCTATTTTAATCGCTGCCGCTATTGGTGGGTATTTAGGTATGCTATTCACTACACTTAAAAGTAAAAGTGAGAAAAGCACTTTGGAAGAGCGCAATGCTAACTTACAGCAGCAATTGTCTGACTTAAAACAATTTTATTCCGCTGAAAGCGAAAGACAAAACACCACCTTTACTACCCAATTACAAGAGTTGAAACAAACTATTTCTAAAATAGAAATAGAACGTGAAGACATCCGTCGTGAAAAGGATTTTTTAAATGAAGATTTGGCTAGAAAAAACGCCGATTTCGAAAACTTACAGCAACTAAATTTAAAACGTGACGAAGAAGTCGAATTGCGTCAAGAACAATTACGTAAGGATTTTGAGCTATTAGCCACTAAAATTTTAGATGAAAAGAGCGAGAAATTCACCCTTCAGAATAAAGAAAATATTAAAAACATTTTAAGTCCACTTCAAGAAAAGATTCAAACATTCGAGAAAAAAGTAGACGATACACAAAAGGAAAGTATTAGCATGCATTCTGCTTTAAAAGAGCAATTACTTGGTTTAAAAGACTTAAATCAACAAATGACAAAAGAAGCCACTAATTTAACTAAAGCCTTAAAAGGAGATAGTAAAATGCAAGGAAATTGGGGCGAATTGGTCTTGGAACGTGTTCTTGAAAAATCTGGCTTAGAAAAAGACAGAGAATATTTTGTACAACAAAATTTTACCAGAGCGGATGGCTCTAGAGTACTACCGGATATTGTACTACACTTACCTGACAATAAAAAAATGATTATTGATAGTAAGGTGTCTTTAACCGATTACGAACGTTATGTTAATGCTGAAGAGGACGAACGCGCGTTATTTTTAAAAGCACATATCAATTCTATTAAAAGGCACGTCGACCAATTATCTGAGAAAAAATACGAGGATTTATATGACATCGAAAGTCCTGACTTTGTCCTACTATTTATTCCAATCGAACCTGCGTTTGCAGTCGCTATAAATGCAGACAACTCGATATACAATAAAGCATTCGAGAAAAATATAGTTATTGTAACCCCTTCTACCCTATTAGCGACTTTGAGAACGGTGGATAGCATGTGGAACAATGAAAAGCAACAACAAAATGCTATTGAAATTGCACGTCAAGCAGGCGCGCTCTACGATAAATTTCATGGTTTAGTAGTCGATTTAACAGGGGTTGGAAAAAAGATTGACGATGCCAAAAAAGATTATTCTTCTGCGATGAATAAGTTAGTAGAAGGTAAAGGAAACTTGGTTACCAGTGTTGAAAAAATAAAAAAATTAGGTGCAAAAGCTAAAAAAGCATTGCCTGAAGCCATCATAAAACGAGCAAAATCTGACGATTAATACATAGATATCATGATAAAATTTTTAGTAAAAACATTAATTATTGTAGTCCTTATTATAGCCGGCTATTTTTGCTTTATCTATTTTGCGACTTACAGCGAAGGCGTGAGAGCTGGAGAGCTAGTCAAGTTTACTAACAAAGGGGTTATATTTAAAACATGGGAAGGCGAAATTAGTCAAGGGGTATCCGAAGCGCAACGTTTTGAATTCTCTGTTGAAGACAAAGAGAAACAAGTTATCAAAGACTTAAACCGTTTGCAAGGTAAGTTTGTAAAATTGACGTATTTTGAACGTTACAAAACCTTCTTTTGGTTAGGTGACACCAAGTATTTTATTACTAAAGTAGAAGAAGATAAAGAACGCCGATCTAATTACTAATTATGAAAGATTATAAAACAGCAGATGCCTCGCGCATCAGTATATCCGAGTTAATGCTACCTTCTCATTCCAATTTTAGTGGAAAAATACATGGAGGTTACATCTTAAATTTAATGGATCAAATCGCATTTGCTTGTGCTTCAAAACACTCAAAAAGCTACTGCGTTACCGCAAGTGTCGATACAGTCGACTTTTTAAACCCCATTGAAGTTGGCGAATTAGTAACTATGAAAGCCTCTGTAAATTTTGTAGGTAATACCTCAATGGTTGTTGGTATTAGAGTGATTGCAGAAAATATTCAAACGGGAATTATAAAGCACTGTAACTCGTCTTACTTTACCATGGTTTCTAAAGATGAACATGGTAAATCTAAAGCCGTTCCTGGACTTATTTTAAATGATAAAGTCGAAGTCAAACGCTTTTTAAAAGCACTGAAGCGTATGGAAACTAAAAAACAACGTCAGTATGAGTTTGATCACCAAGATTTCTCTCACGTAGACTATCTACCTATTTTACAAGACCATAAAGTTAGGATTGATTTGCCTGAGAATTTTTAACCATCGCTTTATAAAAACAACACTATTATATACAAAAAAAGCCTTCATTTTCATGAAGGCTTTTTTTTAGTTATAAAATATTATATTATATTTTCACAAGACGTTTGGTTACGGATTTACCGCCATTAACAGGTGACATTTTTAATAAATAAACACCGTCATTCCATTCTGCAATAGACAAACGCGTTCTTAATTGAGTCATTGTTTTTAACAACACTCTTTTTCCTAGCACATTATAAACTTCTAAAATTACTCCGCCTTTTACAGCAGCAGAGAACTCTATGTTTAACGTCGTAGATGCCGGGTTAGGATACACCTTCATTGCTGTTAATTCGTCTTCAATTGTCGTTCCATTTAAATTATTTGCAACAGATTGACTCTGCACAGACATGCTTAATGTAACCAATAATAGTAAAGTAAAAAGTAGTTTTTTCATCATATATTAAACCTTAATAGTAACAAATTTAATAAAAGGAATCCAAAAACACTGTTAAAATACTGTGAATTAGAAAATTACTTACTTAAATACATTTTACGTCTAGCATATAAATCATAAAACTGATCGTCTTTAAGACTGTCTATAAACAAGATACTCTCTCCTGTACTCTTCATTTCTGGTCCTAATTTTTTATTAACATTATGGAATTTATCAAAAGAAAACACCGGTTGTTTAATAGCATACCCTTCTAATTTAGGTTTAAAATCAAAATCAGTGACTTTTTTCTCTCCTAACATGACTTTAGTTGCATAATTCACATAAGGTTCTCCATAAGCTTTAGCTATAAACGGAACCGTTCTAGAGGCTCTAGGATTAGCTTCAATAATATAAACCATATCATCTTTTATAGCAAACTGTATGTTTATTAGACCAACAGTATTAAGTGCTAATGCAATCTTATTAGTATGATCAATAATTTGTTGCATTACTAGAGGTCCCAAATTAAAAGGTGGTAATAACGAGTTACTATCTCCAGAGTGGATTCCACAAGGTTCAATATGTTCCATTATACCAATAATGTACACATTTTCTCCATCACAAATAGCATCAGCTTCCGCTTCTATCGCACCATCTAAATAATGATCTAATAGTAATTGATTGCCTGGCATACGTCTTAATAAATCAACAACATGCTCTTCTAGTTCTTGTTTATTAATTACAATTTTCATCCCTTGCCCTCCAAGGACGTAAGATGGTCTTACTAAAATTGGAAAGTCTAAAACATCTGCAATGGCAGCTGCTTCATCTGCTGTAGTAGCAATATCAAATTCAGGATAAGGAATATTATTTTCTTTCAACATATTAGAAAACAATCCTCTGTCTTCCGCTAAATCTAAAGCTTCAAAACTTGTTCCTAAAATTTTAATACCATACTTAGATAGTTTTTCTGCTAATTTTAAAGCCGTTTGCCCACCTAATTGTACGATAACACCTTCTGGTTTTTCATGTCTAATAATATCGTAGATATGTTCCCAGAATACAGGCTCGAAATATAATTTATCCGCCGTATCAAAATCTGTAGATACCGTTTCTGGATTACAGTTAATCATGATGGTTTCATAACCACATTCAGCAGCAGCTAAAACCCCATGTACACAACAATAATCAAACTCGATACCTTGACCAATTCTGTTTGGACCTGAACCTAAAACAATAACTTTTTTCTTATCAGAAACAATACTTTCATTATGCGTATAACGCGTACCATCTGCAGTTTCTACTTCATTTTCAAATGTAGAGTAATAGTATGGTGTTTTTGCTTCAAATTCTGCAGCACACGTATCAACCAACTTAAACACACGATTGATGTTTAGTTCGTCACGTTTATTATACACTTGACTTTCTAAACAACCTAACATGTGTGCTATTTGACGGTCACCATAGCCTTTTTGTTTTGCTTCAAGTAGTAAATCTCTTTCAATAGTATCAATATTAAATGTAGAAATTTCAATCTGCAATTGATGTAATTCTTCATATTGACGTAAAAACCACATATCAATTTTTGTGATTTCATGAATACGACTTAATGGTATTCCCATTTGAATGGCATCATAAATTACAAATACACGATCCCAACTGGCATGTGTTAATTTATCAATAATTTGTTCGTAATTTTTATACCCTTTTCCATCAGCGCCCAATCCATTACGCTTAATCTCTAAAGATTGTGTTGCTTTATGCAATGCTTCTTGAAACGAGCGTCCAATCCCCATAACTTCACCAACTGATTTCATTTGAAGTCCTAAAGTACGATCACTTCCTTCAAATTTATCAAAATTCCAACGTGGTATTTTTACGATAACGTAATCTAAAGTCGGCTCGAATAAGGCAGACGTCGATTTTGTTATTTGGTTTTCTAGTTCGTCTAAGTAATAGCCTAACGCTAATTTAGCTGCTATTTTTGCAATAGGATACCCTGTTGCTTTACTTGCTAATGCAGAAGATCTTGATACACGTGGATTAATCTCGATAGCAATAATATCTTCATTTTCATCCGGACTTACAGCAAATTGCACGTTACATCCACCTGCAAAATCACCAATATTACGCATCATATGGATTGCCATATCACGCATTTTTTGGTAAGTTTTGTCACTTAAAGTCATTGCTGGAGCCACTGTAATAGAATCTCCTGTATGGATACCAATAGGATCCATGTTTTCTATTGCACAAATAATAACAACATTATCATTTGAATCACGCAACAACTCTAATTCATATTCCTTCCAGCCTATTAAAGCCTTATCGATCATGACTTCGTGTATTGGAGAGATTTCCAGTCCACGTGTTAATAACTCGTCAAAATCTTCTTCTTTATGTACAAAAGAAGCACCTGCTCCTCCTAGTGTAAAAGAAGCTCTGATAATTAATGGAAAACCAAATTCTTGAGCAATTTCTTTTCCTTTTAAATAAGATGTTGCTGTGGCTTGAGGCGCCATAGGAATATCTATATCAAGCATTAGCTCTCTAAATTTTTCTCTATCCTCAGTAATATTAATGGCATCAATATTTACACCAATAATTTCTACCTCAAAATCTTTCCAAATCCCTTTTTCGTCTGCTTCAATACATAAATTTAATGCGGTCTGCCCACCCATTGTAGGTAACACGGCATCAATTTGAGGGTGTTCTTTTAATATTTGTAAAATAGACTTAGTTGTAAGAGGTAACAAGTATACATGATCAGCCATACTTGGGTCTGTCATGATAGTTGCTGGGTTAGAATTGATTAAAACCGTTTCAATTCCGTCTTCTCTTAAAGATCTTAAAGCTTGTGTACCGGAGTAATCAAACTCACAAGCTTGTCCAATAACGATAGGACCTGAACCTATAATTAATATAGATTTTAAATTAGGATTTTTTGGCATTTTAAGTTGTTTTATTTCAGTTAACAAAAATAGTAATTCTAGGACACAAAAAAAGGCGTTACACCTAAGTAACGCCTTAATAATATTAACAATTGTTAATCATTATCTTTTATGTCTAGTTTCTGTAGAAACAGATATTTTCTTTCTTCCTTTTGCACGACGACGAGCTAATACCTTTCTACCATTAGCAGAAGCCATTCTCTCTCTAAAACCATGTTTATTTCTTCTTTTTCTCTTTGATGGTTGAAACGTTCTTTTTGGCATTGTCTTATTTTTTTAAATCTGAATAGTAAATGTTTTATTTGGCATTAGGCTTCACCTAAAACTGAGCGCAAATATACAACGAGTTTTTTATTTCACAAACCTAATTTAAAAAATATTTTTAAAGATTTTTTTAGTTTCTTTGTACTCCATTAAAAAAAGCGCCTAAAAACGTTATAAATCTAGTAATTCAAGACTTTTAAACTTATAAATAATGTACAATAAAGTAATAAAATTAATATTAGCAATCGGAATTTTTGGTTTTGCAATCTATCAATTTGTCGAAGGTAACATAGGTAACGGTATAATGTACATCCTTTTATCGCTAATATTTGTGTTTTTCTATTTTAAAAATGAATTTATTTTACTTGCCTTTTTAAAACTAAGAAAACAAGATTTTCCTGGAGCAAAAAGCTGGTTAGATAAAATTAAAAATCCTGACACTGCTTTAGTAAGAAAGCAACAAGGGTATTACAACTTCTTAAACGGAATTATGGTTTCTAAAGATAATATGACTGAAGCGGAACGTTATTTTAAGAAAGCAGAACAATTAGGTTTATCTATGGATCACGATATGGCTATGGTTAAATTAAACTTGGCTGGTGTTGCTTTATCTAAAAGAAGAAAGCAAGAAGCAACAACACTATTAGCAGAAGCACAAAAACTAGATAAGCAAGGGATGTTGACTGATCAGATTAAAATTATGAAAGAAAACATGAAACGCGCACAAGCACCCAAACAGCATTATGGTCAAGGTGGTTCTGCACGTGCACAGAAAAGACGTAGTAGATAATTACAAACTATCCTAACTAAAAATGTCCAACACTCTTAAAAAAGTGTTGGACATTTTTCTTTTACATACTTTTAAAGTATTGTAAATCTTATAGCAATGGTGCCCAAAGTCTGCAATAGGCTTCTTGGATCCGATTAAAATTAGATCTTTCCTCCCACGCTTTAAAATTAACTTCAATAGCATCGTCTAAATCTTTAATAAAAATAGCTTTCGCTTCCTTTGCTTTATCTCTACTATATATTAAAGCATTGATTTCAAAATTAATATTAAAACTTCTGTAATCCATATTACAAGTCCCTATCGTTGTAAAGACATCATCCACGACCATGGTTTTAGCATGTATAAAACCTTTCTCATATCTGTAAATTTTAATATCAGCCTTAAATAATTGTTCTAAATAGGAGTTTGTAGCATGCTTAGCGGTCCAAGAATCTGATTTATCTGGTATTAACAAACGGACATCTACGCCACTTTTTGAAGCTACTTGCATAGCCGTTATGATTTGCTCATTAGGTATAAAATAAGGTGTTGTGATATACACATATTTTTCTGCGGTAACAATTGCAAAAAAGATAGCCTCCATAATATTAGCCCAATCGGTATCAGGACCACTTGCTGCAATCTGAACAGGCTGTACGTCTTTTACTTTATTTTGAGGAAAAAAAGAACGGTTTATCTCTAAGGTTGTGTCTGCTACAAAATTCCAATTCGTTAAAAACTGAGTTTGTAACGTAAATACCGATTCGCCAATAATCTTTAAATGTGTATCTCTCCAATACGTTTTACTTTCAGGATAATTAACGTACGTATCAGAAACATTAACACCACCAACGTAACCAATTTCGCCATCAATGATTACAATTTTTCTGTGATTTCTGTAATTCATTTTACCAGTAAATCTTGGAAATAACACTGGCATAAACGCATAAAACTCAACTTTGGCTTCGGTTAGCTTTTGTTTCATTTTAGAAGAAATTTTACTTCCTACATCATCAAAACTGAGTCTAACTTTAACACCTTCTTTAGATTTTTTACATAAAAGATCTAAAAATTGAGTCCCAATCCTATCATCTTTTAGGATATAATATTCAATATGAATATGGTGTTCTGCCTTCTCAATATCTTTAAAAAGTTTCTCGAATTTATTTTCACCATTAATAATAATCTCAATATTATTATACTTTGTTAGTGGTGATTTGTCATTTTTTTGAAGCAAGTGTATTAACCTAATTTGGTCTTCTTCAATATTAGCTTCGTAATTAGATAGCGTTTCTGGATCTATCTTCAGCTCTTTATTAATAGATTGTATCAGTTTATTATTGACAACATCTTTTCGATTAAAAATTTTATTTTTTCGATACTCCTGACCGAAAAAATAATAAACTATTAGTCCAAAAAAAGGAAACACTAACATGACAATAATGTATGTTAGTGTTTTTGTTGGATTAATAGATTTAAATAATATAGTCGTCACTGCTATAATAACTAAAATATAGTTAATTACAATTGCAGCAGACCACCAATATTCGCTAAAGAAATCTAGCATTTACGGGTTGGTTTGATAATACCCCTCTCTAGGAATATCTATTAAATATTGTTTTCTAGAGCTATTATTTAAATGCGGCTCTCTTAACCAAGGGTTATGTAATTTTAATATTTTATAATTGATACCAAATTGCTTAGCAAAGCCAGCAAAATCGGTTACAGCAGTATCTACAGCGACTTGATAAGTTGGCACTGTGGTATATAAATCTTTATCTCTAAAGTTAAAACCATACTTGTCCGGATTAGACAAGATCTCTTTTAAAGCAATAATACGGAACACGTAACGCCCTGTTTCTTCACCTAATAATAAATCGTAATAACTAGTGACATCTTGCGCTTTTAAACGTTTAGATATCCCGTAATTACCCGCATTATAAGCTGCAGCTGCAGATGTCCAAGATCCTAAGCTTCTTTTGGCTCTAATTAAATAATCACAGGCGACTTCTGTTGCTTTTACAAGATTGTAACGCTCGTCAACATTATCATTAACTTCCAATCCATGCTCACGTCCCGTTGCTTTCATAATTTGCCAAAACCCACTTGCTCCTGCTGGAGAACGTGCATCTGTCAAACCACTTTCTATTACTGCTAAGTATTTAAAGTCGTCTGGAATACCATGCTTAGCCAAAATAGGTTCTATTATTGGAAAATATTTTTTAGCGCGTTTAAACATCAATAACCCATTAGATTGCCAATAGGTATTAACCAAAAGCTCTTTATCCATACGTTCGTAAATATCCGGATTTGATAACGGAACAACTTCACCTGCAAAGTCTAAAGAACTCGGCATTTGTATGGCATATACATTATAATCGTTTATAATTTTCTTTTCAAAATTCTCATCAGTTGGTGCGTCTTGGTAGGCATTAATAAATAACACCCCTAAGGCTGCTATACCAACAATAGCTAAACTTTTTTGTACTATCTTCATCGTCTTGTCTTTTTCTTTAAATTTAAAAATTTTTATTCAAATCGCTTACTTTTTAAGCGATTAGTTTTGGCAGATTTTCATTAAACCATTTAAACTTATTAATGATCATGATATGCGTTCCGCCTTTGACACTAATACAATCTCCCAGATTTGAAAACGGAAAGACCATATCATTATCACCATGAATGTGTATTATATCTTGCAAAGGTAAGTCTTGATCCCAACATACCACTTGTTCTATCGCCCAATCTAAATAGTTTTTATCACTAACGGATAAATATTTTTTATATAACTCGATACGCTTGGTTATAGTATTACCAAAGGCATATTTAGCTAATAAATCGATATTACTTAACAATTGGGTTGGTAATATTTTATACGCTTTAGTTGTTCTTAATAGCTTCATTCGTTTTGGCAACTCATGTTTTGTTTTTACACTAGATACTATTATGACCTTTCTGACCGCTATAATCTTACTCATTTCCTGAACCAAAATCCCTCCAAAAGAAACCCCAATTAAAACAGGATTATCGTGTTTTATATCTTCACACATGCGTTTTGCATAGTCAGAAATGGTTTCCTTTTTTTTTGGCAACTTCCATTCTAACCAAAAAATTTGGTATAGCTCTTCTGGTAATTTTATGTGCTCAAAAATTATTGGATTGGCTGCCATTCCTGGCATTAGATAGATTGGTATTACTTGCTGACTCATAAGGTTTTAACACTACGCAAGGCTATTGCTATTAGATAATTTCGTATATTTGTAGCGTAAAGCTATAAAATAGTTTGATACTATTTTTGAAACTCTCCTAATAATTAATAAAACTTTATAGATATGATTGATGCAGCTGAGTTAGTTGACAATGATTTTTTACGTCAATTTGAACTTAAAATTGATGATCATTTTGCCAAAATCGAATACTCTTTACAAGAACGAAAGATTTTTTTAACAAAACTAATACTTCCAGAAGAACTTAGTAGTGAGGAATTTATAGCAGAATTTTTAACTGTTGTTTTTGATAACATTGAAGAACGCAACCTAAGTGTTGTACCGACAAGTCCAGAAATCGCAAAGTTTATAAGACGTAATAGACGTTATAAAAAACTATTGCCTGTAGGTTTAAGGATCTGATCCTCTTAAAAAAATCAATAAAAAAAACCGAAGCTATAAACTTCGGTTTTTTTTTATGCTGAATATTCTTTTACAAAATCAAATCTAACTAAACCATCATCGTCAATTTTGGTAAGCGCTACATCATGCAACGTATTTACCAACTCTGGATTCCAAGGTGACTTAACCTTGACATAGTTTTCTGTAAAACCATGAATATAACCTTCTTTATTTTCGGATTCAAATAATACTGTTCTATTTGTACCTATTTGACCTTCATAAAAAGCACGACGTTTTTTGGCACTTAAACCGCGTAACATTTTACTACGTTTTGTTCTTATATTTTTTGGCACTACATTTTCCAATGATGCAGCGACGGTATTTGCTCTTTCAGAATATGTAAAAACATGCAGGTAAGAGATATCTAATTCATTTAAAAAATTATAAGTCTCTAAAAATTGCGCCTCTGTTTCTCCTGGAAAACCAACAATAACATCCACACCAATACAGGCATGAGGCATGACCTCTTTTATTTTAATAACACGATCAACATATAACTCACGCATATAACGACGACGCATTGCTTTTAAAACAGCGTTACTCCCACTTTGTAATGGAATATGAAAATGAGGTACAAATGCTCTAGATTTACTAACCACATCTATCGTTTCATTTTTAAGCAAATTAGGCTCGATAGAAGAAATACGAAGACGCTCAATACCTTCCACTTTATCTAGCGCTTCAACCAGCTCTAAAAAAGTATGTTCGTGTTTTTTATTACCAAACTCACCTTTACCGTAATCCCCGATATTAACTCCAGTTAAAACAATCTCTTTGATCCCTTTTGAAGAAATTTCTTTAGCGTTATGAAGCACATTTTGCAACTCATCACTTCGCGAAATCCCTCTCGCTAAAGGAATAGTACAATAGGTACATTTATAATCGCAACCATCTTGCACTTTTAAAAAGGCTCTTGTACGATCGCCAATAGAATAACTTCCGACGTAAAAATCGGCGTCTTCAATTTCGCAAGAATGAATCTCTCCTAAATCATTTTTAGACAAATCATTTAGGTAGTCGGTGATCTTAAATTTTTCGGTAGCACCTAAAACTAAATCCACGCCATTAACATCCGCTAATTCTTGAGGTTTTAATTGTGCGTAACAACCAACTGCTACAACAAAAGCTTCTGCATTAGATTTTTGCGCTTGTTTAACTACTGTTTTAAAACGCTTATCAGCATTTTCTGTAACAGAACAAGTGTTTATAACATAAATATCCGCCGCATCGTTAAAATCCACACGATCAAAACCTTCGTCTTTAAACGATCGTGCAATTGTAGATGTTTCAGAAAAATTAAGTTTACAACCTAAAGTATAAAAGCCAACTTTCTTTTTAGTATTCAATTTAAAATAGTCTTTAATGCTAAGTTAGAATGTTTATATTTACCTAGTGTAATTACAAATTCGTGATTGCAAAATTACGTATTTTTTTTAAGCCCTAAAAGGTGTTTTAAAGCTTAAATAACGATTAACTATTGATGACTCTTTTTAACAACAACCCTCTACCCTATTTTAGCATACTTGTTTTATCTTTAATAGCTGTTTCATGCTCTAACAAAACGGATACCACTAGAGACCATCTTGTTTTTAGATATAACGAACATAAAAACATCGGTTCTTTAGATCCCGCTTTCGCGAAAGACAATGCTGACATCTGGGCCGTAAATCAATTATTTAATGGTCTGGTACAAATGGATGACAGCTTACTAGTCCAACCAAGTATAGCAAAACGTTGGACCATTTCCGAGAATGCTTTAGAGTATTCTTTTGTACTAAGAGACGATGTGTATTTTCATAAACATAGCTTATTTAAAAAAGACTCGACACGACAAGTAACAGCACATGATTTTGAATATAGTTTTAACCGTATTTTAGATCCTAATATAGCGTCCTCCGGGCGTTGGATATTTAACAAAATCTCTGATTTTAAAGCCCTAAACGATTCTGTTTTTAATATCACTTTAAAACAACCTTTCCCAGCATTTTTAGGGTTACTAACCATGAAATACTGTAGTGTTGTACCCAAGGAAATCACAGAACATTATGGTACTGATTTTAGAGCACATCCAATCGGAACAGGCCCTTTTAAGTTTAAGAGGTGGGAGGAAAACGTAAAACTAGTCTTTAGAAAAAATGAACAGTATTTTGAAACTAACGCTCAAGGCGAAAAACTGCCGTATCTAGAAGCTGTTGCTATTACCTTTTTACCTGATAAACAAAGTGAATTCATGCAATTTATTCAAGGTAACCTGGACTTTTTAAATAGCCTTGATGCCTCTTATCAAGACGAAATACTAACAACCCAAGGCGTATTAAGAGACAAATACACAGCAACAATTGACTTAATAAGAAGTCCGTATTTAAACACCGAATACCTGGCTTTTTATATGGATTCCGATGTCAATGAAGTCCAATCTGCACAAATTAGAGAAGCTGTAAACTATGGATTTGATAAACAAAAAATGATGACCTATCTACGAAATGGTATAGGCATACCTGCTACAGGCGGATTTATCCCTAAAGGTTTACCAGGCTATAACGCCTCCATTGGTTACACCTATCAACCTGAAAAAGCCAAACAACTAATTGCAGAATATAAAGAACAATCCGGTAATGTAAGTCCGAAAATCACAATTACAACCACAAGTAATTATCTTAATTTTTGCGAATATATTCAACGCGAATTAACCAAAATCGGCTTAACAGTTGCAATCGATGTATTACCGCCTTCTAGTTTAAAAGAAGGAAAAGCAAATGGTAAATTGAATGTCTTTAGAGCAAGTTGGATTGCAGATTATCCAGATGCACAAAATTATTTATCTCTTTTTTATTCGGATAACTTTGCACCTAATGGCCCAAATTATACGCACTTCTCAAATCCTAAATTTGACGACTGGTACAAGCAAGCATTTATAGAAACAGATGAATTAGAACGGTTAAAGCTATACACTAAAATGGATAGTTTGGTATTAAAAAACACCCCAATAGTTCCTTTATATTACGATGAAGTCATTCGGTTTAAACAAAAAAACGTGATTGGATTAGGTAGCAATCCTACAAATCTGTTAGAACTTAAACGTGTGAGTAAAACAAATTAAATTTTCACAAAATTGTTTTGATAATCTTCTCTTACAATTGTTTTCTCACTAGTTAAACCAACAACTACAAAGTACTGAAATAGCCCATAAAATAACATCACGATGATCTCATGAAACGGAAGTCCTGGATTATAAAATGATTCTAATCCTCCTGCCGTATCAGAAATAATACTACACAGAAAAGCGATCATTATCAGATAAAAACTCTTCTTGTTTACTGCATCCTTTCTTAAAATAACAAACAAACCCAGTAGCATCGCAGTAAATAAGTAAATAATAGAGGGCATAAAGAAACGACCAAGATTATCATAAATATATAATATAATGATAACCGTATAAGCAAATACAACAATAAAAAAGGGCAGCAAACTCGACATTTTAAAATCGTTTTGATGTGAAAAGCGTTTACTATACAATAGCTTTCCTATACTAAATGATAGCATTCCTAAAATATATAAAATAGGCGTTTCATACAATAACAAAAGTATATCTCCAATCCAAAAAAACAACAAACCCAAAATATAAAATTTATCCTTTGTTTGCTTTTGATGATTATTAGAAGAAAAGTATAAAAAAACCATTATAATAATTAAGCTTTTAGAAAAATATCTAAAATAAATGGGATTGTCGCTAGTTTTAAAATATAGATCTATTCCTAGAACTAAAAAAAAAGAGAGAGAAAGATATAGTTTCTTTTTAAAGAATAAAGGCATTTGAAGGAGACACTAATTAGTTATTTATCGTTCTTAGGGTACAAGATAACACTATTTTCTGTAAGCTTCTTATTTTCAAATAATACTCCAATTATAATTAAATACTGTCCTAAAGCATAACAAAACATTATTAAAAAATCTTGATACAAAACATCACCATAAAACGTTTTGATAACCATAGTTGTCTCAGAAAAAAGAAAAACACCAACGCCTAGCATAACAATATAATAACTTTTATTATTGACCACTCCTTTTCTTATAAAAGCAAAAAGGATCATTATTAATGAAATGAAAAAATAAAGCGTAACTGGTATAAAATATAGTTTTAGATTATGATAAATAAAATCATAAACAACAGCTAAAAACATAAAACAAACTATAAAAAAAGGAATCAGACGCTTAATACTAAAATCCTCTTTATGTTTAAATCTCAAAGTGTAACAGACCTTTCCTGCTACAAATAAAATCATACTTGCAACAAACCTAATCGTATTTGTATGGTCTATTATTAATATATCGCCAATAAAAAAGAGAATAAATCCATAATACAAATAGTTAGAGGTCTTATTATTTTTATCATAACAATAGTACCTTGTAAAAAGTAAAAGCCCTCCTAATACTATAGTCTTTGTTATATATCTATAAGGAATATCAGACATATTTATCTTTGTATAAATATCTACTAACAACAATAGAAAATATAAAATCGAAAAGTACTTAATTTCCTTAGGCATACTCATATTTTATACAACAGAATTTTCCATGTTAGTTACTGATTTCGTTTCTTTCAAGACTCCTAGTATTATTAAGTATTGAGATAAGCAATAAAAAAACATGATTGTTATTTTATTATAGGCTATTTCTGGATCGTAAAACATCTTTAAGATATCTAAACTATCTGCTATCATAGAAGCAACGACACCAAAAATAACAAACCAAAAACTTTCAGAATTTACTTCATTCTTTCTTAAATAAGCAAATTGCATTAGCATCATTACCACGAATAAATAAAGCAGTAAAGGAATAAAAAACAAACCTAATTGATTATAAACCAATGTCATTATAATACTCATATAACAAAAGCAAAATAATAAAAAAGGAATAAGTTTAGTTATTTTAAAGTCTTTATTATTAAAAAATCGCACAGAATAACAAACTTTAGCGATTATAAATAAGAATGCTGCAACTAAAAAATGTATCATATTACCACGATTACCCGCAATAAAAAACAAATCTCCAACTGCAAAACAACATAACGCGGTTACTATTAATTTTTTCTTACCAGAATCCTCTTGAGTGTTATTTAATAAATAGAAAATTAACAAACTAAAACTTAACAACGTTTTAGAAATATACCGGAAGGATGACAGCTCCTGATTATTCTTTAAAAAAGAATCCACTAAATATAGAATAAGATATAATATAGAGAATTTAAGGATATTTTTAAAAATTAATTTCATTACAGATTTTTATTGAATCTAATATAAAAGTTAAAAATAACAAAAAACAACCTACTCTTAAGTTTAAAATACCGACCAACCAACCTCTATTTACGATTTCCTGTATTTTTTGGTATCCTCAAAAACCTGTGTTAAAATAGCTTCATCTTGAGTTGAAAATTCTATTCCTCTTCTAGCCATCACGACTTTTGCAACCTCAAAAGCTTTAGATGCTAAATAGGTTGTAAAACCTGAAGCGCCACCCCAACTATAACTCGGTACAAAATTTCTAGGAAATCCGCTACCAAACACATTCGCATTAACCCCTATAACGGTTCCAGTATTAAACATCGTGTTTATACCACACTTACTGTGATCACCCATCATTAAACCACAAAACTGTAATCCCGTTTTTGCAAAGCGTTCTGTTTCGTAATCCCAAAGCTTAACCTCCACATAATTATTTTTAAGGTTAGAATTATTAGTATCAGCACCTAAATTACACCATTCTCCAATAACCGAATTCCCTAAAAATCCATCATGTCCTTTATTTGAATATCCAAATAAAACCGAATTATTAACTTC
This sequence comes from Psychroserpens sp. NJDZ02, assembly GCF_004843725.1. Lineage (NCBI taxonomy): Bacteria > Pseudomonadati > Bacteroidota > Flavobacteriia > Flavobacteriales > Flavobacteriaceae > Psychroserpens > Psychroserpens sp. NJDZ02. The sequence continues at coordinate 2,872,066 of NZ_CP039451.1, read as the reverse complement.
TCCTCCAACTTTACTATGTGGTCCAACCGTCGTTGGTCCGTATATTTTTGTTCCTAGTTTTAAAGTAGCATTATCACACAAGGCTAAAGGACCTCTAACAAGACTTCCTTCCATGATTTCGGCTTTTTTACCAATATAAATTGGACCCGCACTTGCATTTAATGTTGCAAACTCAAGTTTAGCACCTTCTTCTAAAAAAATATTCTCTGGCGCAATTACATTATTACTTGCCGGAATAGGTTGAGATTTTCGGCCGTCCGTTAGTAAGTCAAAATCTTGCTGAATAACTTCTCCATTTTTAGAAAATATATCCCAAGTATGTTCTATTTTGGTAATATCATTATCAAACTCTATAGCTTCGTAAGTCTCAAAATCAACCTCTTCTTGTGTATCTGTAGTATAAAAAGCAATCACATCTTCACCTTTAAATATGGCTTGATTTGACTTCAATCCTATAATTAACTCTACCAACTCGCTATTAGGTAAGTAAGATGCGTTAAGCATCACGTTTTCTTCCAACTCTACCATTGGATATTTATCCGACAAATAATCTTCCGTAACCGTAGTAGTTGTAGTATCAAGATATAATTCCCACTTTTCTCGGATTGTTAAAATACCAACTCTAATATCTGCAACTGGCCTAGTATATGTAAAAGGGAGTAATTGATTACGTACTGTTCCGTCAAAAAGGATATAATTCATCTTTCAAGTTAAAAATTAAAAGCCATAGAGTCAAGCATTTCGCTCTGCGTCTAAAACTGTAAGGGTTATAATATCAAAAGTAAAGTAATTAGTAAAAATAAAAAAGCCTTTCATCAAATGAAAGGCTTTTAAAATATAATATTCGCTTCGTTTATTTTTTAAACTTTGCGTATTTTGTTTTGAATTTATCAATACGACCAGCGGTATCAATTAATTTAGACTTACCTGTATAAAATGGGTGAGACGTTCTAGAAATTTCCATTTTTATTACTGGATATTCAACACCGTCAACTTCTAAAGTTTCGCTTGTGTTTGCAGTAGACTTTGTTAAAAACACGTCATCGTTTGACATGTCTTTAAATGCTACCATTCTATAATTTTCTGGATGTATACCTTTTTTCATCGCTAAATGCTTTTTTATCTTAACTAAATTCGAGGTGCAAATTTAAGTGTTTTTTACAAACTAACAACATATTTTCGAAAAAACTTTTATAGTTATTTTTTGTAACGTTTTGTTGTACTTTTATACTAACAATTAATTAACTAATTTAAATATTAAAAAAAAATGGAAAACGAAAACATGCCGATTAAACCTGTTGCTACTAATTATGGTGTTTACTATGCACTTTTTTCTATAGCTATAATTGTAATATTATATGCTACAAATATGCAAAAAAATCTTGTAATTGGTACTGTAAACATACTTGGTACGGTAGCAGTGTTTGTTTTAGCAATTATAGAGTATAAAAAAACAAACAATAATTATCTAACATTGGGACAAGCCATAAAAGTAGGATTGGGTACTGCCGCTATTGGAGGTATACTAATAGCACTTTATACGTACATCCATTACACGTATCTACAACCTGAATTTATTGAGGCTATGAGAGAAGTACAAATAGTACAATTACAAAAACAAGCTGATAACATGACTTCTGAAGATGCAGACTTAGCAATGAGTATGCTTGATACTTTCAGCTCTCCTGGTTTTATAAGTACAGTAAGTCTTATAGGATCACTAATTTTTGGATTAATCGTTTCTTTAATAGCAGGATTGGTACTTAAAAGCGAATAATAATTTTATCTTTGAAAATATATTTCAAATTAAATTATGGACATATCAGTAGTCATACCACTACTTAACGAAGAAGACTCTTTAACAGAATTACACCATTGGATTGCAAATGTCATGCAATCCAATGGTTTTTCTTATGAAATACTTTTTATAGACGACGGTAGTACCGATCTATCTTGGCAAACCATAGAAGGACTTCAACTAAAGGATAAAAACGTTAAAGGAATACGATTCTTAAAAAACTTTGGGAAATCTCAAGCGTTACATGCTGGTTTTGCTGAAGCAAAAGGTGATGTTATTATTACAATGGATGCCGACTTGCAAGATAATCCTGAAGAAATCCCAGAACTATATAACATGATTACCAAACAAGGCTTTGATTTGGTATCTGGTTGGAAAAAGAAACGTTTTGATAACAAAATAACCAAAAATTTACCATCAAAATTATTTAATTGGGCAGCACGTAAAACTTCTGGAGTCCAACTAAACGATTTTAATTGTGGCTTAAAAGCCTACCATATTAATGTTGTAAAAAATATTGATGTTAATGGGGAAATGCATAGATACATTCCCGTATTAGCAAAAAATGCTGGCTTCTTAAAAATTGGAGAAAAAGTAGTACAACATCAAGCTAGAAAGTATGGCGAAACCAAATTTGGTATGGACCGCTTTATTAATGGTTTTCTAGACCTAATTACCATTTGGTTTTTGTCAAGATTTGCTAAACGTCCCATGCATTTATTTGGCGCACTTGGTGTTATTATGTTTGGTATAGGTTTAATGTTTGCCATGTATTTAGGAATAGATAAATTATTTTTTAATACAGCTGGTAGACTAATCACACAGAGACCTCCATTTTACCTAGCATTAGTCACCATGATTTTGGGCTCTCAGTTTTTTATTGCTGGTTTTTTAGGCGAAATAATTTTACGTCAAAGAACTGAAACAAAACGATATTTAATAAAAGAATCCCTAAATTTAGAAGCCCAAGCTATTAAATAACAGCTTCTTAAATATTAACCTTTTTGCAATTCAGTATTTTTGCAATCAATACTTATAACAATGAGACACATAGATCCAGAACTTTTAGAAAGAGTCAATACTTGGCTAACACCAGCTTTTGATAAAGACACACAAGATTATATAAAAAACCTTATTGCGGTAGAACCTACAGAGCTTAAAGAAAGTTTTTATAAAAACTTAGAGTTTGGTACTGGTGGTATGCGTGGTGTTATGGGTATCGGGACCAACAGAATAAACAAATATACTTTAGGTAAAAACACACAAGGAATTAGCAATTATATGCACCAAGTTTTTCCTGGAGAAACACTTAAAGTCGCCATTGCTTTTGACTGTAGACATAATAGTAAGAGTTTAGCAAAAGTTGTAGCCGATGTCTTTTCTGCCAATAACATCAAAGTTTATTTATTTGAAGACCTACGCCCTACTCCAGAGTTATCGTTTGCTTTAAAACATTTAGGATGCCACTGTGGTATTGTACTAACAGCATCACATAACCCACCAGAATATAATGGTTATAAAGTGTATTGGCAAGATGGCGGACAATTAGTACCACCACAAGATGCTGAAATTATTAACCTAATTAATGCGCTTGATTATGCCGAAATTAAATTTGAAGCCAAACCAGAATTAATTGAATATATAGGCGAAGCTGTAGATAACGTATTTATTGACGCAGCAGTAAAAAACGGAAGTTTTGACACGCCTCAAAAAGATAAAGACAAATTAAATGTTGTATTTACATCGTTACACGGGACGTCAATTACCACTATTCCAGAAACTTTTAAACGTGCTGGATACAAAAATGTCCATATTGTAGAAGAGCAACGTGAGCCTAATGGCGATTTCCCAACAGTAAAATCTCCAAACCCAGAAGAACCTGAAGCACTGAAAATGGCTTTAGATTTAGCTGAAAAAGTTGAAGGAGACATTGTTATTGGAACAGATCCTGACAGTGACAGAGTTGGTGTTGCTGTAAGAGGTCTTGATAATAAAATGATTTTATTAAACGGAAATCAAACTATGGTCATGATGACCGAGTTTTTATTACAACAATGGAAAAGTAATAACAAGATAAATGACAATCAATTTATAGGAAGCACCATAGTATCTACTCCAATGATGTCTGCTTTGGCAGATGCCTTTAACGTAGAATGTAAAATTGGTTTGACCGGATTTAAATGGATTGCGAAAATGATTAAAGACTTTCCTAACCAAGAGTTTATTGGTGGTGGAGAGGAAAGTTTTGGTTTTATGGTGGGAGACTTTGTAAGAGACAAAGATGCTGTAACCTCTGCTTTACTTGCTTGTGAAATTGCAGCTCAAGCCAAAGCAAAAGGCAGTTCTTTTTATAAAGAATTAATACAACTTTACACTAAACATGGTTTTTATAAGGAGCGATTGATATCAACCACTAAAAAAGGTATTGAAGGTGCGCAAGAAATCAAACAAATGATGATTGATGCTAGAGAAAATCCTTTAACAACTGTTAATGGCTCTAAAGTCATAAAAATTGAAGACTACCAATTATCCGAAGCAAAAAACACACTAGACAATACAACAACTGTAATAGACGTCCCTAAATCTAATGTTTTAATTTACTATACAGAAGATGGTAGTAAAATTGCATTAAGACCAAGTGGTACAGAACCAAAAATAAAATTCTATATCAGCGTTAACACCACTTTAGACAATGTGTCAGAATTTGAAGCTACGGAACAGAAATTGGAAAGTAAGATTGATGCTATATTAAAAGATATGCAGCTAAACTAAATGAAAAAAATAATACATCAACTTTTACCATTTATAAAAAAATTTAAAAAGCACGTCGTTTTAAATGTGATTTTTAATATTTTAAATGCGCTATTTACAACACTTTCTTTTGTAGCATTAATACCTATGCTTAATGTGTTATTTGACAAAACTAACCGGGTCACTAAAGAACCTGTTTTTAAAGATTTAGGTAGTTTATTCGATTATTTAAATAATTTACTTAATTACAAAGTAAGCTCTTATTTAGATAATGGTAATGAACAAATGGCATTAGTTATTGTAATTGCAATAGTTATTTCGACATTCTTTCTTAAAAATCTATTTGGATATTTAGCGAATCAACACGTTATGTATTTAAAAAATGGCGTTTTAACAGCAGTAAGAAATGATATGTTTGATAACATTATTAAACTTCCGCTAAGTTTTTACTCTAAAAGACGAAAAGGAGATGTCATGGCAAGAATATTAGGTGACATTGGAGAAATGCAAAACTCTCTATTTATTGTTTTTGAATTGATTGTTAGAGAACCTCTGAATATTATTTTTGCAATAGGAACAATGTTCTACATAAATTGGCAGTTATCTATTTTCGTTTTAATTTTTATTCCAACTGCTGGATTTGTAATTTCCAGAATAGGAAAAAAGCTAAAAAGCCAATCTTTAACTGCACAACAGGAGTCTGGTAGATTAATTTCTATTGTTGAAGAAACGCTAACAGGATTAAAAATTGTAAAAGGCTATAATGCTGAACCGGTTTTTCGAAAGAATTTTAAAGATTCAACAAATCGATTACTAAAATTATCTAATAGTATTGGTCTTAAAAACAACCTTGCCGGACCTGTTAGTGAAGTATTAGGAATAGTAACCATAGCAATATTATTATGGTATGGAGGTAAATTAGTGTTAATAGACAAAGCTATTGAAGGGACTACCTTTATAGGTTTTATGCTACTTGCGTATGGTATATTAACACCTGCTAAAGCTATTAGCAAAGCCTCTTATCGCGTCAAAAATGGAATTGCTGCGGCTGATCGTGTCTTTGAAATTTTGCATGAAGAAGACTCCTTACCGGATCTCCCCAACGCTACTGTTTTAAATGGCTTTAAAAACGAATTAACCGTTAATAATATATCATTTAAATATGATGATAATTATGTCTTAAAAAACTTTAGTATTAATGTCCCGAAAGGAAAAACCATAGCACTTGTAGGACAATCTGGTAGCGGAAAAAGCACTATCGCAAACCTTGTAACACGCTTCTACGATGTTAATGAAGGTACTATTACTATTGATGGTAATAACATAAAAGAGGTTACAAAAAAATCATTACGAAGCCAGATGGGCTTAGTAACACAAGATTCTATTTTATTTAACGATACTATTAAAAATAATATTTTAATAGGGAAACAAGATGCTACTGACGACGAAATAATGGAAGCCTTGAAAATAGCTAATGCTTGGGAATTTGTTAGCGAACTACCAAACGGAATAGAAACGAACGTTGGTGATGCAGGTAACAACTTTTCTGGTGGACAAAAACAACGATTAAGTATTGCCAGAGCAGTTCTTAAAAATCCTCCAATTATGATTTTGGATGAAGCTACCTCAGCTTTAGACACAGAAAGTGAACGTTTGGTGCAAGTTGCTTTAGAAAATATGATGAAAAACAGAACCTCTATTGTAATCGCGCATAGGCTTTCGACTATTCAAAATGCAGATGAAATAATAGTTATGCAAAAAGGAGAAATTGTAGAACAAGGCACACATACAGAACTCTTAAATAAAGATGGCATGTATAAAAGGCTTGTAGAAATGCAAAGCTTTGAATAATATATAAACAGAATAAATCAAAAAAGGATAAACATGAGTTTATCCTTTTTTTATACATAGTTAGATTTGGGGCTAACAACATAAATATTCTTATGGCACAAATTTAATATATATATTATTCGTAAACAAGTAAATCACGCTTTTAATCGATAAAAATAAACTCTTTATCGGTAATTAACAGAATAAACGCATTAAAAAGAAGGGTTTGCACAATTTATTAAATACTATGTTTTTTAATTAAACTATTAATCTATTTTAGAGTCTAAGTTTATGTATGTCGGACAACGAAACCATTTTAATAAAGCAACTACAATCTGATAAAGATAAAAATGCTGCTTTTAAAACTCTAATAACACGCTATAAAGAGCGGTTATATTGGCACATCAGACATATTGTAAAGTCTCATGACGATGCGGACGATGTATTACAGAATACTTTTATTAAAGTCTTCAAGAACATTAATAAATTTAACGGAGACAGTCAATTATATTCTTGGATTTACAGAATCGCAACTAATGAATCTTTAACACACTTAAAAAGAAATTCAAAACTAAAAAACATTAATAATGAAGAGGTTCAGGATCTATTAATTAATAATTTAGAATCTGACGTTTATTTTGAAGGAGAGGCTATTCAGTTAAAATTACAAAAAGCAATAGCGACGCTTCCAGAAAAACAACAATTAGTGTTTAATATGAAATATTTTCAGGATTTAAAATATAGCGAATTATCCGAAATATTAGAGACCAGCGAAGGTGCACTTAAAGCATCTTATCATATAGCCTCTAAAAAAATTGAAACATATTTAAAAGCAAATTAAACCATTTAAGATTTTGATAGTCTTACTAGTACAATGAAAAAAGAAAACTTAAATACAATTAATACTTCTGGATTTAAAGTCCCAAAAAACTATTTTGAAGGATTAGAAGATGCTATTCTAACACAAACACTATTAGAGACGCACACTAAAGTTTCAGGTTTTAAAACTCCAGAAAATTACTTTGACACGCTCGATTCTGCTATCTTATCTAAAATAGATAAACCAGAACCAAAAGTATTTAACCTATTTAGCAAAAAAACAATATTATCTATATCAAGTGCTGCTGCAGCAATCGTTTTATTATTTAATTTAAATTTATTTAAAACAACACCAACTTTAGACGCCTTAGATACGGTAACAGTAGAAAACTATATTTTAGATGAAATAGAGATTAATGATCTTAACTTATTAATTGGTGATTCTGAATTATCACAAACCGATTTTATTACTTATGATTTAATAGAAATCGATGACTATATAGACGATATAGACTTAAACGACTTATATCAAGACTAAAAAAACACGACAATGAAAACACCTCTTATAACATTATTTGTCTTACTCCTATCTTTTAGTGCTATCGCGCAAAAAGACAAAGCAAAACAGCATGAAAAATTAAAAGCATTAAAAGTTGCACATATCACAGAGCAATTAGACTTTACACCTAAGGAAGCTGAGGCCTTTTGGCCTATTTACAATAAGTTTGATGAAGAAAAACACATCTTACGAGATGTGTCTCAAGCTAAAAGAAACAATATTGATGTTAAGAAATTAACCGATAGTGAAGCTAAAGCTTTAATAAAAGACATGCAAGACTTGGAAGAAGCCAAAGTTAAGAGCTATAAAGTATATATAGACAAACTCTCCCAAATAATAAGTTATAAAAAAATAGTCTTATTATTTAATGCAGAACGCTCCTTTAAAAGAAAAATGATTGAAGAGTTTAGAGGTAGGCATAAAGACAATAAGAAATAAAAAAAAGAAGCCAATTGGCTTCTTTTTTTTGCTCTGATTTAACTTCTTTTAGTTTTACATCATTTGATAATAATAATAATAATAATAATGTAATTCTGAAATAAATTCAGAATGACGCTGTTTATACTATTAAAAACAGTCTATTTAAAAGTTAATTTACTAATTTTCTTATTACCTGCTGCATACGCTGTAGTCTCATTTATAAACCTAAGCGTATAATACCCATCATCGCTTAAATGCGTCCAAGTATTACCAGCATCACTACTGTAATCAATACCCTTAAAACCAATAGCCACTAATTGCTGCGCATTACTATTTGGCACGTATTGCACACAACTTCTGTAACCAGGTCCAGAGCCATCAGACATAATTTGCCACGTTTTTCCGCCATCAGTAGTCTTTATTTTATTAGCCAAATTAGCATCTGCTTTAGTATAATCTCCCCCTACAGCAAAGCCATTATTTTCATCATAAAAATCTAGACTATAGATCCCTGTTGTTTCAAGACCTTGTATCATTGGTGTATCAAAGACCTCCCAACTACTTCCTTTATCAGGAGAATATAAAATACGACTAGCCTTACCACCTGTGGCTACCCAAGTTTTATCGCCTACAATAGCTATATTAGTATCACTTGCAGCAAATGCAGCTTCACCCTCTTTTGCTTTTGGTAAAACATCACACGATAGTTTTGTCCAAGTTTTTCCTCTATCTCTAGTAATAATAACACTTAAACAATCGTCTGTAGGATCTCCGATCGCAATACCTTCACTGTCATTCCAAAACTCCATAGAATCATAAAATGCTTTCTCATGATTTTCTTGATACACCACCGTATTTTTATGCAAATCAACATCCAAATTAAAGACTAATGCAGGTGACCCAATGCTTAATCCAAAACCTTTATTATCCGTAACAGCTAATGCTCTAAAGTTTGGAATAATTGTATCATGTTTTATTTGAATGGGAAACGTGTTTTTAATGGCATTAAACTCTGACGCATCATTATGGAAATACATACCAAATTTACCCTTTGAGGTTAAATAAGCTAAGCCAATAGTATCAATAATTTCAATAGCTCTAACATTAAGTGCTTCATCTTCTATTAACGTTGCAATAGCGACATTAGTAAAGGTGGTTTTTATTGACTTTGGTACCGTTTTATACTTACCAACACCACAACTTCCTAATCCTATTATTAGCGAAAGACTAAAAACAAGGTATATTACTTTTTTCATAAGTTTTAATATTTCTATAAAAATAGAAAAGCTCCACCATTACAGCGAAGCTTTTCAAAAAAAATAATCAACCAAAATTATTTATCTTCAATTTCTAAAGTTTTAATATCTGCAATTAATTGTTGTACAGCAGTTTTATTTAAACCATTATATATTCCTCTGATGTGTTTATCCTTATCGATTAACACAAAGTTTTCAGTATGTAAAAAATCATCATCTGTCTTTTCTCCTCCCAAATCTTCTTCAACAAAATAAGATTGACGGCCTAGATCATAAATTTGTTTTCGATCTCCAGTTACTAAATGCCATTTATTAGAAATTACCCCTTTACCTTCTGCGTAATGTTTTAATGTTGACACAGAATCTTTTACTGGTGTTACTGAATGAGACAATAATAAAACCTCAGCATCATGCTTAAATGCCTCTTGTAAAACAGACATGTTTTCTGTCATTTTTGGACAAATCCCAGGACATGATGTAAAAAAGAAGTCTGTAACATAAATTTTATTCTCAAACGTCTTCTCTGTTACTTTTTGACCATCTTGGTTCGTTAAATTAAACTCAGGTATTTTATGGAATGTACTTAAAGCTTCACTTTTACTATCCAACCAATGCGGTGTAAAACTAGCATCACTATAGTAAGGAAGACCATCTACCCTACTACTTTTCTCTTCTACTTGCTCTTTACAACTTAACACGATAAGAGTAATTAGCGCTATAATTATTAGGTTATATTTTTTCATCTTGTACTATTTCTTCTTCTAATTGAAAACATAAATTGGCTCTTTTTAATCCAAAAATACGCCCGTTTTTGGCTTCATAATTATTGTAAATTTTACCATTACGACGCCATGCTTGTTGCATACCTTCTTCCCTACCGTTTACAATGGTCATCTGTTTAAATTTTTCGCCAGAAAGATACCATTGTTTTTGAACCCCATTTGCGATCCCGTTTACAAAAATAGACTCTGACCTTAAATTACTATTAGACCACCAAGATTTAGAAATACCGTTTAATTTTCCTTTGACATAAAAAGCTTCAAAGCTTAATAACCCATCTTGAAACCACTTTTTAAAAGCCCCTTCTTTTTCTCCATTTTTATAAGCGACTGTTTCTGCTTTAATACCGTTTGGATAATATAAAACCGAAATTCCATTAAAAGGCTTGTCTTGATAATACACAAGCCCTATATTTTGTTTAAAGACTAATTTAGACTTAGGGATTACGATTTCAGAAATTTCAATTTGAGCACTATTTACCACGTCTTTTTTAACTGCTTTTTCTTGACAACTAAAAAAGATTATAAAACTGAATAAAAAACAGCTTTTATTGAATATTGCTTGGAGTTCCTTGATAGTCACCTGGGAATAATATATAGTATGCGTTTAAATATAATTCGTTTTCAATATGGTAATGGTACTCTGCAGTTGTTGTATGTTGCGTTGTACTTGTATGCCCTCCTGATACATCTAAATCTGTAGGGTAAGTTCCTGTTGCGTTACATTTACGTCCATAAAGAAAAAAACCATCGGCTATAATACCTATTAATTCTTCGTCATCATTAGACCAAGCTTTAGGCTCTAAATGGTAATGGTAACTTTGCGGCCCTGTATGTGCTGCTGTATAATCTAAAGAACCAACTGCGTCATCTAAAGGCACATTGGGTCCTTCTTCATCATTATAAATTACAGCTCCAGATATTGATATTCCAATGGCACCTAATCCTGTTGCTGTAGAGCTACTTGCTAGTTGTGGATCTGCAGATACTGTTAATGAATATGAACCGTTAAAATCGTCAATATTCCCAGGTGCCATTTGATCGTAACTTGTTACTGTCGGCTCTACCCACAACGCGTGATTTGAGCTAGAAACAGTAGTCATTGTTTCTCCTTCAGGACCAACTAAACTTCTTGACACTGTATTTGACCAATATGGAGATGTATGATCAGGTAACCCATTAGTTTGTATGGTTACATTTGAACCACTTAATGCTATTGACGTGTTAGTTGTACTAAACTCGTTAAAAGCAGCATGTAATGTTGCAGTAGTCCCTTCTGAGTCTGTATCTGTATCTGTACTAGATGAGGCATCATCATCACTACATGATACAAAGACTGTACATGCGGTTAATATTAAAAAAGATAATTTAAATACGTTTTTCATTTTATATAGTTATTAGTGATTTATGTTCTTTTAGATGCGTGTTATAAAAATAACTTGCGCTTTTTTTATAAATTAATTTCTTCCGCCTTGAGAAGGCCCTCTTCGCGGTCCTTGATCTCCACCTTTTGACGATTTTTGCAACTCTTCTTTAGTAATAAAACCATTTGAATTGGCGTCTATTTTAGAGAAGTCTTCTTTTAAAGCGCCTTTAACTTCCTTTAATGAAAGTTTACCATCCTTATTAGCATCCATTTGTTCTATTATTTGAGCTGAATCAGGACGATCACCTTGTCCATTTGGTGGCCCTTGTTGTTCTGCTTCAACTTCCCCCATAACGCAACGCCCAACATAAGGAAACTGGCTAGTCACTAAATACATATACTTGCCAGCTACAGTAATACCATTACACTCATCTAAATCTCCATAACCAGCGACATACTCGTAATCTGAGCCATATGTCCCGTCATGATGACCACCAACAGAAATATTCATATGTTGTTTTGGATTGTCATAAGTACAATCTTCTCCCGCTCTTGTCCCATCTAATAATTTAAAACTTGGTTTGTATTGTCCACTTTTAGAATAGTACATAGGAAAACCATCATGTGCAAATCCAATATGAACTAAATCTTGCCCACTATCAAATTTAGAAATCATTGATGTTGGTGTTCCATGATAATGATACGCTCCGGTAGGTTGTACGTGTGCATGGTTAAAATCTAAACCAAGATCTATAACATCTTGAATAGCCTCGACACGATAATTTTCTCCTGTGTCACAAACAACAACCTCAGCAGTTTGAGGTTCAAATTTAATCCCGTTTAAAGCAACTCCTGGTTCTCTCATCCATTGTGCTTTTCCTGTATACTTTGGCGTAACCGGAAATTTATAAGTGATGTCTTGCGATGCTATAGTGTTAGGATTTCCTGGATTTGGAAAAGTTCCTGTTTTATGATTTGGTAATGAATTAGTCACCATGATACGTACATCTCCATCAATAGTTACTTTAGTCTTAGTCCCAAAGGCACTATCTTCTAAATCATAGTTCCCATAATAATTATTAGTTGATGCAACCACGTGATCTGTATCATGCGAATGATTTTCTGAACCATCATGACTATGCGTTGTTGTCTTTTTTTGACTATTACAACCAAACAAAAGTCCTACTAAAACAAAACTTATTATTTTAAATTGATTTTTCATAATTTACTACGCTATAGTTAAACATTATTCTCTTTTTTTACGATCTGGCTTATCGCCAGCGTCCTTATTAAAAAAAGATTTCAATTCTTCTATGTCAAGCTCACCATCATTATTAGTATCAATTTCACTAAAATGCTCCATTAATATAAGTTCACTTTTAGCAGCGATCTCTAATTCATTTAATGTGCCATCTCCATTGTCATCAACTTCTTTAAGTATTTTTTTAGCTGAAATCTTTTTAGGTTTTCTAGTGTCCAATGACGCTTTAAGTTCATCTAAATCTATGACGCCATCTTCATTAGTATCAATAACATCAAAATCCTCCGCTATTTTTCCCATTTTATCATTTGATGCTTCGTCTTTGTCTAAAACCTCATCCTTATTTGTGTCTAATTTTGAAAGGATCTCCGATGCATCCGGTTTACCACCTCGATCTTGGCCTTTTCCGCCACCTCTTCCGCCTCGACCACCGCCGCCCGAATGTCCTTGAGCAAATACGCTAAAACATAATAGCATTGAAAAAATAGTTACTGTTGTTTTAAGATTCTGTTTCATTTTGGTTTGATTTTTTTATATAATTATTTGTAACGATTACTACCGGAATCAGAAAAAGAACAAACAGATAACTTTTATTAATTTTTTCCTTTTTTAATACCGCTTTATTATCACTAAATTCTAGTGCGACTTTATAGTTATTTTCTTTATTTAAAATAACTCTGCTTGTTTTATTATCTATAACAATTGAAAACACGGATTGATGCTGATTATTTTCTTTAAAAGCGTCAATCTGCACATCCAAAGTATTGATGTGTTTAGGAAAAATATCTATAATAAATTTCAAATCAGTTTCATGGTTTCCTAATTTTATCCCGCCTTCTAAAAGCTTAATTTTAACCCCATTTACAATTAAATTAAAATTATCTTTTATATACCCAATTGCTTTTTGTTTATAATCCGTTGCTGATAGTGTTTCCAGATTCAAATCACTAAAATGTTTTTTTAGAGCTTCATTTAAACCGTTTTGACTTAAACTGATATTTAATATATTAATATCTTGGTTCAGCTCTAAATAATACATTGCTGACAATGGATTATGCGCCTTAACCGCTGTAACCACGGTGAATAACATTAGCAGTATAATGATTTTTGTTTTCATAATTTATTGGAATGAAAAACTATTAATCGCGGCGACACCTTTTAAACATTTTGGTACATTAGGCGCGTCTGTTGTACTTGCTACATAATGATAAACACCATCAGGATATTCTGTAGTACTTCCAGTAATACCGCCACACTCATCTAAATCAGAAGGTTCTACTTGATAAGCATAAATTGGAAATCCGTCTTTAGCAAAACCTATTAACTGACTTCCTGACACTTGGTTAATTAATGTACAAGCAACATCATCTATACCGTTAGCTTCTAAAACTTGATTCATTACTTCTGGCACAAAATGCCAATGGTAATAACCTGCAGGATCATGATGACCACCACAAGGATCTAAAGAAGGAATATTACCACCAGAGATCCCAGGAACACCGGGACCATTAACTACAGATGGTGGATCTCCATTAATTGGCACGCCATCTAAAGACAAACCAACCAATTCTACCGTATCAATCACATTGTTACTTGATGCTAAAACTGGCGTCGCTGGAATTAAAAAAGTTAGCAATAAATTATTATTAGGAGCAGCTTCTAAACAATACGCAAAATCTGGATTTGTAGCTCCAGAATTGAAATCATCGATATGTATATCGCCATTATCATCCACAATATCATAGCCATCAGCTTCCATTGCATTAAACAAACTAGCTTTCATGACTTGAAATCCCGCATTTGTCGCGCCGTCATAAATCCCTAATCCTCCAACATTATCAATAGTCGTTGGGCAATATGGACCATTTTCTACCGGATTACTGGTAAACACTAATTGATAACAGTCTCCTTGCGAGCCATCTTCCAATGTACAATCGACTTTCTCATAAGATACCAGTGATGTCGCATTAAAAAAAGATTCTTGGATTATATCGTCACTTTGATCTTCTGCACCTATACTATCACTATCATCACTGCTACAGCTAATAAAAGAAAATACAACCGATACTATTAATCCAAAAATTAGAGTTTTATTTTTCATATTGTATTTTTTTTGAGATTACTGCTTTTAATAAAAACCCTAAACCTAAAACCATTAATAAAGCAGCAAGTATTAAAGGAGAAAAGAAGCTAGCTTCATTTACTGTTACGACAACAAACTTATTATCCTTACTCGCTAACTTTAGTCTATGATTATTTTTTTTATTTAAAACAAAATGCTCTTTATTAAAGCCATCTTTTAAGAGGACTAAAGCACTTTTATTATTATAAATATCTTTAAATGCTGTGTTTTGAACAGAAACAGTCTTTATAACTGAAGGCACTCCAAGTATTTCATAAACCACTTTTGTTTCATGCCCTAATTTGACAATACCCTTACTAAGTGTAATGTTTTGGTTATCGTTAAATGTAATTACCAAATTATTTTTAATGTGTTCTAAGACCATTTCCTGAAATTCTACTGGAGTTTTATATTCAGAAAAATGTGTTCTGACTTCTTTTTGAAATGCTGTTAAAGACGCACTAATTTGTAGTACCCAAACGTTATTTTCGTTTTGAACCAACATAGTCGTAGAAACTTCTGGCTGATGCGCTTTCGCTGAAACACCAATCAGTAAAAAAAGAATTAATATAAATTTATTTAGCATAATTATATGTTTTAACTCAAAGCGTTGAAACTATTCGCTTACGGCGTAAGCTCCTTTTAACCCATTGATAAAATTATTATTACCAGCTTCATCTACATGATAATGGTATCCCCTGGTGTCATCTGTATGACCTCTTAACTCGTCTAAATCTGAAGGCAAGTTACCAGCTTCATCTTCTAACTCAAAAATACCATGACCATCTAAAGCATAACCTATTAAAGCAGAGTGACCATCGTCTTGCACTATTTTAGTACTAAACCCTGTAGCTGCATGATAGTGATATCCTTGATTTACGTTAATATGTCCACCTGCATCATCAAAAGGTGCTAATGTATATGCTGCAAGAATATTATCTGTAGGTGCCGGTGCAGAAAACTCTATACCATTTAATGCTAGCCCACGTGTTGATGGCACTTCGTCTACAGGTTCTCCACCAGGTCCTCCAGGTCCTCCTGCGCCGCCTGCTGTAGCAAATAGTACCGCTTCATCCTGAAGTACTGGAGTAATAGGTATTAACCATGTTTGTGTTAAATCCGCGATGTAAGACGGAAGACACTCTACACAAAAATTCGCATACTCCTCGCCTACATTTGGATTTGCTGCATTAATACAATCATCTTCTGTTGCCGTAACATAAACATCTCCATTGGCATCATACATCATCCAATTATCGTCATTATAAAAAGTGGCAAGGTTTTCTATAAAAGCACCATCGACATCGTAAACAGTCCCACCTTCTAACCAAATCCCACCATTGTCTGCGGTATCACTTATATTATCCGGACACCAAGGCCCCATGGCATGATCTGAAGGCGCACTACTAGTTACAATTTGATAACAATCTGTTATTGTACCATCTGATAATGTACAAGGCACTGTAGTAATAATAACAGAACCACTATCTGTAGTAAAGTAAGTTGCATCCACTGTCACCACCTGAGAATCTGTATCTGTATCTGTATCTGTATCTGTATCTGTTGCACTAGTATTATCATCGCTACTGCAAGAAATAAAACTGATACCAATTACTATTAGAGCAGAGATTAAAGCCCCCTTAATTAATGTGTTTTTCATGCTATTTATTACTTTTAAATTGTTTTTATTAAATTGAATTACTATTTAGATGACTTATCTAAACAAAACTTGCGCTTGTAAAGCACTTTATCTTTAATTATCTATCTCCTTATTTAGTTTATAAGACATGGTCTGCGTTTTTACTCTTAAAATCTTACTATTAAGCAGTTGATTTTCCGTCTGCAAAAGTCTATCTACCAGGGCATTTTGATAGGCTCGACTATTTAAAAGATTCATATAATTAGAGGTTCTAGTAAACGTTTTAGTTTTTTTATAACTTAAACCTCGCTCCGATATAATATCTATTAAGGATATGTGAGATTCGATAGCTGGTTGTAAGCGATTAATAATTATGTTTTCGATTTTGTTTTCTTGACTTTCAAAACTATCAAGTTCATTTGGATAGGAAGCAATTAGATCTTTTAATAAAACACTTTCTATAAACTCAAATTTATTAGTACTATTAATCGAGTTTACTGCCCCATTATGAAGTTGAGTTGGTTTATAATTAACTTCTAGAATACCTTTTTTAATTTTATCCGTTAATTGTTCTTTCTCTAAACCAATACTTTTAATAGTCTGATTAATATTTTTTACATCTAAGGTATATCTATCAATCGACGAGTCTAAAAGTGTCAGATTAGCATCTAATTCTTCATTTAAGGTTTGGTATATTTTTAGTTCTACAATCCTGTTTTTTCTTATTTCATTCATACTATTAATCTTCCACGCTATTAATATCCCAATAACAATTAATAGTATCTCTCCAAAGGCATAAATCATATAGCTTTTTATTTTTCCTGAGAAGACTAATGAAAGTCTAATTTTCCTGAATACTTTCATTATTAATTATGTTTTAAAAGTTATAAACTGTCTTTGTTTAAAGAGAAAAAGCTTCATGAGTTTTACCTCATGAAGCCTTTAACTACCAATCAACCAAAACTTATCATTCTATATTTAATTTAAATAATCGCTTACTGCTGCTGCTCGAGATGTGACGTGTGTATTTAACTCGTTAACGGCATTTTGAAAGTCTGAACTATTTTCTAAAAAGCTATATCCGGCAACTTCCGATGTTGCATAAGGCTCAATTAAAGCTGCATAAGTTGCATATTGAGATTGCATTGTACTGACACTAAAAGCATCATCCACCACTTCTTGTACATATGTATCATATTGCGTTTTATATACTACATCTTGATATAAATAGCCAATTAATGGCCATTCTGAACTATTTAATCCAGAAAAGTCTAATGGTAACGACCCTCCCATTTTTCCTAACTCTAAGGCTTCATTATTATCCCAAGGAATCCATGTTAATTTACTCGTATCAGGATTATTATATAAAAAATAATTATGTGTCATTCTACCATACGTATCCCAATTTTGAACCACTGTATTTACTGCTAAGTATTTTAAAAACACATCCGTATCTAATACAGCATCAAGGTTTGTTCTCCAAGTCTCAGGATCCGATGTTCTAGATCCATCATTTACGATAGCTAACAAACTAGCCACATCATTAAAATCACCTTCATCTTCGTTTGTTTTTTTAACGTATTCACTTTCATTATAAGATCCCAATGCAAAACTAGCGGCATCACCATCTGGCTTGTATAAATTACCATCGTCATCAGAAAACTGTGTATCTAAAACCGTATCATCCACTTCTTCTACCATAGTGTACACTCCAAAATACTGTGGTCCATCTCCATGATCCACATACACAGTATAAAATGCGGTATGTGATGCTACTAACCCTGCATTTCTAAAAACATCTGTAGCTACTTTTTCGCGTAACATAGACTTGTCATCAAAATTATTTTTAAGACTTAATTTTTTAAAGCCATAAAAACGTTGGTTATCTATTTGTGGATAATCATCTTCAAACTCGTCAAAATCTAATTTAAGAGATAGTTTCAAAATCCCATTTTGCCAACTCGTTTGCAAGCTAGAATTCCCTTTAAATCTAACACCTACGCGATACCATTCTTTACCATTATAAAATACTTCTGCAGGTACAAAAATTGGATCTTCATCAGTTTCGGTTAAGCCGCCACCTCCACCTCCAGCTCCAAATGCTCCGTAAAGATTTGTCATATCATCCAGCATACTTTGCCAGCGTGCTTCTGTAACAACAATATCCAATCGCTTGACTGCATTATCTTCAAAAACTTCATCAAAATTGGGATCCGCATCTTTACTATGCGTTTCTGCTGTCCAATCTGTTGTTTCAAAATCAGAATCGTCAGTATCTACAACCACTTCACCTTCTTCTGTTGTTGTTACGACATCATCATCGTTATTACAAGAACTAAAGGTTACTAACGTTATACTAAATACTACTGCGACTACTAATAGATTTAATTTGTTTTTTATGTATTTCATATTGTCTTTGGTGTAATGGTTATAGTAAAAAATTAGTTACGTGATTTTCTTTCTGGTTTAGGCGCTTTTTTAAATTCGGCTTCAGAAATAAACCCATCCTCATCTGTATCAATTTTATCAAAATCATTCTTTAAAGGTCCTTTGATTTCTGATTTAGATAATTTACCATCCTCGTCCTTATCCATTTCTTCTAATAACTGGCTAAATGTTGGTGGTTCTTTTTTCTGCCTATCATTAGATTGTGCGTTAACACCATTTACACTTAAAACTGTTAATCCAAAAACTAATACTGCTGTACTTAATATGTTCTTTTTCATATCTAAATAATTTATTTGTTATGTCTATTTAGATGTCTGATTTCAAAATAACTTGTGCTGAGTTATGTTAAACAAAACACAAAAAAAAGACCTTCATTTTACAGAAGGTCTTTTAATAAACAGTTAATATTTTACTTTATTCTGGTCTTCCTGGATGTTCTGGACCACGCATATCAAACCGTCGTGATTTTTTTATAATACTTTTAAACTGCTCTTTTTGATTATCATCACACAACTGATAAATATCTCTTAGTCTTTTAAATAACTCATTCTCCCTTAAAATAACTTTACCTGCTATCGCTGTCGTTAAATTATTTATGTCCTGTTGATTTACAGAAGCAGCACTAATATTATTAAACAATTGATCTTTTAATGATCTTATTTCATCTCCTACAGCACGCATCACCGCGTAATGTTTAGTTTCTAAACTCTTAAACTGCTCTAACTGCTTGTCGTTAAACTTTAATTCTGTAGCAATAAAATTACCCGACTCCTTTCGGCCATTAAGACCAGGGCGTCCAATATAATTGAATAGAAAAAAAACATTCATTATAATTAAAACAATTAATAAGAGATATAGAACTGTATTTTTTTTCATGACTATAGATTAAATAATGAAGATTCTGATGTTGTATCTAAACCGTAGTCCGTAGCAAAACTAGAAATAGATTGATTATACTCTGTGTTTTTTAGTTGTTTTACAGCATATATATTAATAGCTATAACACACACTAATGTTGCCAATTGAAACTGTGGTGTAAACCAATTCCTTGTTTTTGGCACTACTTCTTTTTCAGAAAATAAACGCTGCATTGTCTTGTCTTTAAAAAACGGAGACACATTAACCTGCGCTATATTTTCTGAGACCTTAACCGTCTGGCCTATTTTATCTTGTATGTTTGTATTTGTTTTCATAATTCTTAGTTTTAGATGTTTTATTTCCAAAAAACTTGCGTCTAATTATGGTTTTTATAAAATTCTTTTAAAATAATTTGTAAATTCTTTTTAGCTCTAAACAATAAAGACTCAATAGAACCGATACTCTTTTGTGTTATTTCGCTTATTTCTTTATAGCTTTTATCATCAATTTTATTTAATGTAAAAACAATACGCTGTGTTTTTGGTAGTTTATTAATGGCTAAAAACAGGGTTTCACTAGTTTCTTTTTGCTCCATGACTAATCCCGGATGATTAATCTCAGTAAAATAACTGGCTTTATCTAAATTATAATCGTTTCCTGATAGGGATTGTAAAAAGGCAAAACGCTTCTTAGCTTTTCCTTTCCTAATAAACTCTAAACATTTATTGGTTGCTATTCTATAAATCCAAGTAGACAATTTAGACTGTCCTTTAAATTTATTTATAGAATTAAAAACCTCTACAAACACCTCCTGCGCAATATCCTCTGCATCCTGTTTATTAGGCACAAACGACAAGCACGTCCCAAACACCTTTTGCTGGAAATCGTCCAAGAGCTTACCATAGGCAGCACTGGTTTGGTTTTTAAGTTGTTCTATAAATTCGGTTTCGGTCAAAAAAAGCAATTATTGTGTTAACTATATTTAGATGCATTAGTAAAAAAAAACTTGCGTTTATTTTTAAAATATTTTTTCAAAAGGTAAAACTATATATCTTAATACAAAAAAGCATCAAAAATTAGTGTTATTTAAGTAACTTTGCACGTTATTAAATACAAAAAAATGCGCTTACACAAAAATTTATGCTTTGCAACAGTTGATGGTTTATTATTAATCTTTAACGAAGGTCATTATGCTGATAAAGTTGTACAACAATTACTTAAACGTGACAAACGTTGGGGAAGTCGTGACAGAGGTTTTGTTGCAGAAACTACTTACGATATAGTACGTTGGAAACGTCTTTATGCAGAAATTGCTGAAGTAAAAGAACCATTTAACAGAGACGAAATCTGGCGTATGTTTGCGGTTTGGGCTACTTTAAAAGGAATTACGCTTCCAGACTGGAAGTATTTTGAAAATACACCAACAAGAAAAATTAAAGGTCGTTTTGACGAGTTATCTAAAACTAGAAAGATTAAAGAATCTTTTCCAGATTGGATGGATGCGTTAGCCGAAAAAGAATTAGGTGATAAAGTTTGGTCTAAAGAAGCAACTGCTTTAAACCAACAAGCTGATGTTGTTTTGAGAGTTAATACCCTTAAAACGACTAAAGAGAAATTAAAAGAAGAATTATTCGATTTAGATATTGAAACTGAAGAAGTACCAAAGCATGTTAACGCTTTAAAACTTGTTGAGCGTGCCAATGTATTTACAACGGACATGTTCCAAAAAGGACATTTTGAAGTTCAAGATGGATCGTCTCAGTTAGTTGCAGAATATTTAGATGTACAACCTGGTATGCGTGTGGTTGATACTTGTGCTGGTGCTGGTGGTAAAACACTACACCTTGCATCCATAATGGAAAATAAAGGTCAAATTATAGCTTTAGATATCTACGCTAATAAATTAAAAGAACTAAAGCGTCGTGCAAAAAGAGCTGGCGCACATAATATCGAGCCAAGACATATTGACTCTACAAAGGTGATTAAAAAATTATACGATCAAGCGGATCGTGTATTAATTGATGCACCCTGTTCTGGATTAGGTGTTTTAAGACGCAACCCTGATGCGAAATGGAAAATGCAACCTGAATTTATCGAAAAAATCAAGGAAACACAAGCCGAAATTTTAAATAGCTACTCTAGAATGGTTAAATCTGGTGGTAAATTAGTGTATGCGACATGCTCTATCTTACCTTCTGAAAATCAAGAACAAGTCGCTAAATTCTTAGCTTCTGAAAACGGAAAAGAATTTTCTTTAGTAAAAGACAAGAAAATTTTATCACATCAATCTGGCTTTGATGGCTTTTATATGGCTTTATTAGAAAGGAAATAACAACAATTAAACACAACTACTACCATGAAACACTTTTACTTACTTTTTTCACTTTTAATCTCTGCATTAAGTTATGCGCAATTAACACCACCGACTGAGCTTCAAGCTTACTATAGTGATGTTGATTTCACTAAAACACAACTTGATTTATTTGAAGACTTAGCTGTTACTACTGCTGTAAAGCATACTAATAGTTTAAGTTACACTCCTGGGATTTGGGAAGCTAGTAAAGTAACTGATGAGGATATTGACAATCCAAACAATGTTATATTATTTTACGGATATAGTGATACAGACGGAAACGGTGTAACTGACAGATCTAGAAATAAAAATTTAAACGGAGGTGGTACTGGAGATTGGAACAGAGAACACGTTTTTCCACAATCTTTAGCTAACCCTGATTTAGACAGTTCTGGTACATCTGGACCGCCTTATGCAGACGGACACAACTTAAGACCGTCTGACGTACAAATGAACTCTAATCGTGGAAACAAAAAGTTTGCTGCGGGATCTGGAAATGCAGGAAACACAAGTACTAGCTCTAGCTTATGGTATGCTGGAGATGAGTTTAAAGGTGATGCTGCAAGAATAATTATGTACATGTACACTAGGTATGGTACACAATGTCTACCTTATTTTGCTGTTTCAGGAACAACTAATAGTATTGACCCTAACATGATTGATTTATTGTTAGAGTGGAATGCAGAAGATCCTGTATCTTTAATTGAAGATAACAGAAACACTTTTCATGGTGATTTATCTAATACCTATGCACAAGGTAACCGTAACCCTTTTATTGATAATCCATATTTAGCAACTGTTATTTGGGGAGGTACTCCTGCAGAAAACAGATGGGGAGAACAACCTGAAGCAGATACAGTAGCACCAACAGTTCCAACAGGATTAGTTGCAAGTAATCCAACAGAAGACACTGTTGATTTAACATGGACGGCTTCTACAGATGACACTGCGGTTGTAACTTATATTATATACGTAGATGGTGTTTTATATACTTCTACAAGTGGAACAGCAACTACATTTACAGTTACAGGTTTAGACCCGGAAACTACATATGTATTTACAGTTTTAGCTAAGGATGCAGCAAACAACTCATCTGCACAAAGTACATCAGATACTGCAACAACATTAGCAGGTACACCTGCAGGAACAAGTTGTATTAACCCTGTAGAACAAGATTTTGAATTAATGCCAGCAAATAGCAGCTCATATTCTTCAAGAGCTTGGACAGATAGCTACGGAGAATGGAATGCTCTTAAAGCTAGAACAGACCAAAATATAAACGGTTCTAGAGCCATAGTAATTGATACAAGAACAAACACAGAAGGTCGCTTAACATCTCCATTAATTGGAGGAGGTATTGCAGATCTTACATTAACAATGCAACAAGTATATTCTGGTTCGGGAGGTACGCTTAACATTTATGTAAATGGTGTTTTAAAAGGAGACGTAACTTATGACGCGACTGTACAAACAGCTACCGTTTCTGGTATTAATACTGAAGGAAACATTACAGTAGTAATTCAAGATGATAGTGACTCTAGCGGAGCAAGAGTTGCAATTGACAATTTATTTTGGACATGTTATGAAACTTTAAGTACATCAGAATTTGATTTAAAACAAGTAAAAGTATATCCAAATCCATTAAACGGAACACTTTTAAACATTGAAGTAAAAGAAGCTACTGCTTATAAGATCTTTGACCTTTTAGGTAAAAAGATACTAACAGGTAACGTTACACCAACTAACAAAGAAGCAAATGTATCGCGTCTTAGTAAAGGGGTTTACATCATGAAATTAGAATCTGATAATGGAACGATCACAAAAAAAATAATTAAAAATTAATTTTTTTAATTTCTAAAAAAAAGCGACTCAGAAATGAGTCGCTTTTTTTTTGTTAAAAACCTAGTGAATAACTCTTAAATTAAGCCACAATTATTAGCTACAATTACCACTAAAAAAACTAAATTTGTTCCTTTATAAAAAACAACACTCAAACTAAAAACATAATGATTCATTTCTTCGGAAACCAAAACAGTAAAGTATTTGCTGTTCAAGCAACAAAAGAATTATCAACTCAAACCATCTCAAAGTTGACATGGTTATTTGGCGACCAACCAAAAATAGAACAAGCATCGTTAGATGCTTTTTTTGTTGGACCAAGAGCTGCAATGATTACACCTTGGAGTACTAATGCTGTAGAAATCACCCAAAATATGGGTATTGAAGACATCATCAGAATTGAAGAATTTGAAGCTTCAAGCAAAAATTTTACGGATTTTGACCCTATGATTTCTGAAAAATATAGTAACTTAACTCAAGAGTCATTTACTATTAATATTCAGCCAGAGCCTATTTTAAATATCGATGATATCTCAGCTTACAACCAACAAGAAGGTTTAGCACTAAACGATGAAGAAATTGCATATTTAGATGGTGTTTCTAAAAAAATAGGCCGACCATTAACAGACTCTGAAGTATTTGGATTCTCTCAGGTCAACTCAGAACATTGTCGCCATAAAATCTTTAACGGTACATTTATAATTGATGGTGAAGAAAAACCAACATCGCTTTTTAAATTAATTAAAGAAACAGCAAAGCAACATCCAAACACTATTGTTTCTGCTTATAAAGATAATGTCGCTTTTATAAAAGGACCACAAGTGGAGCAATTTGCACCTAAACGTGCTGATGTTCCTGATTATTATACAAAAACAGATTATGATTCTGTTATTTCGCTTAAAGCGGAAACACATAACTTCCCAACCACTGTAGAACCTTTTAACGGTGCTGCAACAGGTTCTGGAGGAGAAATCAGAGACAGACTTGCTGGAGGGAAAGGCTCTTTACCTTTAGCCGGAACAGCGGTTTACATGACCTCATACTCTAGATTAGAAGATAACAGACCTTGGGAACAAGGTATGAATGCTCGTCCTTGGTTATACCAAACACCAATGGATATCTTAATCAAAGCTAGTAATGGTGCTTCTGATTTTGGAAATAAATTTGGACAACCATTAATCTGTGGTTCTGTATTAACGTTTGAACACGACGAAAACAAAGATGGTAGCCTAAATGCAACTGAAGGATCTCAACGCAAATTAGGTTATGACAAAGTTATCATGCAAGCTGGTGGTATTGGATATGGTAAAGCAGATCAAGCATTAAAAGATACACCTAAAAAAGGGGATAAAATAGTAATCTTAGGAGGAGAAAACTACCGCATTGGTATGGGTGGTGCAGCAGTATCTTCTGCAGATACAGGAGAACTTGCATCAGGGATTGAACTTAACGCCGTACAACGTTCGAACCCAGAAATGCAAAAACGTGCTGCCAATGCTGTACGTGGTATGGTAGAAAGTGAAGAAAACTTTATTGTTTCTATACACGATCACGGTGCAGGTGGACACCTAAACTGTTTATCAGAATTAGTGGAAGATACCGGAGGAACTATTGATTTAGATGCCTTACCAGTTGGTGATCCAACCCTTTCTGCAAAAGAAATTATTGGTAATGAGTCTCAAGAACGTATGGGACTAGTTATTGCAGAAAAGCATTTAGACCATTTAAACAGAATTGCAGACAGAGAGCGCTCTCCAATGTATACCGTTGGTGAAGTTACTGAAAACAATAGATTTACATTCCAATCTAAAACCAAAGGTGACAAACCAATGGATTTAGCTTTAGAAGATATGTTTGGAAGTTCTCCAAAAACTATAATGACAGATACTACGGTTACTAGAGATTATGGTAATTTAGACTACAACTCTGACCAATTTCACAACTACTTAGATCAAGTATTACAATTAGAAGCTGTTGCTTGTAAAGATTGGTTAACCAACAAAGTAGACCGTTGTGTTGGTGGTAAAGTTGCCAAACAACAATGTGTCGGACCATTACAAATCCCATTAAATAATCTAGGTGTAATGGCTTTAGATTATAATGGTAAAGAAGGTATTGCAACCTCAATTGGACACTCTCCTATTTCTGGTTTGATTAATCCTATTGCTGGAAGTAGAAACAGTATTACTGAAGCCTTAACCAATATTATTTGGGCACCATTAAAAGATGGATTGGACTCTGTTTCGTTATCAGCTAACTGGATGTGGCCTTGTAAAAATGAAGGTGAAGATGCGCGTTTATATGAAGCTGTTAAAGCTATTTCGGAATATGCTATTGATTTAGGAATCAATGTTCCTACAGGAAAAGATTCGTTATCAATGAAACAGAAATACCCTAATGAAGACGTAATTTCTCCAGGAACGGTAATTATTTCTGCAGCAGCAAACTGTAACAACATCAAAAATGTAATCGAACCTGTTCTTAAAAATAACGGTGGAGACATTTATTACATAAATGTATCTCAAGACGATTTTAAATTAGGTGGTAGTAGTTTTGCACAAACACTTAATAAAATAGGTAATAGCGCTCCTAATACTAAGGATGCTAAATATGTAAAAACAGTATTTAATACAATACAACGGTTAATTAAAGACAATCACATTATTGCTGGGCATGATGTCGCTTCGGGTGGTTTAATCACCACTTTATTAGAATTATGTTTTGCTGACAACAATCTAGGTGCTACGTTAGACATTACAGCTTTAAACGAGACAGATTCTTGTAAAGTACTATTTGCTGAAAATTCTGGTATTGTTTTTCAATCTAAAGATGCAACAATAGAAAAAGTACTTTCTGATGCTAATATCACATTTTATAACATTGGAAAAGTAACCACTGGTGATACTTTAAATATTACAAACGGAACAGAAAAGCTAGCTCTAACTATCTCTAAATTAAGAGATACTTGGTATAAAACTTCTTTTTTACTAGACCAAAAGCAAACAGCAAATGGCTTAGCAAAAACACGTTTTGATAATTTTAAAAATCAACCTTTACATTACAAATTTCCGGAACATTTTACAGGAAAACTACCAAATATAGACGCTACAAAATCAAGACCTAAAGCTGCAATTTTACGTGAAAAAGGAAGTAATTCTGAACGCGAAATGGCAAACGCTATGTATTTAGCCGGATTTGATGTCAAAGATGTACACATGACAGATTTAATTTCTGGTCGCGAAACATTGGAAGACATTCAGTTTTTAGGTGCTGTTGGAGGATTTTCTAATAGTGATGTTTTAGGATCTGCAAAAGGTTGGGCTGGCGCAATAAAGTACAACGACAACGCCAATAAAGTCATTAATAACTTCTTTAAAAGAGAAGATACTTTGTCTGTTGGTATTTGCAATGGTTGTCAACTATTTATGGAATTAGAGTTAATTAACCCAGAACACGATGTTCACGGAAAGATGCTACATAACGACTCTAAAAAACACGAAAGTGCCTTTACATCGGTAACCGTTCAAGACAACAATTCTGTAATGCTTTCTACCTTAAAAGACACCACTTTAGGAGTGTGGATAAGTCACGGAGAAGGTAAGTTTAACTTACCAAAATCAGAACAAGACTATAACATCGTTGCCAAATATGGTTATGACAGTTACCCGTCAAATCCTAATGGATCAGACTTTAACACTGCCATGTTGTGTGATAAAACGGGGCGTCACCTTGTAATGATGCCGCACATTGAGCGTTCGACATTCCAATGGAACTGGGCTAATTATCCAGAAAACAGAACAGATGATGTATCGCCTTGGATAGAAGCTTTTGTAAATGCTAGACAATGGATAGATAATAAAAAGTAAGATTTTACACCATAGATGTCTATATTTTTATTACGTTTATGGTGTAATAATTCAGAACTTAAAGCTATTAATGAATTTTAGATATATTGAATGTACTAGCACTAACCAGTTAGTACAAAATTTTTATGAATTTAATGTTGGAGATGAAAGTATTCCACTGAGTTCAAAGATATTGCCAACCGCGCAATCGCATATTATATTTATAGACTCAGATTCTAATTTAGAAACTAATTTTAAAAACGCAACTTTTAATAATAAAGGCCTTGTAATTATAGGTCAATCCTATAAATCGTATGCTATAAAAGCTAACACCCCCCTTTTTATCTTTGGTATTAACTTCCATCCTACCGCACTATATAAAATTTTAAAAACAGATATTTCTAAATTAACAGATAAACACATCAATCTTTCAAAGATTGACAATATATTATTTGAACTTTTAGAACCTATTTTTAAGGAAAATATAAAAGGAGAAACCTTAGCAAAAAGGTTAGAAACTCAACTTTCTAAATTAGATCTTTACGAGTGTAAAAATACAATACTCGTGGATGACGTTATAAAAGTAATCTACAATAAGGAAGGTAAAATTAATGTTGAAGAGCTACTTAAACGTTTTCCAATATCTCAAAAGAACTTAGAAATTCAATTTAAAAAAATCGTAGGACTTACCCCTATAAAATTTATTAAACTATATAAATTTTTAAGTTTAATGAAACAATATGAATCCAAAAAATCATCTATAACAAAGCTAGTAGACTATTATGAATATTATGACTTGTCTCATTTCACTAAAGACTTCAAGCTATTTATGAATCAAAAACCATCGGATTACTTTAAATCTGATAACGAATTGTTAAATAATTACTTAAAAGTTTAATATTTACGATTATTTACAATTCATTTTAACAGATTTTACATAATTTAGCTAAGGATTTATGTATTTTATTTAATTT
Organism: Psychroserpens sp. NJDZ02; assembly: GCF_004843725.1. Taxonomy (NCBI): domain Bacteria; kingdom Pseudomonadati; phylum Bacteroidota; class Flavobacteriia; order Flavobacteriales; family Flavobacteriaceae; genus Psychroserpens; species Psychroserpens sp. NJDZ02. Next base: position 2,843,149 of record NZ_CP039451.1, on the reverse strand, counting down.
AAGTGAAAGTTAAGGGATTCATTTAAATAATAGTTAGTTATTAAATAAAAATCAACAAAGCATTTATTCACGCTATCAATCAGTTAGCTTAGGAGCTGTTTAATTACAGCTCCTTTTTTTTACTTCTGTTTGAAATGGCCCCAAAATTTCATACTTTGCAATACTTATTAACTTCGCAAACTAACACATGATAGAAATAACTAGACTCTTCGACTTCCCGTACTATCAACTTGAGAAATACAATCTTCAAAATTCTTTATCAACAAAATATGATGGTAAATGGGTATCTATCTCTACAAAAGAATACCTAGAAAAGGCCAACACCATTAGTAGAGGCCTACTAAAACTAGGTGTTGCTAAAGACGATAAAATAGCAGTAATATCATCCACTAACCGTACAGAATGGAACATAATGGATATTGGTATATTACAATTAGGTGCTCAAAATGTACCAGTATATCCTACCATATCGCAAGAAGACTATGCCTACGTACTTAATCACGCTGGCGCAAAATATTGTTTTATTTCATGCCAAGAAGTGTATGAAAAAGTAAAAAAGATTAAAGATCAAGTGCCTTCTTTACAAGAAGTTTACTGTTTTGACCAAGTAGAAGGTTGTAAAAATTGGAATGAAGTATTAGCGCTAGGTAAAGACGAATCCAATCAAAACGAAGTTGACACTCTAAAAAACAACGTTAAAGCAAGCGATTTAGCGACCTTAATATATACATCAGGAACCACCGGAAGGCCAAAAGGAGTAATGTTATCACACGATAACCTTGTCAGTAATGCGCTAGAAAGTTCTAAAAGAATACCAATTGAGTTAGGAAGTTCTAGAGCACTAAGTTTCTTACCGTTATGCCACGTGTATGAGCGTATGTTAATTTATTTATACCAATATTGTGGAGCAACAATACATTACGCCCCTATTGATCAAATAAGCGAATACGCACAAGAGATTAAACCTCAAGTGATGACTGCTGTACCAAGACTTTTAGAAAAAGTGTACGACAAGATTATCGCAAAAGGTGCTGCCTTAACTGGAATAAAGAAAAGATTATTCTTTTGGGCTGTCGACGTAGGGTTGCAATATAAACCTTACGGAGAAAATGGATGGTGGTATACTCAAAAATTAAATCTTGCTAACAAATTAATTTTCAGCAAATGGAAAGCTGCCCTTGGTGGAGAAGTCGCTGTAATGGCTTCAGGTAGCGCAGCGTTACAACCTAGATTAGCGCGTGTTTTTAATGCTGCCGGTTTTGGTGTTATGGAAGGCTATGGCTTGACAGAAACCTCTCCAGTTGTGTCCGTAAACGATATGCGTAATGGTGGTTTTAAAATCGGTACTGTAGGAAAACTATTAGATCGTACAGAAGTTAAAATTGCTGAAGATGGAGAAATCTGTGTCAAAGGGCCACAAGTTATGATGGGCTATTACAAAGATGACGCTAAGACTGCCGAAGTTATCAAAGATGGCTATTTTCATACGGGTGACATTGGCGTTATTGATAACGAAGGGTTTTTAAAAATCACAGATCGTAAGAAAGAAATGTTCAAAACCTCTGGTGGTAAATATGTTGCTCCTCAATTATTAGAAAACAGATGTAAACAATCTAGATTTATTGATCAAATAATGGTCGTCGGTGAAGGTGAAAAAATGCCTGCTGCCCTAGTACAACCTGATTTCGATTTTCTTAGAGAATGGGCAAAAATCCATAACAAGTCTTTAGGTACTAATGAAGAGTTAGTCACTAGCCCTGAGGTGATCGCTCGTTTTCAAGAAGAAATCGATGCTGCAAACGAAAACTTTGCAAAATGGGAAAAAATAAAACAGTTTAGACTTACGGCCGATGCTTGGACAGTTGAAGGAGGTCACTTAACACCCACTTTAAAACTTAAGCGTAAAATAATAAAAGAAAAATATAAAGCATTATATAATAACATTTATGGTTATTAGTAATTCAATACCACTAAAATAGTGGTTACATATTAACTGAAAATATTTTCTATTTCAAAAAAAGCTATCTAAAATTAGGTAGCTTTTTTTTATGCACAAATTTCAAATTTACTATGCGTGCATAATAAATTTTTACTATCTTTGGAATATAACTAAATAATTGAGTTTTCAATATGAAGGACAAAACCATAGATTATGTACTCAGGACCACATGGTTAGCAGTCAATAAAATGTATAATGAAGAGGCTGCTAAATTTGGGACTACTATGGCTACTGGTTTCACTTTATTAAGTATTGACCAAGAAGAAGGAACCCCTTCTACCTCATTAGGTCCAATAATGGGTATGGAAGCAACAAGTTTGTCACGAATCTTAAAACGAATGGAAGAGTTAAATTTAATAGTTCGCAAACCAAATCCAAATGATGGACGTGGTGTACTTATTTATTTAACAGAGTTTGGAAAACAAAAACGTAAAGACGCAAAAGAGCGTGTATTGGTTTTTAATGAAGCTATAAAAAAACATGTTTCTGATGACAAACTTCAACACTTTTATGAAGTTTCTGATACTATCAACGAATTGATTTCGAATAAAAAAATATACAACCAAAAAGAACACATTTTAAAATAATATGAGCAAACGTAGAATTAAAAAAGTTGCGATTATAGGTTCCGGTATTATGGGATCTGGTATCGCGTGTCACTTCGCCAATATTGGTGTAGATGTATTACTATTAGACATTGTTCCTAGAGAACTAAACGACAAAGAAAAAGCCAAAGGGTTAACCTTAGAAGACAAAGTCGTACGAAACAGATTAGTAAATGATGCTTTAACAGCGTCTTTAAAATCTAAACCATCTCCTATTTACAGTCAATCTTTTGCTAGTCGCATTACTACAGGTAACTTAGAGGACGACATTGCTAAAGTAGCAGATGTAGATTGGATCATGGAAGTTGTAGTCGAAAGGCTAGACATCAAAAAAATGGTGTTTGAAAACTTAGAAAAATACAGAACTCCAGGGACGTTAATTACGTCTAACACATCTGGAATTCCTATAAAATTCATGAATGAAGGACGTAGTGAAGATTTCCAGAAGCATTTCTGCGGAACGCATTTTTTTAATCCAGCACGTTACTTAAAATTATTCGAAATCATTCCTGGACCAAATACTGATGCTTCAGTGTTAGAGTTTTTAAATGAATACGGTGAGAAATTCTTAGGAAAAACAGCTGTTGTTGCTAAAGATACGCCTGCTTTTATTGGAAACAGAGTTGGTATTTTTAGTATCCAAAGTTTATTTCACGCGGTTAAAGATTTAGATTTAACTATCGAGGAAGTAGATAAATTATCAGGACCGGTAATTGGTCGTCCAAAATCGGCAACTTTCCGTACGGTTGATGTTGTTGGTTTAGATACTTTAGTACACGTAGCCAACGGAATTAGAGAAAACTGTCCAAATGACGAACGTTTAGAGTTATTTGAATTACCAGATTTCATCAATACAATGATGGAAAACAAATGGTTAGGAAGTAAAACTGGACAAGGTTTTTATAAAAAAACGGTGTCTGCTGAAGGTAAAAAAGAAATTTTATCTCTTGATTTAAACACTCTAGAATACCGTGCTGCTAAACGTGCAAAATTTGCAACTTTAGAATTAACGAAAACGATTGATAAAGTTGTAGACCGTTTTAAAGTATTAGTAAAAGGAAAAGATAAAGCTGGTGAGTTTTATAGAAAAAGTTTCACAGCATTATTTGCTTACGTTTCTAATCGTATTCCTGAAATTTCAGATGAACTTTACAAGATTGACGATGCTATGAAAGCGGGGTTTGGTTGGGAACACGGACCTTTCCAAATTTGGGATGCTATTGGAGTAGAAAAAGGAATTGAATTAATGAAAGCGGAAGGTTTAGAACCTGCTGCTTGGGTTAATGATATGGTTGCTTCTGGTAACACCTCATTCTATTCTGTAAAAGAAGGTGCTTCTTTCTTTTATGATATCGCCTCTAAAAAACAAACTAAAATACCTGGTCAAGACAGTTTCATTATTCTTGATAATATTAGAAAAACAAACGAAGTCTTTAAAAACTCTGGTGTTGTTATCGAAGATATCGGAGACGGCATCCTTAACCTAGAATTCCAATCTAAAATGAACACTATTGGTGGAGACGTTTTAGCGGGATTAAATAAAGCTATTGACTTAGCAGAAAAAGATTTTGCTGGTTTAGTGGTTGGTAACCAAGCTGCAAACTTCTCTGTTGGTGCAAACATCGGAATGATTTTCATGATGGCTGCAGAGCAAGAGTATGATGAGCTTAACATGGCTATTAAATATTTCCAAGATTCTATGATGCGTATGCGTTATTCTTCTATTCCAACTATTTCTGCGCCTCACGGAATGGCTTTAGGTGGTGGATGTGAATTATCATTACACGCAGATAAAGTAGTTGCAGCAGCAGAAACTTACATGGGACTTGTAGAGTTTGGTGTTGGTGTTATTCCTGGTGGTGGAGGTTCTAAAGAAATGGCTTTAAGAGCACAAGACCTTTTTCATAAAGGTGATGTACAATTAAACGTTTTACAAGAGCATTTCTTAACTATTGGTATGGCAAAAGTATCGACTTCTGCTTATGAAGCATTCGACTTAAACTTATTACAAAAAGGAAAAGATGTTGTTGTTGTAAACAAAGACCGTCAAATAGCAGTTGCAAAACAACACGCTATGTTAATGGCTAATTCTGGTTACACACAACCCGTAAAAAGAGATGACATTTTAGTTCTTGGTAAACAAGCACTAGGAATGTTTATGGTAGGTACTGACTCTATGGAAGACTCTAACTACATTTCTGAACACGATATGAAAATCGCTAATAAATTAGCTTACGTTATGGCTGGTGGAGATTTATCCGAACCAACACGCGTAACAGAACAATATTTATTGGATTTAGAGCGTGAAGCTTTCTTAAGTTTATGTACAGAACGTAAAACTTTAGAGCGTATTCAGCACATGTTAACAAAAGGTAAACCTTTAAGAAACTAAGAAAAATGAAAACAGCATATATAGTAAAAGCATATAGAACCGCAGTTGGTAAAGCACCAAAAGGCGTGTTCCGTTTTAAAAGAACAGATGAATTAGCTGCAGAAACCATCAAATATATGATGAAGGAGCTTCCTGGTTTAGATCCTAAACGTATCGACGATGTTATTGTTGGTAACGCAATGCCAGAAGGTTCTCAAGGTTTAAACATGGCACGTTTAATCTCTTTAATGGGATTAGATATTGTTGATGTTCCTGGTGTAACTGTAAATCGTTTTTGCTCTTCTGGAGTAGAAACTATTGGTATGGCAACTGCAAAAATACAAGCTGGAATGGCAGATTGTATTATTGCTGGTGGTGCAGAAAGTATGAGTAGCGTACCAATGACTGGTTTTAAACCAGAATTGAACTACGATATCGTAAAATCTGGTCATGAAGATTATTATTGGGGAATGGGAAATACTGCCGAAGCTGTTGCAAAACAGTTTAAAGTATCTCGTGAAGACCAAGATGAATTTGCATTCAATTCTCATATGAAAGCATTAAAAGCGCAAGCTGAAAATCGTTTTCAAGATCAAATAGTCCCAATTGAAGTAGAACAAACTTACATTGATGCTAACGGAAAGAAAGCAACAAAATCTTACACAGTAACTAAAGATGAAGGACCTCGTGCAGGAACTAGCAAAGAAGCTTTAGCTAAACTTAGAGCAGTATTTGCTGCTGGAGGAAGTGTTACAGCTGGTAACTCGTCACAAATGAGTGATGGTGCCGCTTTTGTAATGGTTATGAGTGAAGACATGGTTAAAGAATTAGGTTTAGAACCAATTGCAAGAATGGTAAACTATGCTGCTGCAGGTGTTGAGCCACGTATCATGGGTATTGGACCAGTAAAAGCTATTCCAAAAGCATTAAAACAAGCAGGATTAAAACAAGACGATTTATCTTTAATTGAGTTAAACGAAGCTTTTGCTTCTCAATCTTTAGCAGTAATTAGAGAACTTGGTCTTAACCCAGATATTATTAACGTTAATGGTGGTGCCATTGCATTGGGTCACCCATTAGGCTGTACAGGTGCAAAATTATCAGTACAACTTTTTGACGAAATGCGTAAGCGTGACATGCAAGGCAAATATGGTGCAGTTACCATGTGTGTTGGAACAGGTCAAGGAGCTTGCGGAATATTTGAATTCCTTAATTAAGGACTCCGATATAAAAATTATGCTTTCATTTAAAATAAAGACTTTTTTAAATGAAAGCATAAAATTAAAATACAAAAATTAATACATATAAAATTGATTTCAGGTTTCAAATCTAGACTTAAGTTGTCTTGATTCTCGAGTCTAGAAATCTTAAAATCTAATAAAAAAATGGCAGATATAGACAAAGACATCCTACGTGGAGGTCAATTCTTAGTGAAAGAAACAAAATGTGAAGATGTGTTTACTCCTGAGGATTTTTCAGAAGAGCAAGCAATGATGAAAGATTCTGTAATGGAATTTAATGATCGTGAGATCATTCCTCATAAAGCACGTTTTGAAGCTAAAGATTATGCATTAACTGAAGAAGTTATGCGCAAAGCTGGAGACATGGGCTTTTTAAGTGTTGCTGTTCCTGAAGCTTTTGGTGGAATGGGAATGGGATTTGTTTCGACAGTATTAACATGTGATTATATTTCTTCTGGAACAGGATCATTTAGTACTGCTTTTGGTGCTCATACAGGAATTGGTACTATGCCAATTACTTTATATGGTACAGAAGAACAAAAACAAAAATATGTACCAAAATTAGCGTCTGGTGAGTGGTTTGGAGCTTACTGTTTAACAGAGCCTGGAGCTGGATCTGATGCCAATTCTGGTAAAACAACTGCTGAGCTTTCTGCAGATGGAAAATCATATAAAATTAACGGTCAAAAAATGTGGATCTCAAATGCAGGTTTCTGTAGTGTGATGATTGTTTTTGCTCGTATTGAAGGTGATAAAAATATTACTGGATTTATAGTTGAATATAATGGTGACACGCCTAACGGGATTACTTTAGGTGAAGAAGAACATAAATTAGGTATCCGTGCTTCTTCTACACGTCAAGTATTTTTTAACGATACTGTTGTTCCTGTTGAAAATATGTTAGCAGGTCGTGGTGAAGGATTTAAAATCGCCATGAATGCACTTAACGTTGGTCGTATCAAATTAGCTGCTGCTTGTTTAGATTCTCAAAGAAGAATTATATCTACAGCTGTAAATTATGCGCAAGAACGTAAACAATTTAACACACCTATCGCAAACTTTGGAGCTATCAAAGTAAAATTAGCTGAAATGGCTGCAAGTGCTTATGCTGGTGAATCTGCAACTTATAGAGCTGCAAAAAACATTGAAGATCGTATTGCAATGCGTGAAGCGTCTGGAAATACACATCAAGAGGCCGAATTAAAAGGTGTTGAGGAATATGCAATTGAGTGTTCTATCTTAAAAGTTGCGGTGTCTGAAGATGTACAAAATTGTGCAGATGAAGGTATTCAAATTTTTGGAGGAATGGGATTCTCTGAAGAAACGCCAATGGAATCTGCTTGGAGAGATGCCAGAATTGCTCGTATATACGAAGGAACTAATGAGATTAACAGAATGTTATCTGTTGGTATGCTAGTTAAGAAAGCAATGAAGGGTCACGTAGATTTATTAGGTCCTGCTTCAAAAGTTCAAGAAGAACTTATGGGTATTCCTTCTTTTGAAACTCCTGATTATTCTGAATTATTTTCAGAAGAAAAAGAAATGATTAAGAAATTGAAAAAGACATTCTTAATGGTTGCTGGTGGTGCTGTTCAAAAATATGGTCCTCAATTAGAAGATCATCAACAATTATTAATTGCAGCTGCAGATATCTTAATTGAAATCTATATGGCAGAATCTGCAATTTTAAGAACAGAGAAAAATGTGAAACGTACTAGCGAAAAAGAGCAATCTGCTCAAATCGCTATGGCTAAATTATATTTATATCACGCTGTAGATATCGTTGAAGAAAAAGGAAAAGAAAGTATTATTTCTTTTGCTGAAGGAGACGAACAACGTATGATGTTAATGGGGCTTAAACGTTTTACAAAGTATGCAAACTATCCAGACATCGTAGATTTACGTATCGAGATTGCTGAAAAAGTAAAAGCAGAAAATAAATACTGTTTCTAAAACTTAAGTTTTAATTACCCTAAAAAAGCTGTTTTAATGAAACAGCTTTTTTTTGATTCAAACAAAACGTCAGATGTAAATTATTAGTTAAAAACCACTTCAAATTGAAGTGGTTTTTTATTTTTCATTAATTTAGAAGAAATTTAAAAAGTAATGAAGCAACTAATCATTCTACTCTTTACAACACTTCTATTAATAAGCTGTAAGGAGGATAAAACCAATATTCCAAAACCAACCAAACAACTTAAAGTTGTGCACAAAGCTAATACTAGTCCAACAATAGATGGAAAAGCTACCGAAGCTATTTGGAAATCTTCAAAATGGTACCCGATTGACCAAAAATGGTTGGGAGACACATACTCTGAAGACGATTTTAAAGGTCAATATAAATTAGCTTGGGACGCTAACGCTTTATATGCTTTAGTAGAAATACATGATGATTTACTAACGACAATAAACAAAGACCCCTTAAAATTTTGGTGGGATAACGATTGTGTCGAAGTGTTTATAGATGAAGATAATAGTGGTGGCGAACATCAATATAATCATAATGCTTTTGCCTATCACGTAGGGTTAGATGGCAATGTCGTGGATATTGCACCTGGTGACATACCTACATTATACAATAATCATGTCCAATCTAAACGTATTACCACAGGAAACACTACTCTTTGGGAACTTAAAATAAATATATATGACGATAGTTTTGTAGATGGAAAACAAAATAATCCAGTAACACTAAAAACGGATAAAAATATAGGATTTGCTATTGCATACTGCGATAATGACAAAAGTAAAACTAGAGAAAACTTTATTGGGTCTGAGGCTATTGAAGGCCAAGATAAAAATAGAGGATGGATAGACGCTTCAGTTTTTGGAACCTTAATTTTAAAAGAATAAATATGAAAAAGATATACCTTGTAATAAGTTTTTTAATTTTCACTTTAATAACTACAGCACAAACTAGCCAAAAAATATACGATATTATTGATGCTGTTTCCGCAGAACGTATAGAAAAAGACATTCAAAAATTAGTTGATTTTGGTACTAGAAACACCTTTAGTGACACGCTTTCAGACACTCGAGGTATTGGTGCTGCACGACGATGGATAAAATCAGAGTTTGAAGCTATTTCTTCGGACTGTAAAAATTGCTTAGACGTCTCTTATCAAAAAGATTTTGTGACTAAAGAAGGTAACAAGCGGGTACCACATGACGCTTGGATTGTTAACGTTGTGGCTATTCAAAAAGGAACAAAATATCCAAACCGTTATATTATAATGAGTGGTGATATAGATTCTCGTGGTAGCGATACCATGGAGTTTACAAAAGATGCTCCTGGAGCAAATGACAATGCGTCTGGCATGGCCGGAACTATTGAAGCCGCTCGCGTATTGTCTAAATACAAATTTGAAAATAGCATCGTTTATGTTGGCTTATCTGGTGAAGAGCAAGGTCTTTTTGGCGGTGGTGGTTTAGCAAAATATGCTAAAGCACAAGGTTGGGATATTATAGGAGTACTTAATAATGACATGATTGGAAACATCAAAGGTGTGGATGGTGTTATTGATAATCGTACGTTTAGAATATTCTCAGAACCTGTTCCTGCCAACGAAACAGAAAAAGCACGTACACTTAGACGCTTTTATGGAGGAGAAGTTGATGGCATTTCTCGTCAATTAGCCCGTTACATACATAAAACGGTAAAAACATATATGCCAGAAATGAATCCCATGATGGTTTACAGATTAGATCGTTTTGGTCGAGGTGGGCACCACAGACCTTTTAACGACTTGGGTTTTGCAGGAATCCGTATTATGGAAGCCCACGAAAACTATGTACAACAACACCAAGATATTAGAGAAGAAAATGGTATAAAATATGGCGATGTTATTGAGCACGTCAATTTTGAATACGCAAAAAAACTAACAACTGTTAACGCTATAAATATGGCCAATTTAGCTTGGGCACCTCCTGCTCCAAAAACAGTGGCTATTGGTGGTATTGTGGAACCTTCCGTTAAATTTAAATGGGATAAAGTTGAAGGTGCAGTCGGTTATAAAATTTACTGGAGAGACACCACCTCTCCTACCTGGGATAATAGTCGCTATGTGGGTGATGTCTCAGAATTTATGCTAGATGGTATTGTTATTGACAACTCTTTCTTCGGAATTGCTTCTGTTGGAAAAGACGGTTTTGAAAGTCCTGTGGTGTTTCCTAATAAAATAATAAGATAAATTTTAGAATGACTAAAACATTAATTTCGACTATAGTTTTAATTCTTACGCTCTGTGCAAATGTAAATGCACAAGGGTTACTTCAAGAAAAAAATAAGTTTACTCATCAAGACACACTACGTGGAAGTATTACTCCAGAACGGGAATGGTGGGATTTGACCTATTATCATTTAGACATTCAGGTTAATCCAGAGGAAAAATATATTGTTGGAAAAAACACAATTCAATACACCGTTTTAAAACCAAAGCAAATATTACAAATTGATTTGCAAGAACCGTTGACACTTACTAAAGTGACACAAAACAATAAAGAATTAGAGATAAAACACGACGGAAACGCACATTTTGTAACACTTAAAGACCAACAAAATATAGGTGAAACAAATAGTGTTATAGCGTATTATGAAGGAAAACCACGTGAAGCTATTAGAGCGCCTTGGGATGGCGGAATCTCTTGGAAAAAAGATACCAATGGCAATCATTTTATTGCTTCATCTTGTCAAGGATTAGGCGCAAGCGTTTGGTGGCCAAACAAAGACCACATGTATGATGAAGTTGATAGCATGGATATTAGCGTCACTATCCCTAAAGGTTTAATGAATGTGTCCAACGGAAGACTAAAAAGTATTATTGATAATAAAGATGAAACTATAACTACCAATTGGCACGTTGCCAACCCAATTAACAATTATGGCGTCAATATAAATATAGGTAACTATGCTAATTTTTCTGAAGTTTTTAAAGGTGAAAAGGGTGATTTAGATATGAATTATTATGTTTTAAAAGAAAACCTTGAAAAAGCAAAAGCGCATTTTAAAGATGCACCAAAAATGATGAAAGCATTCGAGTACTGGTTTGGTCCTTACCCTTTTTATGAAGATAGTTTTAAGTTAGTAGAAGTGCCTTATTTAGGCATGGAGCATCAAAGTTCTGTAACTTACGGAAATCAATATATGGACGGTTATCTAGGTGATGACTTATCAGGAACTGGTTGGGGTTTAAAATTTGATTTTATAATTATTCATGAATCTGGACACGAATGGTTTGCCAATAACATTACCAACATAGATATTGCAGATATGTGGATTCATGAGAGTTTTACATCGTATTCTGAAAATCTATTTTTAGATTACTATTACGGTAAAGAAGCTGCTGCAGATTATGTCATTGGTAAAAGAAAAAACGTAAGAAACGATAGACCGTTAATAGGGGAATATAATGTGAACAATGAAGGTTCTGGAGACATGTATTACAAAGGTGAAAACATGTTACACACCTTACGTCAATTAGTTAATGACGACGAAAAATGGAGACAAATACTACGCACACTAAATAGCAAATTTTATCATCAAACAGTCACAACACAACAAATTGAAGATTACTTAGCTGACGCATCTGGATTAGATTTAAAAGGCTTTTTTAATCAGTATTTAAGAAGTATTAAAATTCCTGTTTTAGAATATAAAGTTGAAGGCAAAAAACTGCACTATAAATGGACTAATACCGTTGATGACTTTGTAATGCCTATTCAAATTGAAAGTAATGGTCAGCCGCGTTGGATTTCTCCAACTGTAAAAAATCAAACTTTAAAACTAAAGTCTAAAAATTCTAAAATAGTCGTGGATAGAGACTTTTATATTACTGTAAAAGCACTTTAAAAATGAATTTAGAAGAATACTATTTTAAATCTGACACAGCATGGCGAGAATGGTTGCACATCAATCACGACAGCGATGATGGCATCTACCTCATCTTTTATAAAGTAAACCACAAAAACGAAAGTATGCGCTGGGAAGAAGCTGTAAAAGTAGCCTTGTGTTATGGTTGGATAGATAGTACTGTAAAGAGTTTAGGAGACGGAAAACGCAAACAATACTTTTGTAAACGAAACCCAAAAAGTGTGTGGAGTGCACTTAACAAAAGACACATCAAAGCCTTACTTGCAGAAGATTTAATGCACCCTAAAGGTTTAGAAATAATTAAAACAGGTAAGAAAAACGGAAGTTGGACCGCGTTAGATGCTGTCGAAAAAGGTCTCATTCCTGAAGCATTACAATTGGCATTTGATAAAAACTCTAAAGCTTTTGAAAACTACAACAACTTTGCCCCTTCTTATAGAAAACATTATTTGTATTGGCTAAACCAAGCAAAACGAGAAGCTACAAAACAAAAGAGAATTGTAGAAATTATTGAATTTTGCGAAGCGAATATTAAATCTAGAGATATATGGTAATACAAAAAGGTAAAACAGAATACAATTCAAAACTCTTTATATTTGTTTTGTCAGCATTCGTATTTTTTAAAATGAATGCTCAAGACTTAAATTTCCCTAGTGAAGAATTAAAGGATAGCATATCAATAGATCACGCTATAAACAAACTTGCACAAAAACTTATCGTAATTGAAGAAGCTAAACAAGATCATGATTTTTTTAACTTAATTACATACACAATTAGCTCCAAAAATTATGAGCAATCTTTAATCAGCTTAGATTCTTTTAGATTAAAAAATAAAGACGAATACCCAGATACTATTGAAGTAATGGGTATTCAATACGAGGGTTACTTAAAGACTAAATTAGCATTAGAAAAATCTAACAAACCATTTGACACTATTTTTAAAGATGTTTTAACTGCATCTATTGCTGCTATAGTTAAAGAAGAAGCACATGCTATACTACCCTACTTTTTTGACACAGATTCTAAAAACTTAAAGTTAGAATTTGATAGCTTAATTAAAATTCAGAAAAACACAGATAGTATCTCTGTTAATGATGCCAGCCAACTTGTAATAGCATACACACGTTATATTGTGAACAACAAAGTAGTAAAACCTGGTAAAGAAATTTTAGAGAAAATTAAAAATGACAAATATATAATTGAAAAAGACTTTCTAATTACGACAGAAGATGGAGCAGAACTATCAATAACTTTAATAAGGCCTCGAGTAAATACTCCACTTTCATCCATATTTCAATTTAATATTTATGCAGGGTCTAGTGACACATATTATGCAATGCAATCAGCCAGTAAAGGATTTATTGGAATAGTAGCTAATACAAGAGGAAAAAAGAAAAGCAAGGATACTATCCAACCTTTTGAGCATGATAGCAAAGATGCTTATGCCGTTATTGATTGGATCTCTAAACAACCCTGGAGTAACGGTAAAGTAGGAATGTATGGTGGAAGTTATTTAGGTTTTACACAATGGGCGGCTACTAAAAAATTACACCCTGCACTTAAAACAATTGTCCCTCAAGTAGCTGTTGGTATTGGTATTGACTATCCAATGCACAATAATGTTTTTATGAGTTACATGTTAAGATGGATTCATTATGTAGAAAACAATAAAACTACAGATAATGAAGATTTTGGCAACGAAAAAAAATGGGACAGTCTATATAATAAATGGTACAAATCAGGAGTCGCTTTTAACAAATTAGATAGTCTAAATTCTAAACCACAAAAAACATTTCAAAAATGGTTAAAACATCCTAGTTATGATAATTTCTGGCAAGAGATGACTCCTTATAAAGATGAATTTAAAACTATTAATATCCCAATATTAACAATTACAGGTTATTATGACGACGACCAAAGAGGTGCTTTCTATTATCTTAACGAACACTATAAACAGTTAAAAAATCCTGACCATTACTTGTTAATTGGTCCTTACGATCATGGAGGAGCTCAAGGAATTCCTAAAAAAACAATTCAAGGTTACGATATAGATAGTGTCGCCCAAATAAATATAAATAATATTGTTTATAAATGGTTTGAATATCAATTAAATGATGGCCCAAAACCCAATCTATTAAAAGAAAAATTTAATTTTCAATTAATGGGAAGTAATCAGTGGAAACACACATCAAAACTAGAAGATTTTAATAAAAAGAAACTTACTTTTTATCTAAATAATAAAAAAAACGAGGCACATTATAGCTTAACAAAACAAAGTACAGATGTCCATCAATATACAGAATACAAACTAGATTTGAAAGACAGAAGTGATGCCGATAATTATCAAGATCCATACACAGCACTCAAAATAGTGGATAGTATTATAAAACTTCCACATGGGATCTCATTTGAAACTAAAGTTTTTGAAAATGATATTGATATTGTTGGTTCTTTTTCTGCAGAATTAAATTTTATAACTAACAAAAAAGATTTTGACTATAATATAAGATTATATGTTATTGAACCAGATGGTAATTATTTTTTTTTAAATGAAACAATAGGTAGAGCAAGTTATAATAAAGACAATGAAAACAGACAATTACTAATACCAAATAAAAAACAAAATTTAAACATAACAAATAACTTCTTTACTGCTAAAAGAATAATAAAAGGAAGTAAGTTACTAGTTCACATTGGCGTCAATAAAAACCCTTATTGGGAAATAAATTATGGCTCTGGAAAAGATGTTAGTACTGAAACTATAGAGGATGCAAATGTGCCAATTGAAATACAATGGTTTAATGATAGTAAAATAAATTTACCTGTTTTTAAAAAGTAAGATTTAGAAAGTAATTTATATTTTTTCGACTTAATGTAAAATCGCAACACAATGAATATTCAAAAAATAAATTTCACTAATGCAGAAGGACAACAATTGGTTGGTCGTTTAGAACTTCCAATAAATCAACACCCTCATAACTTCGCCATATTTGCGCATTGTTTTACTTGCAATAAAAACTTATCTGCAGTAAAAAATATTACTCGCGAATTAACCTCTAATGGCTTTGGTGTATTACGTTTTGATTTTACTGGATTAGGCGAAAGTGAAGGTGATTTTGAAAATACTAATTTTTCAGGAAATGTGGATGATTTAATTAGTGCTTCAAATTATTTAAAAGAAAACTATACTGCTCCTACCCTTTTAATTGGACATTCTTTAGGTGGTGCTGCAGTTATTTTTGCAGCCTCTACAATAGACTCTGTTAAAGCTGTTGCGACAATTGGAGCACCTTCTAACCCAAAACATGTCGAGCATTTAATACAAAGTAGTGTTGAGGAAATTAAAGCAACAGGAAAAGCAAATGTGAGTATTGGCGGACGTCCGTTTACGATCAAAAAACAATTTTTAGACGATATAGAAACTAAGTCACTACCAGATGTGGCTAAAAATTTGCGTAAAGCCTTATTAGTCATGCATTCGCCTCAAGACACAACCGTTGGGATTGAAAATGCCGAAGAAATTTATATCGCCGCAAGACATCCAAAAAGTTTTGTAACGCTTGATGGAGCAGATCATTTATTAATGAAAAAAGAGGATTCTGTTTACGTCGGAAGTGTGATTGCGACTTGGGCAAAACGTTATATTTCCATTCCTAAAACAGATACGGTATCCACAACACACCAAGCGGTTGCAAGCTTAGATGCAGAAGATGGTTTTACTACACAAATGACTGTAGGAAGTCATACCATGATGGCCGATGAGCCTACCAGTTTTGGCGGAAATGATTTTGGACCTTCGCCCTATGAGTTTGTGTCTGCAGGATTATCTGCCTGCACAGCCATGACGGTTCAGATGTATGTTAAACGCAAAGGTTGGGATTTGCAAAACATTGAAGTACACACCTCACATACTAAAGTAGCTAAACAGGTTATTGAAAATGATGAGCAAAAAGAAATTAAAGTAGATACCTTTAATAGAGAGATTAAACTAAAAGGACACTTAGACGAAAAACAGATACAACGTATTCTTCAAATTGCAGATAAATGTCCTGTGCATAAAACGTTACATAGCGATATAGAAGTGGTAACTAAAATAGTTTAATCCAAGATGTTTTTAATGTTACGGAAAGTTAAAATTAACTAATTTTTAAGAAGTCTTGTTCATCAAATTCTTTAGAATAGTTGTTAATTATGTTCCGTGAAACAAAAGAATAAAAACCTTGCAAAATCCACTCGTTGGTATCGTAAAATGCATAGCCTTGTCGCTATCTCATTATTACTTTTTATTACTATTATGAGTGCTACAGGCTTATTATTAGCATGGAAAGATCAACTTGGTTTTAAACCAGCAACAGTAAAGATCAACACTAGCAATAAACCTTTGCTTTCCTTAAGTCAAATTGAATACAATGCTATACACTACATTGATAGTCTTAAGCTGTCAAATACAATAAATAGAATAGATTATAGACCAAGAAAAGGAATTGCTAAAGTTAGATTTGAGGAACATTTTACCGAATTACAAATAGACTGCTATACAGGCGCTATTATTTCAGAAAAAACAAGAACCGCCGATATCATTGAAATGATTCACGACGGTTCTATTGTAGATTATTTGTTTAATTTAAAAAGTAATCCTTTAAAATTATTCTACTCTACACTTATTGGACTTGGATTACTTTTTGTTTCTTTTAGTGGTTTCCTGTTATGGTTAAGACCTAAACAAATCAAAAAGAATAAGCGATTACTATCAGAGTTATGATGTAATTACTAAGACTTTATAATCTTATAACTTTCTCCATCAATATTCATAAAGTAAATACCAGAATTAAATTCACTTAAATCTAATTTTGTCTCTAAAGCATTCACTGTTTTTAAAATTAATTGCTGACCACTTATAGAATACAAAGTGATTACTCTTGCTTTCGACGTTTTAAACGACACATTTAAATAATCTAAAACAGGATTTGGAAAAATTTTGAATTCATTTTGAGCAGTTCCATTAACGCTTAGTGTATTCTCTTCTAATGCATTATACATGTTACCTGATAATGCAAACATATATATCGCTCTTAAAGTTGCTCCAAAATAAGCTGCTGTAGGTTGATTTTTCAATTCAGAATACCCATTGTTTACAAAAGATTGGTTAGTAGAAGTCATTGCTGCAGAAGAATAAGCTCCAGTAAAAACAGGATCTTTATACTCCGTATTTATTGCAACTCCTGCTTGAGAATACCCAGGGTAAATTTCATTAAATCCTCCTTGTGCATTTACAAAATCGATACATAGTTGATTGTAAGCAGCCGCTTCTGTATCTCCATACCAAACATAATCGATAGCCATACGCCATGGTGTTCTGGCAGCATCATAGTAATAATAACGTCCTTGATCATACGCCCAATCCACTTCATTTGAATACGTCCCATCTGCTTTACACCAATCAGAAACCAAATTATAGCTCGCGTTATTTTGTGAAAGGTTTGCATTTAAAATAGTATAACTTTTAGTTGCTACCGCATTCCAGAATGCTGTGTCGTTTGAATACATTCCAAACGCCCTAAAGTAACCAGGTGAGAAATAAGAGGGATTTGTATTATTACTTCCCCCCCAAGCATCGCCAGGTTTTAAAACATTAGTTCCATTTTCGACCTCGTGTGTTTTAATAATACTTATTAAAGACAAAGCATCACTTTCGTAATTTATTGCTCCAGTACTTTCCCATTTCTTATCCGCAACAATTAAGGCATAAGCAGCATCTAATTCTGCATCTGTAGCACCATTACTTTCAATAACAGTAGTACAGCCTTCGATCTTCCAATTCATAACACCATTAGCATTTTCAAAATCCTGATAGTATAACCACAAACCATCAAACAGTTCTTTATCGTTTGCGTATACAGATAATAACATACCATAAGCAATGCCTTCAGAGACTGATTGACTTGACGTACCAAATTTTATACGGTAACGTCCATTATTACAGGGTTCGGCAAAAGCATTTCGCCAAGAAACATAGACATCATATATGTCGTTTGTTGCAATATTTGTTGGTTGAGTACCAAATTGATAATCTGCATTTTCAAAACTAACCGCTGCTATCTGAGCGTTGGCTGTTAATGCAAACAATAAGTAGGTAAAAAAAGTTAGAATGTAATAATTTTTCATATTTGGGATAATTTTAATTCGTTCGCTGTATATACGTACAAATTGTAATAAAAGGACTTTATAAAAACATATTTCTTTGTTTTTTTTTAATTGAATAGTCAGTAAACACACCATTAATTGTAACAAAAAAGTGTTTAAAAAATCACTTTTTTAAACACTTTAAATCTTAGTCGATACTATTTGAGACAATGCTATAACCCACTTATAAAACTACCATAAGGATCTTTAAATTGAATCCCTTCTGTAAATCTGTATTTACTTAATTGCTTGTATTCTACTAATGCCCAAAGCACAAATTCCTTAACAAAATAACTTTCTTCTTTAAGTGTTTTTGGTTGATGCTTGCCCAATAAATCATCCAATGGAGATACCGCATCTAGTAGTGCTTTATATTCTTTATCACGTAAACCATCTAATAATTCGAACCCTTCTGTATTGTTAAAAAACCAAGATACGATATCGTCATAAGGACTATCGTCGTCTTGTTTTTGGAGTTTCTCTATCTTAGGGAAAAACTCAGGAAACAAACTTTTAACAGCTTCTCCAATTAAATTATAAGCCACTTGTGCTGCGCCTTCTTGTTCTCCTTCATACACCAACTCTACTTTACCAGTAATAGCAGGGATAATTCCTAAAAAGTCCGATAGTCTAACGGTTGTAGTATCGTCTCCATTTTTTAAAGCACGTAATTCTGCTGTACTTAATAAGTTTTCGAAAGCGGTAATACTCAAACGTGCACTTACTCCACTTTTTTCGTCAATAAAATCACTATCACGAGCTTCAAACACGATTTGTTCTAATAAATCTTTAGCCAATTCTGGTACGTGAATACTTTCTTTTTGACGACCATCAGATTTAGCTTCTTGCTGTGTTATGATTTTTGCAGTTTCAATATCTGTTGGATAATGCGTCAAGATTTGAGACCCAATTCTATCTTTTAAAGGCGTTACAATACTTCCTCTATTAGTATAATCTTCAGGATTTGCAGTAAATATAAACTGCATATCTAAAGGTAAACGCAATTTAAATCCTCTAATCTGTATATCGCCTTCTTGTAAAATATTAAATAAAGCGACTTGTATTCTAGCTTGTAAATCCGGCAATTCATTAATAACAAAAATACAACGGTTTGCACGTGGAATCATTCCGTAATGTATCACTCTGTCATCAGCATAACTCAACTTTAAGTTGGCTGCTTTTATTGGATCTACATCACCAATAATATCGGCCACAGTAACATCTGGAGTTGCTAATTTTTCGGCAAAACGCTCACTTCTATGCATCCAAGTAATTGGCGTATCATCTCCTTTTTCTGCTATCAATTCTGTAGCAAAACGTGAGATTGGTTGTAACGGATCATCATTAATCTCTGATCCGTCTACCACAGGAATATACTCATCTAATAAATTTAGCATTAAACGTGCTAAACGTGTTTTAGCCTGACCACGTAAGCCTAAAAAATTAATATTATGTCGTGATAAAATAGCTCGTTCTAACTCAGGAATCACCGTGTTTTCGTAACCATGCACCCCTTCAAAAACAGTCGTTTTACTTTTTATTTTTTCAATTAAATTATCTCTTAATTCATCTTTAATAGACTTGCTATTATATCCCGCTTTTTTTAATTCGCCTAAAGTCTTTATATTTTTTATTTCCATAGTTTTTTTATTCTTTTTTAACTCCGCTTTCTTTTAAATGTCTTTAATGATATTCAAAATTCATTTTCCTCTTAATATTAAGAGGAGAACTGTTTTAGATTTAACAGCTATTCTTTTATCCTTTAATTCTCTTTTTTCTATTGGTTTCGTAATCTTCAAAAATCATTTCGCCTAATCCCTTTAACCCGGTATAAAAGGCTTTTCCTTGATTGGCATGCGTAAATTCTTCTACAAATTGCATTAGATACGGATCTTGAGCAATCATAAAAGTGGTGATCGGAATATGCAATTTTCTAGCTTGTTGCGCTTGGGCGTAGCATTTATTAGTGATGTATGGATTTAAACCATTACTATCCTTATAATAGGTTCCGTCAGGCAAACGCAAGCAACTTGGTTTACCATCCGTTATCATAAAAATTTGCTTGTTAGTATTACGTTTACGACGTAATAAATCCATGGCTAACTTTAAGCCTGCTACTGTATTGGTGTGATAAGGACCAACATTCAAATAGGGTAAATCCTTAATTTTAATTGGCCAAGCATCGTTACCAAAAACCAAAATATCTAAGGTATCTTTTGGGTAGCGTGTTGTAATTAATTCGGCTAAAGCCATCGCTACTTTTTTGGCAGGTGTAATCCTATCTTCACCATACAAAATCATACTGTGACTAATGTCAATCATTAACACCGTACTCATTTGTGATTTGTGTGTGGTTTCCTCGACCACCAAATCGTCTTCCGTTAAATTAAAATTACCAATACCATGATTAATTTGTGCATTTCTTAGACTTTCCGTCATAGAGACTTTATCCAAACCATCACCAAATTGATAATTTCTGAAATCGCCAGTATGCTCATCTCCTATTCCTATACCTTTACTTTTATGGTTTCCGGAGCCGCTACGTTTTATATTTCCAAAGATTTGGTCTAATGCAGATTGCCTAATAGCGCGCTCAGTCTTTGCTGTGATAGCGTTACCTTTTTTACCATCTGGTTTAATTTCTTCACGTATGTAGCCTTTAGCTTTAAGGTCTTCTACAAAGTCGTCAATTGAATATTCTGGAGTCGTTAATTTGTATTCTTTATCTAATTCACGAAGCCAATCTATAGCTTCGTCAAAATCTCCAGAAGTATGTGTAATCAACTCTTTAAATATATCAAAAAGCTTCTCGAAAGGGGATTGTGAAGGGGCTTCGTATGGTTTAAATACAAAGCCTTTTCTGTTATTAATTTTGTTTTTCATGCTCTATAAAAATACGACATTTTAACACCAAAATAAATGTCTTAACAGCTTTTTAAGAGAATGTTGATTAACTTTAGACAAACTTATCAACCCAATATGAAAAAATTATCCTTACTCCTTTTATTACTCTTCTCTTTCATAGGGTTTTCGCAAGAATTCTCTATGGATTTAGTTAAAAACATGAAACCACGTAACATTGGTCCTGGAGGTATGTCTGGACGTGTCACATCCATAGATGTCGTGCACAATAATCCTGATATTATGTATGCTGGTACAGCTTCTGGTGGCGTATGGAAATCGACTTCTGGCGGTATTAAATGGGATCCTATTTTTGAAAAAGAAGTGACGGCATCTATTGGTGCGATTGCGATACAACAGTCTAACCCAAGTGTTATATGGGTTGGAACCGGAGAAGGTAATCCTAGAAATAGTTTAAATGGAGGTTACGGAATTTATAAATCTTTAGATGCTGGAAAAACATGGCAGTCTATGGGTTTAGAGAACACCAGACACATCCATCGTGTGATTATCGATCCTACAAATCCTAATATCGTGTATGTTGCTGCCATTGGTAGCCCTTGGGGAGAACACCCAGAACGTGGTGTTTTTAAAACAACAGATGGTGGTAAATCATGGAAAAAAATATTGTTTGCTAACAACAAAACAGGAGCTGCTGACTTAGTCATGGATCCTACCAATCCAAATAAATTGATTGCAACGCTTTGGGAACACAAACGTGACCCTTGGTTTTTTAAATCTGGTGGAACAGGTTCTGGATTACACATCACACATGATGGTGGAGAACACTGGACAAAAGTGACAGACAAAGAAGGCTTCCCTAAAGGGGAATTAGGACGTATTGGTGTGGCCATTGCTGCTAACAAACCAAATATTATTTATGCCTTGGTCGAAGCTAAAAAAAATGCACTTTACAAAAGTGAAGATGGAGGTTTTAAATGGAAAAAAGTAAATGACAAAAGCGATATTGGAAACAGACCGTTTTATTATTCTGAAATATATGTAGACCCACAAAACGAAAATCGTGTATATTCTGTTTACACCTACATTAATGTTAGTGAAGACGGAGGTAAAAACTTTAAACAGTTAATGCCGGCCTATGGAGCAGACAACGGTGTACATCCTGATCATCATGCGTGGTGGATCCATCCAACCAATGGAAACTTTATGATAGACGGTAATGATGGTGGTTTAAACATTACTAAGGACGGTGGAAAAAACTGGCGTTTTATTGGAAATATTCCTGTGGCCCAGTTTTATCATATTAATGTAGATAACGACTACCCGTATAATGTCTATGGTGGTATGCAAGACAATGGCTCTTGGAGAGGTCCTGCCTATGTTTGGCGTACACAAGGCATACGCAATAGTTATTGGCAAGAAATTAGTTTTGGAGATGGTTTTGATGTAGTACCAGATAAAGACAATTCGCGTTATGGTTGGACAATGAGTCAACAAGGGTCGGTAAGCCGATACGACTGGCAAACTGGTAATAACTATACTGTAAAACCGATACATCCTGATAAAGATGTTACACTTAGATTTAATTGGAATAGTGCTATAAACAGCGATCCATTTGATAATAACACCATTTATTTTGGGAGTCAATTTGTACATAAATCTACAGATAAAGGCTTGACCTGGACTGTCATTTCGCCTGATTTAACCACTAACGATCCTGAAAAACAAAAGCAACACGAAAGTGGCGGTTTAACCATGGATGCTACAGGTGCTGAAAACCACTGTACGATTTTAGTTATCGAACCGTCTCCTGTTGAAAACGGTGTATTTTGGGTTGGTACAGACGATGGTCGTTTACATGTTACTACAAATGGCGGACAAACCTATGACGACGTTTCTAGTAATTTAAAAGGTTTACCTAAAGGAAGTTGGATCGCACAAATAAAAGCAAGTAATAAAAATAAAGGTGAAGCGTTGCTTATCGCGAATGATTACAGACGTTTTAATTACACACCGTATGCCTATCGTACTAAAAACTACGGAAAGACATGGGAGCGTATCGTAGATGAAAACGATGTAAAAAGTTATGCCTTATCTATTGTTGAAGATTTAGTAGAACCAAACTTAATGTTTTTAGGAACTGACGATGGTTTATACATATCAGTTGATGCTGGTAACAAATGGACTAAATGGACTGAAGGTTTCCCTACGGTATCCGTAAAAGATTTAGTAATCCACCCAAGAGAACACGATTTAGTAATAGGTACTTTTGGACGTGCTGCTTGGGTCTTAGATGATATTAGACCATTGCGTGCTATTGCAAAAAACAAACAAGTACTTACTAATACAATACAATTGTTTTCACCTCCTACGGCTTATCAAGCGGCTTACCAACAACCAACAGGAAGTCGATTTGGTGCAGATGCTATGTTTCATGGAGAAAACAGAGGACGTGGTGCACAATTCACCTACTTAGTTGCCCCTGTAAAGGTTATAAAAGAAGATAAAAAAGAAAATGATGATGATAAAACGGAAGAAGAATCGGAAGACACTAAAAACAAAATCAAATGGGATTCTATTTCACTTAAAGTATACAACGGAGACAAATTAATTAGAACCTTAAAACGTAAAGTCCCTGAAGATAAAGGCCTAAATAAATGGACTTGGTATATGGATGAAAAAGGTGGCGATAGACCGTCAAGAACAATTCGTAAACAAAAAAGAGAGCCGGGTGGTGTTTCTGTAAAACCAGGAACCTATAAAGCCGTTTTAGAATACGGAGATCAAACATCAGAAACGATGATAACTGTAGCTTCAGATCCTAGATTAGAGGTATCTACTAAAAATACAGATGACGTCTATATCGCACTTAAAGATTTACAAAAGATGCGCCAAATTGCTGCTGATGCCACAAAGCAATTGGCTGAAAATAAAATCTTAGCTGAAAAATATAAAACAGAATTAACAGCTTTAGACAAAGACAAATATAAAGCAGAAATCAAGGCCTCTAAAACCATTATTAAAGATATCGATAGCATTTTAGATATTTATATTGGAAAACAAGATAAAAGACAAGGAATAACTAAAACATTAGATGTAAGCATTAATAACAGATTACGCACGGCGTCATGGTACGTAGGATCACGACAAAACGGTTTAACTACGACAGAGCAAACATTAATAAAGCATGCTAAAACAGATTTAAAAGCAGCTTTAGACAAAACAAACACCTTTTTTAATGCATCTTTTAAACCTTATTATCAAACGATACAAAATATAAATATGACTAAAAGTATTGATGAAATAAAAACCTTTACTCTAGATTAAATGTCCGTAATTTGCACATGGATAATTATCTACTTAACTTTATAATTATTAAGAAAAAAAAAAGATATTAAAATGAAAAAAATAACACAATTAGCTTTAGCATTATCACTTGTTTTTGCAGTAAGTTGTAAAGACGATACTAAAAAGACTGATGCTAAAAAAGAAACAACAGAAACTACGGAGCCTATAGCAAAAACTGAACAGTTTGTTGTAAAACCGGAGGGAACGACGGTAAAATGGACTGCTTACAAAACAACAGAAAAAGTCCCTGTTGGAGGACAGTTTAATACTTTAAACTTTGAAGAAAAGGCAGGAGACACGCCGCAAGACGCGTTAAACAACTTAAGTTTCTCTATTCCTATTAGTGGCTTATTTACAAATAATGACGCCAGAGATTTAAAATTAAAAACTTCCTTTTTTGGAGAAATGTTAAATCCAGAATTTATTAAAGGAACAATTAAATATGTTGACAACAAATACGTTGCTTCTATTACTATGAATGGTGTGACTAACGACTTACCTTTAGACGTGAAAATTACGGACGAAAGACGAGTAGCAATGTCTGCGACTATGGAATTAAAGGACTGGGACGCTTTGGGTGCTTTAAGCATTTTAAACAAAGTTTGTTTTGATTTACATAAAGGCGCCGATGGTGTTAGTAAAACATGGGAAGATGTTTCTATTGAAATCAATACCTTTTTAAGAAAAAACTAATATTTTTTGTCTATATTAGGCCTATAAAGCAGCTACTTTTAGCTGCTTTTTTTTGCCTTAATTATAAATACTTTTTATGTCATTAGAAATTTTAATTTCAAAATTTAAACAAAAAGACGAGAAAGCATTCGAGTCACTTTACAATATGTATAAAGACAGCATGCATGGTGTTATCTACAACATTGTTAAAGATAGTGCCATTGCCGAAGAAATAATGCAAGATGTTTTTATCAAAGCGTGGCATAAAGCAGATAGTTATGATGTAACAAAAGGTCGATTTTTCACCTGGTTAATTAATATTGCTAGAAATGCAGCAATAGATAAAACTAGATCTAAAGCTTTTAAAAACTCTAATAAAAACCTTAACTCCGATTTTTTCGTAGATATCATACAGTCACAAGATAGCTTAGACAATAGTACAGATGCCATTGGTATCAAAAAATTTGTCGATAAACTAGCTAAAAAATGTATTGAAGTTATTGAGCTATTATACTTTAAAGGTTTCACACAAAAAGAAGCTTCTGAAGAATTAGATATGCCAATAGGTACAATAAAGACTAGGAATAGAAATTGTATAAAAGAATTAAGAGAAGCCGTATTATAATATGAACATTAACGACTATATAAACTCAGGTATACTAGAACTTTACGTTGCTGGTAAACTTTCTGAAACAGAAAGTATAGAGGTGTATAACCTAATGTTAAAACACCCAGAAGTATTACAAGAAGTATTAGAGATAGAAGCATCAATTGTTAAATTAACAGCTAGTGTTTCTCCTAAAAAAAGTATTTCTTTTAACACCATTAAAGGACGATTAAATAACACGCCAAATAATGGTAAAGTTATTAGTTTAAACAAATCTAATACTAAATGGATTAATTACTCAGGTTGGGCAGCTGCAATAGTATTAGCAGGTGGTTTACTTTGGACTATTGACCAGAAATCAACATTAGAAGATCAAATACAAACGGTAAATACTGAAAAAGATTTTATCGAAATCCAGATGGAAAATTCCAAAACGGATTTAGTTGAAACTAAGAATTTACTAAACATTATAAGAGATAAAAGTATTATTAATATACCACTGGAAGGTCAAGCAGCAGCTCCTGGAGCCTACGCAACTGTGTATTGGGATAAAAAAGATGATACGGTGTATTTAGATTTACAAGGCTTACCAGAACCTCCAGAAGGTAAAGTATACCAAGTATGGTCTTTAACTTTAAATCCTTTAACACCTACTAACCTAGGTACTATTGACGATTTTATAAAAGATGATAATAAGATTTTTACACTTAAAAACACCAATCAATCTCAAGCCTTTGGTATAACCTTAGAGCCAGCTGGCGGAAGTCAATCTCCAACGTTAGAACAATTATATACTTTAGGAGCTTTAGCTTCATTGTAATAAAAATCACATTAATTTAAATCAAAAAGACATCTATTAGGTGTCTTTTTTTTATATCCAAAATCTAAATAAAACTAGTAAACAACTTAAAAAAATGATCGCTCAATATATTATCCAGGTTTTAATTAACACAAACACAATACGGATATATCTTAAAAATTAACCTATCTCACCCCCTATTAATCTCTATTTACATTCTAATATTTGAACATCACTTAGCAATGGGACTACAGCTATAAAAAACAACAGACATAGACTTATAGTGTGATACAATACTCTTCTAGTCTAGCACTCAAAACTGTTATAAAATAAAGAAAGTGTTTGATAATAAAATTATCAAACACTTTCAAAACAAACCAACAAAAAACAACCTTACCTTTTCATAAAATTAAACATCATGTATGTTAGTTGTACAATTAATCATTTCCCTTAAACCGATTGCACTATACTTACGTTATTTTTTATGAGTAAGGTTTTATTTTACTTAAAACGAATAACTTAATGTCGTTTTAAAACTAAATGGTGTACCTGGTGTAAAATGAATCTCTTCTACTGCTTGCGCTTCATTTTGTAATCTTGACTCTGTTAAAAACTGAGTTTCTTTCCAATCCGTATCCAAAACATTTTCAATACTTACTCCTAACTTCCAATGATTATTAAACGCATAGTTGATATTTAAATCTGTAACAAAATAACCTTCAGCCTGAACCGAATTATCTTCATTTGCAGGTCTATCATCCACATATCTATAGTTAATTCCTCCTGAAAAATCATTAATATCCTTAAAAGAAAGTCCTCCAACCAAAGTAAAGTCTGGTGCTAATGGAATATAATCGTTTCCGTTTGATTTTTCTAAACTTCTTGCTCTAGTGATTGTTGCATCTGTATTAAAGTAAATATTATCCGTTAATTGATATCTAACACCAAAATCAATACCGTAACGCTCAGATTTTCCGCTAGGCTCAATAATTCCAGCATCTCCAACGTACACAAATTCTTCTTCAGAAAACAAATACCATAGTGCTGTATTTAACACTAATTTTTCTGTTGGTTTCCATATATTTCCAAAATCTACTCCGTAGGCTTTTGGTAAAGCATTATCTATTTCTTGATTTAACACTACTCTAGAATCGTTAGAATGGAACCCAATCCCCGATTTAACAAACCATTGTAAATTATTATTTTGATTGTATTGGATGCTTAACTTTGGTAGTAAAGCAACTTCCGTTTGTGATATATTACTATATGTTGGACTTAACTGATCTTGGTACTGAAACTTCATATACTCTAGACGTAAAGCTGGAGTAATTTTAACTTTACCTAAATCGATTTCAGCATTAAAAAACCCATATAAATTACGTTGATTTACATTACCCAACTGGATATTTTCTAAGGTTTCTTTTCTGTTTAATGTATGCGACAATTCGATATCATTAACATCATCATATCTTAGGCCAACTCCTGATGTATACGTTACATCAAAATCATTATAATCTATATTCTTTTTAAATTGCGTATTAAACCCAAAAATATTTCGGTCTTCTTTCTGTTTTATTTGGTCTCCATTTATAGGATCCTCTAAAAAGAATGTAAAATTTGAATACAATTCAAAATTGTAATTAGAATAAAATGCATTAGTCTCCATAGACACATCGTTATCCAAAATAGTACTGTACTGCACATTAAAATTAGTACGACTCGTTTCTCCGCCCTCAGTATCATCTACTGCACCAAAATTTGAAAGCGTGCCATCATCAACTAAACGTTGTGGTATTTGACCTGAAGCATCCCATTGACTTGTAAAATGACTTAATGTTAATCCTATTTTAGAATTGTTATTTAAAAAGGCATTATACTTTCCTATTACATTTAATCTGTCAAAATTTTGTGGAGATTCAAATGGACCATCGGTTTCGATATACTCCACCGCGACATAAGCATTTTGAGCGTTTTGATTATCTAAAAGATTAAACATCCCTAAGGTTCTTAACGAATTAAATTGACCTGCAGAAAAACTAATTAGATTATCATCTAACTTATCTTTAGTCTTAAAATCTACAAAACCAGCTGTATTAAAATCCCCATGATTGGCATAGTAAGGTCCTTTTCCAAAACTAATATTTTGTATCGTTTCCGGAATTAAAAAGTGTAAATCACTATACCCTTGACCATGTGCATGTGACACCATATTAACTGGCATCCCATCTACAGACAACCCTACATCTGTACCGTGATCGATATCAAAACCTCTTAAAAATAGTTGCTCTGCTTTACCGCCACCGGCATGTTGTCCAATAATTAAACCTGGAACTTTTCTTAAAATTTCTTGCGAAGAATTAATTGGACTTGTTGCTAGATCTATTTTAATCATGCTATTCATCACATCCAAAGGCTCGCTTAAAACTAACTCGTCCAAAACAAAAGCTTTCGCTTCTAGATTAAAAATCAATCCCTTTTTTATTAACCCTTCCGTTAATACTATAATTCTTTTTTGATAGCCTAATAACCCAACCATAAGGCTGTCTCCTACATTGGTATTATTAATTGTAAATTGTCCTAATTGATTAGTATGTGCATGCTCTTGAGAACTTTGGTTATACACATAGGCTGATTCTAAAGGCTGATTATTTTCCATTACAGATCCTTTGACTGTCTGTGCATTAGCCATCCAAACTAAATTGACTAATATGATAAATGTTATTATTTTTTTCATGACCGCAAATATTATAATTTATTGACAATCTTGGAAGTTAAAGGTCCTAATTCGTAACTACTTTCCTGTAATTCTTTTTTAAGTAGTGCAACTTCTTTTAATTTACCATTAGCTTTATAAATCTCGGCAATATGGTACTGCGCCTCTGGTTCAAAAGTTTTTCCAACAACATACTGTTCTGCTATATTTAAAGCTTTAACTGTATTACCATTATTAAAATAACTCCACGCTAATAAATCGTAAGATATAGGTGTTGGTCTATTTTGCACTTCAATTTCTGCCAATGTAATAGCCGTTTTACTTTTAGAATCTGCTAATATTTTAGAAGAATACACGTTATACATGTCTCCATAATTCGTGTCTTGTAATACTTCAAAATAAGTATTTAAATAGGCTTTTTTAGCAACCTCATCATTTTCATATTCTGCAATTTCTGCTTTAAATAATAAATAATCTGGCGCATTATGTAATTGTGTTAATGCTTCTAAAATACGATTAGCCTCTGTTGTGTTTTTCTCGTAAGAATACACAATCCATGCAATCCCTTTTTTTGCATAAGCATCATCAGGATTAATTGCTAAGGATTTTAAATAATAGTTATAAGATTTTTCTACTTGTCCATCATGCCCATAAAAATCAGCAAGATTGGTATACGACCACTCCATTAAACCTTCTAAATTAGAAGATTCGGCCTTTTTAGTCGCTTTCTCTAAGTATTTTATTGCGGAGGCTAAGTCTCCTTTATGATCGCTCCATTTTGATAATCTTATTAAATAACCAAAATCGTTTAAATCTTTGACTTCTTCTAAATAGTTTTTAGCAAGAGTATAATTACCTAATTCCATGTGCACATCAAACATCATTTTTTGAGTACCATCAAGATTTTGCCCATTCTTTTCCGCTTTTTCAACTAATTCTAGAGCGGCTTTAAATTTATGTTGTGAAATATAATTACGTGCTAAAGCTCTTAAATGACCCGCCGAACTATATTGTGTTTCTTCATTTAACCTTACTAAGGATTGTTCTGCTTGTTTTAGATATTTTATATACCCTGTAGACTTAAATAATCTTGACTCTGCGCTAGCAATTTTTGATAAATAAGAAATCTGATTGGGAGTAGCTTCTAATTTATTTTTCCAAAAGTTATATTCTGTAGACGCACTTAATGTTTCTTTACTTGTCTCTAAAGTTAAAAACTTATTATAATCTTCAGGATTAGTAATTGTTTTTGTTTTTTCTGAACAACTCGTTGCCGTAATAATAACAAGTAGTAGCATGTATAATTTAGTGTTCATAATTGTTTTGTTTGCTTGTTTGTTTGTTTTGATGGGAAGGGAATTGGTTGTAAAAAATCTAGAGCATTATTAACAATGCTCTAGATTAAATTTTAGTCTACCAAGGAGACGCTAAATAAGGGAAAGATGTAGAAAATGCTTTATCATTTTCATTTACATTATCATTTGATAGTGTTGGATTTTCTGTAAAATCTTCTCCACCAAAAATCAATAATAATTCTACCGTAATCACATCATCTGCTAAAGTACGACCAGTTAAAACATTTGTACCGTCATAAAAAGTAGTTGTCCCATCAAGAGAAACGTTAAGTACATCTGTAGCTAATAAGGTTGTAAAAGCAGCAGCATCTTGACCTAATGCATTAGTATCACCTGCATTTGCAAAAGCTGGACTTAATCCTGTTAAATTATTTTCAAACATGGCTTGAAAAGAAGCACTTTGATCAGTAGGTACTGTTGTATTAAACATGTCTTTAGATCCTGAAGACACAAATACAGTGTTTACAGCTGGTCTACCCATTTGATCATCTTGCATGTACGTCCCAGAAAAGTCTGTTCCTGTTGGTTGAATTGTAATGGCATCATCGTCATCAGAACAATTAAAAGCGACTAGTGTTACTAAAAGGACGGTAAATATATTTTTGAAATTTTTCATAATTTGTATGTTTTTAATAGTTAGTTATTATTTAGACTTAGATTCTACCCAAGTATTGATTACTCCTGTTCCGCCAATCATAGATTTTGGAACCTCAACAACGATAGACATTACGTTTGTACCTGCAAACGTATCTGTTCCTGGAGAATTAAAACCTGAAGCAGTACCACCAATAATTGCAGTATATTGATTAAAATCAAAGAAAAAAGGATCATCTCTTGGTCCAGCAAAAGCAGAAATCCCTGCAGATGTTTCTACTACTGGAGTATCACCGTAAGCTGTAATATCTACTACTGTTTGTGTTGCAGACTGCATAACAGTACTACTTAATCCTGTTGTACCTGGAGCAACTGGTCCAAAAAAGTACATTTTACCATCTCTTGGTATTGCTTGGATAACTAAATCTTCTACATTGTCTCCTGTGTTGTCAATATTAAATTCGATCATCACGTTTTCATCAAAACTAGCACTACCTGTTGCAGACGGACTTAATAACCCTTGTACGTTAGCTACAAACACTAAGTTATCTGTGTTCTCGCCTTGAAAGGCGTAAAAATCTGTGATATCACTTGTACCACCTTGTACTGCTGGAGCATCAATGTGATCCGCTGATAAGAAGAAGAAACCTGCTGCTGCAAATACGCCTACTCCTAAAATAAATTTGAAATTTTTCATAATGTTTTGAGATTTTTTGTTAATTGTTATTTTTGGTTCTCGGATACACTTACGCAACAATTGCAATAGCGGTTTTATAAAAGTTTGGTTAATTTGAAAAAAAAGCAAATAATACTTTAAAAAAAGTATCTTTATACCATAATAAAAAACACCAATGAACCCATCTGCTTCAGGCTGGATAAAAAAACTAATAAGAGAGCTAAAACCCAAAGATCTCTTTAAAGACAACGACTTAGAAGTGTATTACAGACACTTTAGAGATTGCGGTTTTATATATGGAAGTAATGTCACTGTTGTAAATAATTGGGTTGAAAACGACGATTTTGAAGCCGACGAAATTTGTAAAATAAATTTAGTAATTGCTTTACTTATTGCCTATACCAATCATAATACTACAAACGACTTCTATACTGAAGTCGCTAATTTTTACAATACTATAAACAAGGAAAGAGTCTCTTTTATACAGGCTATAATAGGTTCCAAAGATGTTAAAGATCAAGTGGAGCGTATTATTAATAAGCGCATTCAGATTGATGACAACTTAATAGACAAGAGTTTTAATTACTTTATAACTAACGCCTTATTATTTGTAGATGTCTTAGCGTTTAGAAATTATTTGAAGACTGGTATTGTTAATGACGACATTATTAAAAATTACGAGGCTATTATAGAGAGTATTGTTTTAAATACTTTAAATAGTAAAAAGGCAAAGTCAGATTATGACAAAAGCTTAATTAATCTTTTTGAACAATCCCTACGTTACCAGCGTGATAGTGTCTTAGTATTTAACGAAGCTATTGCTAGTGTAGACTCCAATCTATTTTCTAGGTATTGTTTAGACCTTGCAGCTATGGCTACTTGGACAGATGCAAAATTAGATAACGAAGAAGAAGTATTTTTAAATACTTTAGGCGAAAATCTTAACCTAACACAACATCAAACCAACGAAGCTTCAAAAACGATAGAAGCATTTTATAAAACGTACCGACAAAAAGTCCCCCTTTTAGGCTCTAAAAATATTGTCAAAACATTTTACGACAACTCTACTAATATGGTGTTTAAGTTAATTAAACGCAATAGTAAAAAATTAACGCAAGAGCTTTTAGAAAGTAAAGAGTTAGTGATTCTTTTATCTAAATCGACAATCAGAGATTTAAGTAAAGAAGAACAAAAAAAGGTACAAGATCAACTATTGGATGTTTTTAAATCCATTCCTAGTTTAGCGATCTTCTTGTTACCTGGCGGAGCTTTACTACTGCCATTAGTGATTAAATTTATACCTAAACTATTGCCAAGTGCTTTTGATGACAATAGGATTGAGGACGAAGAGGAATAATTAAGACAACCACGCTTTAAAATCCTTTACACGCTCTCTAGCGACAATAACCTCAGCTTCATTATAGTTATTTAACTTGATTTGTAAGCGCGAGTTAGTGTAGCTTATCATATCCTTAATAGCATTAATGTTTATAAAATACTTTCTGTTTATTCTAAAAAATGTTTCTGGCTCCAGTTCATTTTCTAAACCTTCTAAAGTCATGTCTAACAAATAATTTCGACCTTCTGTAGTATATAAATAGGTCCCTTTATTTTCGCTGTAAAAGCATTCAACATCATCAATATTTATTAATTTAAGATGTTGTCCAACTTTAACCGAAAATCGTTTTTTGTACACTCTATCAATAGGATTAACCAGCAACTTTTTGATATCCTCAAAGTCTAATGCGATGCTTGTTTTCTGCGGAAGCCTAGCCTTATATTTTGTAACCGCAGTTTCTAAGTCTTGGTCATCAATAGGTTTTAATAAATAATCGATACTATTTAATTTGAAAGCTTGCAAAGCATACTCATCATAAGCAGTTGTAAAAATAATAGCAGATTTAACCTCAACCGCTTCAAATATTTCAAAAGACAAACCGTCACTAAGCTGGATATCTAAAAATATTAAATCAGGATGTGGGTTAGTATTAAACCAATCTATAGATTCCTCTACCGAATGTAACATGGTTTCAGCTTCCATATCTAAAGTTGTAAGCATACGTTGTAAACGTCTTGCAGATGGTTTTTCATCTTCTATTATTATCACTTTCATTGGTACTCTTATTTGGTTGGTTTATTTTAATATTTCACTTTATACTATACAACACTTTTCAATTAGAAACGCTACAATTAATAAGTTGAAGTCAATGTTGCTTATGTATCATATTTACCTCTTTTGACTTTAACCTCGTGCCTTTTTCGGTCATCTCCTACTCCCAACGTTGTTTATCATGATCAGCATTCATATATTTTTCTATTTGACGTTTTTCCCAGTTTTTACCAAATAAAAAATTGGAACCAAAAACACCTAAAAAATGAAACCCTAAACCTATTCCCCAGAATAATGCGGTCGAAAACGTTGCAAAATTCCAAAAAGGTAAATTAGAATTCCTAGAAATAGTAATCACTAAAAAAATATTAACGACCACATAGACGGCTAAGTGCCAATAAAACCCTTGTATTTTCTCTACTTTCTTTTTAGCTCTTAAATAAGCTTCCTCTTTTTCATAACTACGTTGTAGATCTGCGTCAGAGGCGTTAAAAGATTCTCTATTCTGTTCCATACTGTTTTGTTTTTAGTTCCAGCGTTGCTTGCCTTCTTCCTCATTCATAAACTCCTTTATTTTGCGATCTTCCCAATTCCTACCTAAAACGCCATCGTTAACATAGACTTTATAGGCATGAAATGAAATCCCAATTCCCCAACCAAATAATGGCCATACAAACCATTTGTAGTTCCAATTGGTATAATAGTTTACAAAAATTAAAAACGGAATGACAATACAATACGAAATTAGATTATAGTAAAACTCCTTTAATTCTTCAACATGTTTACGCGCTCTTATATAGGTGTCATCAAATTCTTGTTGTGGTATTTGTTTCATAACTGATAATTCTTTAGTTAACATGGGTATTGCCACTCTAAAACTAGTGGTGTTTTGGCTAATACTTACACGTTTGTTGGTTAATAATGCGTAGCGTTGTTTGATATTTTCAAGACCAACACCACTACTCTTTTTGACAATTGCTTTGGGTTGTAAATTATTTTCTACTATCAAGTTTCCGTTAGCCTCATAAATTTTAATATGTAATGGTCGGTTACTAGTTACAACGTTGTGTTTTACTGCATTTTCTAGTAATAACTGTAAAGCTAAAGGCACTACTTTGCTCTCTGGATTTATGGTTTGCTCTGGGATATCAAAAATAATACTGTCTTCAAATCGCATTTTTAATAAAGACATATAGGTTATTGCAAACTTAAGCTCTTCATCAACTGTTACTAAATCTTTGTTTTTTTGCTCCAATACATACCGATATACTTTGGATAAGCTAGTCGTAAATTTTTGTGCACTTTGCGGGTTTTCTTCAATTAAACTAGTTAATACATTTAAGCTATTAAACAAAAAATGTGGATCTAACTGATTTTTTAAAGCATCAAACTTAGCACTAGCAGTCCCAGCAATCACTTTTTGTTCTTTCAGTTTATTTTTCTGGTATCTGTTATAAAAATAAACTACATGAAAAACAGAAACGATAGTCAAGGTCATCCACAATCCAAAAGAATACCCTTGCCAGGTTTCGTTACGAATAAAAAAGGAAAACGAATTACCGATATAAATTACGGACGTAAACCCTCTTAAAAGAAACAGCCCAAATAATGTCATTACAGTAGAGCCTAAAATCCCCAAAACAACTCGTTTAACATACTGTCCAGCCATCCATTGGCGACGTTCCATATAGGCGAAAAAGTTCATATTTGATAGCCCTAAAACAAATGCATATAATTGATAGAATACAAAATCCTCAATAAATTGCCCAACCGTATCATAACTAAATCCATTAGATAGGTATTGCCCAAAAACAAAAACGACACAACCAATAGCGAAAGTTAAAACAATATTTTTTAAATTTTTATTCATAGATATCCCATTACACTGCATTAACAATTACTCCGCTTTACAAGCTGCCGTTAATTGCTTTGCACGATCTTCTCCCCAATTAGGATCAAACGCCGTTTCAGGCTTAAAGTTAGCAAAAAGTTGTAGAGATTTTTCTATTTGCGCACAAAATGGTTGCGTATCCTGACCAAAAAATCTAGCACTTCCCATATCCCACTCGGCCTTACTTAACATAACTCTTGGGTTACCAGGCGTTAATTGGTTTGCTTTGGTATATAATGCATTTATTTTTCCTGATAACGTCATACCATAAGTTGCACCATCACTAGCCACATATACAGTATGTAACAGGGCTTGAAGTACCATGATTTCGGCATTATCTTTAGATCTACTAGCAGCAGCATCTACAAAAACTTGTGCTTTTTTAAGCTGAGCATCCAAAGCTTCTTTTTCTTTTAATATAGAAAATCCGTCTAAAATTAATACCTGAGCAGCATAGTAGGATGGTAACCAGTTTTCCTTTTCAGCAGAGGCAATACGTTCAAATACGTTGGAAGCCTCTGCCATTTTACCATCTTCCCAAAGCGTAAAAGCTTTAGTCATTCCAGATTCATAAGTCGTTTGCGCTTGTAACATTGTGGTTAAAAACAAGGCAATTGTAATCGCTATTTTATACATATTTTATAGAGTTTTATAGAGTTTTATAATAACACTACAAATATCAACCGATATTACAGCATTAAAAAAAAGGCTTGACTCAACTGTCACTTTTTAAGACTGAATTGTAAGCTTTTATAATTACGTCCATTTATGTATTGGATTTACAACCCAAAACCACTAACTTTAAGTCTTCAAAAACCTACTTATGTCCATTACAACTGTCGAGTTTATAGTATTTACTACCATTGGGTTGCTAATACTACTTAATGCTATGTTAAACATTAATAAATACAAAAACGATACTATTAATGTGGTGATTAAAAACTGGAGTTATAACAAATACTTTTTTATCACCTTCCTTTGGGGTGTTTTTGGAGGACATTTTTTTTTAGGAAGTAAAAAACCAATTCTTAATATTTTTATTACCCATTGGGAAATCCCGCCAATTGCATTAGCTATTATTGTTATAATCATGATAATATATGGTCGTAAATTACCAAAAGACTTCATTATAAAAACCAAATACCAAGTCCTATTATTAATTACAGGTTTATTATATGGTCATTTTATATGGTCGCAACGTCATGAGGAGTTTATTCAATTTACATTAAACAATTAAAAACTATGCAACCTATTAATCAATTGTTGGCCAACGATGCTTTTGTAAAAAGAATCCAATATCTTATCATCACACTATTTATACTTCTAATTGTTTTTGATATATATTTGGCTGTGGACAGTACAACAGATAATGACACTATTAGTCGCATTATAAAAACTTACACGGATAATGGATTGTATGTTTTAACCTTTTTCTGGGGCGCCTTATCCGCTAATTTCTTCTTTACCACCAAGCATGTTTTATTAGTTAGTGGTACAGTGGGTAGTATTATTCTAGTCGTTTTTGCCATTTTTATCTATTGGTTTAGCTTAGGAACAAAAGTAGAAACTCTTATTGGTCCAACCGAAAACGACATACGTTGGGCACATGGTGTTTACATGGCCTTTGGTTTTTTAATGGCCCTTTTATTATGGCGGCAACGCGGTACTAAGCGCTAATAAATATACGTAGTTCTACGTATTTTATTTTAGAGTTTATAGTTGTAGGTTTATGTTTTAGAATAAAGTTGAAGAGATTACGGGTTTCCGTAATTTTTATTGTGGGGAAATGCTTTGTTTTGAAACTAAATTAATAGTTATTAATCTCACAAAATTATATTTATGAAATTAGAAAACATATTAGATAGAATGGGTTCTATTGAAAAGAACTCTTTTATTAAAATAATTGATACAATCATATCAAAAAACCCTAAGAACATAAAGGAAATCAATAAGATTTTGAGCTCAACTGACAAAGGTTTAAAATCTGTAGATAACCAAAATATATCTAAAATATTTTCGTTAACTGAAAAAGAATTTCAAGAACATATAAAATGTGAATTTCAGGAAATCACTTCCCAATTAGACATTTTAATAGATATAATTATACGTGATGGTAATTGTATAATGAAACAAGACTGGTTTTCTAGATTGTATGAAAGTGAAATAAAACAGCTTAAAACGAGAATAAAAGAACTTAATGCTGATTTTGAAGATGATAAATCTGAGCTGAGTTCCATAAGAAAAAGGGATTATAAAATCTACAAGTCCTGTTTACACACGGCTTACAATAATGACATCGCAAATAATAGAGAAGCGAAAGTTTCCTCCGATGAATTATCAATTATATTAACACTTTCAAAACAATTAGGGCTTTCTCAAGAAGAGGTCAAACTAATTAATTATTCCATTTTATCTATAAATAAACTAGATATACAAGATGTTATCAAAGGATTAAAAAACATTGGCGTCATATTTTTCTCAAATAAAGAGAACACCATTTATGTTGCTGATGAAATGGTAAGAATATTAAGAAAAATTAGAGAAAAAGAAGTTGGAGATAAATTTTACAGAAGAACTCTAAAACTATTAAGAGAACCAATAGTAAACCAAATTTGTAAAGAACACAATATAGATAGAAAGCTATCCTACTCTGAAAAAATTGAAGAAATAATAAAAGAAGGTGTTTCATTTACAACTCTCCTTTTAGAAGATATTTATAAAACTGGAAGCACATTAACTGAAAAGAAAAAAACACTTAATGAGTTATGCGAAAAAGGACTGAACATAAACACTTTAAAAGGGAACACTTTAGATGAAAAAATAAGTAGTCTGATCGAGTATTTTGAAACTGTAGAACGTGATGAAAAAGTTGGTATTTCTTTAGATGGATTTGATAAATTACTTACCGAGTTAAATCAATCTTTACCAAAACTAAATAAGCAAATAAAAGATCAATTTGAACTACAAGATGAATATGTTTTGAAAGCTGATTTTTTACTAGATTATAATATCAAACCTAGAGATATTTTAGATTTAATAACAAGAGAAGATTTAACAAAGTTTATAAAAGACAATGGTATCAAGCAACGTGGAGATGATATTTTAAACATTCTGGAACATTATAAAGACGTTGAAAACTTATATCTAGAAAACTATGAAAATGTTGCTTATCGAAATCTTAACTTACTAAAAGAGAACGGAATCATTATAAAGGAGAGTGAGTTAGGTGTGAAATTTGAAGAATTAACAAAGGTTATTTTTAACAGCTTAGGATTTAATGTCGATGAAACGTTCAAGAACAATTTAAATACTCAAAAGGATATGATGGATATTCTTTTAAATTTAGGTAATGATGAAATAATTATAGTCGAATGTAAAACAAGTAAAGAAAGAGGGTATAATAAATTTAGTTCAGTATCAAGACAGCTTAAGTCTTATCAAAACTTAGCACTTAAAAATAATTTACGTATTGTTAAAATTTTACTTGTTGCACCAGAATTTAGTGACGATTTTGTTACAGATTGTGAAATGGATACCGAAATGAATTTATCATTAATTACAGCATCCACTCTATCTAATATTTACGACTTCTTCAAAACATCAAAACACAAAGAGTTTCCACATGTTTTATTCAGAGATATTGTTATTAACGAAGAACGTATTTTGAAAGCCTTGAGTAAATAGTTTAAATATTATGCTGTAACTTTACCCAAAACCAAAAACATGTCATCTACATTTGCTGCAATAGATTTCGAGACCGCAAAAGGACACCACATTTGCTCGGTCGGCATTGTAACGTTTAAAGATGGAGAAATTATTGAAGAGTTTCATGCTTTAATTCAGCCTCCAAACAACGACTATAACTACCATAATGTACAAGTCCATGGCATTACTGAGGACGACACCCGGTTTTCTCCAAACTTTAAAGCGGTATATCCGGAAATTAAAAAACGTATTTCTGGAATTGTAACGGTTGCTCACAATGAGTCTTTTGATCGAACGGTATTACTAAAAACGATGAGTGATTATAATATTCCGCATACAGATTTAGTCATGGAACAACGTTGGGAATGCACTCTTAAATTGTATCGTAGTAAAGGCTATAAACCCGCTAAATTAGATGCGTGTTGTAAAGTCCACAATATTGCTTTAAAACATCACGATGCTTTGTCTGATGCTAGAGCTTGTGGTAAGTTATTTATAATTGCACAGTTTGAGTCTTTACCTTTATTTTAACAGTTCTCAACAAACTACGCCTACGTCAAAGCACTCGAACTGACGGGATATAATTAAACCTGATTAGTTTAGCAAAGTTATAAGTCGATTATATGTAGCTCTCCTCTTTTATTTAAGAGGAGAATGAATTTTAATTGCCCTTAAAAGGACATTAAAAGAAAGAGGAGTTTTTACTATCAGAATAGTTCTCAACAAACTACTCCCGCGTCACAGCACTCGAACTGACGATATGTGATTACTCCTAATTAGTTTAGCAAAGTTACAAGTCGATTATATAGCAGCTCT
Organism: Psychroserpens sp. NJDZ02; assembly: GCF_004843725.1. Classification (NCBI taxonomy): domain Bacteria; kingdom Pseudomonadati; phylum Bacteroidota; class Flavobacteriia; order Flavobacteriales; family Flavobacteriaceae; genus Psychroserpens; species Psychroserpens sp. NJDZ02. The sequence continues at coordinate 2,802,733 of NZ_CP039451.1, read as the reverse complement.
CCTCTTTAATTTAAGAGGAGAATGAATTTTAATTTCCCTTAAAAGGAAATCAAAAGAAAGAGGAGTTTTACTAAAAACCAACTAACAACAACCTACTAAAGATTATCCAATTGATTATCCGTCCCTTTCTCGCTAATAGTCCAAAAGAACCCTACAAAGAAAAACTGATCTGCTGCAGGACGTAATGTTCGGCTATTAAACTGTCCATTTAAATCTGGGGTATCTGCATATTGATAACCCGTAACATTTTTAAAACCTAAGGCATTGTTGACAGAAAAATACAAGATTTTTTGCGGACTTAACAAATAGGCCCAATTAACACTTAAATTGTTATAGCTTTTTGTTTTTTGATTTAAAAACCCACTTGTATTTGGATTGGTATACGTGCGTCCAGAAGCAAATCCATAACTGAAACCTACTTGACTCTTCCAATTTTCAATCCAATATTTACCAACAACTGATAAGTTATGTGTGTTCGCAAAATTAGGCTGTGCTGATTCTTGGTAGTTTTTATAATCTCGTGTTGTATCTAATAACGAATAGCTTACCCAATAATCGATATTCTTAATACTTTTATTATCTCTAAAAAACAGTTCTAATCCTTTGGCATAACCAGACCCTAAATTATTATAATTAGTATCAAAGCTGGTAAAATCAGTATCGTATTTAACTAAATCGCTATATTTTTTATAATATGTTTCTGCTCTAAATATTTTACCATCTGCATTATATTGATAATTTAAAATGTAGTGTTCTGCTTGTTGCGCGTCCAAATTTTGATCAAACTTTAAAATCTCACTGTTGGGTTGTTGGTAAAAATTACCATAAGCTAATGACAATTGACTTTTACGTCCTGTTTTATAGGCTAAAGACGTTCTTGGCGATAAAGTTACCTTATCAAACAACGCACTATATTCCGCACGTAATCCAACTTTTAAGGCTAAATTTTTAGAGACAAACACATCTGCCTCTGTAAATGCACCTGTTAGATTGTTATGATAACCATAGTTGATTTGATCTACAAAAGTATCATGATAACGCTCATCGAATGTAGTGGCAAATTGCTCCACTCCAAAGTTTAATTTAAACCGATTACTAAATCGGTGTTTTAATTTTAGCTTAGCATGAATTGAATTTTCTGTGGAATGAATACGACTATCAAACACATTAACTTTACTTTTAGCATAGGTATAACTTAGACCGCTAGATAAGGTCCAATTGCTGTTTAAAACTGCTTTATATGATCCATTAAAATATAAATTTTTGTTATCAAGAGCAAATGGTAATCCGTCTGTATAATTAATATCGTCTTGTATGACGCTAAAATTACTAGTATCAAAGGCGGAATATAATTTAAGAATCCCATTGTCTGTTTTGTGTCTAAACACCGCTTCTCCAGAAATAGTTTCGTAGGGTTTTTTCCAATCGTTACGATCTTCAAAAAGCTCTAAATAAGGCGCTAAATTAATATACGACGCATTGACACTTAAGCTATTTCTACCCCAAATTTGAGTATTTCCAAGACTGGCTCCAACACTCATAATTCCTATATCAGTTTTGTCTTGATCTGGTTGGTTAACGGTATTTAATTCTAAAACACTAGACAATGCTTGCCCGTATTCGGCACTATACCCTCCTGTTGAAAAGGTAATTCCGTCAAATAAAAATGGCGAATAGCGTCCACGGGTGGGGATGTTATTAGTGGTTGGTGAATACGGCGTAAAGACACGTATACCATCTATAAAAATCTGAGTTTCTTCTGCATCTCCGCCTCGCACAAATAATCGTCCATCTTCGGAAACGGTTGATGTCCCAGGCAAGGTTTGTAAAGCGCCAACAAAATCGCCTAAAGCACTTGCTGTAGTCACGACGTCTAGAGGTTTTAAAACGGAAACCTTACTGTTGTCTCCTGCTGCAAATGTCCCTGCCGAAATAACAACTGCATCTAAAGTATTAATATCGTCACGTAATGTGATTTTTAAGTTTGATAAGCTTGTAACGTCTTTGATTATTGTTTTAGCTTCATAAGATACAAAGGACACCACTAAGCTTTGTTGTCCAACTGCTGTTGTTGTAAATACAAAATGTCCGTTTGCTAATGTACTAGCGCCATCATAAGTCCCTTCTAAATAGACGTTAGCTCCTACTATTGGCTGATGTTTAGCATCCGTTACTGTCCCAGAGATTGTGGTTTGGGATTGTGTGGTTAGTGTTAAAAGGAGGATTAAAAAGGATAATAAAGCTTTCATAGATTAGTCGTTTTTGATTGTTTGATGCTACAAAGATGGACTGACGACCTAGGATTAGAAATAATTTACGCCCGAAGTGTTGATTTTTACTACTGAGCTGCGTTAAGGATTGAACGGTGTGTTTGAGCTCCTCGTAGAGAGCGAGTAGTGAAAGCCTGACCTTTATCCTGAACTAAATTCAGGATAAAGGTAACGTCCTAAAAAATAATTTTAAATTTGTGTAACATCTTTATAATTTTAACTACTAATAGTTAAACTAACCAAATAACCATTGAGTAAACCATTAGAACAAAATTTTGTTGAATTGCTTGAACAGCATCAAAATATTGTACATAAAGTTTGTAGACTTTACACCAATAATTATGATGCGCACAACGATTTATTTCAGGAAATAACCATCCAATTATGGAAGGCTTTCCCGAAGTTTAGAGGGGACAGTAAATTTAGTACTTGGATGTATCGTGTGGGCTTAAATACAGCTATTACACTTTACAGAAAGTCTAAACGCACGATCAATACGCAACAATTTGACACTGTACAATTTAAAATTAGTGCTGAAGAATACGATAGCACGGAAGAAGAACAATTAAAATTATTATACGCTGCCGTCCACCAATTAAATGATATAGAAAAAGCCCTAGTCTTTTTATATCTGGAAGACAAAAATTATAAAGAAATAAGCGAAACAATGGGTATTACAGAAGTTAATGCTAGAGTGAAGATGAACCGAGTGAAAAACAAACTGAGAACCATTTTAAATCCTTAACCTATGGATGAATTAGAATTATTAAAAAAAGATTGGGTTAAAAGCGATGATCGATTTGAAAAAAAATCAGCCTCCCAAATATATCCCATGTTATTTAAAAAATCGTCTAACATTGTGAAGACGTTATTTTATATAAGCATTGCCGAATTAGTGTTTATATTACTGTGTAATTTTACGCCTTTTTTGATGTCGGAAGATTATCATAAGCATTTTACGGAGACTTTTGGGGATGGTATTATGCAAAAGACACTATTACTCCTATCCTATCTTGTTATCGTTGTTTTTATATATTTATTATATAGATCTTACAAAACCATATCCGTCGTTGACAGTACAAAGCAGTTGATGACTAATATTTTAAAAACACGTAGAATTATTAAATACTACGTGGTCTATAATTTATTTATAATTGTAGTATCTGCGCCATATTATACTTACTTATCATTAAAAACTAAAAACACAGATTTTAATGTTACGGCTATGTCCACCATGGAATTATCTAAATTTATAGGTGTAGTGACGGTTTTAACTATAATCGTTATGGCCATTATATTTGGCTTTTACAGTTTAATATATGGTATTTTATTAAAGCGTCTAAACAGAAACTATAAAGAGTTAAAAAAGATTGAAGTCTAAATAAAAGAAATGAATGACATAAAAAAAGCATCAAAATAAAATTTTATTTTGATGCTTTTTTTATGGTTATATATAAACCTTAATGGTATGTACTGGAATTAAATATCTCCTAACCACTCTCGTTTTTTATTCAGTTCTTCTTGTGCTAGTAACTCTTTTTGAGGGATTACTTTTAAGAACGATGGGTGTTGCTCGATAGCATATTCTATTTGTTCTACGATATCTGCAATAGAGTCATTTTCGTAATCAATTTTTAAAGGTTCTTTGATTTCGAAAGACTGATACACGTTTTTCTTTTTAATACGTAATCCTTTTTTATCAAAACTACGTCTAAAACCATCAATTACTATTGGTACTACTATTGGTTTGTAACGTTTTATAATATGCGCTGTTCCTTTACGGATTGGCTTAAATGGTGTGGTTGTCCCTTGCGGAAAGGTCACTACCCATCCGTCATCCAAGGCTTTTTTGATGGCAGAAATATCAGACATTTTAACCTGTCTGTTCACATCTTTACCTTCGCTACGCCAAGTACGTTCTATACTAATAGATCCTGTGTAAGCAAATATTTTAGGTAATAAACCAGATTTCATGGTTTCTTTAGCGGCAACGTAATAAAAATTCAATTTAGGATTCCATAAATACCCAACGTTTTTAATAGAATCCTGACGATTACTTAACGCCGCATTAAAGACATGAAACATTGAAATAACGTCCGCAAAGTAAGTTTGGTGATTAGAGATAAATAATACGTTAGTATCTGGTAAATCCCTTATAATATCAGACCCTTCAATTTGTAGTTCGTTAAACCCTCTAAAACGCCTATGTGATAAAACACCAAGTATTCTAATCAGCCATTTTTTTACAAAAAGTATATGTCCAAAAGGATTTTTTTTAAATAAACCCATAGTTTTATTTTACATTTAGTATTAACAAATATAGAAAAACCTTTAAGTTATAAGGTCGCTTTTAACAAGTCTTTGACTTCGCTTAGCATCATTGCTGTTGCTCCCCAAACTAAATGCGTCCCTAAATTGAATGCAGGCACCTCAACATCAGCACCATAACTTGTCTTAACTTTTTTAGACGTTACATTATTATCATCTAATAAATCCGACAGGTAAACTTCCAATAAATCCTCCACTTCATCATCCTGCTTGGTAAAAATAGGGGTTTGTGTTGCCGCACCTATATAAGGTTGCACGTTAAAGTTACTTGGCGGAATATAAACTTGTGTCATTTTTTTATAAACAGTCACTAGTTTGGGATGGACCCCAACTTCTTCATGCGTTTCTCGCAATGCGGTATACATTAAATCTTTATCCTCCAACTCTACTTTACCACCAGGAAAACCTACTTGACCGGAATGTACCCCTTTATAGGTTTTTCGTAAAATTAAAATCAGTTTAGTTTGTGCGTCTAAATCAGGATAAAACAATGCTAATACTGCGCTTTGTCTTGCTTTTTTAATATTTTCGCCTTGTTGGGTAACTAACTCCTGTCTGTAAGATGGTACCATTTTAAGCTGAGAAGCTTCGGCTGGCAAAGGGATATTTTTTATTTTTGGCAACGCTATGATAAATTCATTAAAATTCATTTTAAAAATGCGCGTATTATTATTGGTTGGTTTTTGTTTTTTATGTCTTAATTGTGAAGATAAACAATCCAAGTCTAAAACCAAAAACAACACTTCTAAAACAGAGACTAAAGTCGTTGAAAAAGACACCACGCCTGTTAGAGAATATCCTTATGTCTCAAAGGATAATGTGATGGATTTCTTTTTAGACTATGCTACTAACAACAAAGAAAACAAAGTCCGTATTATAACCTCTGTTGGTGCTATCGATATTTTATTATATGACAAAACCAAATTCCATCGTGCCAATTTTATATTTTTAACTAAACAAGGTGCTTTTGATAACACTCAGTTTCATCGCGTAGTAAAAAACTTTATCATTCAAGGTGGTAACACGGACAATGTAAAGGTAGCTGCAAAACGTTATAAAATTGGTCATTATTTATTACCCACTGATACTAAACGGGGCTACACACATAAAAGAGGTGTCATATCCATGCCTAGTAGTGAGGTTGAAAATCCGCACAAACTAGCCTCTCCTTATGAGTTTTTTATAACCCAACAAGACGCGTACCACTTAGATGGTGATTACACTGTTTTTGGAGAAGTTATAAAAGGCATGGACATTGTTGATAAAATAAATGCGGTTAAAGTGGATGAAGCCGATTGGCCAATGAGAAATATCTATATTAAAAAAGTAGAAATCATAGATTAACTACTCACTTTTAAGTATTTTTAAGCTGAAAAAAAATATCTATTATTATATGAAAAAAAACACATTATATTCTATCCTAACCTGCACTATTGTACTATTTAGTGTGAGTTGTAAAAAAGAAGCTGAAACTGCAGAACCCGCAAAACCAATGTCTGATAACATACTGCTTAAAGACTACACCGGACCTTACGGAGGTGTTCCTGCTTTTGACAAAATGAAAGTTGATCAAATAGAATCTGCTGTTCTTGAAGGTATGGAAAAAGGTCTAGAAGATATAGATGCTATTGCCAACAATACAGAAGCACCTACTTTTGAAAATACTATTGAAGCTATGGAACGTGCTGGTAGCGGTTTAGATAACGTCTTTACTTACTACGGTATTTTTAGTAGTAATATGAGTAGCCCAGAATTTAGAGAAGTACAAGGTAACCTAGCGCCAAAATTATCTGATTATACTTCTAAAATTAATCAAAACGAAAAATTATTTAAACGTATCAAATCTGTTTATGATGCGTCGCAAAGCAAACCTTTGCCAGTAGATCAACAACGTGTTGTTGACCTTATTTACAAACGTTTTGAAATGAATGGTGCAGAATTAGATGCCACTAAAAAGAAACGGTATGCTGAGATAAACAAAGAGCTATCGACACTTTATAATAAATTTGGAGATAATGTATTACATGATGAAGAAAATTATATCACCTATTTAACCAAAGACCAATTAGACGGTTTAAGTGAAGGGTTTATTAAATCTGCTGCAAAAATAGCAACAGATAATGGTAAGGAAGGGCAATATGCCATCACCAACACAAGATCTTCAATGGATCCTTTTTTAACGTACAGTACAAATCGTGAATTACGTAAGCAAGTTTGGACCAACTACTACTCTAGAGGAGATAATGGGGACCAATATGATAACAATACACTTATCGCCGATATTTTAAAACTACGTAGAGAACGTGTTGAATTATTAGGGTATAAGAATTATGCAGAATGGCGTTTACAAGACCGTATGGCTAAAACACCAGAAAATGCTATGGGATTAATGGAAGCCGTTTGGCCTGCAGCCATTGCAAGAGTTAAAGAAGAAGTTGCAGACATGCAAGCTGTTGCTGATGCCTCAGGAAATAAAATTGAAATTGAATCTTGGGATTACCGTTTTTATGCAGAAAAAGTAAGACAGAAAAAATACGACTTGGATAGCGATGAGGTGAAACAATACTTACAACTAGACAAATTAACTCAAGCCTTATTTTACACTGCTGGACGTTTATTTAATTACAAGTTTACACCTGTTGAAGAAGGTAAAGTACCCGTATTTCATGAAGACGTTAAAGTTTGGGAAGTGACCGATTTAGAGTCTGGAAAACATATTGGTTTATGGTATTTAGATCCCTTTGCAAGACCAGGAAAACGTTCTGGTGCTTGGGCAACAACATACAGAAGTCACACGACGTTTGATGGTCCAAAAACAGTCTTAGCGTCAAACAATTCAAACTTTGTAAAAGCGGCGCCTGGAGAAGCTGTATTAATCTCTTGGGATGATGCACAAACCTTTTTTCATGAGTTTGGGCATGCGTTACACTTCTTCTCTTCTAATGTAAAATACCCAACTTTAAATGGAGGTGTTAGAGATTATACCGAGTTTCAGAGTCAATTATTAGAACGTTGGTTATCTACAGATGAAGTCATCAATCAATTTTTAGTACATAATAAAACTGGGGCGCCAATTCCTGCTAGTTTAGTGGCTAAAATCAAAAAAGCTTCTACTTTTAATCAAGGGTTTGGTACTACTGAATATTTAGCGTCTGCACTAATGGATATGAAATTACACCTCGCTGATCCTGAAAATATTGATATTGACAAATTTGAACGTGAAACGTTAGTCGAATTAAATATGCCAAAAGAATTACCAATGCGTCACAGAACGCCACATTTTGGTCATGTTTTTTCTGGTGAAGGTTACGCTACTGCTTATTATGGTTACATGTGGGCAGATGTATTAACTAGTGATGCCTCAGAAGCCTTTAAAGATGCTCCAGGAGGGTTTTATGATAAAGAAGTTGCTGATAAATTAGTCAAGTACTTATTTGCGCCAAGAAACAGCATGGATCCCGCTGAAGCTTTTAGACAATTTAGAGGACGAGATGCTAAAATTGAAGCCTTATTAAGAGACCGCGGATTTCCTGTGACAACAGAAAACTAAGACGTCTACCAATAATTACAGCTCCTTTTATCCAGTACTATACTGTGATAAAAGGAGCTTTTTTATACATGATATTTCCTGTTAATCCTATTTAATACCGAAAGTACAGGCCTACATTTAAAAGACATACTATTATTTAATAATGATAAATTGCTATCACAATATATAAAAACAATTAAATTTGTAACTAAACCAAACGACTAATCTTGTAATACGTTGTTCTTAATTTATGATGAAAAAACTACTGAGTTTTATCTGGCCTCAAACCACTAAAATAGACACTGATTTTAATGGCGTATTAGAAGTCACTTGGATTAACGGTCGAAAAGTATTAGATAGTAAAAATGCAAACTATTCTTACGGCACTTTGCAGCGCATTCTAGAAACAGGTCTTTCTAAAATAGATATTAAAAACAGTCACTCCATATTACTCCTTGGATTAGGTGGCGGCAGTATCGTCCATTCTTTGAAAAACAAATTTGATTATAACGGGACATTAGATGTCTTAGAGATTGATGAGAAAGTAATTTCTATAGCAAAAAACGAGTTTAACTTATCCCATTTTGACAATATAAACATCTTTAATTGTGATGCTTTAGATTTTGTAAACACCTGTACTTCAAACTATGATTTAATTATAGTTGACCTATTTATTGATCAAGAGGTCCCTACTCCATTTTTAACAGAAACGTTTAGTAATACCTTATCTAAAATGATAAACCCAAAAGGGACTGTCCTTTATAATTTGGGGATAAATTTAGACAAGCAAGACAAACCATATCATGTGATTAATTATTTTAAAAAGCAGACTCATTTTACTTGTACTGTCTTAGAACAGGTGACAGGTACCAACACACTACTGATTGCACAAAAAAAATAGCTAATTAAAAAATATTTCTAACCCAATGTCATTCCGATAAGGCGTTTAACTACTATCCTTTTAATTTTTAATAGTTCGGTTTTATGGGAAGCTTACAGGCCAGAAAGTATAGCGGGACTACTTGCTTATATTAAAAGTACCAAAAACCACCTAATAAGCGTGCGAATGGTATGTTTTAAGCCACTTGCATTTTAGAGAAAATACGGAGAGTCAAAATTAAAAATAGCTTAAAACCAACGATTTCAAGCTGTTTTAAGGGGTTGTGCAACGGTTACCATTGTTAGCTGCTAGCTTTCTTTTTATGGTTTTCGATTATATTTTCAAAAGTCATTAAATTCTTGGATTTTGACCACTCTCTAAGTTTGATAATCATATCAGAAGTTATTCTACTGTCATAAATCGTTGTATTTGAACTCCAGTTTTCAAATCCACAACTTTCAATATTTCTCTTTTGATTATCCAGTATTTTGCTTTCTAATTCTTCTTCTGTTAAGTCAGGTAATTCATTAATCCATTTTTTTATTTCAATCACTTCTTCATCGGAATTAGCCATGTCATTTATAAATGATATTTGATTTTGTGGAATAAATGAAGAAAGGTTATTCATCTCATCTCCGAACCCTGAACCAAACTGAGGAATACTATCAAAGGTGCCAAACTTAGACAGCAAAAAATCAGTTGAAAATCGAATATTCAAAGTGGGAAATTTTAATAAGTGTAAGATTTCTAAAATCCGCACAATATCTTTAAAGTTTTTTAGCCATTCTTGGTAATTTTCAAACTTATCTTGTCCCTTTATCTTTCTTTGAAATTCTCCATAATTTGAATACCTAACTCCCTTAGTGTGCACAAAGTCGGACAAACCAAACTTTTTAATTTCTTCAATCAGGTTAAATTCTAAATCAAAAAGTTTGATATTTTCATTTGTTTTAATTTTTTTCCAGAATTTTTCATTTTTATAAGGTGTATCAAATTTAGATGACAACCATTGTTTGAATTCAGAACTTTCTTTTCCTATAATTGACCAATAAATTGATAATAGACCGATTTCTAGACTCGTCCTAAGACTTATCATTGATTGCTTATAAAAACCATATTTAATTAAATGGTATGAAATTTCTATTTCTTCAAAACATTCAGACATTGAAAAATTCTCTCCTGATAAAAAATCTGAAACAGCTTTCAGAGGAAAGTTCTGGGAAAATAAAAAAATTGAGCTTAGACCTTTTTCAACATCCATTTGAAAATCATATTTGCTTTCATATTCCGAAATCAAATTATAATGCTCTGTTGTTTGTTCTATTGACTTTCTAATTACTCTCATTTTTTATTGTCAGTAAGTTTTTCTTCAGCTTCCAGCTAACGTTAAATATATGGCAAGTGGGGCAGAAAACAAGTAATTACTTTCAGTTTAGTCACAAGCCAAATCTTTTTATTTTGTTTTATCTTTTCTAGTTTAAATCCAAATCAATAGATTTGGCGACTTTGTAAATAGACAATGACCTTTGGATTTAACACTAATCGCCCAATTTGCTATATATATTGTTAGCAAACGTGTTTTTTACTTTGTTATCATTATTGCATCAATTTTTTGAGTGCTCCACAATTCGAAAATAAGTAATTGGTCATATCTGTTACAAATATACCCGCACTTTCTTCAAATGACATTTCGTATACATTCATTGTTTTTTCGGCATATTCGGCACTCAAAGCTGAAACAATTTGCGTAAACTGTTCACGCGTAAAGTCCTTTTTATTTAATTGAGATAATTTGTCGCAGGATTTTTTAGAAACAGTTTCTATTAAATCACGTTTTTTCCTTTGTTTTTTCTTTTCCTTTTTTGATAAAGATTTGAGTAAGTCAATATCCATTTCTACAATCAGATTTTCGCTTAAGTAATTCTTCTGTTCAGATGTTAATTCCGTTTGTTGCAAGTATAATTCGCCTGCATCACAACTTTGCAAAGCAATTATCTTGATGAATTTTTTATTAACTGCTATACGACCTATAATTTCGATAATTTCATTTTGAGAAATTTGGTCATTAATATTTTTAATCACAATTATTCCTTGGCTGAATTCAAAGCTTTCTTTTCCATAAACTTTTTGCGAGTATATTGTTTTATAGGAAACTTGTTCTTCAGGTTTTGTTTCTACTTGAATTTTTTCAAATCCCATTTCACAATTCAAATTCACAAAGTTTTGAGAATAAATTGTAATAGAAAATAGAAAAATTAGAATTGATAGTATTTGTTTCAAAATGTTGGTTTATAAGTCTTGTCCTGAAATATAGCTACAGGTTAAAATTGAATTAAGCTGATAATTTATATACCATATCAGGTGTTTTATAACCTAAATATAATCTTAAAAATCAGCTAAACCTATTACAAAATCGAGCAAAAAGTCAAGCAAAAAGCACTTGACTTTTTATTAAAAAAAATCACAGTATTCAAAAGGCGATAGACCTCCTTTTAAGCGCACCAAAATAAAGGAAAAACTTAATAAACAATAAAAATCAAGCCCCCTAAAAAGACTTAGTTTACTTAATTTATTAAAATATTATGGGTTGTGCAACTTTTACTGGGGTTAGCAGTAGTTATTTTTCAATGACAATCAATTTTGAATAGCCTCTAGAGTATTTCCAATTACATACAACACAGCAAATAAGAATGGAATAATATGAATAACAGTCCAAATAGATTTATTTTCAAACTCAGATTGATTTATTAAAAACTTGTACAAAGAAAATATAATTATAAGCGAGTAAGGAACAATAAATATTATAAATCCAATAGTATTGTATCCATCTGCAATACCCTTTCCCATTGCATCACTTCCTGATAAATTTGGCATGTAAAGATAAGTAAGAACAATAATCATTATTGCTCCTAGTCCAAAAAAGGTAGAATATTTTAATATATTTTTCATAAACGGTTATATATATTCAAAGCGATTTTTAAAAATATTAAAATTTATATCTAATTAAATTGTTGCGCATAGGTTACTTATTAAAGTCATATGTTTTTTTTCCATCTTTTGTTTCACTAATATAAAACCTATTAAAATGGAGGTAAAAATCTAAATCTTCAATATAATATGGTTTCACAATTCGCATGGGATAATTATATTTAGTGGATTCTGAGGCTAAAGTCTTTTTTATTAATTCATATTCTTTTTTTAGAATACTTAAAAGCTCGACACTATAATATGGTTTTCTTTCTATTTGACCAGAGGATAGGTTTATTATTGATTCAACTCCATCAGATATTTTAACTTGAATAATTCTATCCGCTAAACTCCATTGATCAAAATTATCAAAATTATTGATTTTATATTCGTACAAGTATGCTTCATAGTCAATTTCATACTCCTCATATTTTATTTCGTGTGTGATTTTTCCATTTTCGTCTGTGTTAGCATAAACTACTTTTTGTAAGCCTAATTCAGCTTCATAATTTTTCATCCAATTGGTTTTACCATAATGAACGTACATTTTATGTAATACTGAGTCTAATTTTGTACTGTCAAATACTTTAGCATTAGACCAACAAGCCTGTATTTTTAAAGTTGAATCCGTTTCTATTTTAATGTTATCGGCCATTAAACCAAAATATTGAGCAACACTGTCCAATTCTAATAATTGGAAATAGTATCTTTTTTCATCTAAATAAATTGCTTTACTATTTTGAGCTAAACTTTTTTTCTGTGCGTCCGTTGGATAATTAACATTCTTATAATTATTAATGGTGTCTAATGATTTTGACATTAGCGTCAAGACATCTTCGTTAAAACTTAATTTGGTTAAATCAAACCCTGAATTTTTTATTAGAATTTTAGGTTGTATAAATTCTTTTTTTTTCTTTACGCAAGAAAGCGTCATAAGTATTATAATAATCCAAAAATATTTCATTCCCTACTTGAGTTTTTTTATGTCTTGTCCTGAGATATGGCTACAGGTCAAAAATTGAATTAAGCTGATAATTTAAGTGGTGTGTTTAAGTTCCTAATTTAACAAATAAAAACTTGATAAAAAATCCGCAAGGATTTTCTTAAGTAAGCTAGCAGTAACAATTAATTATACACGGTGTACCTCTCGCAAAACGTGTTGTTAAAGATATAGAAATTTGGTTTACTTAGTAATGTAAGGCACAAAAACACATGAAAAATCTGCTAAAAAATATAGCGGGACTACTTGCTATTATTAAAAGCACCAAAAACCATCTAATAAGCGTTTGATTGCGATGTTTTAAGCCACTTGTATTTTAGAGAAAGTATGGCGTATTAAAATTAAAAACAGCTTAAAATCAAAGATTTTAAGCTGTTTTGTGCTTTTTTAAGGGGTTGTGCAACGGTAACAGTGTGGTAAGCCGTTTTTTTTAATTCGTGTGTGGTTGAATTTCTGAAATATAATTGAGTTCAGACCAATCGACAATATCGTAATTCGCAAATTGATTTCTCCATTCTATCTCTTTACCAACAGGAACGTAGAAACGGATTATTCCGCTGTTCAATTCTGTATTATGTTTTTCTGTCAATTCTAATTCGCTCATTGAATTAATCCAGTCAGTTTGGTATTGAGTATTTTCCATTCCAAAAAGTCTTGGAAATATCGTAATATCGTTTGTTTCCGAATCTAAATAACCTGTTACAAACCAATTTACGCCATCATTTGTATAAGTTTTTTCATTAAGAACATCTAAAACGTGTTGTAAATTGTCTGATTCCAAATTTGAATTAAAGGTCAATGAGTTCACATTATCAACTTGATGGTCAAAAATATTTATAAATTCAAACAAGTCATTTATGTCTGTTCCGCTTTTAATTCCGACAGACACTTCTCCAGCCACAAATTCTTGTATTTCAGATTCAGAATCATCATTTGAACACGATGCTAAAATTCCTATGAATGATATTAAAAGAATTATTTTTTTCATGATTACTGTTTTTTTTTTAATAGATATTACTGTTTTGTTAATAGATGCTAAAATCCCGAAATGGTTGCGTCAAATTTCTTATAACATTTATGCAAAAAAAATAGCTACGGGTTTATATGAGAGTGTTTTACAAACAAAAATTAGACATTACAAAAGCGTACCAACTCTTGATTAAGCACTATTTTTATACTATGTTAGCCACAGTAATTATGCTTATTTAAATTTATTTTTATCAATTTCTTCATTTAGAAATTCCAAATCGATAAAATAATTTTCGTTATCAAAATCAACTGGAAAATATACACTCACATAGTCTCTCATTTTTAATTTAAATTCTACAATAGTAATGTCCATATCAATTGTAGTAGAAAATTCCTTGATAATTTTTCCGTCTATTATCTGCTGACACAATACTTTACTTCTTTGTATGTCAACTAAATCCACTTTTTTATTATCTCTGTCCATCCAGTCATAAAACGATTCTTTTTCGTTAGTCATTGAATAGGTTATAGAATCTTTATTGACTTTGGTGTCATAATTTATTAGCATGCAGTCCTCGGTTTTAATTCTTACTTCTTTCCAATTTTCGCGAACATCTTTAACATATTTAGATTTGCTTGCCTTTCTCTCGTTATTGAATTTTTTCCTTGATTTTTTCTCATAGAAATATATATAATCAGAGCTATTAATATGTAATTCTAGGTCGTTTAGGTCTTATTGTGGCTAACGGTTTAGTGTATGGCTAGCTACTTGGTTATGCAACTAATTTAGCAAATAAATCACAGATAGAATATTCCGTAGGAATGTTCGTAAGTCAGCAGTGACCCAAGTAATTAATTAGACACGGTGTGCCTGTTGCACAATGTGCTTTTTAAAGATATAGAAATTTCGTATATATAGTAAAGCAGAGTACAAAAACACATGAAAAACGGGCTAGAAAGTATAGCAGGACTACTTGCTTTTATTAAAAGCATCAAAAACTACCTAATAAGCGTTCGAATACTATGTTTTAAGCCACTTGCATTTTAGAGAAAAAATGACGTATTAAAATTAAAAACAGCTTAAAATCAAAGATTTTAAGCTGTTTTTATGCTTTTTTAAGGGGTTGTGCAACGGTTACCATTGTTGTATGCAGTTTTTGAGTATTACATATCCTCATTTATCGTTTTAATTAATTTCCATTTATTTTTTTCTTTTTTGTATGTTGCTCCACTTAATTTACAACAGCCTAAAGGATGTATTTCAGTGATTGTTTTGTTTTCATAATCTATGTTAGTAGGAAATAGTGAAAAAGGGTATTCTTCGATTTTAAAGCTACCATCCTTTTGTTGCATATAAAAATCATAATATGAACCAGCATTCATACCTTGGTCGCTCATAATGGCAAAATCTTGTAATCCATCAATATTATAATCCCATATTATAAGGTGTCCTAAGTTGCCGATTTCAATAGAAGTCTTTTTTTCTTCAAAATTACTTCTTGCATCACAATCAACTTCATTGTACATCATCCAATTATTAGGTTTATAATCAATTCTTTGGAAAGTAGTATTCGAGTCTGTTATACCTTGTATTTCAATTCGTATTCGTTCCACTCTATTAGAATCTTCCTTTGAATAAGATAACCCTTGAATACTAAATAAAAAGTCAGTAGAAACATTTTCAATAAGACAATCTTTATGCTCTTTAAACTTTTTTATAGCATCAGTTATATTAATACCAAGCTTCTTGGTATCAAAATTCATTTCTAAAAAGTAGTCAAATACATAACCTTTTTTCACCTTTTTGTATGAATCTATATATGATATATAAACCCATTGCCCATATGCCGTTCTATTTTCTAGTTTTAAAGAAAAATAAATATTAGTATGCTTAAGCACCTTTACTTCTTTACGATATCTTATGTTTCCAATTTTTGTTCCTTTTAAATCAGGAGAACTTCTTACATTTAAAGAAGTATTTGAATTTACAGTAGCACTATAGAGATAATCGTTTGTTAAAGTTGTTTTTGCTGTTTGTGATAAGTTTTCATAAGGGTATTTTACTTTTTCGAATTCTTTTGTATAATTATTGTAGATGTAAACTGTCCCTTGTGAATAATCATCATAACCATCTTCTGTAGTTCCCCAAACCCAAAGAGATTCTTTGTTACTTATAGGTTCATTATTGTCTCCTATCTGGCTTCTTTTAGGGTAATAAACTAAAGGTAAGCCAGGTTCTGTCTTAATTTTTTTTGTATTTATTATATTGGATTTTTCAAAGAATAATACAACATAGTTTTCATAATCTAAATGATTAACTCCGTGCTTTATCGGTTCAGATTTGTCAATCCCCCAAAAAGCAAAATCCAAATATCCATTATTATCAAAATCTCCAACAGTACAATTACATTCTTCCTTTAAAATTAAAATAGATATTCCAATATCCGTTAAAACTTGAGGATGTTTTTCAAAAATACCTTTACAAAAAGATGCTCCTTCAGTTGAATTTATGGTAGAAGATTTAGTAATAGGAGTATAATTTATTCCACTTTCATTTAAAATAGAAGAATCAGGTTTGTTTATTTGTCCGAAAGTTATTTCGATAGATAATAATAAGAAAGTCAGAAATAATTTATTTATCATTTTTTTGAATTCTGAGTAACGTTTTTTTGTGGTCTAAAATAAGCTTAATAATTTTCCTAAAAACGTTTCCATAAAGTAATTAATTTTTTTGGAAATGAGTGGAATGTCTTGTCCTGAAATATGGCTACAGGTTAAAATTGAATTAAGCTGATAATTTATATACCATATTTGGTGTTTTATAGTCTAAAGATAAATGTAATCTAACGTCGTTGTATAAATTAATTGCATTTTTTGCAGCGCTCTTTGCGTGTGCTACACTATCAAAGGTTTGATCTAAATAGAACTCATCTTTTAATATGCCATTTACACATTCTGCCATTGCGTTTTCGTAACACGGATCTTGTTCAGTAAAGGGCGACCACCAATTAGTAAAATGGGTAATCAAAAACTTAGAAATTTATTGTTTATGTGCAGTTTTAGCGCTTGCAAATACAACAAAGCTTGCAAGGCTATTTATGAGCGATTAGTAGCCAAAGGAAAAAGCAAAAAACAAGCCTTAATAGCGGTTTGTAATAAGTTATTAAAACAAGCCTTTGCTATTGCTAAATCAGGGTTAATATTTGATAAATAATATAAAAGTACGTTAGTGAAAAATTAATGGGATTTTACTTGTTTTTAACACAGTACTTTATTGGCAACTGGCTTTTTTTATTTTTCAAATTCAAACCATTTTTTTAACATAAATACTTCGTCAATGGTTTTTCCTTCTTTTATTATTTTAATTTTCAAAAAGTTATTCTCAGTCTCAACATATTTTAACTTGAAATCTTTAATTCCGCTTGTTTCATAATATGCTCCATATTTACAGTCAAATGGATTGTTTTTTACTTCATTCGTGAAAATTGATATTAGTATCATTTTTGTCGAATTGATGTCTTTATTTTTATAACCAAAAATTCGATGGTCTCTTTTCATATTTGCAGTCAACCATATCTCTCCATTTTTCCCAATATATGCTTTGCCCATATATTCAGAATCTATTTCTTCAATGATCTTAACAGAACCACTACAAACATCACCTTCTTCAGTTCTGCTAACCCAAATATTTAGAGTTTTGATTCGTTTGTCAGTCAATTCTTTTAAATAAAATGCTCTACAAGTCGGATGAATTGAACCGTATATTTTTTCTGGGTAATTTGGATATTTCATTTCCATTTCAGCATCTCGGAATTGTGTCCATAATCGTTGAGATTTTTTTAAATTATCTATAAAAATTGTATCTGTTTTATATTCTGATAAAATGGTTTTATATATGTCATTTAGTTGCTTGTCAGATTCATTAAATTCTGCATAGACATCTTTATTCATTTCCGCTTGAGTTTGCGAAAAACAACTTAAATTGAAAGTTAGAAATAATATAAAAAGTATTCTATTCATTTTCTTGCGTTCTGATTTTTAGCTTGTTGCCAACGGTTAGTATAAGAAACATAGGGCAGGTGATAAGCACTTTCGTTTCGGTTTATTACTTAGCTAAATATAAAAATTTTGCTTTTATCTTTTTTACTATAAACGCCAAATTTTATATTTAGCGGACTTAATTAATACTCACAGACCTTTAGGTTAAGACAAATGCCCTATGTTTTTTATACGCTGTTACAAAACGTTTGTTCTCAACTATTATTTGAACATCCAAAAAAACTTATTTTGGAAGAAATCAATTATATTAATCTGTTAAAGAAAGTTATTGAGTGCAACTTCTTATATTGTCAAAAAAATAGTGATATTCTGTTTCGGTAAGAAGTTCTCCGCTCTTATTAAGGGTTATAACGCTATCCTTCTCAATGTCGGTGAAAGGAATAATCTTTTTTGAATACCCTTTAAAAACAACTACAAGATGACTTTCTGTGTTAATTATTTCCTTGTCATATAAAATGCTGAATTGACCATCAAAATTAGAATACGAATTTACGCATGTAGTGTCGTTAACTACTAATTTAATTGCAGCCAAAGTCACATTTTTTCCATTAAAGTACTTGACGACAGCTTTAATCGAATTATTCCCTAAAGGTACTTTAGAAGTATGAGGATTAGGGTCTGGAATTTCAATTACTTTGATAGATGGTGGATTTATTTTAGTCTTACAAGAATAAGACAAAGCGATGATAAAAAATAAAATGAATGTTCTCATGTTTAATTGTAATAATTTATAATATCTTTCTGCATAATAAGCCATTGCCATCTGTAAAAATCTTTACTCTTATAGATATCATCACCAACGAAGTAGTCCATCAAATTCGTTGTTGAAGTTTCTGGGAACTTATAGGGATTGTCTTTTATAATAGATTGATATTCTATAATATCCTGTTTCGAATCCTCTATATATTGATTTAATTTAGAAATATTTTTCTCTACCTTGTTTTGATTATAATTTGGTTGTTTCCTATAAGCTTTTTGTTCATTTAACTGAATATTATATTTCTTGATAATATTTTCCATTTTCGAAATATAATCCGATGTCTCAAGGAAAGAATGTTGTAATCCTAATACATGACCTATTTCATGTGGAAAATCTCTAAGAGCAGCAGAATTTAGATATATGAATACAAATTGACCATCTAAGGGAAATAGCTGTGCATCACCTCCACGAGGTTCCTCATTCTCAACCGAAAGGTAAAAGATAACAATACCTTTAAAGTTTTTTACTGATTGGCATTTTTCTTTAATGAAACTTTTACCTTTTTTTGTTATTGTAATCCCCGTAAACTCATCTTCAGATAAATCATCTAAGCTTATTTTTTTAGAGTAATGTTTTGTAACGTTTATGTAGTCGAGTAGACAAGAGGGATTTCACCTCAAGTCTCTCACAGAACCGTACGTGATACTCTCGCATCATACGGCTCTTGTTATACAAATCTAAAGTACTAAATTACTGGATAAAACCCATGTGCCAATGATAAAATAAGTTAGGGAATTGTTCCTGCTCTCTGTTAAACCATTTATAGGCACGTTTTATACTTGTTTTATAGCGCTTATACCGTTTTCTTGCCCACCTCACTAAACGATTGTTGAGTAATTTGAAAACCTTGTGTAGCATAGATATTCTAAATTTACCCTAGTAGCGTATCCAACCTCTAATAATAGGGTTTAAGCGATGCGCAATACCTATAATACTCTTACAAGTCATTCTATGTACTTTCAATTCTCCTAATTTATCAGCAATACGCTTCTTGGAACTTATACTTATGGCACAATCAAAGCCTAAAAATAATCCTTTAGTCTTCTCAGATTTGGATGTTCTAGGTTGAAAAGAGTAGCCTAAAAAATCAAATTTAATAACTGTCTTGTCCTGAAATATGGCTACAGGTTAAAATTGTTTTTAAGCTGATAATTTATATACCATATTAGGTGTTTTATAATCTAAAGATAAATGTAATCTAACGTCGTTGTATAAATTAATTGCATTTTTTCCAATTCTCTTTGCGTGTGCCACGTTATCAAAGGTTTGATCTAAATAGAACTCATCTTTTAATTTGCCATTTATACGTTCTGCCATTGCGTTTTCGTAACACGGATCTTGTTCAATAAAGGGCGACCACGAATTTGTGATAAAGGAAGCTATATGAAAGGAAAAAGACAAAGCACGGTAGAGTCCGTATTTGGTACACTAACCCAGTTTTTAGGCATGGGAAAAGTGAATACCCTTGGGATTAAACAAGCTAATAAGTGTATGCATCTATCCGCAACAGCCTATAATCTTAAAAAGTATTTAAAATATATAAAAAACGGGCCAGAAAGCATAGCGGGACTACCTGCTTATATTAAAAGTACCAAAAACTACCTAATAAGCCTTCGAATACTATGTTTTAAGCCACTTGCATTTTAGAGAAAATATGACGTATTAAAATTAAAAATAGCTTAAAACCAAAGATTTTAAGCTGTTTTTATGCTTTTTTAAGGGGTTGTGCAACGGTTACCGGTGTTGGCATTTCGTTGTTTTTTCCGAGTTCTAATTGTCTTACTTATTTCCATTTTTCAATACTCTAATCTTTGGAGTGAATGTTTGATTTCAGTTTCAATTTCTTTTATTAGACACAATTTATTTTAATGCATATCTCTTGGATATTTATTACTTGCAATTTCTATTCTCTTAATTTTACTTGAATTTTCGAAAAACTCAAAAAGAATCTTACAATGTGGAACTTTATTATTGTATTGATAATTAACGACACGAGTAGAAACATTGGTTAGTGGAGTTTTGATGTCAGGGTTTCCAAGTGCAATAAGTATTTCTTTAATTCTTGTGTTTTTATTAATTTCTAAAGTTGTTACACCTTCTATACTTATATTTTTCTCAAAATCAAGTGTCAACTTCATATAATTAAAACCACTACTTAAAACTAATTGGTAATCAAGACCCTCAATTTTTTGTTTTGCAGCAGACGCTAATACTTTATAATCATTAAATATAAAAGGAATATTGAAGCCTTCTTCATAAAATTTCTTTAAATATGGTTTACCAAATTCCTCCGTTTTATCCCAATAACTGCCAGAAGTGTTTGTTTTGTCATAAATTATTGGAAGCAATTCTTTAAATGAAATATCATTAATTTCTCCATTTATTAAATCTATTTTAATTGTTTCTTTTTTTTCTGATTTATCTTTTTTGCTTATTACTTTTTTATTGACAACCTGACAAGATGTAATAAGTAGAGTTGCAATTAAGATGAAAAAAAATGATTGTTTCATATATTTTAATTTAGGATTATTTTTCGAGTTCGTTGCTCAATGAATGCCAACTAGTTATATGGTGGCTTTTATTCCATATACCCCTAAATATTAAGGGATATCCGCACTTTTTGTTCCTGATTTCGGTTTTAAAAAGCTAAGCTACAATTTATAAAGTAGTCTTACAATACGTAGAACTACGTATATTTTTTTAAATGAAGAAGACTTGTCTAAAAAGTTAAGGCTTTTAATGTGTGCCCGTTTATGGAAAAACTACATTTTGATAAATAAACACAATCTACAGTATCGTTAAAAAAAAATAGAATCGTTAAGTTATTCTATTCAGCAAATCCTAACCACAATAGTATTCTTTAACTCAAACACAGAGAGAGAAAAAACCAAAAACAGAACCTATTTAATTTGAGCATATTCAACATTAAAGTACTAATAAGTTTATAAATTACTAGTTTTGTATTTAATAAGTTATTTTGACAATACCTGTATAAATTCAAAAATGAATATAATCAATTTTTTTATTGGAGCACTATTAGTAAATGCTATGCCACACCTAATTTTTGGGCTTACCAAAACCCATTTCCTTGGCTTGTTTGGTTATAGTCCAAAAGGAAATATCGCCTACGCTATTTTGCAACTGCTTACTTATTGTTCATTGTTTTGTTTAAAGTATGGTTATCAAATATTACTAACCAATGTTTTTTTTATAGGCGGGTTAACCATCCTATGCTTATATTTTATATTTGGAAAAGTATTAGTCAACTTTTATGGCAAGCAAGAATAGATCATTAACTTTTAAAGTCATAAAGTAGTCTTAAACAATAAAATTTAGTTTAATTACCCTATCAATACAAATCAAAACATGAAAAAAATTATTATCCTTTTATTACTAGTTAGCTTAAACTTAAATGCACAAAATGCAAAAAACAAAGGATGGTACATCCAGGAAATCCATTTTCCAGAGATTGCTTTACCTGAAAACTTTACAACCTACGCTACTAAAATTAGGTCCAACACAGATAATATTAAACTTATAGTTAATGGCGAACAAAAAACAACAGCTTACTCTAATCCTGATATCGCGAATTCTGTTAAGCGCTATTTAGAAATGCCCAATTTTACAACCTCAGAAACTCCTGATTTTATAATCGAGTTTACAGATTTAGGCGTAAAACATATTATTAGAGTTGAAGAGAAAAAAGGGTATGGTGAAAAGGCTGTTAATACATATACTGGTATTGTAGAGTTAACCTCCTCAATCAAAGTTGTGGTCAAAGATAATGAAGATAACATTTTATATGATAACACATTTTCTGACAAGTATAAATCCGAAAGTGCTGGTGTATATAATAATGCGTCCATAAAATCGAGTAGTATTGCGCTTTCTCAAATTAAAAATCAATATATCGCCAATGCCAGAGACTACCGTACTGTTAAAAACAACAAAATCTCTGATAATGTGGTTATAAAAATATCAAAAGGCTTGAAATCGGCATTTACTAGTTATTATGAAAAACAAAGAATCAATCTATTTCATATTAAAAAAGAAGAAAAGTATGGTATCAGTAATAATGACCAAGTCGATCAATTGTTAGCCTTAAACGCGGTAGAATTTAGTGACACTTATTTAGAAGACTTAAAAGTTATTGCTAATAAAAGCTTAATCCACTTTAAAAAAGAGCTTGACAAAATCACAGATAAAACAGACAAAAAACAAAAGAAAGTATACTGGAGTTTACTAAGTAATATTTCTGGTGTTTATTACGCCTTAGGCGACTACGAGAAAGCTATTGAGTTTGCAAAACTAAGAGATGAAGTGAACTATAATAATAAGTGGAAATTTAATTTAGAAATAGCCGAAGACAGAAAAAAAATAATAGATAAAAACAAAAAATAAACCAATAGCTTTAAGTTACCAGTCCCTAATATTTAGGATTGGTAACTCAAAGCTATAACAGTATATATTGGGTTTTCGTTAGCTATTTAATCAGAAAGTAGTATTAATTGTCCCTATACAAGTTAGGTAAACTGACTTTAAACTTAACAGCAATTAATCTAATTGCAATAACAACAACTCCCGCTATTACAAATACAAAATCTGAAGCTATAGGGAGTTTGATCACTAAAAAATAAGTTGCACCTCCTAAAATACAAGCAGTAGCATACACCTCTTTTCTAAATATTACTGGTATTTCATTACACAAAATATCCCTAATAACCCCTCCAAAACAAGCAGACATTGTCCCTAAAAAGACACAAATGATAGGGTGTAGTCCTGCAGATATTCCTTTTTCTACACCAACAACGGTATATAGTCCAATACCAATAGTATCAAATAACAATAATGACTTTCGTAAATAGTCAATTTTAGATCTAAAAGCGACAGCAAAAATGGTTGATAAAATAATAACATAGATAAACGTCATATCTTTCATCCAACCTACTGGTGTTTCGCCAATTAAAATATCACGCAATGTTCCGCCACCTACCGCCGTTACAAACGCAATAATTAAAATCCCAAAAGCATCCATGCGCTTATTAAGCGCAACTAATACACCAGAAATTGCAAAAGCAATGGTCCCTAAAATGTCAATAATGTAAAACATATGATATATATAAAATGCAAAATTAGTTT
This sequence comes from Psychroserpens sp. NJDZ02, assembly GCF_004843725.1. NCBI lineage: Bacteria > Pseudomonadati > Bacteroidota > Flavobacteriia > Flavobacteriales > Flavobacteriaceae > Psychroserpens > Psychroserpens sp. NJDZ02. The sequence continues at coordinate 2,778,832 of NZ_CP039451.1, read as the reverse complement.
TTATAAAACAAATCCACAATGATAATGATGGTATTATCAACACAGCAGACTAATCTACTCATGTCTTTGGTGTAGCCCGTTTTTATGACTGTCCTGATAAAATTGATAAATACCTGGAAGCCAAAGAAAATATAAGTATTATTGACTACCTCGAAATAGTAAAAAAAGAGGGCAGATAAAAACAGTAAAAATGGCCAAACCTGTTTTAATTTATTTTTGAAATAAGTAAAAGTGTAAATTTAACTAAACTAATAACTAAAGGATTTGGTAGCCACTCCCCTATTAACGCAACCAATACCAAAGCAGGAAAACAAAAAAATAAGCGCTTAGAAATCATCCGTTTACAATAAAAAGACAATTGGTCTATTAAAAATAACAGTTGAGCCAGTTGTATTAGAATTGTTGCATTGTTAATTGCATTTTTGAAGTGTTAACCAATAAAAACAACACACAATGAACACAATAATGACTTCAAACCGAATTAAAAGACATGTATTAAATACTTTAATTTTATTTACACTGAGTATCACATGTACTGTTGCACAGACAGACACAAAATTAGAGCAAGGACAAACTATAACCGTAACCGTTACTAATGTAAAAAATAATACTGGACAAATAGGATTTGCTTTACACACAACAGAGACTTGGATGAAAGGACAAGGTATACAACATAAAAACATTAGCATTAAAAATAACACTGCAACGATCACTTTTAAAAATGTAAAGCCAGGGGCGTATGCCATAATGGTATTACATGACGAAAATAAAAATAACCGTATGGATTTTGAAAATGGGATGCCTTTAGAAAACTACGGAATGTCAAATAACCCTATGAGTTATGGTCCACCTCAATTTTCTGAAGCCAAATTTAATGTAACCTCAGAGACTTTAGATTTTAAAATACGGTTCTAACCTCATCAAAAAACGACCAGTAATTAAGCCGCTTTATAGTGGCTTTTTTAGTCCGTAAAATTTGAATTTAAAATTTATTTATCTAACATAGTACTACTCCCCTAGACCCTATCAAAACTATATTATAAAATGTCGCAGCAGCATTTAGACTGGTCCATCTAAAAACAATTTAATAAGTGTGATTTATTAGATCTTTTGCATGATTCGTGTGCTATTAATACAATGGATGCAATCTGCAGTGTTGTAATGCACAAAAACGGTTTATTTATTCAATTTACTGAAGGCAAGTCTAAAGATCTTGATGATCTTACTAAGCGTCTTCGTAGAAATAAAAGGCATAACAACCTAAAGATAATTGATGACCATCCAATAGAAGATAGAATAATTGCGAATTGGCTTATGGGCTGTGCCGATTTTGACGATCCAACATGAAGCCTTATACCTGATATCAGAATGGATTTAAGCGACACTACTGTCATTAACAACTTAATTATAAACCGACCAGAGCTTGTGACTTTATTACTTCAAAATAAAGACTAATTACACATAATACTATAACTTAATTAAGCTACTCTTGCATAAATATATAGTCAAATAATTTTTAGAATTCTAATGGACTTAAACAAAAAAAAGAGCAACCTAAGCTGCTCTTTTTAATTATCATGTAATGCAATTATAGGCTTTTTCCTAACCAAGCATTCATCATCCAAATGGTTTTTTCTTGCTCAGAGATAAAGTCGCTAATCATGGAGTTTGTTCCTTCATCATTTGCCTCTCCAGCAGTTTCTAAAATATGACGCTCTAGTTTTAGTAATTCTGTTAAAGACGTTACTATTAATGCCACTGCATTATCATCTTTAGACACATTATGTCCAACAGGCACTTTAGACGATTTTATATAATCATCAAAAGTATGTAATGGCGTTTCTCCTAATGTTAATACACGCTCTGCAATTAAATCTACTTTCATATTGGCATCCGTATATAACTCTTCAAACTTAACATGTAAGTCAAAAAAGTTTTTCCCTCTAATATTCCAATGGATACCTCTTAAATTTTGATAATATATTTGAAAATTAGCTAACAACTGATTTAGTTGTTCTGCTAATTCCTTCGTTTTCTGAGTGTCTAGTCCTAATGTATTTAGTGTCATAATATTTTGTTTTATTGGTTACTCAAATTTACGATTAAATAATCCGCTTTAAACATCAATTTAATTGATAGATGTTATATTTTTATAGTCTTAAACTATAAGCATGACTATTACTCAATTATCATATGTTTTGGCTGTAGCCGAAAACCAAAACTTTACTAAAGCTGCACAAAAATGTTTTGTAACGCAGCCTACTTTAAGTATGCAAATTCAGAAATTAGAGGACCAATTGGATGTTTTAATTTTTGACAGAAGTAAAAAGCCAATTGAGTTAACGGAAGTTGGTAAAAAAATAGTCACGCAAGCCAGAAATATTGTAAACGAATCCTATAGAATACAAGATATTGTTGATCAAGAGAAAGGGTTTATTGGAGGTGAATTTAGATTAGGTATCATACCTACAATTATGCCTACTTTATTACCTATGTTTTTAAATAACTTTGTAAAAAAATATCCTAAAGTTAAACTTAAAATTGAAGAATTAACGACAGAAGAAATCATAACACGTATTAATGATGGGCATTTAGATGCTGCAATTGCGGCAACACCTTTAGAAAATGAAACCATTAAAGAGCGTGTTTTATATTTTGAACCTTTTGTTGCATACGTCCCACAAAACCATAGATTAAGAGACAAAAAAACCTTAGAAACATCGGATTTAGAAATTGATGATATGCTGTTATTAGAAGATGGGCATTGTTTTAGAGATGGTGTTATCAACCTTTGTAAAGCGTTTAAAAATCAAAACGATGACAAGTTTCAATTAGAAAGCGGAAGTATTGAAACGTTAGTAAAACTATCTAATGAAGGTTTAGGGATGACTTTACTACCTTACTTACACACTTTAGATTTAAACGAAAAAGCAAAACAGAACCTGCACTATTTTGCAGAACCTTCTCCTGCTAGAGAAGTTAGTTTGATATATCACAAAAGTGAACTTAAAATGCAAATCATTGAAGCGTTAAGAGATGTTATCGCAGGTGTTGTTAGAGGCGCCATTGCTTTTCAAAATGTGCAAATCATTAGTCCCATTCAAAAAAAATAATATAAAAAAAAGCGACCAGTTGGTCGCTTTTTTTTAGTCTTTAAAGTGCAAAATTGACATACACAGATACCCGTTGTTTGGACTCTACATTATCGCCAAATAAATGCTGACTGATTGGCAACGTATAACTCGCCCCAAAAATAAATTTTTCGATGGCTAGCTCAGATCCTAAACTAAAATTTAAGATGTTACCATCCGTATCGCTTAATGTTTCTCCATATTGTGTTATAGGATCATAAATATCTCCAGATACTCCCATAAATGGCATGATATTCATTTTCTCTTTAGGTATTGCTGTAAAAAAATTAACGGCATAACTAAATTGATCTCCAAATTGGTAGTCATTTTTATTTTCGCCTTTTAAATAATAGCTTAATAATGTATTGACTCCAAAGCTATCATTTCCATAGTTATATCCTAAAGAAAATACACCATCCACACTTCCTGTCCCTACTTGAAAGCCTGGATTAATATTATCCGCTAAACGTTGTTCAAATTGTCCTGTTGGTAATTTAACCCCCATTCCAAATTGTAAACTATGTCCTGAAGGTTCTTTTTCTGCATTAAAATCAACCACATCATTGTCTTTCTTTTTATAAAAAACATGTTTATACCATCCCACAACACTAGCATCTCCTAAGCCATTCAAGTTTTCTTTAGCTCCATTAAAATCTCGTGTTAAATCTTGATAAGGCAAACTAGCGGTCACATAAAACGATTCGTTTACAGGGATTTGAGCCCATAACTGTACGGTATTAAAGGCTTCTTTACTAGTAGGCGAATTTTCAAAAATCCCATTTTTAGATTCAAAATTTTGATAGATATATCGCAAACCAATAAAATTAGCATTGCTTAAAGTTCCAAAACCAAAACTCCCACTACTTGTGGAGCAACCACACAAGTCACATGATACCTTAAAAGGTTCGTATTTTGTACACGGGTTTACAGGATTATGAGCTTCCGCTTTAGCGAAACCTAACATTACAACCCCAATAATGATATATTTAATATTCTGCAAAACGCTCATCTTCTAAAAATTGAGTATCTGTTAATGTTTTTAAGAAAGCTATCAAACTTTCTTTTTCGTAATCGGTAAGTGAGATACCATAAGTACCATCAGCTCTTAATAGTGCTGGATCTACATTTCTGTTATCTACAACATTAGCATCATAAAAGTCCAAAACAACTTCTAATGTAGTAAATCGTCCGTCATGCATATATGGATACGACACTTCTATATTACGAAGACTTGGCACTTTAAATTTGTATAAATCATTTGGATCTTCTAGGATATTAAAACGGCCTTTATCGTCTAATTGTGGATTTACAGGTAGTCCATTATTTCTGAACGATTGGTCGGTAAATAAATCCGAGCTGTGACATCCAGAGCATTTGTTCTGAAATGTATTTAAGCCATCCAGTTCCATAGTTGTTAAGGTCACATTATCTTCGTTTCTTACATACTTATCGTATCTAGAGTTTGAAGACACCATCATTACCATAAACTGTGATAAGGCTTTTAGCATGTTTTCGCTATTAATTTCGCCATCGTCAAAGGCTTTTTCAAATTGTTCTTGATAATAACTATCCTGTTGCAACTTGACAATCACATTACTTAATGTTTCTCCCATTTCTAACTCACTAGTTAAAGGTATAATGGGCTGAAAATCTAGATGTGTTGCCGCACCATCCCACATAAAAGAGGTTTGATATGCTAAATTTTGCATGGGTTGGGCATTTCTAAGTCCAATCGCCCCATTAACACCATGACTTAGGGTATGTCCATGATGTGTAAACGCAAAGGCTTGTTCATGACAAAAAGCACAAGCGATAGCACCATTAGAAGATAATTTGCCTTCATAAAACAACTTTTTCCCCAACTCAAAACCGGCCTCTGTAATCGGATTATTATCCAAATTATAAGCGATGTCTGGAAAATTAGATGGTAATTCTAACTGTAAAGGTATTGGCACATAGCTCTCCTGTTCTGTACTTTTAGAACAAGAAAACAGAGATACCAAGCCTAATATAATAAGGCTTACTTTTTTCATAAGTATAAGATTTAATACACCATTGAAAATCATCAAATTTTCAATGGTGTATTAGTTATATTTAATCGTTATGTACGTGGTGTACTTCAAACATAGTAGATATGTTTGTTGCGATTACTGCTGTCTTATCTGCATCTGTATGTACTTGATCATAGCCATCTGCAAAGTTTACAGCAGTACTACCATCAAAGACTTTGGCTATATCTGCTTCAATATGTACTTCTGGAGTCTTATCTGCTCTTACTAAAACTGTATTAGGAAAGTCTAAAGTTACCTCTCTATAATTATCTAAAGCTGTCCCAACGCTACCCATGTGCACATTTAAAGGTTGATCAGTCATTGTACTTGTAGAATACGTACCATCTAATCTAACAAATTTATAGCCTGTTGCCCAGCTCCACATCATTTCTTCTTCATCTGCTAGTTCTAAAAATGCACCTTGTCCCTCTGCACCAAGAGCAAACCTTTCTTGATCAATACCAACACCAAAAGTGACAGACACATAATCTGCAGCATCTACATTGTCTAAAGTTACCCAGATCTCTCCTGCATTATTACCATCTGATTCATCTATAATAAACGCATTGTCTTCTGTTGGATATTCAAAAATGTTTCCATTTGCATCCATCAACCTTACATTACTAATAATATATTTTAGAGTATTTAATTTAAATGACTCAGAATTAGATTTACTATAAGATGTGCCAAAGATAAAATCTTGATCTCCTACACCATTATCATATTTTAAAGTAAGTGATCCTGACTGATTAGATAAATCCTCTGAAGCAGTATCATCGTCTGATGAACATGCTGTAATTACTGCGCACGCTAAAAGTGCAAATGTATATTTGACTAATTTCATTTGTATAATTTTTAATTTTAAGTAATAAGTTAATAAGCCTATTATGGCTTAAGCCGAAAAATAAAAATTATGCAATAGGAGGTTTAAAATGGAAAGGTTCAAAGTTGAAACTATACCTTTGATTGTAAACTAAAGCGTTTTCCTTTTTTAGTTGAAGTAAAGCATTACCATCCTGAGTATATTGATATTCAGAATAGAATACAGGAAAAAACGACTCTGCTAAGCTACTTATAGCGTCACTGTTAGTATCATCAGTACTTGTAGGGACTTGCAATTGCTTTGCTAAATGACACTTACCATTACAAGCCAATTGCGGTTTTTCCTTATTAATACAATAGGCATCTATAATATAATCTATATTTAACTGAAAGTAAGCCACATAACCAACATAATACATTGGTCGTATAGCAAAAGATAAAAACAATAGTATTGTAAACAGCTTTTTCAGAAAAAAATGATTTTTGCAAAGTTATATCATTTAGATGAAATTAATAAAATAAACTTGTGCTATATAAAATATAAAAGCGACCCGTGGGTCGCTTTTTATCTCTTTTTATTAAGGTTTTAAATAAATTAAACATTGGTCTAGTTTTGGGTTTTGTTGCACTAGAGATTCTATATAAAGCTTAAGCTCTTCAATCTCATATGGTAGTAACCGCTCTAGAGCTTTTTGTACTTCTTTACAAAACAAAGACGTGTCAAAACTAACTTTTTGCAATACAGTTTTAGTGTACTCAAACATTGCTCTTGCCATAATTAATATTTTTTTTAAGTTGATTTAAAGTAGTGTTGTAATATAGGCGAACAGTTTAAAAGTTTCGATTAAAGGTAACAATAAAAAGCTATCCAAAAATGAAACCTATCAAATTTTAACAGTTAAAGCAACGTTAAAATTACAAAACTAAAAGCGATTATCACCATCCAACAAATTCCCTAAACCACCTAAAATACTACCTTCTCCCTTAGTTTTACCACCGCTAGGAATACTCTGTAAAACACGTCCTGCTAATCTACTAAAAGGTAACGATTGGATGTAAACAATACCTGGACCTTGCAATTTTGCAAAAAACATACCTTCCCCACCAAAAATGGTGTTTTTAATACCTCCAACAAACTCTATATCATAATTTACGTCTTGTGTAAACCCAACAATGCAACCTGTATCCACTCTTAATGTGTCTCCTCTTTTTAGTACTTTTTTGGCTAAAGTTCCGCCAGCATGCACAAAAGTTAAACCATCACCTTCTAGTTTTTGCATAATAAAACCTTCGCCACCAAATAAGCCGCGACCCAATTTTTTACTAAATTCGATTCCAACACTAACGCCTTTTGCTGCACATAAAAAAGCATCTTTTTGGCAAATAAATTTACCGTTATGCTCTAATAAATCTATTGCTAAAATTTTTCCAGGATAAGGTGATGCAAAACTAACCTTACGCTTTCCTGTAAGATTATTATAAAACGCAGTCATAAAAAGACTTTCACCGGTTAACAAACGTTTACCTGCACCAAATATTTTTCCTAAAAAGCCCGTATCATTTTGAGAGCCATCCCCAAAAATGGTTTCCATTTTAATACCATTATCCATCATCATAAAGCTTCCTGCTTCCGCAATAACACCTTCTTCTGGATCTAACTCAATCTCTACATATTGCATTTCTTCACCAAAAATCTCATAATCGATCTCGTGTGCGTTTAAACTACTATTAGATGCTCCCTTTTTTTGATACATATTACTAAGGTTTTAATTTATTATATGTTGTTTATTTATATTATTTGTTACAATAATATACTAACTTTTTACTTTTACTGACCACTCAAAATTAAAAGTAGAAACGACTACCCCATCTGCATTTGTACCTACAGATTGCATCCAAAGTGTTTGACCTTCACCAGTTTTAATGGCTTCAGCTAAAGCATCATCTACTTTATTACCATCATTACATACAAACGTTATTCTACCTGTTGCCTTTTTTGTAAACGTGGCATTGTTAGTTGTAACTAACATAGATATTTTTTTACCAGACGCTTTAATCTTCATTATCATCATCGCACCAGTAGAAAACTCTGCTGCCATACCTTGAACTGCCCAAAACATAGATTTAAAAGGATTTTGATTAATCCATCGATGTTTTACCGTTGTTATGCACTGTTCGTCATTTAATACTTTTGTACGCACACCACACAAATAGGCTGATGGTAACTTAAGCATTGTGAATGTATTGAGTTTACTAGGAGATATCTTCATTTATAAATCTATTTTCAGCTAAATTATTGAAAATAATCGAGAATACACTATGTTAAAAATATGTTAAATTACAGTACTTTGTATTGCATAATACCTTCCTAAAGATATATATTTGCATAGACAACTATTATATACTTTTAAAATATGATCACCAATCATCAAAAAAACCTAGCCACTTTTATTCATTTATCGACTTTTTCTCGATTTATATTTCCATTTGGAAACATCATTGCTCCAATCATATTATGGATTGCTAATAAAGATAAATCGGACTTTATTGATACACATGGTAAGCAAGCTATTAATTTTCAGTTTAGCATTTTATTATACGCTATGATTATAGGCATACTGACCATTCCTTTTTTTGCTTTTAGTCTATTTAACCATTTAGATATTTTAGATTTTCATGCGTTTGAAGGTATCCATATCAATATTAGTGATCCTTCTCCCCTATTTTACATTGGTGGAAGTTTAGGATTATTAGCTGTTATTGGATTTATATTAGAACTAATTTTTATTATCAATGCTAGTTTAAAAGCGAAGGATGGACAAGAATACCAGTATCCCCTTACCATAGAATTTATAAAATAACGAGTACGCATTAATCAATCAATCAATCAAAAAACGAACAGTTAATCATTATGAAACAGTGTACAAAACTATGACAAGCGCAACAACTTTAAGACAATCACCAAACATCGCTATCTGTAATGCCAATGACATAACACTTGTAAAAAACACCAGAAAAGACTTATGAAAATAGAAAATACAAAAGCACAAATGCGAAAAGGTGTTCTGGAATACTGCATCTTATCAGTCTTGAAGGACGAAGATGCTTATGTTGCTGAGATCTTAGGCACACTTAAAGACGCAAAGTTGCTAGTTGTAGAAGGGACTATATATCCTTTATTAACACGACTTAAAAATGCAGGATTACTCAGCTACCGTTGGGAAGAATCCACTTCAGGGCCACCACGTAAATATTACGGCTTAACAGAAACAGGTCATCTTTTTTTAAAGGAATTAACCACGACTTGGAACGAATTACAAAATGCAGTAAATATAGTAACATCAATTAAATCAACTAACAATGAATAAAACAGTCAATATAAATTTAGCAGGTATATTTTTTCATATAGATGAAGATGCGTACTTAAAATTACAGCGCTATCTTGAGGCTATAAAACGTTCATTTACGGACTCTCAAGGGCGTTCTGAAATTATAGCTGATATAGAAATAAGAATAGCAGAATTGTTTTCTGAACGCATGAAAACAGACCGTCAAGTAATTAGCAATACAGAAGTCGATGATGTTATTACCATTATGGGACAGCCGGAAGACTACCTTGTTGATGACGAAATTTTTGAAGATGAGCCTGAGCACAAAAGTTACTCGAAATCAAGCTCGTATTCAAAATCTAAAAATGTAAACTCTAAAAAACTATTTAGAGATACTGAAAACAGTTATGTTGGTGGTGTTTGCTCTGGATTAGCACATTACTTTAATATCGAAGTTATTTGGGTCAGGTTAATTTGGGTACTCTTAATTTTTGGAGCAGGAACAGGTGTGTTTTTATACATCTTACTATGGGTTTTTATTCCAGAAGCGACGTCTACTGCAGATAAGTTAACCATGACTGGAGAAGAAGTCACCATTACAAACATCGAAAAAAAAATTAGAGACGGGTTTGATAGTGTAACAGAAAATGTAAAAAATATAGATTTTCAAAAACATGCAGACAAATTTAAAGAAGGGTTTGAACAAGCCTCTGATAGTTTTTCCGAATCAGTAAAAAAAATAGATACTAATAAAATTAAATCAAGTAGTCAATCGTTTTTTGAAAGCCTAGGCGGTGTGATTTCATCTTTATTAAAAATAGTTTCAAAATTTATCGGTATCGCATTAGTTGTATCCTGCGTTGCTGGTATCATAGCCTTAGCCATTGGCTTAATTTTTGGAACCTTCTTTGATGCTGATTTTACATTTTTTACGTCCGACTTTGTAAGAACATATGATGGTACCGATGGCCTCTTTTGGTTATTCCCTGTCTTAATATTTATAGTAAGTGTAATTCCTATTATTTTCTTTATCTATTTAGGTTTAAAAATATTAATAAAAAACTTAAAACCAATGGGTAGTGTTGCTAAATACAGCTTAATTGGTTTATGGATCATGGCCGTTATTGGATTAGCTATTGTTGGTACAAAACAAGGTTTAAGTTATAAAGAGCAGGCTTCAGACATCAAAACACAGCAATTAACTAACATTAAAACTAATGACACTTTAGTCCTTAGCATGAATTACAATGATACATTTGCCGAGCGTTTTATAAGAGATTTTGGTCTACAACATACAAATGATGACAACGGTAATGATGTCGTATTCTCTCAAGGTATCAGACTAATAGTTAAGTCGACAAAGGATAATGTCGCTAAGCTTAGAGTCAAAAAATCTGCTAGAGGTATCAACTTTGATAAAGCTAAAAACAGAGCTAAAAACATCAATTATAATTACACGCTAGTAGATAACAACTTAATACTAGATAATTATTTTACAGTGCCTAAAAATGAAATATCAAGAGATCAAGAAATTGAATTAACCTTATACCTACCAGAAGGAAGTATTTTATATGCCGAAGAAAGCACCTATAATTACCACAAAAATAATACCCATTATTACAACGACATTTTAAATAATGGAATGGAAGAGCAACATTTATTAGTAAAACACGCCAAATTAGAATGTTTGGATTGTGACACAGATAATAATGAAGAAAACAACAATAAACAATCTAATACAACCACTCAGGACGACGCTATCATAGTCGTTAATGAAGATGGTTTAGTCGCAAAAACCAAAAATTTAGATGTCATCATTAATGACGAAGGCGCCAAAGCAAGTACAGAAAACGTCAAAGTAACTATTAATGAAGACGATGGCATTAACATAACAAGTAACAAAGACAATAAATAATAAGTACTAATCATCAATCAAAAAATAAAATCACTATGATCACAGTAATCGAGTATCTAGTAACAACCATTGTGCCTATTTTTTTTTAGAACAGGCATCAAATTAAATCAAAAATAATCAATCAAAAAACCAGCCATTTCAAGCTTAAAAAAAAGTTTGGGATGGTTTTTGCTTATCTTTGTGCGTAACAAATTTTATATTAATAATGACAAAACAATTACTCCCTCTACTTTTTATTTTAATGACTACTATTACATTTGCTCAAAAAAAGCAAAAAGTAAAAGGAAGTCGTGTTTTAACAACAAAAATGACTGGCGTAAATGCTTTTCAGCGTTTGGTTTTAAATGAAGAATTTGAAGTAAGATTAGTCAAATCAGATTCCACTAAAGTGTCTATAATGACCGATGATAATTTGCATGAATACATTAAAATTGTCTCTCAAGACAGCACCCTAACTTTAAAGACCACCGGTAGACTTCAAGAAAAGAAATTAGAAATTATCGTTTATTATAGTGATCTATTAAATACTATCGAGCTTAAGGAAGATGCCGAAATTAGCTCGACAAGCAGTTTAGATTTCAAAGATTTAACACTTACTACTTCTGGAAACGCGAAAGCCTATTTAACTATAGAAAGTAATTTGTTTAAATTAATAAACAACGATAAAGCTAAAGCTGAACTTAACATCACTGCTAAAGCTGCAACTTTAGAATTAAACAACAGCAGTAAAGTAGAAGCCTTGATAAATGCTTCTAAAATAGTAGTCGATCTATTAGAAAGTGCTGATGCTAAAATTGAAGGTGATACTGAAAACTTAATATTAAATGCTGATAATTCTTCAGAATTTAATGGCGAAAATCTGACGACAAAAAATGCTACAGTTACTGCAGAGAACAGAGCTAAAGCTAATATTGCTGCGAGTGACAATTTAGTGATTAATGCTTCAGGAACCTCAATACTGGAAATCTACGGCAGTTCTAAAATAACTATTGAACATTTTGAAGGTAATGCTATCTTAAAAAAGAAGTAATTCAAAAAAAAATAAAGACATAAAAAAACCGAAGCAAATGCTTCGGTTTTTTTTATTTTAAAAAGTTTAAGCTCTAATTGTAATTAGAAGTACTTACTTCAAAACTAGAATCTTTAGCTGCTAAGTAACGTTCTGCATCTAAAGCAGCCATACAACCTGTACCTGCAGCTGTAATAGCTTGTCTGTACACGTGATCTGCCGCATCTCCACTTACAAAAACACCATCTATATTCGTTTTAGATGTTCCTGGTTTAGCATTGATAATATATCCCGTTTCATCTAAATCTAAAAATCCTTTAAAGATATCTGTATTTGGCTTATGTCCAATAGCTACAAAAAATCCAGTAGCAGGAATTAAATGGGAGTCCTTCGTTTTATTATTAAGTACTTTAACACCTGTTACAACCTGACCATCTCCAACAACTTCTTCTGTTTCTGTATTGAATAAGATTTCGATGTTTTTAGTATTTTTAACACGTTCTGACATAATTTTAGAAGCTCTAAACTCATCACGTCTTACCAACATCGTTACTTTTGTACATAGTTTAGATAAGTAATGTGCTTCTTCGCAAGCACTATCTCCTGCTCCAACAATTACTACTTCTTGATTTCTGTAGAAAAAACCATCACACACTGCACATGCAGACACACCTCCTCCTAATTTCAAATATTTCTGTTCAGACTCTAAACCTAAATACTTTGCACTAGCTCCGGTAGATATGATTATGGTGTCACAATGGATTTCTTTCTCCTCATTAACCCAAACTTTATGGACCTCTCCAGAAAAATCAACTTTAGTAATCCAACCGTTTCTAACATCTGTTTCAAAACGTTCTGCCTGCTTTTGCAATTCCATCATCATCGCTGGACCTGTTATTCCATCAGGGTATCCAGGAAAATTTTCAACTTCGTTAGTCGTTGTTAACTGCCCACCTGGTTGAGTACCTTGATATAAAACAGGTTTCATATTAGCTCTAGCGGCATAAATCGCTGCAGTATAACCTGCAGGACCAGACCCTATTATTAAGCATTTTACTTTTTCTATTGTCTCTGACATATTAAATTCGTTTTATCTTCTACAAAAGTAGAATTTTTATAAGGAAACTTACACTAGACTTATTAAAAGTTATTATTAAGCTATAAGGACTTCTTATATCATTATTTTTAAAATCTACTTATCCAAAATACATTGAGTTAAAATTCTAACTGAATTAAATTAGATTCAAGAAATAAAATCACGGGTCAAGCCGAAATTAAAAGACTAGAGACTCCATTTTTATGAAGATTATAAAAACACTAACCTGTTAACATTCGGAGATTGTTTTATAAAGTTTACCAACAAATAAACTCAGAAAAATAAAGCAACAAATCTTTGCTACAAAAGCCAAACCACCAATAATATGACCGAAGCCAAGAACAGCTGATATAAAGGCTAACATGATAAAAAAGATGGTCCAACGCATAAGTACTGATGTATAATTTTAGACAAATATAAAAGCTAAATAAGACTCGACAACAGTCTTTAACATGCTATTACAAAGACTTTAACGGACATTAACAAAGCAAGATAACTATTAAGAAGTCATTAAGACATCCGCTTAAAAGACCGACTTCAGACTTGAGCCCATATCTTAATATTATTTTTTTTTGTTATATCAATTTATGTCTTGCTATAAAAAATGGGGCAAAAAAAATTCTTCTATAACCATTTACGATTACAAAAGAATTTGATAATATTATTTTATCTATGCCTTAACTCTAAATCACTTAATTATCTTTTTTAACAACATCATCATTCCAAATTTAGAAAACATCCGATACCCTGTCTGTAACCATTGTGGAGGCTGAATCGCTTCTTTAAAATCGCCTTTAATTCCTTTTAACTCTTCCCAAGCAATTTGTTTTTCTAAACTCAGTTTTCTCAATTCCCTTTCTATGTCTGCTTCAGTCTTAAATTGTGTCATATTAATCAAAAAAGGTTTTAGAAATGGATTGGATAACTTTACTATTAATTTGTTGTCTGTTAAAATAAATAATAACAGAGAACAACATAAAAACTAGACCGACTATTAAAAAGCCTAAAGAAAAACTATCTAACATACTTCCTATAGCAATAGCACTACCCACCGCAATAAAAACAAATCCTATAAGTACCAATCCACCTATTAAAAGGGCCTTCAGTACCAAACTAACAGATGTTGTTAGTTGCTGAAAAACCTTAAGCTTGTAGTACTCGTGGGATTTCTTTAAATAATCTTCTCCTTTATCGATAGCCTGATTTGAAGAGTCTTGTATAGATTCAAAAACAGTCATACTATTTCTGTAATTTTTTATTCTTTGCTTTTAAATCTTTTAATTTACTTTCTAAAGAAGTTATGACATCGTCTGCCTTATAACTAGCACTAGACACAATACTTTCCAATTGCGTATCTAACGTATGTTTTTGAGAAGTTAATGTACTTGACACTTGATCTTTTAAATGTATAGCCTCATTCGCAATTTTATCTTTAGTGGCGATAGCCTCTTCTTTTAATTTTTTTCTTGTACTACTCCCTTTATCAGGTGCAAATAAAATTCCTAATGTTGCTCCAATGGCACCTCCTAATAAAAGTCCTAATGCTGTATTTGTGTTCTTACTCATCTTCTTTTTCTTTTTTAAATTATTAATAAATAACTGCATTTTATAGTAGATAGTTATTCGTCCCTACTGACACAAAGTTAAAAATCATTCATTTAATTATTCTTAAATAAAATGTAAATTAATTGATAAATATTTGTTAAATGACAATTATTAAAAGTGTTATTTATCGATAATTCATAATTTTAACAAAACAAATTAAAGCAAAATGAAACAGTCAATCCATACTCAAAACCCTTATTCAGGACAAGACCTTGAACACTATAATTATCATACCGCATCAGAAATAAGTACAATCCTAGAACACGCTCAGAAAGCGTTTAATAATTGGAAAACAACAGATATTAAACATCGCGCAAAATTATTAAAAAATGTTGCGAATATTCTAGAAGATAAAAAAGAAGAATTTGGACAACTCATGACTCGCGAAATGGGTAAACCTATAAGTCAGAGTATTGCTGAAATTGAAAAATGCGCCAAGCTATGTGATTTTTATATTGCCAATGCTGATAAATTTTTATCTGATCAAATCATTAAAACGGAAGCTCACGAAAGCTTTATAAGTTACGATCCTTTAGGGACTATACTCTCTGTAATGCCATGGAACTATCCTTTCTGGCAAGTATTTAGATTTGCAATCCCCACATTAACAGCAGGTAATGTCGGCTTACTTAAACATGCTTCAAATAGTACAGGAACTGCTATTGCCATACAAAAACTATTTTTAGACGCTGGGTATCCAGAAGGTTGCTTTCAGACATTGATCATTAACCATGAAGACATGGATGCTATTATTGGTAATGATATAGTAAAGGCAATCACCTTAACAGGTAGTGAAAAAGCAGGAAAAAGTATTGCAACCTTAGCTGGTCAAAACTTAAAAAAAACAGTGTTAGAATTAGGCGGTAATAATGCTTGTGTTGTATTAGACGACGCTAATTTGGACAAATATTTAGATACAATGGTTACCGCTAGAATGCAAAATAATGGTCAAAGTTGTATCGCTGCAAAGCGTTTTATTGTCACCGAAAAAATTTACGATACGTTTTTAGAACAATTCACTCAAAAAGTAAAAGATTTAAAAATTGGTAATCCTGAAGATGCGGACACTTACATTAGTGTTATGGCTAGAGAGGATTTAGCTAAAGAATTAGAAACTCAAGTCTCAAAATCTATTGAAAAAGGCGCAACTTTACATTATGGTAATTCTAGAGATGGCGCTTTTTACCAACCGACTATTATTACAAATGTAAAACCTGATATGCCTATTTTTGATGAAGAGACATTTGGACCAGTAGCGGCAGTAATTAAAGCGAAGGACAAAAAAGAGGCGTTAGCGTTAGCCAAAAATTCAAGATTTGGATTAGGGACTATGATTTTTACAGAGAACATTAAAGCTATTTATGACGAGATAAGCGACATTCCTGATGGTGCTCTTTTTATTAATGAGATGGTTAAATCTGATCCAAGATTACCATTTGGCGGAACAAAAGCTTCCGGTTATGGTAGAGAATTATCTAAAGAAGGAATACTAGAATTTGTAAACATAAAGACAGTTTACATCAATAAATAATCAATTTGCTGGCAAAAACCCGGTAAAAAGCCACAAAAAAGACAATAAAAAAAAGCCTCAGTAAAACTGAAGCTTTTTTTGTCGGGGTGGCAGGATTCGAACCTGCGGCCTCCACGTCCCAAACGTGGCGCGATAACCGGGCTACGCTACACCCCGAATTGATTATCAATTCCGCTAAACTATTTGTTTTTTGGAGGTGCAAATATATAACTTTTATTGGAACTAGAACTATTATTTTAATAAAATTTCAAAAAAAGTTACTTTAATTATCAAATTCTGAATTCTGAATACAAAGTAATTTATAATTCCCCATATTTGAGTAACATTCATCCTAAAGATTTTATTAAATTTGCCTATTGAATTTAATAAAAAAATATGCTGATAATAGGAATTGCAGGAGGTACTGGTTGTGGTAAAACAACGGTTGTTAATCAAATTTTAACCCAGTTACCAGAAGGAGAGGTTGGTATAATCTCTCAGGATTCGTATTATAAAGATACGAGCCACCTGTCTTACGACGAAAGAATTAAAATTAACTTTGACCATCCTAGATCTATAGATTTTGAACTTTTAGAACAACATCTTAAGGAATTAAAAGCAGGACAAGCTATCGAGCAGCCTGTATATTCTTTTGTAAAACATAACAGAACTGGGGATACGATAAAGACAAAGCCAAGGAAAGTGATGATAGTGGAAGGTATTTTAATACTAACACATCCTGAACTTAGAGAAATGTTTGATATTAAAATTTTTGTTCATGCTGATAGCGACGAGCGTTTAATTAGAAGATTAAAACGTGATATTACAGAGCGTGGTAGAGATATAGACGAAGTTTTAGCTCGTTACCAAAACACACTAAAACCAATGCATCAACAGTTTATACAACCCATGATGGAATATGCAGATATTATTATTCCAAACAATAAATACAACACCGTTGCTGTAGATATTGTAAAGACCATTATTAACGAGAAATTACAATAATATAAGACAATGAAGTGGTACAAAAACATATATATAATTATCCTCATCGGGTTTGGCGTTTGGATGGTTTTTTTTGACACCAACTCATTACAAAGTCATATTGAAGTTAATCACGAAAGAAGCAAGCTAGAGGACGAAAAAGAGTATTATAGAAAGGAAATCGTAAAAGATAAAAAAGCTATTAAAAAGCTGACCAGTGCTGATGGTCTAGAAACTTTTGCGAGAGAGAAATATTATATGAAAAAGGAAAACGAAGATATTTATATCATCGAATACGAAGACAGCTTAAAGACCAAAAACAATGAGTAATCCACTTTTTTCCGCATTTGAAAAAGTATCTTCTAAAGCTTGGAAACAAAAAATCCAAGTCGATTTAAAAGGTGCTGATTACAACAACACCCTTGTTTGGAAAACTAATGAAGGGATTGACGTACGTCCATTTTATCACCAAGATGAAATGACAGAAACCTTTACAGTCCAACCCCAACATTGGACTGTCGGGCAAATCATTTTTGTTCAAAACGAAAAAGCGTCCAATAAAAAAGCCTTAGATGCTATAGAACGAGGTGCTGAAACCATAAAATTTATTATTCCTAGTAACACTATTTCAATTGAAGAGACTTTAGAAAATATCGATCTAGAGACCACTGCTATTCAACTAGAACTTCTTTTTTCCGACGAACAATTTATTAATAACCTGGCCAAAATTTCTGCGAAAGCACAAATAATATACGATCCGATTGGACACTTAGCAAAAACTGGTAATTGGTTTGAATCTTCAGAAAACAGATTTATTACAGCTAATCAAATTACAGTTGATACCACTACATATCAAAATGCTGGTGCGACAATGGCACAACAATTAGCCTATGGTCTATCACATTTAAACGACTATTTTAATTCGGTTGACTTTGCTAAAGCAGAAATACAAACGATTCATTTTAATGTTGCTGTAAGTACCAATTACTTTTTTGAAATAGCAAAACTCAGAGCGTTTCGTGTCTTATATAACACTTTAGCGCCCGAATATAATTGTAAAGCGCAATTAAAAATAAACGCAATACCAACCAAACGTAATAAAACTATTTACGATTATAACACCAATATGTTACGTACCACTACAGAATGTATGAGTGCCATACTTGGAGGAGCAAATACCGTTTTTAACCTACCTTATGACGCGCTTTACCATAAGGACAATGAGTTTGGAGAACGTATAGCACGTAATCAATTGCTGATTTTAAAAAAAGAAAGTTATTTTGATGAAGTTAATAATGCTTCAGATGGAAGCTATTATATTGAAACTTTAACTACTCAATTAGCAGAAAAAGCATTAACTTTATTCAAAGATATTGAAACCAGTGGTGGATTTATTGCGCAATTGAAGGACGGTCAAATTCAGAAAAAAATAAAAGAAAGCGCGACTAAAGAACAGGAGCAATTTGATAATGGAAGCATCACACTTCTAGGGACCAATAAACACCCCAATAAAGAGGATAAGATGAAACACAATCTTGAGTTGTTTCCTTTTTTAAAAATGAATCCAAGAAAAACACTAATCGAACCAATCATAGAAAGACGATTAGCTGAAACATTAGAACAAAACCGATTAAAAACTGAATAAAAGATTATTAAACTATGAACACACGTATTTTTAAAATTGCATTAGTAGTCAGTATAGCTTTAAATTTAAGCTGTAAAAAAAGTGAAGCAAAATTATCAGAATTTAAATACGCAGATCAACCCAATGCTGTAGATTGTAAGTCAGGTTATGATGATTTACTAAAAGAAGCTTTGTACGCTTTTGAAAGTGATATTTTAAATAAATATGACCAAAAAGGTCAAAATAAATTAAGAGCTTACAGAGCATACATCAGTAGTTTCATTTCTAATAGAACAGAGCTTGAAAAAACAGTAACACCACATACCAAGGCTGTTTTTGATATCTTGAAATCAAAAACAGAACTATGGGACGACAATCATTTAAATTACAATAGTGCTGTTGTTAAATGTATCTCAGACAACATAGAAGATAATGGCCTTAAACAAACTTTAAACGCACTAATAACAACTAACAGTATGCGTTCTGAATTGTTTGCATCACCTTTAAGCAGCAATACATCATATGCTAGAGATACTAATTTAGCAACCTTTGTCGCTTTAGATTTATACTATTCAAAACTTAATGCTGTAGATTTTACTAATTTAGATTTAACTGCAAACATCGCTAAAGCACAACCTATAGACTTTAATAAAAAGCCTACAGCGACTCCTATTCAGAAAAAAGTGCCAAATACAGCAGTTGATCACACAGGACACAATCACTAATGGCTAGAAAAGACCTTCAACATATAACCTTAAAATCTGCAATTAGTAGCGATAAGCAACAGGCTATCACCTCTTTTTTAACTGCGGAAGATATTACTGTCAAATCAGTATACACTAAAGCCGATTTAAAACAAGTCGAGCATCTTGATTTTGTAGCTGGGTTAGCTCCCAACCTTCGAGGTCCTTATTCGACCATGTATGTTAGAAGACCTTGGACTATTAGACAATATGCAGGTTTTAGTACTGCCGAAGAAAGTAATGCCTTTTATAGACGTAATCTAGAAGCGGGACAAAAAGGACTATCTGTGGCTTTTGATTTAGCAACACATAGAGGTTATGATTCAGATCACGAACGTGTCGTTGGTGATGTTGGAAAAGCCGGTGTAGCGATAGATTCGGTTGAAGATATGAAAGTCTTATTTGACCAAATCCCATTAGATAAAATGTCAGTTTCCATGACCATGAATGGTGCTGTATTACCAATTATGGCATTTTATATTGTGGCAGCAGAAGAACAAGGTGTTAAACCTGAATTATTAGCAGGAACGATACAAAACGATATTTTAAAGGAGTTTATGGTGCGTAACACCTACATCTACCCTCCTACACCATCAATGAAAATTATTTCGGATATTTTTGAATACACCAGCAAGAATATGCCTAAATTTAATAGTATTAGTATCTCTGGTTACCACATGCAAGAAGCAGGAGCAACTTGTGATATTGAGCTAGCCTACACGCTAGCCGATGGATTAGAATATATCCGTAAAGGCTTGGCTGCCGGTATGGACATCGATACTTTTGCTCCTAGATTATCCTTTTTCTGGGCTATTGGTATGAATCATTTTATGGAAATTGCCAAAATGCGTGCGGCACGTATGTTATGGGCCAAATTGGTTAGCCAGTTTAATCCTAAGAACACTAAAAGTTTAGCCTTACGTACACATTGCCAAACTAGTGGATGGAGTCTAACGGAACAAGACCCGTTTAATAATGTGGCCCGTACAACTATTGAAGCCACTGCTGCTGCTTTTGGAGGAACACAAAGTTTACACACCAATGCTTTAGACGAAGCTATTGCTTTACCAACAGATTTTTCTGCTCGAATTGCTAGAAACACACAAATATATTTACAAGAAGAAACCAATATCACTAAAACAGTTGACCCTTGGGCAGGTAGTTATTATGTCGAAAAACTAACGCAAGATATTACCGAAAAAGCATGGTCTTTAATTGAAGAAGTTGAAGAACTAGGAGGAATGACTAAAGCTATTGAGGCTGGCATCCCTAAATTACGTATCGAGGAAGCTGCCGCTAGAAAACAAGCACGTATAGATTCTGGTCAAGATATTATTGTCGGCGTTAACAAATACGTCTTAGACGAAGAAGATGCTATTGCAACCCTAGAAGTAGATAATCAAACTGTACGTTTGCAGCAGATTGAAGGTTTAGAAAAAATTAAAGCCGAAAGAAATACCGTTAAAGTAAATCAAGCTTTAGATAATTTAACGAAAGCGGCTAAAACAGGTGAAGACAATTTATTAGCTTTAGCAGTAGTCGCTGCAAAAGAAAGAGCAACTTTAGGAGAAATTAGTGACGCATTAGAAGCTGTTTTTGGACGTTATAAAGCACAAATTAAATCCTTTTCTGGCGTGTATAGTAAAGAAATCAAAGATGACAAATCTTTTGCAAAAGCAAAAGAACTAGCAGATCAATTTGCAGAACAAGATGGACGTAGACCCCGTATAATGATTGCTAAAATGGGACAAGACGGTCACGATCGCGGTGCCAAAGTAGTTGCTACAGGTTATGCTGATGTTGGTTTTGACGTGGATATTGGGCCCCTATTTCAAACTCCGCATGAAGCTGCAAAACAAGCGGTTGAAAATGATGTTCATATTTTAGGAGTTTCTTCATTAGCTGCAGGGCATAAAACATTAGTACCACAAGTTATTGAAGAGCTAAAAAAATATGGTCGTGAAGATATAATGGTTGTTGTTGGTGGTGTTATCCCGAAACAAGACTACCAATATCTATTTGATGCTGGCGCTGTTGCTGTTTTTGGTCCTGGAACAAAGATTAGTGAAGCTGCGATTAAAATATTAGAGATATTGATTGATTAATAAACAGTGGAATTACACGTTTTTTTTAGTCTTAAGTGTTTTATTTGTTTATAATGTTTAAATAAATATCATCCTATGATTTCTTTTATCCAGTAGGTCTGACAATCGATAATAATTAAAATAAAACCCCATTAACTTAATCCTTTAAATAGTCCACAATTCAATTTATAGAATGGCTAAAAGCATTGAGTAATCACTAAACCATTAACTAAAATCGTTTATTAAACACTTTAATAGGTTGTTTAATGACCAAATAAAATAGCACGACATGTATTATATCAAGTATCCTATGCCAAAAGTCGTAATTATAAGTCTTTTACTTATACTGCTATTTTCAAATAAGACCTACTCCCAGGCTTACACCAAGCAAGAGTTACAGGACTCGATAGCGAAGATGCCCTATTTTTCAACTCATAAAGACAATTATTTTATTTCAGGGGTACCTGCCAACAAGGATATTAATAGCACTACTGCGGATGCCAAATATCAAATCAGTTTCAAGCAAATCCTGACCAGAAGTCGCTTACCATGGGACACTTACATCTATTTAACCTACACCCAAAAATCCTTTTGGAATATATATGAAGAATCTCTTCCGTTTAAGGATATCAATTTTAATCCATCTTTAGCTGTAGGAAAGTTTATTTATGACAAAGAAGAGCGATTAAAAGGTGTAGTGACATTTTCTTTAGAACACGAATCCAACGGAAGAGACAGTATTTACTCAAGAAGTTGGAATCGTTTAAGTTTAGAATACACCACAAATCTCTCTAAAAAAACTATGGCTAGCTTTAAAGCCTGGTTACCTTATAGTTATAAAGAAGGAAATCCTGATCTTCTAGAATACGTAGGTATCGGCCAAATTAAGGTGTCTCATACGGCAATACCAGATAAATTAATATTTGATCTTAGACTAAGAAAAGGACTCAATTTAGACAGCAAAGGTTCTTTCCGAACACGCGTTTATTACAATCCTTTTAGTAATAACATTTCTAACCAATATTTAATGTTAGAGTGGTATGTTGGCCAGGCAGAAGGTTTGCTTAACTACAAAAGACAGGAAAATATGATACGCTTTGGATATGTAATAAGGACTAACGAGTTTAAATGGTTTAGAGGTAAAAAATAACTCCTTTAAAATCAGATAAAACACTATTATTTAATTACTAAATTGTTATCAAGCCCGCTGACAGCTGGTATTTTATTACCTTAATCTACCGGTATAATATAAAAAGCATATAATTATTTATGAAACAACTTCTTGCAATCCATATATTTTTAATATCAATTATATCATACTCGCAAACTAATCCAATTAGCAATCTCTTACCTTCAAAAGAATTAGATAGTATTCAATTTTCTATTTGGGACATACAGACTAAAGACATGTCTAGCCCAAACAGCAAAGACAAAGAATATGAAAAAAAATTAGCAACCGTTACCCTATCCAACAAAGACAAAGACTTACTGATTACTAATCTACTAAACCCAAAATCTTATAATCAAAAAAGAGCTTTATTATACCATTATAATTTAATTTTTGATTTGTACAAAAACGATGCTATTTCTGCAATAGTCAAAATATCAACCTTAACAGGAAACATCACTATTGACAACAAAATAACTGGTCAATATTCAAAAAACAATTGCACTGTACAATTTGGCAAAGTGTTATTATCCCTGTTAAAAGAATACAACTTTTCTGATTACCTCAATACGTCAGACTTAATTGGAATATCAGACAACACAAATGATAAACATTAATAAAATAGCAGAAGTCACTAGAAAAATAAACCCCATTTATTAAACCACTACCCATAAACCCTAAATAGTTTATTGATACCGTAATTGATAAATAGCAACAAATTACACTAAAACCTATAGTTTATTGTTTCCGATGTTTCAACCAACGTTATTCCCAAACTTTTTGACAGATAAATTACCAAAATACCGATTATTATTACACAGGTAAATATAAAGTTGAAATTGTCATTTTTTTCACTTAAATTCGTTCGGCGACAAAAAACCACATTTAATCGAGCAAAACAAATGAGTAAAAAAACTACAATTTTCAACAAAAAACTTAACACTTTAATCTACACTACCCTCCTACTAACTAGTATACAGTCTTTTGCCGGAGACACTATTTATGTAGACAATCAATTATCATCAGACTGCGTCGGCAACTACTCAATTTCGAACCGAAATTGTTCGGGTTCTGACGGGGATGCATACAACACTTTTGAAGAAGCAACAGCAGCTGCTTATCCTGGTGACACAGTTGTTATTCGTGAAGGAATTTTTAACTCTCAATTAAAACCCTCCCGTTCTGGAACAGCATCAGAACCAATTACTTATAAAAACTTTAATTACGAAGAAGTATTAATTACGGGTGTCACACTTTCCCCTGCTATTTTAATTTATGAAGTTGATTATATAACTATTGATGGATTAAAAATAGAAAATGTTAGACGTTGGCTAAATGCACTAGGATCAAACAACCTTATCTTAAAAAACAATACTTTTAGAGATGCTGTCGATGGAGGAGGTAGTTCTAAAACTGGGTTGTTTTTTCAAGAATCTGATCATAATAGGATTACACACAATACCATTGACAACTCGACTCAAGATAACATTGGATTGATTCAATCAAATTATAATTTAATTGATAACAATACAATAACCAATGCAGAACACGTTTTGTGGACTATTAAATGTAGTAATTATAATGTCATTCGTGAAAATTATTTTTATAATGCTTTACAAAAAATAGGAGAAGTTTATGATTGTGCTAATGTAGGACATGGTGATACTCCTTATCTAAAAATCACATCGCTTGATGATACAAAGCATAATGTCATAGAACAAAATATTTTTGCTTTCACAACTTCTCCTATTAATGCCTCTCCTTATTCAGGTATTCAATATGCAGGGCAAAACGGTATTATTAGAAATAATATATTTTATGAGTGTCAAGGCCCGCCAATATCATTAACACTATATTCTTCCGAAGCAACTTTCAACTATGGAAACAGAATTTACAATAATAATTTCTACAATAATGAATTTGGTGGAATCAATATCTCTGGATCGACTAATCATACTTTTTATGATCAAGAAATAAAAAACAACATACTGTTTAAGAATCAATTTATACAAAGAGACACACGCTATTCTTGGTATACTGATCTTGACACTAAGCCTGTCCAAATTTTTACGGGTAGAATCACCGATGTTGTTATAGACAATAATAATATATTCAATTCTCAAATTGATGAATTGTACACGATTGCTTACGGAAACCGTGATTCTTCGTCCAATCCTGATCCAAAATCATTAACCTGGTGGGAAACTAATCATCCTCAATTATTTTTAAACAGCCTTCAAGCAAATCCTAACTTTGTAGATGCTTCGGCTTACGATTTTCATTTATCTCAAGACAGTCCAATGATAGATGCTGGTGGTTTTCTTACTAATACACCTTCAGCAGGAAGTGGAACAACAATGGTCGTCGCGGATGCCTCTTATTTTACTGATGGTTTTGGTATCGCTGCTTATTACGGAGACACGATCCAACTAAAAGGCCAAACTACAAGCGCTATTATTACCAATGTAAATTACACCACTAATACACTAACACTAAACACGCCTTTAACATGGACAGCAGGTCAGGAGTTAAGCAAATCATATGAAGGATTAGCTCCAGACGTTGGTGCTTTTGAATCTGGAGATAATACTTTAAGTAATACCGATTTCGAAAATGAAAAATCTGCAATTAAAGTTTATCCTAACCCAACGACCTCTTCAATTACGATAGAATTGAAGAGTAGTGAATCCAACGTCATAACTAATTTATCAATTGTAAACCTATTAGGCGCTACAATCTATAATAGCACCATAAACAACAAAAGGATTGTACCATTTAACATGAAAGACTTACCTAGTGGTGTCTACTTTTTAAAAATAAATACGAGCCATAAACAAGTAATAAAAAGAATATTAAAAAACTAAAACAGCCTAACAACCGGAATACTCACCCATAATATATTAACTGTGGGTATTCCGATTGACTAAAATGACTTTATTACTTTTTTTCTAAGAAAAAATAATTAAAACTAAAGAAAAAAAGCAAGGCCATTGTGTTAAATTAAAAGCTAAGCGCTCTTAAAACTAGCTTATCGCATGACCAAAACACAAAAAGAAAAACCCTAAATCAGCACTAGAAATCAGCACGCTATTTAATTACACTCTCCATTTCATCTAATGTTAACAACTATCATTTTATTTACTCATAAATAATTGTATTTTTACGGTGGACTTTTAGCTTTAGTTAAAAGCTAAATTTTCAATAAAAACCAAATTAAATTAATGGGTAAAATAATAGCAATTGCCAATCAAAAAGGTGGTGTTGGTAAAACAACAACCTCTGTTAACTTAGCAGCTTCACTAGGTGTTTTAGAAAAAAAAGTACTTTTAATTGATGCTGACCCACAAGCTAATGCAACCTCAGGTTTAGGAATAGATGTAGAGTCTGTAGAGATAGGAACCTACCAATTACTAGAGCATACCAATAGCGCTAGACAGGCTGTATTAAAAACAAATACGCCTAATTTAGACATTATCCCTTCGCATATCGATTTAGTAGCTATTGAGATAGAACTTGTAGACAAAGAAGAGCGCGAGTATATGCTAAAAAAGGCATTACAAGACATTAAAGACGATTACGACTTTATATTAATAGACTGCGCACCATCTTTGGGCTTACTAACCCTTAACGCTTTAACGGCTGCAGATGCCGTAATTATACCAATCCAATGCGAATACTTTGCGTTAGAAGGTCTTGGTAAATTATTGAATACCGTAAAAAGTGTCCAAAAAATACACAACCCAGATTTAGATATTGAAGGTTTATTATTAACGATGTACGATTCGCGTTTACGCCTATCTAATCAAGTCGTAGAAGAAGTACAAAAACACTTTAACGACATGGTTTTTTCAACCATTATACAACGTAACGTCAAACTTAGTGAAGCACCAAGTTATGGAGAAAGCATTATAAATTATGATGCCTCTAGTAAAGGTGCCAGCAATTATTTAAGTTTAGCAAAAGAAATTATTACAAAAAACTCCTAATTTATGGCGAAGGCAGTAAAAAAACAGGCTTTAGGACGTGGACTTTCAGCACTATTGAAAGACCCAGAAAATGACATACAATCTGCAAAAGATAAAAATGCAGATAAAGTAATTGGTAATATTGTCGAATTAGATTTGGATTCTATTGAAATGAATCCCTTTCAACCTCGTACTAATTTTAATGAAGAAACGCTGCGTGAATTAGCATCTTCTATTAAAGAACTAGGTGTTATACAACCAATTACAGTACGGAAATTAGGTTTTGAAGATTACCAATTAGTCTCTGGAGAACGTCGTTTTCGTGCTTCAAAATCAATCGGATTAAAAACAATTCCTGCATACATCAGGATTGCAAATGACCAAGAAAGTCTTGAAATGGCTTTGGTGGAAAATATCCAACGTCAAGATTTAGACCCAATAGAAATTGCAATGTCATACCAACGTTTAATTGACGAAATTCAATTAACGCAAGAACAAATGAGCGAGCGTGTTGGAAAAAAACGCAGTACTATTGCTAACTATTTACGTTTATTAAAATTAGATCCAATCATCCAAACAGGGATGCGTGATGGCTTTTTATCTATGGGTCACGGTCGAGCTCTTATTACTATTGAAGATCAAAATATACAGCTAGAAATTTACGAAACTATTTTAACGGAAAAATTATCCGTTAGAGATACTGAAACTTTAGTACGTAACTACAACACGACCAAAGAAGTTGTAGTACCTGTTAAAAAAGAAAAGCAAACTGAAGAACTGCCAATATATGTTAAAAAAGGCGTTAGTGCTTTTTCAGAATACTTTGGACATAAAATCGACGTTAAAGTAGCTAGTAATGGTAAAGGAAAAATCACTATTCCTTTTCATTCTGAAGAAGATTTTAACCGTATAAAAAAACTAGTAGAAGGTGGTCAATAAGTCCTATTTTATTTGTTTAGTCTTTTGTTTATTTTGTGCACTATCCTTTGCTCAAGACGACTCTACTGCAACACCAGCAGATAGTACTGATCAATCTGAAGAGCTCCCAAAAGTCTTAAAACAAAAGAAAAAAAAGAAAGCTGACAAACCAATTATAATAGACACTGATGTTTTAAAAAAAACAAGACCGTATGATCCATTAGCACCATCTAAAGCGTCATTTTACTCAGCGATTTTACCCGGTTTAGGTCAAGCTTATAACGGTAAATACTGGAAAATACCAATCGTTTATATTGCATTAGGGACTGGAGTGTATTTTTATGTTGATAACAACAAACAATACAATCGGGCAAGAGATGCTTACAAAAGACGTTTAGCAGGCTATTCTGATGACGAGTTTCAGGGCCGATTAACGGATGACGCATTACGCTCGGCACAAACAAGTTACAGAAGAAACAAAGAGTTATCCTTACTAGTTACAATAGGATTTTATGCTTTAAATATTCTTGATGCCAATGTTGACGCGCATTTACTACAGTACAACATCAGTGACGACTTAAGTTTAAGACCAAATTATAGAATTGAAGAATTTGATAATGAAGGACGTGTTGGACTATCTTTAAATTTCCAATTTTAAAATACGCATGAAAATCGCTTTACTAGGCTATGGTAAAATGGG
Organism: Psychroserpens sp. NJDZ02; assembly: GCF_004843725.1. Lineage (NCBI taxonomy): Bacteria > Pseudomonadati > Bacteroidota > Flavobacteriia > Flavobacteriales > Flavobacteriaceae > Psychroserpens > Psychroserpens sp. NJDZ02. The sequence goes on along the minus strand of NZ_CP039451.1, from coordinate 2,750,178 downwards.
TAAAGCAATAGAGACTATTGCTTTACAACGTGGACACACCATAGTTATTAAAACATCACGAGACACAAACTACAATATAAAAGAGGCAGACGTCGCTATAGATTTCAGCGTACCAACAGCTGCTTTTAATAATATTAGCAACTGTATCAATAATCAAGTTCCTGTAATATCAGGTACTACAGGTTGGTTAGATAAATATGACGACATGGTTTCGCTTTGCGCAAAACAAAAAGGTGCTTTTATATATGCCTCCAATTTTAGCTTAGGCGTCAATATTTTTTTTGAACTCAACGAAACTTTAGCCAAAATGATGGCTAAGCTTAATGACTATAAGCTTGATATTGAAGAAATACATCACACCCAAAAGTTAGATGCACCAAGTGGTACAGCAATTACATTGGCAGAAGGTATTATCAAAAATAACACAAAGTATCAAGATTGGCAATTAGATACTGCTCCAGACAATAGTATTCCTATTATAGCTAAACGTATTCCCGAAGTTCCTGGAACACATGTTATACGCTACACAAGTCCTATTGACACTATTACAATCGAGCACGAAGCACATAACAGAGAAGGTTTTGCGTTAGGAGCTGTCATCGCAGCAGAATGGTTAGTAGGAAAAACAGGGGTATTTACTATGAAAGATGTGTTAAATATTGGGTAACTTTAATAAATTTAACAACATTTGCAACTATCACATAATTAATAGACAATAATTATTACAAATATGGACATTACACAGTGGATTATCTTTTTCTTAGTTATTCAAGTTTTACATGGATTAGCCACGTGGAAATTATATAAAAAAGCAGACCGACAAGCATGGGAAGCTTTTATACCTGTCTACAATGCTGTAATATTAATGAAGATTATTAATAGACCTTGGTGGTGGACGATCCTATTATTTTTACCTATTGTAAATCTTATTTTATTACCTGTTATTTGGGTTGAGATTGCCAGAAGTTATGGCAAAAACTCTGCTATCGATACTTTTCTAGCCATATTTACTTTAGGTTTTTATAGCTTTTATTTAAACTATGTTGCAACAGATATAAACCATATTAAAGAGAGAGACCTACAACCAAGAACAGAATTAGGAGATTGGGTAAGTTCTATTTTATTTGCTGTTGTCGCTGCCACTATAGTCCACACGTATTTTATACAGCCTTTTCTTATCCCAACCTCTTCCTTAGAAAAGACATTGTTAGTTGGTGATTTTTTATTAGTTAGTAAAGTACATTATGGTGCAAGAGCGCCACAAACGACTGTAGCCATACCGATGATACACGATGCCCTTCCTGGCACTACGACACCTTCCTATTTAAAATTCCCACAATTACCTAAATTTAGACTTCCTGCTTTTCAAAGTATCAAACGTAATGATATTGTTGTATTTAACTGGCCGGTAGATACGTTAGTGGTTATTAATAACCCTTACGGAGAAGTACGTCATAAGCCAATTGATAAAAAAACAAACTACGTAAAACGTTGTGTTGGTCTACCAGGTGATACATTATCTATAAAAGATGGATACGTTTATATCGATGGTGTTAAAAATCAACTTCCAGACAGAGCAAAGCTTCAGTTTTTTTATAAAGTAATATTAAAAAATACGACACCAGAAGCTTTATACCAAAAATATAAAATTACAGAAAAACAAGAACGTTACGTTTTTAAAACAAGTGCTTCAAATTTTAACAAAGCAGAGTTTCAAAACTATTTAAAAGTAAAAAAGATTGACGTTTCTGTAACAAAACAAGACTCTTTAGAAGTTAATTTTCTTGCTAATTTAGATCAGAAGTCTTTCGATTTATTAAAATTAGATATGGCCGAAACAGCCTTGTATGTTAATTTAACAGAAGATTTAGCATCAATAATGAAAAGTGATCCAGAGGTATTAAGCGTTACTAAAGATTTATCTTCTAGCACAACAGAAAATATTTTCCCTAATGCACCAGGTTACACTTGGAACAGAGACTTTTTTGGACCGATTTATATTCCGCAAGCTGGTAAAACCATCGCTTTAAATTTAGAAACCTTACCTATTTACAAACGTGTATTGACTGCTTATGAAGGTAATACACTTAAGGTTAACGGAAATCAAATTTTAATCAATGATAAAGTTGTAGACTCTTACACATTTAAACAAGACTACTACTGGATGATGGGAGACAACAGACATAACTCTCAAGATGCTAGAATGTGGGGGTTTGTTCCGTTTGACCACGTCGTTGGAAAACCTGTATTTGTATGGATGAGTTGGGATGCCAATGGCAAAGGAATTAATAAAATACGATGGAATAGACTATTTACCACCGTTGGAGGTGATGGAAAATTAACGTCTTACTTTATTCCATTTTTAGTGCTTCTAGGATTAATTTTTGGATATAATAAATATAGAAAACGTAAGAACGCTTAAAATACAATTTAGCATTACTGCGAAACTACAGTCTTATAAAGACTATATTTAAATTGTAAATAAATGAATAACGTAGTAATCTATTTTCATTAACAAATGAACATACTTATCCATCCAACATATTTCCCTAGTATCGCACAGTTTGTTGCTATTGCTAAAGCTGAAAGTTTGACCTTTGAGATACATGATAATTTTCAAAAGCAAACCTATAGAAACCGAACGTATATTTACGGAGCCAATGGAAAACTACAACTAAGTGTACCTGTTATTCATAGTCATAAAGAACGCCAGTTATACAAGGATGTAAAAATCAGTGCAAAGGACAACTGGCAATTGGTACACTGGAAAAGTTTAGAATCTGCTTACAAAACGTCACCTTATTTCGAATTTTATGAAGACGATATTCGCCCACTTTTTCAATTAAAATCTGATTACATCTTTGATCACAACTTAAAATGTTTCGAAATAATCACAGCGTGTTTACAGTTAGATATTGCACCCAAATTTACTTCTAACTTCAACAAAACACCAACTGATTTAACAGACTATCGTTACTTATCAAATGCTAGAAAAGAACAAAACATGCCACTTACCCCCTACACCCAAGTCTTTGGTGAAAAGCATGGTTATATTAATAATCTAAGTATATTGGATTTATTATTTAATGAAGGGACCAACGCGCTTAATTATTTAGAAACGCAACAATTACCATAAGTGATACAGCCCATTATACATTACGGCATCCATTTTGGCTTACCACTTTTAGTCGCACTACTCTGCTTTAAATCGCAGTGGAAAAAGGCCTTTTTAATAATGTTATTAGGCTTTTTAATAGATATTGACCACTTATTAGCAACACCTATCTTTTCGCCTAATAGATGCAGCATAAACTTCCATCCTTTACATAGTTATTATGCTATAGCGGTGTATATATTACTGCTAGTACCAAAAAAAACAAGATTGATAGGTCTTGGTTTAGTTATACATATTATCGCAGATACTACTGACTGTTATTTGATGTCTTACTAAAATGATATTTTAGTCAGGATTGGGTAATGATCAGAATACTCCACATCATACGTTTTAAAATTATCAACCGTCCACGATTTATCTACAAGTAAAAAATCTATTCGCAAAGGAAAAAACTTAAAATTATAAGTCCGTCCAAAACCATTTCCTTGCTGCTTAAAACTATCTTTCATATCCCCTCTTATGGTTTTATAAACATAAGAAAACGCAGAGTTATTAAAGTCGCCGCTAATAATAACTTTATAAGGACTTTTATTTTTATGTTTCAAAAACAATTCAGTTTGACTTTGCTGCAATTTAAAGGCTTCACCAATACCGTTAATTAGTTTTTCGGAATTCTCTGTAGTTAAACGCTGCTCTCTAGGATTAATCCGCAAAGACTGTAGGTGTAAATTATACACCCTAATAGTATCCTTACCTTTAACTATATCTGCAAAAATAGCATTGTTTGCTGTATTAGGAAAATCAACCGAGCCAGAATTAATAATAGGAAATTGAGAAAATATAGCCTGTCCGACTTTAGACTTTTCACCCTCTAATTTTACGTATTTATATTTAAAAAAAGAAAAATCTAAATTGTCTTGTAAGTGGTATTCTTGAATATTTAAAACTTGTGGTTTTTCTTTTTTAACAAATTCTACTAACTTCTTATCGATTCCCTTTTCCGGAATCCATTCATAGAAATTAAACAAGCGTACATTATAATTCATCACAGTCAAACCTTCTGTGCCATCTGCTTCCCAATTAGAAAACTTATATAACGACCCAAATAAAAAATAACCAATGGTTATAACCACTAATGACAATAATAACTGTTTTTTTATTTTGAACAACCAGTATACAAAAAACAAAACATTAAGTAGTATTAAAAAAGGAACACCTAAACTTAACACCGATAGCGTCGCAAATGTTTTAGGCGGAATATTGGGCAACACATAAGATAGCAAGAGCAGAAAGGCAACAACAGAATTGATGAAGAAGACAACTTTCTCGGAAAACTTTAAGCGCTTCATATTATTATTCTATTATTTTCCAGCTTTAAACAAAAATTGCTTCTCTTCTTTAGACAAACTATCATAACCACTTTTACTAATCTTATCCAAAATAATATCTATTTTTTTCTGATTATTAAACTGATTAAATTCATCTTTCTTATAACCCGCTACTTTACTTTTCTTGTAAACCGTTTTCATTTTAGGTTTGCTATTAACTTTAAACAAGTTACTAGCCCAATCCATAAAACGTTCAAAACCGCTACCTATATCATGGCCTTTAGCTAATTGCTTAGCATACAAAAAACCTAAAGCCGCACCACCTAGATGCGCTAAATTACCACCTGCATTATTCCCTCCAAATATATTTAAAATATCAAAACCAGTAATTGCAGCTCCGATCCACCATAGTTTTAAATTAAAGGTAAAGAACTGCATTTCTTTATTTGGCATATAGGCACATAAAAAGATAAGGATTGCTCTAATACCAGCTGATGCTCCAATCAAGTAAGCTGTATCTGCAAATATTTGAGGTAATACATTATATCCAAACAGAAAGGCCAATCCCCCTGCCATGATACCCATAAAATAGATACTTAAAGCCGTTTTAGCTTTAAATAAATTTAGCATCATACCTCCTAAAAAGTACAACCATAACATATTAAATAAAACATGGATAGGATCAAAATGAAGGAATCCATAAGTTATTATAGTCCACGGTTTATATAAAAAACCAGAAAAATCACTTGGCAAATATAACCACCTAAAAAAATTAGGAATCACACGTCTAAATATAATAGCAAACAAAAATACAACAACATTAATTGCTATTATTTTTTCTAAGACATTAAGCCTAGCATATTTATATTTTAGTTGTTCTAACTGACTCATCTATCTATCCCAACGGTTTTTATTGAATTGTGTTTTACGCCAATACCACATAATAAAAAAGCCAATAAGCGCACCTCCAACGTGAGCCAAATAAGCTGTATTACTAGGACTAAAAAAGGACTGTCCTGTAAACGCTGATATGACATCTAATAGTATAATCCCTGGAATAAAATATTTTGCTTTGATTGGTATTGGTAAAAATAGCATCATTAATTCCGCATTAGGATTCATCATACCAAAAGCTGCTAAAATACCCATTATACAACCTGATGCACCTACCATTGTGCTATTATGTACTAAAACGTTAGTTTCAAATAGTGTTTGATAATTTGCTTGATTAAGGACACTTTCGCTTATATTATTTTCAGTAAAATAAGTATTTAATTGCTCCGTCAGTAACTGTCCTGTATATTGGTTACCGTCTAAAATATTGAAATTGATAATATCATTAATTGCACTCTTACTTAAACCTGATTCTAATAAAGTTTTTAAAGCTGGAAGGTAATCCCAATAATAACCTGATAATTGAAACAATACTGCAGCTAAACCAGCTGAGAAATACAAAAATAAAAACTTGTTACGACCTAAACGTTGTTCTACTGGCCCTCCAAACATCCACAAAGCAAACATATTAAACAATAGGTGCGTAAAACCACCATGCATAAACATGTGTGTTACGACTTGCCAAGGCTTAAAAGCATCACTTGCAGGAAAATGCATTGCAAACAAATCGTAAAATAAACGACCATCACCTACGGTCATTGTACCAAAAAACATTAGTACATTTAAAATTATTAGATGTTTAACCGTATCTGTTATTCTCATCATAACTTACATAAATTTTTTATCTAACTCGTCCACAGTCATTGTTATAAATGTGGTTCTATTAGTTGGTGATACGTTAGGCTCTGTACAACCAAACAAACGGTTTACCAAATGTTCTTGCTCAGGATTAGTTAAAGACTGTCCTGTTTTTATAGCTAAACTTTTAGCCATAGATTTTGCTAATAAATCGGTTGCTGAAAAATTACTATCAGGGACTTCATTTTCAACATCACTAATTAACTGTTCTAAAATTATAGAGACTTCGCTTTCTGGAACATTTACTGGAACACCAGTTATTTGCACCGTTTCGTTTTCTATAGATTGAAATATAAACCCAGTAGATTCTAGATCTTCTTTCAATTGATTAATCAACGCAATTTCTTGATTCGAGAAATGTAATTCCAAAGGAAATAATAATTGTTGACTAACCCCTTCTTTTATAGTAATATGTCTTAAAAAATCTTCATACAATACGCGTTGGTGTGCACGATGTTGATCAATAACTAACATTCCCGATTTTATAGTACTTATAATAAATTTATTATTAAGTTGATACGTCGTTTGCTTCTGCTCTACTGCATTTTCATTTTTAAAAATACTTTCGTTTTGAGGTTGACTTTCAAAATGAATTTCGCTAAAATCCGTAGTCGTTTTTGTGCCTTTAGATTCTAATCCAACATATAAACTCTCCCAATTAGCACTAGGTTCCTTTTTGTATGTCGGCGTACTTGCCACTGTTTTTACTTTGGGCGTATCCTCTTTAAAAGGGTTAAAGCTACGATCGACTTCAACACTAGGCATTCCTTTTTGTTCGTAACTATACGGTGTATCTAAATTAGCATCACGGTCAAAATCTAAGACAGGTGCAATGTTAAACTGCCCTAAACTATGCTTTACTGCCGATCTTAAAATAGCGTATAATGTGTGCTCATCATCAAACTTAATCTCTGTTTTTGTTGGATGAATATTAATATCTATAGTTTGTGGATTAACCGTTAAATTTAAATAATAACTTGGCTGTGCGCCATCTTTTAATAAACCTTCAAATGCTGAATTAATAGCATGATTAAGATAAGCACTCTTAATAAAACGATCATTAACAAAAAAGAATTGTTCGTTTCTAGATTTTTTGGCAAACTCCGGCTTTCCAACAAAACCTGAAATGACAAGTACTTCCGTAGCTTCTTCTACTGGTACTAATTTTTCGTTAGTCTTGTTTCCAAAAATATTAACGATACGTTGTCTATAGTTACTTTGCGGTAAGTTAAACGTTTCGTTTCCATTACTAAACATCGAAAATCCAATTGAGGGATGCGCTAATGCCACACGATGAAACTCGTCAATAATATGTCGTAATTCTACCGTATTCGACTTTAAAAAATTACGCCTTGCAGGAATATTAAAAAACAAATGCTTTACAGATAACGATGTTCCTTTTGGCGTAACAACTACCTCCTGAGACTTAATATCACTACCTTCTATAACAATAGCCGTCCCAACATCTTCATGCTCTTGTTTTGTTTTAAGCTCGACATGTGCAATCGCCGCAATACTAGCCAAAGCTTCTCCTCTAAATCCCTTAGTGTTTAATTGGAATAAATCCTCTGCAGATTTAATTTTGGACGTTGCATGACGCTCAAAACTTAACCTAGCATCGGTAGTTGTCATACCTTTACCATTATCAATAACCTGAACTAGTGTTTTACCAGCATCTTTAATGATAAGTTTAATAAGGGTTGAATCTGCATCAATTGCATTTTCTAACAGCTCCTTTACAACGGAAGCTGGACGTTGTACAACCTCTCCTGCTGCGATTTGATTAGCAACGTGATCTGGTAATAATTGAATAATATCTGCCATACGTTTAGTTAGGGAAGAATATGGATAAATCGAAGCCCATTAATAATAAAAATAGAAATATTAAAACTGCTATAATTACTAAAACACGCCTGTTTGCTGCTTTATCTGGACTGTTTTTAAACTCGTCAAAAGCATTATTAATTTTTTGTTTGAAGTTAAGGTTTTCACCTACGGTAGTTCTATGCTCGTCAAATTTGTGCTTTATTTCAAACGGATTGCCTTCACCTTTATAAAAACGAGGTGTATAATCAAACTTTTTATTTTTACGTTTAGATAGCAATCCCATAGCACAACTCTATTTAATTTTAGTTTCTAAATAATACATTAAAACAGCAATAAAAACTAATACACCTACCAGTAAAAATAGGGCACTCCCTTTTTTAGCGCTAGAGGATTTACGCCTTGTATCATCCCAACTACTATTTAAACTTGCCTTAAGTTTAGTCGCTGCGGTTTCCTCTTTAGAAAATCGAGACTGATAGCTAAATTTTTTGTTTTTCTTCTGACTAAACAAGCCTTAGTAGTTTTAATGTGAATATCACTCAAAAATACTGAAAATACTGCAGAACGATAGATTATGAATGCTAAAAATTGTTAACAGACACTAAGCGTTGTGACGTAATGTTGCCATTTTTAAAGCTGCAACACCTGCTTCGACACCTTTATTACCGAGTTTTCCGCCAGAACGGTCAATAGATTGTTGCTTATTATTATCCGTAAGCACACAAAAGATAACAGGCGTTTCATCAATAACATTAAGGTCTTTTATCCCTTGTGCTACTGCTTCGCATACAAAATCAAAATGCTTAGTTTCGCCTTGGATAACACTACCTATTGCAATAACGGCATCTACCCTTTGGTTTTGCATTTTCTTACAACCATAAATTAGCTCATAACTTCCAGGAACATCCCAGATTGCAATATTCTCTAATTTTACACCGTGCTCTAAGAGTGTACTTTTAGCACCTTCTAATAAACCTTGTGTAATGTCCTCGTTCCATTCTGAAACAACAATCCCAAACCGAAATTGCTCTCCGTTTGGGATTGTTGTCTTATCGTATGCTGATAAATTTGTTGTTGCCATAAATGTAATTAGTTAGACATTGCTTGCGCTTTTCCAATAAATACTTCCGCTTGAGTAGCTTCTGGTGAATTTGGATAGTTGTCTTTAATTTTATTTAATAATTCTAATGCTTCAGAAGCGTCTCCCATATCTAAAGCGGTAACTCCTGCTTTAAATAAATAAGTTGGCGTCGAAAACTCATTTTGACGTAAGTTAGCAGCCTTCTTATAATAGTCTAATGCATTTGATTTTTCATTTGTTTGAGCATAAGCATCACCAATCACTCCTTTAGCAATAGGCCCTAATGCTTCATCTTCACTATCAAAAGCATCAAGATAAGTCACTGCGTTCTGATAATCGTTAGTATTAAAATATGCCATACCTGCATAATAGTTAGCTAGGTTCCCTGCTGCTGTACCACTAAATTGAGAGGCTATATCTACTAATCCTAATTTACCCTCTCCTCCTGTTAAGGCTAAGTTATATAAAGAATCTTGTCCTACAGTAGCAACTACAGCTTCATTAAAGAATTTTTGTGCTTGATACATTTCATTCATAGCTTCCCCTTGTTTTGGTTTAACTATAAACTGTTGATACCCTAAATAGGCTAAAGCAAAAGCTGCTGCAACACCAATAATAATAAAAATGTTTTTCTGATTTTTCTCTACAAACTCCTCTGCCTTATTTGCAGATTCGTCTAATGTATTAAAAACTTCAGCGGTTGTTGAGCTATCTTCAACTTCAACTTCCTTTTCTACTGTTGTTTTTGGTTTGTATCCTCTTTTCTTGTAAGTCGCCATATTAATTTTATTAATGCGCACAAAAATATAATTTTTCTTCAGAAATAAAAGGTTATTTATTTGATATTTTTCAATAATTTGCACATCCTTACGAGGCCTCCTTATTTAAAGCCCTCTATTTTAGTAATAACTCTATGATTTTAAAGTCCTTATCACTTTTAAACTATAAAAATTTTGACTCCAAAACCTTTGCGTTTAACGAGACTATTAACTGCCTTGTAGGTAATAATGGGGTTGGAAAAACAAATGCACTGGATGCTATTTACCATTTATCCTTTGGTAAAAGCTATTTTAACCCCGTTGCTTCGCAGAACATAAAATACGATGAAGAGTTTTTTGTTATTAGCGGAGAATACGATAAAGACCAAAAGAAAGAAAACATTGTTGTCAGTTTAAAAAAGGGACAAAAAAAAGTTATCAAACGCAATAGTAAGGCTTACGAGAAGTTTAGTGATCACATTGGTTTTTTACCTTTAGTCATTATTAGTCCTGCCGATAGAGATTTAATTATTGATGGTAGCGATACTAGACGTAAATTTATTGATAGTGTGATTAGTCAAAGTGACAAAGGTTATTTAGCAAGTTTAATTAATTATAATAAGATTTTATCACAACGCAACTCGTTATTAAAATATTTTGCTGCCAACCACACCTATAATAATGACACTATAGAAGTTTATAATCAGCAATTACAGCTTTATGGTACAGAGATTTTTCAAAAAAGAAAAGATTTTTTAGACAACTTTATTCCATTATTTAAAGCGCGGTATAAAGCCATTAGCAACAATAATGAAGACGTTAGCTTAAATTATAAAAGTGATTTATTTGAAAACGACTTAGACCAACTGTTAAGAAAAGCAATTAATAAAGACAAAGCGTTACAATACACTAGTGTTGGTGTGCATAAGGATGATTTAGAATTTAATATTGGAGACTACCCTATTAAAAAATTCGGGAGTCAAGGGCAACAAAAATCATACTTAATTGCTTTAAAATTAGCACAATTTGACAGTCTAAAAGCCATTAGTGGGGATAATCCAATTTTGCTTTTGGATGATATTTTTGATAAATTAGACGAAACCCGTGTTGCACAAATTATAAAATTAGTTAACGACGAAAATTTTGGACAAATTTTTATCAGTGATACACATGCCGAACGCACAGAAAACGCGGTAAAACAAGTCCACCAATCTTATGAAATATTTAAGCTATAACATGAAAAAACTAACCTATATTTTACTTATATTGATAGTAAGCTGTTCTCAAAATCCTGAAGACCTTAAACAACACGTCTCTGGATATTGGGAAATAAGCGAAGTGATTTTAAAAGATGGCACAAAAAAGCAATATAAGATTAATGAAACGATAGATTACATTGAAATAAATAAAGATTCGGTTGGCTTTAGAAAAAAACTAAAACCTATTTTTAATGGCACCTATGAGACGTCAAAAGACGCTGAGCAATTTGTTTTTAAAATAGAAAACGACAGTCTTAATTTATATTACAAAACACCTTTTTCACATTGGAAAGAAACCATTTTAAAAGCTAGCAAAGACAAACTACAGGTTATAAACCAAAATAAAGATTTATACATATATAACCGCTACACACCTATAACAATAGACTAATGGCAAAACGCAACAACAACTTATTAAATATATCGGACGCATTAAAAAACTTTGTCACAGAAAACAACCTTGAAAAAGGGTTAGACAAAGTTAATGTTAGAGATGCTTGGGCAAAATTAATGGGTAATGGCATTAACAATTATACGACTGCTATCGAATTAAAAAAGGACATCCTTTATGTGCAATTAAGCTCTAGCGCTTTACGCGAAGAATTAAGTTATGGTAACCAAAAAATTATAACTTTATTAAACGAAGAACTAGGTAAAGACATCATTAAAAAACTGGTTTTAAGATGATTAAATTATTAATACACTGTTTTTTTGATAAAAAAATTCAAAAAAAATATGTTTAATTAATATTTTATATTTTATCTTTGAGACTATTATTAACAAATTTTTTTATTACAATGGCACAAGGTACAGTAAAATTTTTCAATGATTCAAAAGGATTCGGTTTTATAACTGAAGATGGATCAGACGCAGACCATTTCGTACACATTTCTGGATTAATCGACGAAGTTCGTGAAGGAGATATCGTAGAATTCGACTTACAAGAAGGAAGAAAAGGTATGAACGCAGTAAATGTAAAAGTAGTATAATTATATATTTTCTATTTAAATCATTACACAAAAAACCTTTCCAAACGGAGAGGTTTTTTCTGTTTAGAACACTAATAGTCAAATAATTGAAAATAAATATAATAAAAGCTCATTGTTAAATTTATTGGCGTCATATTTGTACTATTAAAATAATCAATATTAAATTTTATTACGATGAGTAAAGGCACAGTAAAATTCTTCAATGACGCTAAAGGTTTCGGATTCATTACAGAAGAAGGTGTAAACAAAGACCATTTTGTACACATTTCAGGATTAATTGACGAAGTTCGTGAAGGTGACGAAGTTGAATTCGACTTACAAGAAGGAAAAAAAGGATTAAACGCAGTTAACGTTAAAGTACTTTAACAACTACCATATATCTTTAAGATTAAAGCCTTTCTATTTATTTAGAGAGGCTTTTTTTTGTGCCTTAGTTTTAAAAGACGCAACTAATTGAATCGAAAATAAAATGATCCGCTTTTTAGGTCAATGTTCCAATTTGTAGTTTAATAAAAACCATGGGCTTCACTTAACACTTAACCTACATTTATTATTACATCCAACTATAATTTTGTTATAGACCCTTTCAACAGGAACAAAACTTTCTTTTTCAGTTGAATAAAGTTTTATTTCATAAAAAAAAACAGCAATACAAAGCGAATACTCCCTCCTCTCTACTGTATAAAAAACAAAAAAAATCCAGCAAATAGCTGGATTTTTTTTTAATTGTATAGTGTTTTAAAACTTAAAACATTTCACGTCCAGAAAAATGGAAAGCACCTTCAATAGCTGCATTTTCATCACTATCACTTCCGTGTACTGCATTTTCTCCAATAGAAGCTGCATATAATTTACGGATAGTTCCTTCAGCTGCATCAGCAGGATTAGTAGCACCAATTAAAGTTCTAAAATCGTCTACTGCGTTATCTTTTTCTAAAATAGCAGCTACAATAGGACCACGTGTCATATACTCTACTAACTCACCATAAAAAGGTCTTTCACTATGTACTGCGTAAAATGCTTCTGCATCTTGCTTAGTCATGTGTGTTAACTTCATTGCAACGATTCTAAAACCTGAAGCGTTAATTTTTTCTAAGATTGCGCCGATATAACCCTTTTCAACAGAGTCAGGCTTAAGCATTGTAAATGTTCTGTTAGTTGCCATTTTTTTATTTTAATGTTATCTAATTCGTTTAAAACTAACCCTCTTTAATTATAAAAAGAGATTGTTAATTTTGTGCAAAAGTACGGCATTTATTAATAAAAACAATAAATTCAATTATTAAAAAATCGTATATTCGTGGGCTATGACAAAACAAGACTACACAGACATAAATCAGTTATTGGCTACGCCAAAAAAAATTGTAATTGTAAGCCATAAAAACCCAGATGGAGATGCTATAGGCTCTAGTTTGGCTTTGTTTCATTATTTAACAAAAACCAATCATCAAGCTACTGTTGTGTTACCAAATGACTACCCTGAGTTTTTAAAATGGATTCCTGGACAGGATTTAATTCTTAAATATGAAAGTCAAAAAGACGATAGTGACCAAAAATTAGCTGAAGCTGATATTATTTTCACGCTAGACTTTAACGCGTTTCATCGTGCAGGAGATATGGAAACTGTTTTAAATAACAGTACTGCTTTAAAAATAATGATTGATCACCATCAGCAGCCAGATGACTATGCTAAATACACATATAGTGATGTTAGTATGAGCTCTACCTGTGAGATGGTCTATAATTTTATAAAAAATCTGAATGGTTTAGACCATATTGATAGCAATACAGCCACTGCTATTTATGTGGGAATAATGACGGATACGGGATCTTTTAGATTTAGATCTACTACTAGTGCGACGCACAGAGCTATTGCTGACTTAATAGACAAAGGTGCAGATAATACGATGATACACAATCAAGTCTATGACACCAATAGCTATAACCGCTTACAACTGTTAGGTTGCGCGTTAAGCAATTTAAAAGTCGTTCCAGAATCTAGAGCTGCCTATATTACGCTATCTCAAAAAGAATTACAGCAATTTGATTATAAAAAAGGAGACACAGAAGGCTTTGTCAATTATGCCTTGTCCCTTAATAATGTTGTATTAGCGGCTATTTTTATTGAAGACTTACAGCAAGGTATTATAAAAATATCATTACGCTCTAAGGGTGATTTTTCTGTAAACGAAATGTCTAGATCACATTTTCATGGCGGCGGACACACCAATGCAGCTGGCGGTAAAAGTGATACTAATCTAGAACAGACCATTGAAAAATTTATTAGTATATTACCTCAATATAACACCGTATTACATGAATCGTAATTTAGCCTTACTATTATTGGTGTGCATCACAGCATTAAGCTGCAAGACTCCAGAAGCGAGAAAGCCAATTTCTGTAAATTCTGGTTCGCTTATAGATGCCTCTGTCGCTAGAAACAAAGCCTTATACCAAAAAGAAACCAAAGTTATCGAAACCATTATAGCTTCGCAACCAGAACAACAATATCAAACTTCTGGAAATGGATTTTGGTATCATTTTAATACAAAAATAGACAACGATAGTTTACCAAAACCTGTTTTTGGAGATCTTGTCAAATTTAATTATGATGTTAAAGCGCTTAACGGCACTACCATTTATACCAAAGAAGAACTTAAAACTCAAAATTACGCTATGGACCAGCAAGAGCTGTTCTCCGGACTTCGAGAAGGTTTAAAATTAATGCATGCAGGAGAAACTGCTACGTTTATTTTTCCGTCACAAAAAGCGTATGGGTATTATGGAGATGAAAATAAAATTGGAACTAACATTCCGATAATTTGCGAAGTTTCTGTACTTTCGGTAACCCAAAAAGAATAGTTATAAACCCTAAACACAATGAATAAATTAATTAACACGATGAAACTATTACTAATAGCCTTAATGGTAAGTTTGACAACTAATTCTTGTCAAGAAAAATATCCAGACTTAGAAGACGGATTATATGCTGAAATTGTAACTAATAAAGGGACAATGGTCGCTAAATTATTTTACGATAAAGTCCCTGTAGTGGTTGCTAACTTTGTAGGATTAGCAGAAGGTACACATCCAAAATTAGAGGACTCTTTAAAAGGAAAACCGTTTTATAATGGTATTATATTCCACAGAGTAATGGATAAATTTATGATCCAAGGTGGAGACCCAACAGGAACAGGAATGGGAAGTGCTGGATTCAAATTTTTTAGCGAGTTTGACACTAGTTTAAGTCATGACAAAGCTGGAATTTTGTCTATGGCAAACTCTGGTGGTTATGATACTAACGGAAGTCAGTTTTTTATCACAGAAGTAGCAAAGCAAAATCTTGATGGTTTTTATGCCGACGGTAGCTTAAAAAACTGTAGCGGACGTGGTGTAAGTTGTCACTCTGTTTTTGGAGAATTAGTGCAAGGTCTAGATGTACAAGACACGATCTCTAATGTTGCTGTAGTCCCAAGAAGTAATAAACCTGTAGAAGATGTGGTTATAGAAAAAGTCAATATTATTCGTAAAGGGAAAGCTGCCAAAGCTTTTGATGCTCCTAAGGTATTTACAGAACAAGAGCCTTTATTATCTAAAAAATTAGACGAACTAAAAGCTAAAGAGCAAGCGCTTATTAAAGAAAAAGCTAAAGAAGCTATTAATAACTTTATTAAAGCCAATGCTGAGATGAAAGGGGAAGTAAAAGAATACCCAACAGGATTAGTAATGATTCTTGATGCTAAACCAAACGGCGTAAAACCAAAATCTTCTGATCGTGTTTTAATAGATTGTACAGGTCTTTTTGAGGATGGAAGTTTTTTCTTTTCTACGACAGAAGCAGATGCTAAAAAATACAATCAATATAGTGAGGACGCTGCAAAACAAGGTGCTTACCAAGCATTTGCAATGCCTTATAACGAGTCTGCTACTCTAGTCCCAGGATTTAGAGAAGCGATGTTAAACATGAATATTGGTGATAAAGCTAGAATTTTTGTACCAAGTTATTTGGGATATGGTGATGCTGGTCGTGGTCCTGTACCACCAAATGCTAACTTAATTTTTGATATCGAAATTGTTAGTTTAGAAACAAAATAAGCCATTAGATTATTATAATAAAAAGCACTCTTCGGAGTGCTTTTTTTGTTTTATAACATTGTAGATTATCATAGCCTATTGCTAATTCCCAATATGATTCTATGACTTCATTTTAAAATTGAATACACAATAACGCTTTATAAAAATTAGACCTTCATTAATTGATAACAATTTAAAACACTTGATATAGTGTTGTTACAATCCGACCTTTATTAGCTTCCAAAGTATAAGATAGCAACTGCGTATCCTTGAACACTTTAAAATCAAATGGAGGCGCTAATACGTTAACTCCGCTTTGTTTTTTAAGCCTAATCCCTTGTCCTGAAATAATATCCTTGTTAGGCGTAAAGTCACCATTAGGCAAATGTTCGGTTATTATAACATACTTATAATTAGCTAACTTTTGGACCACACTTTTTATCTCAGCATTTGATAAATGTTGCAATACTTGCCTTAAAATAATACAATCTCCTGAGGGTAAAGCTGCGACTGCGATATCTAAACAATAAAATTGTAAATTATCTGCTACAAATTGTTTTCTATTATATGCAATAAGCCCCGAAACAATATCTACTGCCTCATACTTTTTAGTATATTGGACTAGTTGTTTACCAATATTAAAATCACCACAACCTAAATCGCAAACAACCAATGGCTTCTTAAAAGACGTTAAAAAATCAATTAAAACAGCTACATAAGGCACTACAATTTCCGGTTGATGTGACCCATCTCCCGAATAAAAACCAGACTGATTACTTCCCCAGAGTTTATTTGTATACACTTGCTCCATAGCGTCTTTTGTTGGCCAAGGTGCTTTATTTTTTCTTATCTTTTTATGCTCCATAAATACGACATGTTACAATTAAAAAACTTAATTATATACAAAAACTATGCTGTCCAATTAAAACAAACCTACAAATTATAAGTAATAGCCGTTCTATAAATTGACTTATTTATGTCTTTAAAAATTTAAATCGTTTCCAATAAAAATGTCATTTGATAGTGTCATTTTTTTCAGGTAACTTCGTGTAACTTCTAATATATTGACCTGTACTAAATGTAGTTCTGTTGCAAAATGAAGTTACAATAACAAAGTACTTTCCTTAAAACACAAAAGCCATCATATCAACCGAAACCCATATTGTCCCTAAACGCTCCACTCCTATTAGATTGCAAGATTATGGCATCGGAATATTTAATGCGGTTTTAACTAAATCTGCTTTAAAAAAGGCACTAAAAAAAAAACAGATAACGGTTAATAATGTTATCGCCACTTCTGCCACGTTTATAAATGGAGGAGAATCTATTACACTATCTCTTATAAAAGAAGTTAGTCAAAATAAAAAGTTAGTTTTTAAATTAGAGGTTTTATTTGAAGACGATTATTTAGCACTAATCCACAAGCCCGCTGGCATTTTAGTTAGCGGTAATAGTTTTAAAACCGTGGCTAATGCCTTACCACAAAACATAATACAAAGTCAACATGCTGATGCTACAATTCCGCAACCAGTACACCGCCTAGATTTTGGGACAACAGGTGTTTTATTGGTCGGAAAAACAAGTAGTAGTATTCGGGCCTTAAATAAGCTATTTGAACAAAGAGTTGTAAATAAAATATACTACGCCGTAACCATTGGCAATATGCCCGCTAAAGGGATTATATCGACTACAGTAGATGGTAAACTAGCTGAATCCAACTATACGGTATGCGAATCCGTACCTTCTGAGCGATTTAGCACATTAAACTTAGTAAAATTAGAACCACAAACAGGACGACGACACCAATTACGTAAACACCTATCAGGAATAGGACATCCCATTTTAGGCGATAAAGACTATGGAATAGAGCACTTAATTTTAAACGGAAAAGGGATGTATCTACACGCGTATGCTTTAACCTTTGTACATCCGTTTACAAATAAAAATATAAATCAAATAGACCCATTCCCAAAACGGTTTAAAAAACTATTTACCACCTTAAAGTAACTCGCTATATTGTTGTTTAATTCTTTTAAAAAGCATTTTTGGGTTATACTTTATTTATAACGTCGTTACTCTTCAAATATAATTTATTGAAATAGGATTATATTCGCTTTATCCTATCTTATTATAATTATGAAAATACAAGAATTGATAATTTTCACAAATCGACTCACAGAACAAAAACAATTTTACTCAGAAGTTTTAGGTTTGAAGATATTAGATGACTCTAAGACATTTGTTGTATTTGACATTGGCCAGTCTAATTTGAAAATAGTAAAAAGAACTACAATTACAACACCATATCATTTTGCTATTAACATTCCTTCAAATAAAGAAAAAGAGGCACTCAATTGGTTAAAAGAAAGAGTTGACGTGTTAAAAATGAATAAAACTGAGATTCAATATTTCCAAAATTGGAATGCTAAAGCAGTATACTTTTATGATATAGATCATAATATTGTTGAATTAATTGCTCGAAAAAATCTGAATAACAAATCATCTAAAGCATTTAATCAAAATAGCTTCTTAGAAATCTCTGAAATTGGTATACCCACAACCAATATTAAAAAGGACTTTGATTATTTAAACAAAACCTTTGGATTGTCAGTTTATGACGGTGGATTTGATAAATTTTGTGCTGTTGGAACAGAAACTGGTCTTTTTGTTCTGATAAATAAAAACATTAAAGGTTGGTACCCTATGGACGATAAAGCTTTTTCTTCAGACTTTGAACTAGAGGCGATTATTGACAAAAAAAAATGTAGAATAGAATATTCAAATGAACAAATTAAAGCTAAGGTTTAAAGCAACACAGCCCCTACAAAAGTTGTAATTGTTACTCCTTTTTCAAAAACAAACCCCTCTCCTCTCTGACCCAACCCAAAGCTAGTCGTGTATTTACTTGTTTCTAATTTACTTCTAAAAAAATATTTAATAACACTACTAGTTTCCCAACCGTAACAATAAACATAAGGGACACAAATAAAACAGACCTTCTTTTTTGACAACAAATTTTGACCTAATTTATTGCCGATATCTCGTCCACTTACCAAAATCCTCACAGACTTTCTTGGTCGGTAATTATTTACTAAATTAGTAGCTTAAAACAGACATCTACAACAACGTTGTTCAAAATGCCAAGACACTCATGAAACAAATTATAATAATAACATTTAGTCTTACTCTATTTTTAGTAAGTTGTAATAATTCAGCCACAAATCAAGGTCAACGTGAAATTATTCCAAATCCTGAAAAAAATGTTCGTGACGACTATTTAAAATTACCCGATTCACTTAAACCTAAATTTAAACCTGATACTTTAATTGGAGAAATCAGTATTAATAATTCTGATAACGTAAACAAATATCTTGGAAAAGATGTCATGGAAAAACTGATTTTTAAAGGACTTCCAAACTCTAGTGTTACTTCAATCGATAGGAAACAACGTTTGACATTTTATTTTCATCCAGGAAATACAGCTAAAGAATTTTCTGAATTTAAAGTGAATTACAACGAGAATAAAAACAGAAAAGAACAGGTTACAAACGACAAAGAATTCAAAACTGAAAGCGGAATAAAACTTGGAATGACTTCTGGAGAGGTTAGATCAATAAAAGGAGAACCTAAAATAATAACTGAAAATGGAACGACTATGTTTCATTACAAAATTGACGATTTTCAAAATTCTGAATTCCTTAAAAAATATAATATGCCGATTTACTATGCCAATTATGTATTTAAGAATGGTTACCTAATTGAATTTAGCTTTGGTTTTGAATATCCATAAAAAAAACACGACTACAAAAAACAGTATATCATTTATTGTTAATTTTAGCTTGTTTAGGAAATCCTTCGGTTTCACCAATAACCCGGGTTTTATTTACTAAGTTAGTAACTTAATCCACGCAACAAATACACATAGCTGTCGGCAACAAACAGACAGTTCAAAAAACAAAAAGATAAATATCAGCATAACAGAAGACAATCATTGTTATGAAAATGCCATGGCTGAACGTATAAATGGCATCTTAAAAGATGAGTTCTACTTAGACCAAACCTTTGACAACGAGACACGCGCATAGAGAGCAGCAAAAAATTTAATTAATTTATAAAGCGATGTTAGATTATACAACACCTAATATGGTATATAAATTATCAGCTTAATTCAATTTTAACCTGTATTCATATTTCAGGACAAGACACTATCGTCTTTCTTCCTCCGCACTGCTCATATACAGAGACGTTACCACACATAAAATATCTAAAGAAAAATAGAACTGGTATAGTTATTGAATATAATCATTAAAAAAACAATTCTGAAAAAATATTATTTATAACAAAAATCGAATAAATTAAAAAACAAATGAATAAATTAAAATTAATTATAGTTCTTTCAATAGCAATATTGTTTAGCTCTTGTTCTGAAGATAAAGACACTGAACCTATAATTCAAACTGGAAATGGATTTAACTATAAGGGCTCATTTTATTCTGTAGATAAAGCTTTTATAAAAGATTTTAATATTATAGATAATGAATCTTCTAAAATCGCTATAGTTTTGTCAAATGTAAACCCATCTAGAACAACTCCAAAATGGGGAGGTGTAAATTATTTTTATTTTGCATTTGAAGGAACTAACGTAATAGAAGGAACTATAACACCTGTTCCCGAGTACTCGATACGTGAAAATGCAGATTTTGAGAATTTTTCAATTCTTGCAGGAAATACAATTCTAAGACATAATGACCCAAGAGTTAGTAACATAGCTATTTCTAGTTCTGTAAATATTAAATCTATATCGATAGATGAAATAGATCTAGATTTTGAATTTACACGACCAGATGGAGAAATTATAACAGGAAGTTACAAAGGTACATATGAATAAATGAAGGAAATTTAATTTGTCAATATAATGTAAACGTGTGGTAATCGAGTAGACGGCTCCGACTAAAATAGCCGGAGTGCGCCTCTCACACCACCGTACATACGGGTCTCGTATACGGCGGTTCGTAAATCATCACGCCAAAGCTCTTTTCACCCTTGGCACTATCTTCTAATTTAGGCATAGGCTACCACTAGTGCTCCTATGCGAATTTTGAAGAGAATTACGTTCAGTCCTTCCTTACTTGTGAGACCTTCTGAGGTATTGCCTCAACTCGTTTCCTGTAAGTACTATGACTTCTGCTGACTTCTCCATATAGTCAACTCGTAACTTTGGAGACCTCCCCAGGTAATGGCATCCTCTTTCACTCAATCACTGCCGTATCTACATAGTTACCCTTTTGTTACTGTTTGGGCGTTACAATGATGTGCTTGCTTACCCGAATAACTATGCCTCTGTATACGATTTCTGTTCGTCAGTACCGAGTTTTGTAGTCTCGCTTCCTTCAGATGTAACCTCGCGATTACCACCCTTGCGACTTACTAATGCTTCAAGACGTTACTCCTGCGCATAAGGGACTTGCACCCTCTAGATTAATTATTTACCTTTCCGTAAATAAAAAGATGCCCATGCTGGGCACACACACCGTATATAATTTATTGCTGGCTTCTCACCAACTTACGAAAGTCCTCGCGGACTTTGAACTGCTCCCAAAAAGTTAGACACTATTTGAGGGTATTATTATGGGAAGAAAAGTCAAGTATGATTACGCATTTAAACTTCGATGTGTAAAGCAAGTTTTAAAAAATCACCAAACAGTTGAAGATGTGTCTAAGTCATATGGTTGTCATCATACAACCCTTCATGATTGGATTCGATTTTATGAAAAATATGGTAAAAAAGCACTATTACCAAGAAAAACCAAAGTGTATAGCATTCCTTTTAAACTTAAAGTTTTAAAAGCTATTGACAAAGATTCATTATCTTTCAGTCAAGCTTGTTTAGAATTTAATATTCCTACTAAATCTGTAATTATGAAGTGGCAACGTAATTATAAAAAAGAGGGTATTGTAGGCTTAAACATTAAACCTAGAGGTAAACCAAAATCTATGCAATTTAAGAGGGCTAAAAAAAAGTCTAATAAACCTTTAACAAGAGAAGAGGAACTTTTATTAGAAAATGAATCATTACGCGCAGAACTGGACTTGCTAAAAAAGTTACAGGCCTTAATTCAACAAGAGCAAAACAAAAAGCAAAAGCCATAACAGAATTAAGGCATAAGTATGATTTAGTCATTTTATTATATCATACGAACATGGCAAGAAGTAGTTATTATTATCATCATAAAAGAAGGCTTTTAGTTGATAAATATAAAGAGATAAAACTATTGATTCATCAAATATATCATCGTCACAAAGGAAGATAAGGCTATAGAAGAATCTCTTTAGAAATCAACAAAATAGGCACTCTAATAAATCATAAAACAGTACTCAAGTTAATGCGTGAATTAGGTTTGAAAAGTTTAGTCAGAGCTAAAAGATACAAGTCTTATAAAGGGCAAATAGGAGAAACAGCTCCTAATATATTACAACGAAATTTTAAAGCTATTAGGCCAAATAAAAAATGGGCTACCGATATTACAGAATTTAAAGTTTTAGGAAAAAAACTATATCTATCTCCAATAATTGACCTCTTTAATAGAGAAATAATAAGTTATCAATTATCTGAAAAACCTGATTTTAAACAAGTAACTATTATGCTGAAAAAGTCTTTTAAGAAAATACCAGATCAAACAAATTTAATATTACATTCAGATCAAGGATGGCAGTATCAAATGAAACAGTATCGAAGATTATTAACAGAAAAAGGAATTACTCAGAGCATGTCTCGTAAAGGAAATTGTTTAGATAACGCTGTGATAGAAAATTTCTTCGGTATTCTAAAATCTGAATTGTTTTATATAAATAAATATAAGTCGATATCTCAGTTAAAAAAAGAGATTAAAGTGTATATAAAATATTATAATAATGAGAGAATTAAACAAAATTTAAATGGAATGAGCCCGATTGAATATCGAGCTAATTATTATCAAAATTAATTATAAATTTGTCTAAACATTTGGGTGCACTTCACTTTCTTGGTCGGTAATTATTTACTAAATTAGTTGCTTAAACCACGCAACAAACCATATACAAACACGTTGTGCATAATGCGGAAATCGTGCTAAAATTAAACATTTGAACTAAAAAAGCCAACGCGCAAACAGCACATTCATTTTTTCCCAACGCTCAAAAAAGCCAACGCTCTAAAAAATAAAAGAGCTGTTTCTTCCCACCGCACAAATCCGAACAAACCAATGAACATCTTTGCAACACCATTGCATTAATAAATTCATATATTTGCATCAATGAAACATTTAGCATTCATATTGTCAATTTACATTTTCGCACTTAATCTAACACCTTGTGCAGATTACGTTGTGTCTGATAATGATGTTAAAACTGAAATCTCACAAGCTATGGATAATGACCATCAGCACCAAGATTCAGATTTATGTTCCCCTTTTTGTATTTGCCAATGTTGCCATATTAGCGCAACATATTTGCACTTTGCAGATTTAACACTCGATATAACTCTTATTTCTACTCAAGATTTTCTACACCTAAACGGTACAGAAAAAGATTTTACCACTTCCATTTTACAGCCACCAAGGGCATAATTCAGTTTTTTTTAAGGATATCTATATCCAAACGTAACGCTTTTTAATGCAAGCGTTGCTTCGCTTTTATTTTGCGCTTCGCGCAAAATGATATGTTTAACTGAATTAACACCTTTTATATGATTAATAAAATCATTGATTTTTCAATCAATAACAAATTCATTATTGGTTTGCTAACGCTAACCATTGTGGCAGCAGGTATTTGGAGTATGACCCAAGTACCAATTGATGCTGTTCCAGACATTACCAACAATCAAGTACAAGTCATTACACAAGCACCAAATTTAGGAACAGAGGACATTGAGCAATTTGTAACCTATCCTGTAGAAGTTGCAATGAGTAATTTGCCTGATGTCAAGGAAATCCGTTCTATTTCGCGCTTTGGCTTATCTGTTGTAACCATAGTTTTTGATGATGCTATGGGAACATATTTACCTCGTCAATTAGTGTCTGAAAAATTAAACGAAGTCAAGGAAGAAATCCCAAATGGTTTTGGCAAACCAACAATGGGTCCAATATCTTCGGGATTGGGAGAAATTTACCAATACACACTTAAAGTAAATCCAGAATATAAAGACAAATATTCCATTACAGATTTGCGAACGATGCAAGATTGGATTATCCAACGCCAAATGGCAATGGTAGAAGGTGTTGTTGAAGTTAACGCCATTGGTGGTAAAATCAAGCAGTACGAAGTTGCTGTTGACCCAAACGAATTAAAGGCAATTGGAATAACAATTACCGATGTTTTTGAAGCTTTGGAAGCCAACAACCAAAATACAGGTGGTGCATATATCGAAAAAAACCATCAAGCTAATTTTATTCGTGGAGAAGGCTTGGTGCGTAGTTTGGAGGATATTAAAAGTATTACTATAAAGAATTTAAACAACATTCCCATTACCGTTGGCGACATTGCGACAGTTCAATATGGTGCTGCAATCCGTTATGGTGCAATGACGCAAGATGGCGATGGCGAAGTGGTTGGCGGAATGGTTATGATGCTAAATGGTGCCAATTCAAACAAAGTAATTAAAAATGTAAAAACCCGAATTGCTCAAATTGAAAAGTCCTTACCAGAAGGTGTTACCATCGAACCCTTATTAGACCGAAGTAAACTAATTGCAGAAACCACATCAACCGTCTCAACCAATCTTATTGAAGGTGCTTTAATAGTAATTTTCGTTCTTATTTTCCTTTTAGGAAATTGGCGAGGTGGTTTAATAGTAGCTTCAACGATTCCATTATCCTTATTATTCGCATTTATATTAATGAATGTTTTTGATGTTTGGGCAAACCTAATGAGTTTGGGCGCAATAGATTTCGGGATTATTGTTGATGGTGCTGTAATTATTGTAGAAAGCACCGTTTTCCTAATAGCTTCCCAACTCTATAAGAAGAAAAAATTGACATCTAAAGAACGTGATGGCGTCGCTTCCAGCGCATCAAAAAAGATGATGAACGCTGCGTTTTTTGGGCAACTTATCATATTGATTGTATTCCTTCCCATTTTAGCTTTGGAAGGGATTGAAGGTAAAATGTTCAAGCCAATGGCATTAACGTTCATTTTCGCAATGATTGGCGCAATGGTACTTTGTTTAACGTATGTGCCAATGATGTCTGCATTAATTCTGCGAGCACCAAAATCTGATAAAAAATCTTATGGAGATAAATTTGTGCATTGGGTAGAACGTAAATACCAACCTTTATTAGAAAAATCTTTATCTAAAGGAAAACTAATAATAAGTATTTCGGTAGTTCTCTTTGGAATTGCTTTGTTTACGTTCAGCAAAATGGGTGGCGAATTTATACCACAACTTGATGAAGGCGATATTGCTTTTCACGCTATTTTAAAACCAGGTAGTTCACTTACAGAAACGATTGAAACAACAACTAAAGTTGAGCAAATTATAAAAGCGAAATTTCCTGAAGTTGAAAAAATAGTCAGTAAAATTGGTGTTGCCGAAATTCCAACCGACCCAATGCCAATGGATTTAGCAGATGTTTTTGTAATTCTAAAACCTAAAAGCGAATGGACTACTGTTTCGACAAAAGATGAACTCATTGAAGAAATAAAGAAAGCAGTTGAGATAATTCCTGGAGTAAACTATGAATTTACCCAACCCATAGAAATGCGTTTTAATGAATTACTCGAAGGTGTCCGTGAAGATATTGCCATAAAAATTTATGGAGAAGATATAAATATACTGTCACAAAAAGCAGAAGAAATTACCAAAATAATCGCAGGAACTGAAGGTATTGGCGATATGAAAGCGGAAGCAACCACAGGCTTACCACAAATGACAATTACCTATAACCGAAGTAAATTAGCACAATACGGACTTCAAATAAATACTTTAAACCAAATCGTACAATCTGCATTTGCAGGTGGAACAGCAGGCGTTATTTTTGAAGGCGAAAAACGTTTTGATTTGGTGGTGCGTTTAAATTCTCAAAATCGAACAGATATTTCAGATGTTCAGAATTTGTATATCAATTTACCATCAGGAACTCAAATTCCGCTACGTGAAGTTGCAGACATCAGCTACAAAGCTGGTCCAATGCAAATAAGTAGAGATAATACCAACCGAAGAACCTACGTAGGTATTAACGTGAGAGGTCGTGATGTAAAATCGTTGGTAACTGAAATTAAATCAAAACTGGATGCCAACCTCGAACTGCCATCAGGATATTTTATTCGGTATGGTGGTGCTTTTGAAAATTTGGAACGTGCAAGCAACCGTTTACAAACCGTTGTACCAATTGCGCTACTGTTGATTTTTGTGTTAATCTATTTTGCACTAAAATCACTTCCACAAACTTTAATGATTTACATCGCTATCCCAATGGCAACCATTGGAGGTGTTTTTGCATTGTGGTTACGTGATATGCCTTTCAGCATTTCGGCAGGTGTCGGTTTTATTGTCTTGTTTGGTGTTGCTGTTTTAAATGGCTTGGTAATGATTAGCGGATTAAACGAGCTAAAAGATGAAGGCGTTACCAATCTTAAAGACAGAATTATTGAAGGTACAAAACGAAGAATAAGACCTATTATGCTAACTGCTTTTACAGATGTTTTGGGATTTTTACCAATGGCAATTTCAGCATCAGCAGGCGCAGAAGTACAACGACCTTTAGCAACAGTAGTTATTGGTGGATTGTTGACATCTACATTATTAACCTTATTCGTTTTACCAATTTTATATCATTGGGTGGAAAATAAATCGTTCACGTTCAGACCTAATAAAAAAGTGGTAACAGTTACTGCAATGGTAGCATTTTTGTTCTTATTGCCAATAACAGGAAATGCACAACAAGTAAATGATACGTTGCCGACTGTTTCAATGGATGAAGCTGTAAAGATTTCAAAAGAAAACTATCCAAGTTTAAAACAAAGGCAGTTGGAAATTGAAAAACAGCAACAATTAAAAGGTACCGCTTATGATTTTGGCACAACTCAAATTTTTACAGGTGGCGAAGAAATCAATAATGGAACAGGAATTTATACCACAGTTGGTATTGGACAATCAAATATTGATGTCTTTGGTATTGCGCCAAAACGAAAATTACAGGAGCAGCGTATTTTATTAGCGCAAAAAGCCTTTCAACTTTCAGAATTAGAATTGGAATTGGAAGTTAAAAAAGCGTGGTCAAATGCCTTTCAGAGTAAACAAAATTATAATCTGTATGCAGCATTGGATTCCATTTACACCAATTTTGAAAAAGCGGTGGAATTAAATTATGAAGTGGAAGCCATTTCGAAACTGGAATATTCCGCAGCTAAAAACCAAGCTTTACAAAT
This sequence comes from Psychroserpens sp. NJDZ02, assembly GCF_004843725.1. Classification (NCBI taxonomy): domain Bacteria; kingdom Pseudomonadati; phylum Bacteroidota; class Flavobacteriia; order Flavobacteriales; family Flavobacteriaceae; genus Psychroserpens; species Psychroserpens sp. NJDZ02. Next base: position 2,722,592 of record NZ_CP039451.1, on the reverse strand, counting down.
TCAAAACAAGTTTTTGCAAACAAAGAGCAACTATCTAATTGCATTACAGCAGTTGAATCTATGGCTCGTTTCGGATGAATTTTATAACGTACCAGACGAATTGGATATCACTAATGAAATTGATATAAACGATTTCAATGCAAAAGAACATCCTTTATATAACCTTGCGCAAATTCAAATAGATGAAGCAGAAGCAAATTACAAAGTTGCAAAAGCCGAAAATCTACCCAAATTCAATCTTCAAGGTGGTTTGCAAAACGTAAATGGTAATTCTGGTTTTTACACCTATCAAGCTGGTATATCAATTCCATTTCTATCTGGCACAACAAAAGCGAATATTAGAACTGCAAAAATTGACAAACAAATTGCCGAAACTAATATTCAATTCAGACAAAACGAAGTTGAATCTAAATTTATTCAAGCCAAAGAAAACTATCTAAAGTGGAAAACATCGTGGCTCTTTTATAAAGAACAAGTATTACCACTTACAAAAGACCAAAAAACAGGCGCATTATTCGCTTACAAAGAAGGCGAGATTGATTATTCGGCATTTACACAACTTATAAAAGAAGCTATTCAGAGCGAAATTGAAGCACAAACAGCTTTGGCAAATTATTTAGAAAGCACTTTTGAATTACAATATTTTAAAAATTAGAACTATGAAAAACACACTATATATCATCTTGACAATTTTAATATTGTCATTTTCAGCTGCCTCTTGTGGCAACAAAGAAAATCACAATGAAGAAGATGGACACGCACACGATGAGGAAACCAGTACTAATCCTAAAGAAGAACATCACGAAGGAGAAGAAGTTATGTTATCATCACAACAATTTGAAGCCTTAAAAATGAAAATTGACACCATTACCTCACGCAATATGAGTGGCTATGTAGAAGCAAACGGAACTTTGGAAGTGCCACCACAAAATGAAGCTGCCATAACTTCGGTTGTTGGTGCAAATGTGGTTTCTATTGAAGTGATTGAAGGCGACAAAGTAAACAAAGGTCAAGTTGTTGCATACCTTTCACATCCCAATATTATACAAATGCAAACCGATTATTTGAATGCGTATAGCAACAGCACTTTTCTAAAGAAAAACTATGAACGACAACAAAAATTATATAATGCAGGTGTAGGCTCTGGTGCAAATTTTCAAAAAGCAGAAGCAGAATATGACGCATCAAAAGCTATGGTTAATGGAATGGCAGCACAGTTAAAATTGTTGAATATTAATTCAAATTCAGTCGCAAATGGTACGATAGCGCAACGTGTGGCATTACGCAGTCCCATTGAAGGTTATGTGCAAAAGGTGGAAGTGAAAACAGGACAATATGTTGAACCACAAACCGAACTCTTTGAAATTGTAGATACGCATCACGTTCACGCAGATTTAATGGTTTTTGAAAAAGACGTTTACAAAGTAAAAAAAGGTCAAAAAGTTACCTTTAATATACAATCTATTGAAGATGATGAATTGAGTGCAGAAATATATTCAGTAAGCAAAACTTTTGAGGATAACCCAAAAGCGGTTCACGTTCACGCAGAAATTGAAAACAAAAAAGGAAATTTAATTCCAGGAATGTACATTCAAGGTAGAATACAGACAGAAAGCACTAAAACAATGGCATTGCCAGAAAGTGCTATTGTAAAAGAAGGCGACAAATTTTATGTGTTTTCAGTTGAAAAAGAAAATGTGGATTGGAGTTTTAAACCAATTGAGGTTATTTTGGGAGATAAAGATGGCGATTGGGTAGCAATTCAATTTTCCGAAGAAATAGCAACAAATACAAAGTTTGCTTATAACAATGCGTACTACCTAATTGCAGAAATGAAAAAGGGCGAAGCAGAACACGCACATTAATTATGCAAACAATAGAACAATTATTAGAGTCAAAAGATATACGAGTTACGGCAATGCGATTACTTATTTATAAGTTTCTTGCACAAAAGCAAGTAGCGGTAACATTAAGCGATATTGAAAACGCTTTTGAAAAAGCAGATAGAACAACTTTGTACAGAACGGTAAAGACATTTGAAGAAAAAGCAATCGTTCATCAAATAGATGATGGCACAGGAATTACCAAATATGCACTTTGCGAAAAAGGTTGTAATTGCGAAATTGAAACCGATTTACATTTACATTTCCATTGCAATAATTGCAATGAAACCGTTTGTTTAACAGAACATAAAATCCCACAGATTAAAGTGCCAAACGGGTTTATTTCCGAAGATATAAATTTGGTAGTAAAAGGTATTTGCGATAAATGTAGTGGTCAATAAATGCACTTCCATTGCATCCATTAAAGAGATATTTTTATATTCCAAATAAAAAAAAGTGAAATTAAATTTTAAAATACCATACCATCTAAAAACTGCCTATTCCAAAGAGGTTGATTTGTATAGAATAGCTATAGCTAATCAAGACTATTGTAATGCTTGGTATCATTTGGAGAGAACCCATATAATTGGTCAATCTTATCCAATTCAACATACCTATTCGCATTGGTTAATGTTAAAATTTGGATTGAAGCAAAAAGATATAAAAGAAGTATTTGGACAACTGTTAAGATTGGCTGTTGGTGGTTGGAAGTCTTTTATAAACCACGTACCTCTTGGCAATACTGGTGGTGCCAATGTACCACCATTGAAAAAGATACCATTTCCTAGTGATATTGAACAATTAATGAATACACAATGAAAAAAAAGAAACTCAATTTAAGAGATATAAAACCGAGTGCTGAAAAAGAGCATAATCACGATGATGGTCACGACCATAGTGGAGAATCAAATAATTTTAAAGCCTATATTCCTGCGATAATAAGTTTTTCTATGCTCATTATTGGTATTGCTTTAGATTACTTTGATGTTGCATTTTTTAAAGATTGGATTCGCATTATTTGGTATAGCATCGCTTATTTACCAGTTGGATTTCCAGTTTTAAAAGAAGGTTGGAATAGTATAAAAAAGGGCGATGTTTTTACGGAGTTCTTTTTAATGTCAATCGCCACTATTGGCGCGTTTATCATTGGCGAATATCCCGAAGGTGTTGCGGTAATGTTATTTTACGCAGTTGGCGAATTGTTTCAAAATGCAGCAGTCAACAGAGCAAAGTCAAATATTAAAGCTTTGCTTGATGTAAGACCAAATGAAGCTATAGTATATCGTAATAACGATTACGTTTCTGTTAATCCTGAGACTGTAGAAATTGGCGAAAAAGTTCAAGTTCGTGTTGGCGAAAAAGTGCCATTAGATGGTATTTTACTTTCTGATAAAGGTTCGTTTAACACAGCAGCTTTAACAGGCGAAAGCAAACCTAATACGATTTCCAAAAGTGAAAAAGTTTTTGCAGGAAGTATTAATCTCGATGGTGTGATTGAAATTGAAACCACTAAAGAATTTAAAGACAGTTCTATTGCCCGAATTCTGGATATGGTCCAAAATGCGACAGCTCGAAAGTCGAAAACGGAATTGTTCATTAGAAAATTCGCAAGAATTTACACACCAATCGTTGTATTCTTGGCAATTGGAGTTACGTTTTTACCATACTTTTTTGTAGATGATTATGTATTTAGAGATTGGTTGTATCGTGCCTTGATTTTTCTTGTGATTTCGTGTCCTTGTGCGTTGGTAATCTCAATTCCGTTAGGATATTTTGGTGGATTGGGTGCAGCTTCAAAAAATGGAATTTTATTTAAAGGTGCTTCATTTCTCGATGCAATGACCAAAATAAACACGTTGGTTATGGACAAAACGGGAACAGTTACAAAAGGCGTTTTCAAAATAAAAGAAGTAAAAGCAATCGGTTGGGAAGAAACTGAATTTATGAAGTATTTAATGGCAATGGAAGAACAATCCACACATCCTATCGCCAAAGCTATTTTAGAATACAAAGCAGATGGCGTAGATTTTAATGCAACCGAAGTTTCAGAAATCGCTGGAAAAGGTTTGAAAGGAATCGTTAACGGAAAATCTGTTTTAGTTGGGAACAAGACTTTGATGACTGCCAATAATATTGAAGTCGCAAAAGAAACCAACTCTATTGTAGAATCGATTGTTTTAGTTGCTATCGATAAAAAATTTGCTGGTTATGTAGTTATTGCAGATGAATTAAAGGAAGATGCAAAAGAAACAATTATTAATTTACGTAAGATAGGAATAACAACTATTATGATGCTTTCGGGCGATAAAGATTCCATTACCCAAAAGGTTGCATCCGAATTAAATATCAAACAAGCCAAAGGTGGATTATTGCCCGAAGACAAATTTAATGAAGTTGAAATTTTAAAACAAAATCCCGAAAACAAAATTGCTTTTATTGGCGATGGAATAAATGATGCGCCAGTTTTGGCAGCAAGTGATGTTGGAATTGCAATGGGTGGATTAGGAAGTGATGTTGCGATTGAAACCGCAGATGTGATTATTCAAACAGACCAACCATCAAAAGTTATAAGAGCAATACAAATAAGTCGTTCCACTCGAAAAATCGTATGGCAGAATATAGGCTTGGCATTTGGAGTGAAAGTGATTGTGTTGATTTTAGGAGCAGGTGGATTAGCTACAATGTGGGAAGCGGTATTTGCTGATGTTGGTGTGGCACTTTTAGCAATTTTAAATGCAGTTAGATTACAGAAAATGAATTGGGATTGAGTAACATTGCGTAAAAATTTGGTGCTAAATTGAAAAATCGATAACCGAAATGCCAACGCTTAAGCCATACACATTTACAGTCGCATCATCCAAGCTTCGCCAAAACTGTAAAAGAGTATGTCTTGCCAACGCTCGCATCTGAACTAAACAACAAACATCGGAAAACCAAGCTGTACGTAAAAAGCACTATGCACAATCGAGTAGACGGCTCCGACTAAAATAGCCGGAGTGCGCCTCTCACACCACCGCACGTACGGGTCTCGTATACGGCGGTTCACCAAATTGAAGTTTGCGTATTATTAATATAATCTAACAAAGGTTTATACCCTTTTCGTTTAAGCCTAGAAGTTGTGATAGTAGTCTTTAAAATAGGACTTTGAGCTACTGCCCAACCTCCCATTCTTGTTCTACTCCAAGCATAAGCTTGTCCTGCCTCTATACCTAATTGAATCAAGTTTTTACGCTTGCGTTCTAGTTTCTTCCAATCGTGCCAAATACAATAGCGTAATCGATTTCTTAACCATTCATCTAGCTTTTTACTTTTTGCATAGATGTTTGTTAAGCGATAATTAGTCATCCAGCCTCGGCAGACTTGGTTAAGCCGTTCAAGACGTTCTAACAACGACATCGGTTTGGTTTTCTTGGTGATACTTTTTAGATTACGTTTAAACTTTGCCCAACTGTTCTTAGCTACCACTAATGCATATTGTCCTTTCACTCCCTTTTTATAAATGGGCACAAAACCATGTCCGAGTAACTCAAAATTTACAGGTCTACGCAGGCCACTTTTGGCTTTATTTATAGGTAATTTAAGTCTGTCTCTTAAAAAGACAAACAGTTTGTTTCCTATTTGTTTCGCCTCGCTTTTACTTTTAGCGTAAACGCTAAAATCGTCAGCATAGCGCACATAACGCAAGCCCATACTTTTCATTTCTTTGTCCAATACATCTAACATAATATTAGATAATAAGGGACTTATTGGACTGCCTTGCGGGATTCCTTTTCTGCGCTTTTTGAGTCTTCCATTTATTAAAATGGGAACTCTTAGCCATTTTCGGATTAACCGTAAGGTGGTTGGACATTTTACCTTGTGGTAAATAAGTTGCAGTAAAATACAGTGGTCTACTTGATCAAAGAATCCTTTTAAATCAATATCTACAATATCTTGGTAACCTGAATTGATATACCTTTGAGCTTGTAGTACTGCTTTTTGGATATTATTTTGTGGACGAAAACCGTAACTAACAGGTTCAAAATCATACTCAAAATGAACCATTAATTGCTGACTTACCGCCTGTTGTAGCCATCTATCTACTACCGTCGGTATTCCTAAAAGTCTAGTTTTACCTTCTCCTTTTGGAATAGTTACCCCTAATATTGGTTTTGGAGTATAGCGGTTTTCTCGAATGGTGGATAGTAGTATTGAACGGTTTTCTAATATATATTTAGAAAGCCTCGTTGTTTTCATACCATCTACACCGCTCGCACCTTTATTGCGCTCCACTTGTCGTGTTGCTTTATAAAGGTTTGTTGCTGCTAATACATTTTCAATCATAGGGTTAATAATACGTGTACTCCTGTTGCTCTAAAACTAGGCTAGCTAAGCATCCTAATTGAATGACAACGTAATTTAATGTTCAGTCCTTCCTTACTTGTGAGACCTTCTGAGGTATTGCCTCAACTCGTTTCCTGTAAGTACTATGACTTCTGCTGACTTCTCCATATAGTCAACTCGTAACTTTGGAGACCTCCCCAGGTAATGGCATCTTCTTTCACTCAATCACTGCCGTATCTACATAGTTACCCTTTTGTTACTGTTTGGGCGTTACAATGATGTGCTTGCTTACCCGAATAACTATGCCTCTGTATACGATTTCTGTTCGTCAGTACCGAGTTTTGTAGTCTCGCTTCCTTCAGATAAAACCTCACGGTTTTCACCCTTGCGACTTACTAATGCTTCAAGACGTTACTCCTGCGCATAAGGGACTTGCACCCTCTAGATTAATTATCTACCTTTAGGTAAATAAAAAGATGCCCATGCTGGGCACACACACTGTATAAAAATAATAAGGGTTAAGTGCCAGACCCAAAGTTGGTGCATATTAATGAAGTCCGCCAAATCTTTGATTTGGCATTTAGTATAGTGAAAAAGTAAAATACCAAATCAAAGATTTGGCTAAGTGCTAAACTGAAAGTCAGTGCTTTTTAATCCCTTACTATTCTTATACTAACCGTTGTAGCACATTAAAACCAACCAACATACGAATGAACAAAATCATAGTTTTTTTATTCTTTTTAGCAATCGGAATTATTTCCTGTAAAAATCCTGAAAAGGAATCTGACAAACTGGAAATTGCTAAAAAATTCTACATTGCAATTGACCATTCAAATCCTTCAAAAATGACTAAATTAATTACCGAGAGATTTATGACCATTGACGACGGATTTGAGCAGAAATATAGTGGAAATGAATACGCTCAATGGGTAAAGTGGGATTCTGTATTCCAACCGATTTACGAAATACTCAAAATCGAAAAAGAAAATGGAATTGTAAAAGCTAAAATTTCAAAAACGGACAAGCGAATTTCCTTTCTTCATCACGAACCTATTATTACAGATGAAATTATACAATTTGAGAATAATAAAATAAAGAATATCAATAGGACTTCTGCCTCGTTTAACGTTGAGGAATTTGTTAAAAACAGAGAAGAACTTGTAAATTGGATTGCGGAAAATCAACCTGAATTGGATGGATTTTTGAACGACCAAACAAAGAGTGGCGGAATGAATTATTTAAAAGCGATTGAACTGTATAAAAACAAAAAATAACGTGCTACAACACCGGTAACCGTTGCACAACCCCTTAAAAAAGCATAAAAACAGCTTAAAATCTTTGATTTTAAGCTGTTTTTAATTTTAATACGTCATTTTTTCTCTAAAATGCAAGTGGCTTAAAACATAGTATTCGAAGGCTTATTAAGTAGTTTTTGATGCTTTTAATAAAAGCAAGTAGTCCCGCTATACTTTCTGGTAGGTTTTTCATATATTTTAAATACTTTTTAAGATTATAGGCTGTTACGGATAGATGCATACACTTATTAGCTTGTTTAATCCCAAGGGGATTCACTTTTCCCATGCCTAAAAACTGGGTTAGTGTTCCAAATACGGGGGCTATCTGCTTTGTCGTTTTCCTTTTATATAGCTTCCTTTATTTGAGAAACACCACTATATCTAAACGTTTTTGCTCACCGTTTCGGCAAAAGGTTTTTGTCTGATTTATTAGAAATTCTAAATCTAAAACAGAAGATAATCGTCTATAAAAGTTGTCTTGCGGAATCCGAATATTCAACTAAAAATTGTTGAATAATTTATCTTGATATATTTTTGTGCCTTGCATTACTAAACATACTAAATTTCTATATATTTAACAGTACGTTATGCAACAGGCACAACGTATCTAATTTATGGCAAACCCCATACTATCTAGCAACAGTCCTGCGGAATATTCTATCTAGTATTTATTTAGTAAATTAGTTGTTTGACCGCGCAATTATCCAAACACAAAATCGCTATTAAACATTTAAAATGAATATACGTAATCACATTTTAATTCTAGTTTTAATTTTAGATCTCAGCATTATCAGACTTAAAACGTATCCCAAAAGAATATGCCATTTGGAGAGCGTTTTATAAGCATCCAAATGGACAACAAAAAATCACTAAAATCATCATTACTTCAAACGATTTGAATTTAAACACAAAAACCATTAAAGCAGTAAACGAAATTAAAAACTTGACTGTTAAAAATGGCAACCAACATATAATGGAACTTCATTTTGATAATGACATTCAGGGGAAATCATTTGATTTAAGACCTGGATTACCATTGATTATATATTTGCGATGAGAGAAAAAAAAATGCAAGGTAGTCCCGTATAAACAATAATTTAGACCAACAATGAAACTAATTACAACACTAATTTTATTTTTAATTTCGTTTTGTAGCTTATCACAAAATCAATTAAAAAAACAGATTGAATTAATAGAACAAAATATTAAATCAAATAGTATGTCTGATTTTCAAAAACTTGAGACAGACTTAGATAACGATAATGATTTAGATTACATATACTTATACCAATGTTCTGAACCAAAATGTATAGAAGTTTATTTAAATGTAAATCAAAAACTAGAAAAAGTAATATCTGAATTCTGCTATAATTATTATTTATATAACGGGGTAAGCAAGGATTTAGTAGTAAAACAGAATCATTGTTGTGGAGAGAGTCCATTTACATCAAATAGAATTTTTAATTTTCATTTAGACAAAACAATTATTAAAGAAAATTATGTCATTTTCAATGATAGTTATGAACTTTTAGAACCTAATTCCTACTTATCTAACGCTTATAATGTAAAGATTATTAACAATAATTATAATGTCAGATTTTCGCCTAATATAAGAGTGTACGATGAAGACGAATCTATGTTTGCCTGTGAAACAAAAACTAATGTCATTGGTAAGTTAAAAAAAGATAGCACAACAAAGGTTTTATCTGAATTAATTAAAGGAAATCGAATTTGGTTATTTGTTGAAATTGATAGTGAAGATTTAAACGATACACAATGTACAAACCCAATAGACTATGGATTTAAAGGACAAAAACTAAGAGGTTGGATAAGTAATAATTTTGTAGAAAAAACTAATACTTAAAACAGGTGCCAATAATTGCTGTTTTAATCCTATTGACCGACTTTACCAAAATTTCCTGTCAACTTCGTATAACTAAAGATATCATTTATTACGACAAAATCAGATCTCCATCACCTTAGGTATTATTAAAAATAACTATACAAGCAAGAATGTCATTCGATAAATTAGAATATATATCTATTGAAAATCAAACCACTGAATTTCCTAAACATTTTCACGAAACGTTTTGTATTTCACTTATACACAAAGGAACTGAACAAATTGATTTTGAGAATCAAAGCCTTTTTAGTGAAGCCAATAGCATTTCAATTACCAATCCTTATGAAATACATTCAAATCCACTGATTGACAAAAGTTCTTATTTAAAATTCGACACTATCTACGTTCCTAATAAACTTATGAAACTGGCGTTAAATGGTGAAAACATACAGTTTATAAATGGAAATAGGAAAATAAAAAGCAATAAGACCAATACCTTATTTTTAGAATTAAAAGAGGCGCTAGATTCAAAAAAAAATAAAGCAATTGAATATCATTTTTTTAAATTTGTTTATGCTCTAAAAAAATATTCAGAAGAAAACAAAAATGAATATTCAAATGTAGACTTTAACAACTTCAATGAAGTCAACATCTATATTGAAAATCATATTCAACAAAAATTTTGCTTAGATGAATTATCTAGAATAGTTAACATCAATAAATACGGCTTTGCAAAAAAATTCAAAGCAATAACGGGGATGTCACCTATTAACTATATATTGATGAGAAAAGTATTTTCTAGTAAAAAATTAATTGATTCAACCACGAACCTCACTGATATAGCCTATCAATATAACTTCACAGATATGTCTCACTATTCTAAAACCTTTAAACGGTTTATTGGAATTTCTCCTAAAGAATACAAAGAGAGCACTATATAAATTGCCAATATTATACAAGTCTTTACTCTCATTATGTAATTACATTTGAAAAAATAATTTATTCATAATGCACTTAATAACCAAACTGACGACACTCTCATTTTTAATCTTTTTATTTTCTTGTAACACAGAAAAAAAAGAATACACGCTATCACAAGAAGCAATGTTAGAAGACTACCAATTGTTTAGAAACATTTTTGAAAAAGCTAATGCTGGTTTATATAAATACCACACAAAAGCAGAAATAGATAGTGTATTTACAGCAAATGAAAAACTTATAAACAACAATCTCCCTTTCCGAAAATATCAGACTGTTTTATGGAATGTCATTGATTATACAGGAAGCTGTCATAATGAATTATTTCACCCTGACTCGTTAAATAAAACATTAAATAAAGAAAAAATATTCTTTCCAATTCCGCTTAAACATCTAAATAACAAACTCTACATAAATTACGCACATAAAGGCATTGCTGTTGGTAGTGAAATTGTGTCGGTAAATGGTATAGCTAGTAAAAAACTTTCCTCTCTATTAGCACATTACATAAGTACAGATGGACATAATAAAACAGGTAAATATGCTTTTCTAGAGACATCTAGTTTGGCCAGGCTCATGTACTATGTTTTTGGGAAACAAAACGAGTTTAATATTGAATATAAGACAGAAAATTCTTCAATAAAAAAACAACAAATTAATGCGGTTGATAAAGCTTCTTTTGTAAATAATTACAACCTCAGACATACAAAACAAAAGAAGAAAGAGGAAGAGTATCAATACCAATATATTGATTCTATAAATACAGGCTATCTAAAAGTTACAACCTTTGGTATGGGTGGTCCCGAATCTAAAGGTCATAAAAAATATGCTAAATTTATAGATTCAATTTTTAAGCATTTAAATAAAATCAAAGCACCAAATTTAATTGTAGACATTCGTAATAATGGAGGTGGTAATGACCCAAATGATTTACTATTATATTCTTATGTAACACAAAGAAATTTTAGAGAAAACACATCAGCTTATACTATTTTTCAAGACATCCCTTTTCCTGAATATTATATCGATGATGACATAGAAGAATTACCTATAAGCTTAAAAGAAGAGCATTCTATAGAAAAAAATGGTAAATACTATCAAAACGATACTTTTAATAAAATTTGGGAACCTAATAAAAATGCCTTTAACGGTTCTGTTTACTTATTAGTTAACCCATTTGTTGCGTCGGCAGGCTCATTATTTGCTAGCTTAGCAAAAAGTGATGACAACACCATAGTCATTGGAGAAGAAACTTGCGGCGGATATTATGGACATACAGGACATATTCCTGTAAATTATGAATTACCAAACTCTAAGTTAATTCTACATTTCTCCATCGTCGATTTAGAACAAGATGTAAAACAATTAACTGATGAAAAATATGGGGATGGCGTTAAACCTGACTATTTAGTTACACAATCTTACAAGGATTTTCTTGACAGAAAAGACACACAGCTAAACTTTACAATTAATTTGATAACAAAATAAAGACACCGTTTAACAATGCCTAAAAACATATAGTAATTTAGGCTTTACTAAAGGAGACTGTTTATTTATATATTTAGTCAAATACAACGTTGAGTGTTAAAAAAAAAGATAAAAGCAAACTATTCTATTTCGCTAAACACCAATTCGAAAGGTGTTTTATCACCTACTCTACGTTTCTTATACTAAACGTTAAATAGCCGCAATAAATCACTTAAAAAAGCACAGTCTTAAAAATTGTGCTTTTTCTATTATAGAATAAGTAACCTTAATTAAAAAAACTCTTAATTTTTTTATGACCCTCTGTTAATATTTATAATACAACGCTCCTGTATTTTTTTAGCAAATGATAATTAAGTATTTTGATCAACTTAATATTTACTCTTCTTTTGATACATCAGTAATTACTTATTTGACTTTACCAAAATTTTAAATTAACTTCGTTTGCTCTCTAATATAATTCATTAGAATGGAATCAAATTCGCCATACGCCGGCACTAATTAATAATGACAAAAAAAGAACAATCAGTATCAATAGAAACCATATATCTTGCAGGCGGCTGTCTTTGGGGCGTACAAGAGTTTTTAAAACACCTACCTGGCGTTATTAATACTGAAGCTGGCAGAGCTAATGGCCTTACTACATCTACTAACACAGACTATGACGGTTATGCGGAATGCGTCAAAACAGTCTTTGATACCACCATTGTTACAATTGAAGATTTAATACATTACTTTTTAGAAATCATTGATCCTTATAGTATCAATAAACAAGGAAATGATGTAGGAGAAAAATACCGTACAGGCCTCTACAGCACTGATCAAAACCACCTATTAAAGGCCAAAAATTGTATTACTAAAATAGAACAGGCGCTAAATGATAAAAATAAAACGAAAAAAGAGATCGCTATTGAAGTGTTGCCTTTAACAAATTTTATCCCAAGTGACGCAGAACATCAAGATAGATTAACCTTGCATCCTAGTGACTATTCTTATTGCCACATTCCTTTAGACTTGTTGTATAAGTATAAAAAAATAATCAGTAATATTTAATTAGGCAACCCGAGCTTTGTCAAAAAAACGACTTAAAATTACTCTTTTATATATTTGTTTCTTTTATTTAAGTATTGGTTAACTGCCAGAGACGCGAAAATAAGACTACCACCAATTAAAATTTTAATAATATCGGCCTCTTTATTCCATATAAGAAGGTTGACAATTAATCCTAACGGAATCAACGCATTATTCATAATTGCTAACGCCCCTGTATTTACTCTAATTACACCTTGGTTCCAAAAAAAGTAGCCTAAACCTGAAGCCACAGCTCCCAAATATAATAACACACCCCACTGTACTGGTGTGGTTGGCATTTTTTTGGTTGAGCCAAACATAAAAAAAGCAATTAACGACACTATAAATGCACCAATAAAAAATAAGCCAAAAATAGTATGCTTTGGTGTACTTTCTAATTCTGGTGTAGATTTTAATAAGTGCTTGTAAGCTACTTGACCAACAGCAAAACATAAATTAGCACCTTGGATGATTAAAAAACCTAAAACTACATTTTGACTAATGCTTGAGTATTGAATATAAGCAGCACCCAAAACAGCTATCAAAGCCGTTAGTAAATAGCCTTTATGAAATTGCTTGCTTAAAATATCATTTAATAACGTTATGTAAATAGGCGTAAATACGCTAAACAGTAATACCTCAGGAACAGTCAAAAAATTAAACGATTGAAAATAAAAACAATACATCAAACCCAATTGAACGGCTCCAATTGCAATAAGTTTAAAAATTGTTTCTGCTTTAATTTTATTAAGCCTTAAAAAAGGCAAAAATAATAGTGTTGCGATACCTATACGCATCAATACAGAAAACCAAGCATCCACATGCCCAGAAAGATAGACACCGATTAAACTAAATGAAAACGCCCAAATAATAGTCACTCCAAATAAATACCTCATAAATACATCCTAAATCAAATAATGAAGTTAAATAGTACACAAACGACCTATCCTTTTAACTAAAATCTTTACTTCAAAGCGAATATATAACATTAGATAAATCTAAAGACAATGAATATTAATTAATCCTGCCACAAAAAGTATTACAATACTCCAACTAGTGTCTATACTTAAATGAGAGTATGAAATAAAAGAAAGCATTAATTACCTGTTTGACGTTGTCGTTTTTTTAAACTAATTTCGTTTGGTCTCTAATGTATATTGACGATAATTTAAAAAAGTCCAAATAAGCCGAAAAAGGACTAAAAACAAAAGTAGGCATTATACTAAAATTGAATTATATGATTGTATGGTCAGGTAGAGGTTATCTATCAGTTATTGTTTTATTAATTACATTATTTATATGCGTTTCCATCTTTTCCACTGAAAACGCAGACTATAGTTTTATTATCACCGCTTTTGTTACTGGAATTTTTAGCTGGTATTTTGGAGGGAAATGGAATACAAAAAATGAACTAATTGTAATTGATAAAAAATCAGAACAGCAATTAAAAATCAAGAATAATCATACATTATTTTGGATACCAATGCAATATTGCGGAATTATATTTTCGACTCTTGGAATAATAATCCTTTTTCAAAATTCTGTACTTTTTGGAGTTATTACAACTTTTATTTTATTAGCTTTTATAGTAATACCTTTTATTATTCAAAAACCTAAATCTGAAATAAAAACGAAAACCACATATTCAGAGGAAAATAAAATAAACAATTCGAGTGAAATTATTTCTGAATTGAAAAAAGAAAACTCAATCAAAAAAGAGCTAGAACCTTCTGACCATAGTAAATTTATGCCAAAATAATAACGACTAACTCCTAATAAAAAAAAGATCCTTTTAGCAAAACCAAAGTTAGCTTTCAGTTTATTAGTATTTTATCTCCTAGAATCCTCATAACTAAACATATAACTGACTAAATAAATAAAGCACAATCTTAAGATTGTGCTTTATTTATTTTGGGAAAAGTCACATTAATTATAACCCCTCTTATTTTCAGGACTCCCTTTTAAATTCTCTAATACAAAGTTCCCCACACTTCGCTATACTGAGAATATAACTCATTAAAAAGGAGTCATAATCATTAGAGCAATAGCGAAAACAAACAACAAGATTACAGATAAAAGCAGTAAATACTGTCTAAAAAAAAGCCTTAATTAACCTGAAATTAGTAATCATAGATTTACTTTATCTAATCAAAACGTGGTTTAATCAAATCAAATTAAGGTTTATTCAATTAGTGTTTTTAATAAAAAAATTAAGTCGTTACTTTTAAAACGACATATTAATTTTAATCTAAAAATATTTTCTTTATGAAATTAAAAATACTTTTCTTTTTTTTAATTGGACTGTTGTGTTTTGAATTTTCTTTTAGTCAAAACACACCTATACCTTCTGGAAGTTTTAATGTAGCATCAGACGTTGATGATTGGACTATTTTACCAAATACAGTATCTAAATCTTGGTTTGATGGAGGTTGTCAATCAATGTTTGTTGATAATCTTCCAAATACCCAAACAGCAATTATTACATCACCTCTTTTTAATATTGGATCACCTGGTGATTATGAGTTAGAATTAGAGTATGGCGTAATTTATTCTACAACTGCTGCAGTATTTGAATTATTAGATGATAATAGTACTGTTCTTAGTGCTTCAACAAATAACACTATTACTGGTACATGTGCAGATTGGCCAAACCCTAAAAAAACCACTTTAGTTTTTTCTAATTTGAGTTCTGGGGACTATCAATTAAGAATAACGATACCTAAATCACAGTTTTTTATCGATGGTGTAAGTTTAGGTATTACAAATACATTATCTGTAACTAATTATAAATTAAAAGAGGCATTAATTATATCTCCAAACCCGACAAATGGCTCACTTCTAATGAATTTAAATTATTCGGGAAACTACTCGTTATTTAATATTAACGGTCAGTTATTACAAAACGGAAGTTTGAATATAGGAGAAAATATTTTAGACATATCAAATTTACCTAGTGGATTATATTTAATAAAAACAACAACATTGGAAGGGAAAACTTTTACTAATAAAGTTTTAAAAAAATAGATAAACTATCGCTAAATTAAAAGTTTAGCATTTCAAAACGACCTCCTAATTATACAAACCATTAAACTAACGCTATAAAAAAAGCACAATCCTAAGATTGTGCTTTTTCTATTTTATATAATACTACTTAAAAAGATTACTTTTTAGGAATCTCCTTTAATATCTCTAATACAAAGTTCCAGTATTTTTGAGCAGATGATATTTGTGCACGCTCATCAGGACTATGTGCTCCTTTGATGTTTGGTCCAAAACTAATCATTTCCATATCTGGATAGTTTTGACCTAAAATACCACATTCTAAACCAGCGTGACAAGCAGCAATATGTGCTTTTTCGCCATTTAATTTTTGGTATAAATTATCTAACACTTTTAATATCGAGCTATCCATGTTTGGTGTCCATCCTGGATAATCTCCTGACAACTCAACCTCGCAACCTGTAAGCTCAAATGCTGAACGTAACGTATTAGCTAAGTCCATTTTACTACTTTCGACAGAGCTACGTGTTAAACACCCTATTTTTACGTGACCATCCTTAATAATTACTCGTGCAATGTTATTAGACGTTTCTACCAATTCTGGAATATCTGCACTCATACGGAACACACCGTTTAAAGCGGCATAAATAGCACGTGTTAATCCTTCTTGCACACCAAGTTCCATTATTAGTTCTGGAGTCTCTGTTTTAGACACTTCAATCACTAAATCTGGCTCCATAGTTTTCAGTTCGGTTTTAATACTGTTACCCAACTCTTCCATTTCGCTGATAAAAGCAGCTTCGTGTACAGCATCTATTACAACTACTGCTCTACTTTCTCTTGGAATAGCGTTACGTAAACTTCCACCATCAATTTCCGAAATACGTAAACCAAAGTTTTCAAAACCATCAAATAATACACGATTCATTATTTTATTAGCATTACCTAAACCTTCGTGTATTTGCATACCAGAATGTCCACCTTGTAAGCCTTTTACTTTTACTTCAAATCCTATTTTAAATTCTGGAGTTTCTTCTTGCTCGTAAGTTCTAGTTGCGGTAACATCAATACCTCCTGCACAACCAACACCAATCTCGTCATCTTCTTCCGTATCTAAGTTTAATAAGATTCCGCCAGTTAATAAACCACCTTTTAATCCCATTGCACCCGTCATACCGGTTTCTTCGTCAATAGTAAATAACGCCTCTATTGCTGGATGTGGTATGTCTGTACTTTCTAAAAGTGCCATAATAGTCGCCACTCCTAATCCGTTATCTGCACCAAGCGTTGTTCCTTTTGCTTTTACCCAGTCACCTTCCACTACCATTTGGATCCCTTGTGTGTCAAAATCAAAATCGGTATCTGCATTTTTTTGGTGTACCATATCTAAATGCGATTGCATTACAATAGTCACACGGTCCTCCATACCTGCAGTTGCAGGTTTTTTGATAATTACATTTCCAACCTCATCTTCTATAACTTCTAAACCTAAATTGGTACCAAAGTCTTTCATAAATTTAATCACACGCTCCTCCTTTTTTGAAGGTCTTGGTACTGCGTTTAAATCTGCGAATTTATTCCATAATGCTTTTGGCTCTAAAGCTCTAACGTCTTGACTCATTTGTATAGTTTTAATTGAATTACAAAAGTACAAATTGCAGATGCATTAAAAAACCTTTTTAAGTTAGAAATAACATTAGGTGTTGCTCTTTGATTGTAGCTGAAAAATATGATCACATTTTACTCATAAACCAATCTAAATCCTTACCATGCTTTCCAAGCTCCCGTTTTAAGTAATTCCCGTGCCCTCTTATAACTATTTTCTTTGCTTGCAGCAATTTTGAAATCGTTTCCCATTCTTTCTGCTTCCAATAAGGGATTAATTCCTTCGGGTAATCCTTCGGTGGTTCCTTGCCTGATTTGTTTTGCAAGTTCGTTATCAACTCTTTTCTGTAAAGTTCTTCGTCGCTCTTCAATTTCTGCTTCTTCTTTATTAAAATCGTTTCGTATTTTAGACTCAGCTCTTGAATATCTTGGTTGAAATTGGTTTGTTTCTCGTTCAATTTCTTCAATTTCTCTTTTTTCAGCTTCATTAAGCCTGGTAACTTCTCCTTTTCGCTCATTAAAGTGGCGTTTAAATCCGTCTTCAATATCTTCGAATTCTTTTCTAATCGCATTTTCAGACTGACCATGCTCTCGTTGGACTTCATACTCGTTTTGAATTGACTTTTGCTCGCTGTCAATTCGTCTAGCTTCTGATAAATATCTTTTTTCCAAGCCTCTAACGTATTCTGAAAACTTTGCTTTCTTTCTTCCAAAAGCCTCTCCTCTTGTTTCAAACTCTTGAAATTGTCCTCCAAGCTCTTCAAATACATATTTTTCATATTCTGACTCCATAGATCCCAATCTCTCCCTAGCTGATCTTGTAGACTCCTCAATTCTAGATCTTTCTGACTCAAAATATTGTTCTGCTCTTCTGTAATATTCCGTTCCCAAGCATTTTTCAATAGTACGTAACGTGTTATTAAGTCTTGCTTTACGGCAATTGATCGATTCTTCAAAAACTCTTCTTTGGTATTCATCAGGTTCCAGTATTCCTTCTGAAGATCCATCGGAAACTGATACATATTTGGTGTTTGCTTCTTTTCCATTAAATTCCCACTTTACACGTTGTGTTGACTTAAAATTATCTTCTATTTCTTTTTCTGATGATTTAGGCACTATAATACTTACCGTATCAATCCCTAATCGTCTTAAATTTATCTTTTTTTCTTCTGTAACTTTATGCTTATCTACTAATTCTATAAATAATATTGGTTTGTTCTCAACATCAAAAAAAACAATATCTGGTTTCATAAGTAAATACCTTTCTTCAACATCTACATTTTTACCATACCCAATAGTCCCATCTTCGTCTTCAAAAAATGTAAGTTGAGATTTAACCTTATCAGCGTATATAAATTTTGACTGCTCTAAAAGTATAGGCGCACCATCTTCTTTGTATGGAGGGTACTTATACACCGTTGGTACTTTAATAGATTTTAGTCTTTGTAGAATGTCGGCAGCTAATATTTCTCTATACTCTCTATTACTAAAAGTACAGGGCACTAAATCTTTTTTAACATCAACAGGCACATGTCTAAAGTAAGATTTATGATTCCTATTCTTTCTTTTTACAGCTTCCATTTGTTTATCACAACCAATGCAGAAATACCCCTGACGTCCACTTGGAGCATTGTCAATGTACAAATGTTCTCCTTTTACGTTTTTAGCCCAATCATTATTAGCTTCTATGTCATATATTTTTTCTTCTAATGCCATAATTTCATATTAACTATTCTCTGCAAATACTTTCCTTTAATTCATAAATGTATAAATATAAATTGATTTTACTTTACGGTTTCCCTCAATAACAACTGATTTTCACAATTTTAAAACATTTCTTATTCCTTTATAAACAAAAAACAACCTCAGTCCATACTCCTGATGGTAGTGGCATCCTTTTTTGCAAAAAAAGATATAACGGACAGCAGGTAGAAACCTTTTAAACAAACCTAAGCGATTGGTCCTAATTTTTAATTATTTTTGAGTTATGCTAAAAAACAAAAAACTGTGGATTGCCTTACTGATTATACCAATGTATATATTAGTGAAAGTTTCGGCTAAATTCCCGGACACGGTCGAGGTTGTATATAGTAATGGTTTGTATCCCTTTATTTCTAAATTATTTAGGTATACTTTGGGTTGGTTACCTTTTAGTTTTGGCGATTTATTATATGCTTTTACTATAATTTTTATTATCCGTTGGCTAATTTTAAATGTAAAACGCATCTGGAAAGATACCGTACGTTGGCTAATTGATGTCTTTGCTGCTGTTAGCGTTATTTTTATGGCGTTTCATTTATTTTGGGGGTTTAATTATTACCGAAATCCTTTGCATAAAAATTTAAATTTAGAGGATGATTACACGACTGAGCAATTAGTTACGGTGACCAAAAACTTGATTAAAAAATCTAATGCTATTCAATTAGAAATCACTAAAAATGATAGTTTAAAGGTCGAATTACCGTTTACTAAATCCGAAATTTTAGCATTAACGCCTAAAAGTTATGAGGCTTTAAAAACCGATTTTCCGCATTTGGAATACCATCCTAAAAGTTTAAAAAAATCGTTATTTAGTTATCCATTAACCTACATGGGTTTTAGTGGGTATTTAAATCCAATTACTAACGAGGCTCAGGTGGATGATATGATTCCGGTGTATAAATTCCCGACGACTGCTGCGCATGAAGTCGCACACCAATTGGGTTATGCTAAAGAAAACGAGGCTAATTTTATTGGTTTTTTAGCCACTATTAGCAACGAAAATATCTATTTTAAATATTCGGGTTACACATTTGGTTTAAGGCATTGTCTTGGCGAAATTTTTAAACGTGATCCTGATTTATATGACCAATTATTACCGACTATTAATACAGGGATTATAAAAAACTATCAAGAGGTCAGTAAGTTTTGGAATGCTTATCAAAATCCGTTAGAACCTTTTTTTAGATCGACCTACACGACGTATCTAAAAGCCAACAACCAAGCTAAAGGTATGGATAGCTACAGTTACGTCGTAGCTTTATTGGTTAATTATTTGGAAGACAAAACTTTTTAAAAACGTTAAAACTTATTTGAGGTTTGTTTGGCATATTGGCTTATGCTTATATTTAGTTTTTAAACAACCTAAAACTATCAACCAATGATTAAAAAATGGGCAGCATTAAGCCTGCTGTTGTGCGGTTATTTTTCTTTTGCACAAGAGTATGTTCCAAAAAACGATGGTGTAAAAACCAACACGTCTAATTACACAGCCTTAACAAACGCTAAAATTTATGTCACTCCTAATCAAATTATTGAAAAAGGAACCTTGCTTATTAAAGATGGTAAAGTCGTGTCTTCTGGAGCGTCTGTTACTATCCCGAAAAACGCTGTTGTTATTGATGTGACTGGTAAATCTATTTACCCTTCTTTTATTGATATTTATTCAGATTTTGGTATTAAAAAACCGAGTAGCGCTTCTGGCAATAGAAGAAATC
Organism: Psychroserpens sp. NJDZ02; assembly: GCF_004843725.1. Taxonomy (NCBI): domain Bacteria; kingdom Pseudomonadati; phylum Bacteroidota; class Flavobacteriia; order Flavobacteriales; family Flavobacteriaceae; genus Psychroserpens; species Psychroserpens sp. NJDZ02. The sequence continues at coordinate 2,701,633 of NZ_CP039451.1, read as the reverse complement.
CACAATATGACGCTAGTCGCGAAGGTTTTTATTGGAATGACCATATTAGACCTGACCAAAATGCAATAGACCATTTTAAGTTTGATAGCAAAAAAGCGGAAGCATTACGTAAGGCTGGTTTTGGAGTTGTCAACTCACATATTGATGATGGTATTATCCAAGGGACTGGTGTATTAGTAACACTAGCAGCTTCGGGTAGTGATGCTACTAGATTATTAGACGACAGAGTTGGTCAGTTTTCTGGGACGTCTAAAAGTAAAACCTCTAGACAGGCTTATCCAACATCCTTAATGGGGACTATGGCTTTATTACGCCAGGTAAACCATGATGCAGATTGGTATGCTAAAGGTAATATTAAAGAAAAAGATCGCGCTTTAGAAGCTTATATAGCTAATAAAAATCTGGTTCAGTTTTTTGATGCTGGTAAAAAGATAAATGCGTTACGTTTTGACAAATTAGGAGATCAATTTGGGATCCAATATGTATTTGTTGGTGGTGGTGACGAGTATGAGTTGATTAGTGATATTAAAAATACCAATGCTAAATTTATCTTACCATTAGATTTTCCGGATGCTTATGATATGGAAGATCCATTATTAGCCCAGTCTGTTAGCCTTGAGGATTTAAAAGCATGGAACCAAAGTCCTGCTAACCCTAAAGTTTTAGCCGAAAACAATATTCAGTTTGCGTTAACGACGCACAAATTAAAAGAGGCGAAAGAATTAATGCCGAATATTATAAAAGCTATTGCCTATGGTTTAGACAAAACAAAGGCTTTAGAAGCTTTAACGACTATTCCTGCCGGAATTATTGGAAAATCATCAGAACTTGGTCATCTTAAATCTGGTGCTTATGCTAACTTTTTAATTACTTCTGGTGATGTTTTTGAGAAAGAAACTACTATTTATGAAAACTGGGTGACGGGTATCAAAGATGAATTAACACCTATGAATACTGCAGATTTACGTGGTAGTTACACTTTTAATTTTGACAATACAGATTATGAGTTAGAGATTTCTGGTGACATTGAAAAACTAAAATCTAAGGTTAAAACAAAGACTAAAGAATATGGTTCTAAAATAAGCTTTAGTGCTAATTGGATGCAATTAACCTTTGCTGCTGCAGATAGTACTAAAAAGGAATTTGTTAGAGTCGTTACTAACGTTACCAACCCAAAAACATTAAGCGGTAAATTGTTTTACCCTAATGGTAACGAGGGGCCATTTTTGGCTACTAAGCAGGCAAAAGACGCTAAAAAAGGAGATAAAAAAGATAGCGAGGATAAAGACGATAAAACACCTACAATATATCCTGTAACCTATCCAAATATGGCATATGGTATGGAAAGCCTACCACAGCAAGAAACATTATTGTTTAAAAATGTAACGGTTTGGACTAACGAGAAAGATGGTATTATTAAAAATACGGACGTCCTAATTAAAAATGGAAAAATAGCTAAAATGGGCATTAATTTAAGTGCTGGTAATGCTACCGTTATTGACGGAACAGGAAAACATCTAACTGCTGGAATAATTGACGAGCACTCGCATATTGCGACAGAAAGTGTGAATGAAGCTGGGCAAAACAGTACTGCGGAAGTAACTATTGAAGATGTACTAGATGCCGAGGATGTTGACATTTACCGTAATCTTGCTGGTGGTGTGACTAGTATTCAAATATTACACGGATCTGCCAATCCAATTGGAGGACGTTCTGCCATCATCAAATTAAAATGGGGAGAAAAAGCCGATAATTTAGTCTACAAAAACAGTCCTAAATTTATCAAGTTTGCCTTAGGTGAAAATGTAAAACAATCTAATTGGGGAGATAATGCTAAAACTCGTTTTCCGCAAACCAGAATGGGTGTTGAGCAAGTTTATACGGATTACTTCCAACGTGGTAAAGAATATGATGCTTTAAAGAAAAGTGGTAAACCGTACAGAAAAGATTTAGAACTAGAAACGCTTGCCGAAATTTTAAATAAAGAACGTTTTGTCTCATGCCACTCTTACGTGCAAAGCGAGATTAACATGTTAATGAAAGTGGCTGAAAAGTTCGACTTTAGAATCAACACATTCACACATATTTTAGAAGGTTACAAACTAGCTGATAAAATGGTGGAACATGGTGCAGGAGGTTCTACATTCTCTGACTGGTGGGCTTATAAATATGAAGTAAATGACGCCATCCCTTTTAACGCACCAATCATGCACAATGCTGGTGTATTAGTTGCTATTAATAGTGATGATGCAGAGATGTCAAGACGTCTAAACCAAGAAGCTGCTAAATCTGTAAAATATGGAGATATTAGCGAAGAAGACGCTTGGAAATTTGTGACTCTAAATCCTGCTAAATTATTACATATTGATGATCGTGTGGGTAGTATTAAAGTTGGAAAAGATGCAGATGTAGTATTATGGACGGATAATCCTTTATCTATTTACGCTAAAGCTGAAAAAACAATCATAGAAGGAAAAATCTATTTTGATTTAGAACGTGATGCTAAACTTAGAGAAACGATTAAAAAGGAGAAAAACGAATTAACAATGCTAATGCTTCAAGCTAAAAACAAAGGGTTAAAAACTAAACCTATTGAGAAAAAAGAAAAAGAACTATTACATTGTGATTCTATTGATCACCAACACTAGTCAATACCTAAAGTAAAACATAAAATATACACTCATAAATTTTTCGCTTAAGCGGAAATAAAACGATAATAAATCATGAGAACACTTAAAATATTAATCCTGACGTTATGTGTTTCGGCAATTAGTTTTGCCCAACAAACGCCTGGAGATAAACAAACCCAAGCCATTACTATTGAAGGTGCAACAGTACATTTAGGAAACGGTGACGTTATTGAAAATGCTTTAATAATGTTTGAAAACGGTACACTAACGTTTGTTGGTAGTGCCAACACAAAAATTGCAAGACAAGGAACTGTTATTGATGCTAAAGGTAAACATGTATATCCTGGTTTTATTGCTCCAAATTCTACTTTAGGATTAGTAGAAGTTGATGCTGTTAGAGCAAGTGATGACGAAGATGAAGTTGGTGCTATGAATCCGCATATTAGAAGTTTAATTGCATATAATACAGAATCTAAGATCGTAGAATCCATGAGACCAAACGGAGTCTTAATGGCGCAAATCACACCTCGTGGTGGACGAATTTCTGGAACATCAAGTGTTGTACAATTAGATGCTTGGAACTGGGAAGATGCCGTTATTAAGGAAGATGATGGTATACATCTAAACTGGCCAAGCAACTACTCTAGAGGACGTTGGTGGTTAGGAGAACCTAATGTTTTAAAAGAAAACAAAAACTATGCAAAGGAGGTTGACGAGCTAACGAGCTACTTTGCACAAAGCAAAGCCTATAATGCTAATAAGACCTCTCCAAAAGATTTGCCTTTTGAAGCTTTACATGGCTTAATGGATGGCTCTAAAAAACTATTTATACATGTGGATAACGAAAAAGGGATTACGGATGCTATAAATTTTGCTACAACGGAAAAGATAAAGAGTATGATTATTGTTGGTGGTTATGAAGCTAATAATGTCACTAACTTACTTAAGCAAAATAATATTCCTGTATTAGTACAACGCACGCACTCTAGACCTAAAGGAGACGATCATGATTATGATTTACCTTATAAATTAGCCGCGCAATTAGTAAATGCTGGTGTGTTAGTTGGTTTAGAAAATTCGGGAGACATGGAGCGTATGAACACCAGAAACCTTCCGTTTTTAGCCGGCACAACTGTTGCTTATGGTCTAACTAAAGCTCAGGCCTTAAGTTTAATTACTTTAAATACTGCCAAAATATTAGGTATAGACGACTCAGTAGGCTCTCTAGAAGTTGGTAAAGATGCTACCCTTTTTATTAGCCAAGGCGATGCTTTAGACATGAGAACTAACAAATTGGATCAAGCTTTTATCCAAGGTCGTAAAATTAGCTTAGAAACACACCAAACAGAATTGTACAAGCGTTACTCTGAGAAGTATAAGAATAAATAGAGTTAACACTATAAAGATATTTCGACTGAGTTCAGTATGACAACAATACTAATAATCATCTTTTTATTACCAATGTCAAGCTGACCGCAGTCGAAGTCCTTGTAATCAAGAAACATAATACTAAATATGCACTTCGACTCCGCTCAGTGTGACAATAATACTAATAATCATCTTTTTATTACTAATGTCAGGCTAAGCGCAGTCGAAGTCCTTTAAAACTAAAAAGCATAATACTAAATAAACACTTCGACTGCGCTCAGTGTGACAATAATATTACTAAGCATCTTTTTATTACTAATGTCAGGCTGAGCGCAGTCGAAGTCATTAAAACTAAACAAACACAAATGCATTTCTATTTTGTTTACATATTAAAATGCTCAGATAATTCGTTCTACACAGGAATAACAAATAACCTCGAAAAACGACTTAATGAACACCAATCTGGTAAAAACAGAAATAGTTACACATTCAAAAGAAGACCTGTCATTTGTCAATTTCACCAAGAATTTAATGATGTAATCCAAGCCATTTATTTTGAAAAGAAAATTAAAGGTTGGACAAAATCTAAAAAAGAAGCTCTAATTAATAAGGACTTTGATTTACTTAAAATTTTATCTGAATGCAGGAATGCAACACATTATAAATACAATGGTATCTAAATCGATAAAATAAACACTTCGACTGCGCTCAGTGTGACAACAACACTAATAATCATCTTTTTATTACTAATGTCAGGCTGAGCGCAGTCGAAGTCCTTGTAAACAAGAAACATAATACTAAATAAACACTTCGACTCCGCTCAGTGTGACAGCAATACTACTAATTATCATTTTATTACCAATGTCAGGCTGAGCGCAGTCGAAGACCTTAAAACTAAAAAGCATAATACTAAATAAACACTTCGACTACGCTCAGTGTGACAATAATATTACTAAGCATCCTTTTATTACTAATGTCAGGCTGAGCGCAGTCGAAGTCCTTGAAATTAAAAAGCATAATACTAAATAAGCACTTCGACTGCGCTCAGTGTGACAACAACACTAATAATCATCTTTTTATTACTAATGTCAGGCTGAGCGCAGTCGAAGACCTTGTAAACAAGAAACATAGTACTAAAGAAACACTTCGACTGTGCTCAGTGTGACAAAAACACTAATAATCATCTTTTTATTACTAATGTCAGGCTGAGCGCAGTCGAAGTCCTTGAAATTAAAAAGCATAATACTAAATAAGCACTTCGACTGCGCTCAGTGTGACAACAACACTAATAATCATCTTTTTATTACTAATGTCAGGCTGAGCGCAGTCGAAGTCCTTGTAAACAAGAAACATAATACTAAATAAGCACTTCGACTCTGCTCAGTGTGACAACAATACTAATAAGCATCCTTTTATTACCGATGTCAGGCTGAGCGCAGTCGAAGTCCTTAAAAACTCAAAAATATAATACTAAAGATGTACTTCGACTGCGCTCAGTGTGACAATTAAATTTACAAATAACCTTAAATAAAAAAAGCGACCCAACGGGTCGCTTTTTTTATTTAAAATTTTATAACTAATACTTACTCTACTACAGTTCCAGTTTCTGGTTTTGCAAATGTACTAGCAGGTAATGCTTGCTTAGACAAAGTAACATCTGTAAACTGTAAATCGTTACGTTTTTTAACTGGTAAATTATCTTCAACAATATACCATGTTAAAGTATCAGGTAATGCTATACCTTCAATGGTATGCCATTTACCATATTTGATAAACGACCATTTTTCACTTTTAGCTTTACTATTAAAAGTAACAGTATAGGCTAACCATTCCATTTTAAATGTTGTTGGATTGTAATACAAAACATACTCATCATCAGACGACTCTCCTACACCATTATCATAACTAATTTTAATTCCTGGATAATCGACACCATCAAAACTTAAAGGTTTTGCGTCCTCATAATTAACGCCTTTATCAGCTAGCACAAATGGCATAGTATGAAAATAGAACATTAAATTATAATAAAACTTTGGGTTACCTTTATACACCGCATCACTTTTATTATCTAACCATACGGTCTTACCATCGTAACCTAACACATGAGCTGGCATTGTAATTAAAGACTGTCTAGATTTTAAATTTACAGTCGTTATTTCTTTTCCATCAGGCTTAGTCATTGTAAAAGCCAATGACTGCATTTGATTCCAATTATCAATGCCTCCATGCGCTTCAAATACTTTTGAAATATTTTCAGGATAATTTGACTTAGCAACTACAGTTGTTGCCTTAGGTAGCTCTGAAGCTTTTTCGGTTGTTGTTTTAGTTTCATTTTTACATGAAATAAAAAGTAGTCCGATACATAAAGTGTAAAATAAATGTTTCATTTAAATTATTGTTTTTTAGAATTCTGATTTATGTCGCAAGTAATTATATTTACTTACAAAAAAAGCCTCAGTATTTAACTGAAGCTTTTTTATATATAATATTATAGTCTGTATTACTCTACAAATGTTGCTTTTTCAGGCTTAACAAATTGCGAAGCTTCAGGTGCCATTTTTGTGATTTTCACATCCGTAAACGTATTCGGTGTTTTAGGTGTTGTTGGTTTATCATCTTTAAATCCATAACCTGTAATCGTTTTAGGCAATAGTAATCCATTAACGTCTTGCCAGTCACTATAACGTCTAAAATGTAATTCTTTAGTATCAATTCCTGGCACAAAATTTACTGTATACCCTAACCATTCCATTTTAAAAGTCTCCGCATTATAATATAAAACATAAATATCTTCAGGTGTTGCTCCTACTCCATTATCATAAGATATTTTAATCCCTGGATAAGTGACTCCTTCAAAAACAAGTGCTTCAGCTTCAGAAAATTTAATTCCGTCGTCAGACAAAATAAAAGGCATTGTATAAAAATAAAACATCAAATTATATCCAAATTTAGGATCGTAACCTTTAAATTCTTTACCTGTTTTATTTAAAAACCAAGGTTTTGTTCCATCAAAGCCAATAGTATAATTTTCAGATTCAAGCAACGCTTTTCTATTGTTCAAATCTGTAATTGTCACTTCTTTTCCGTCAGGCTTATCTTGAGTATACTCTAAAGATTTCATAGACTTCCATAAATCTACTCCTCCATGAGCATTAAACACTTTCGTTAAGTTTTCTGGGTACGTTTTTGTTTTAACCTCTACCTTCTTTTTAGTCGTATCGGCTTCAACTTTAGTTTCCGTTTTTACTTCTGGTTTTGTTTCCGTTTTACATGAAAACAAAATTAAGGCTAGAGATAATGTGTAAAATAAATGTTTCATTTTAAAAATTTGGTTTTTAGTATTCTATACTAAGTCGAAAGTAATTATAATTACTTACACAAAAAAACGAACAAACTTATATTAAAATATAGACACTAATTTTTGTAGAATCACTTATGTTTTAGCACTTTTTTTATTGATTTTACACATCTAACTCTATTCTTTTCAAGGACAAACCTCTATAACTATGTATACTGCGAGATTTACCTTAAATTTGCACTCTTCATTACAAAATATAAATGGCAAACAAACAGATTAGTAGTACTCAAAATCAATTAATTAAACATATCGTTTTATTAAAAGAGAAATCGCGCGAACGAAAAAAAACAGGAACTTTTATTATTGAAGGCGAACGCGAAATACAATTAGCTATAACTGGTCAATACGTTATTGAAACCATTTTTTATTTTCCTGACATTTATGATGTCAGCAAACTGAATACGTTTCCAGAAACAATAGATTGTATTGAAGTTTCAAAAGAGGTGTATCAGAAAATTGCTTATCGTGCCACTACTGAAGGGATTATAGCTATTGTAAAAAGCAAACCTCATCATTTAGAAAGCATTAGTTTTACCAATAAAAAGCCGTTAATATTAATTGCCGAAGCGCCTGAAAAACCTGGAAACATCGGTGCTATTTTACGTACTGCGGATGCGGCCAATGTAGATGCCGTAATTATTGCTAATCCTAAAACAGATTTATATAATCCCAACATTGTACGTTCTAGTGTTGGTTGTGTATTTACCAATCAAATTGCAACAGGCACTACAGATGCTATTATTACTTTTTTAAATAAAAACAACGTTGCTATTTACAGTGCTATTTTACAAGACGCTGTCCCATATCATAAACAAGATTACACGCAAGCTTCTGCTATTGTTGTTGGCACAGAAGCTGACGGACTAAGCACTGCTTGGCGAGAAGCCTCTAAACAGAATATAAAAATACCTATGCAAGGTGCTATAGATTCTATGAATGTCTCTGTTGCTGCTGGAATTTTAATTTTTGAAGCTAAGCGTCAACGCGATTTTAAATAAAACTTATGACTCCTAACACTCTTTTTTATATCATTATAACCATTATAATTATCAGTTTTATAATGGATACTATTTTAGATGCGCTTAACGCGAAACATTATAATGATGTCTTACCATTAGATTTACAAGATGTATATGATGACGAAGACTATAGTAAATCGCAACGTTATAAAGCTAAAAACTATAAATTTGGATTACTAACTTCTGGTTTTTCTTTAGTACTAACTTTAGCCTTCTTCTTTTTAGATGGTTTTGCATTTATCGATCAAATCGCGAGACAGTTAACAGATAATTCTATTGTGGTCACGCTAATTTTCTTTGGGATAATAATGTTAGGTAGCGATATCTTAACCACGCCGTTTTCCTATTATAAAACCTTTGTTATTGAAGAGCAATTTGGATTTAATAAAACAACAAAACAGACTTTTATTTTTGATAAAATTAAAGGTTGGTTTATGACCATTATTGTTGGAGGCGCCATTCTTGCGGCATTAACCTGGTTTTATCAAACTACAGGACCACAATTTTGGTTATATGCCTGGGCATTAGTAACGCTATTTACAGTAATTGCAAACCTGTTTTATTCTAGAATAATTGTCCCTCTTTTTAATAAACAAAGTCCATTAGAAGACGGAACTTTACGCACCGCCATCTCCGAATATGCTAAAACTGTAGGTTTTAATTTAGATAAAATTTTTGTTATTGACGGCTCTAAACGAAGTACAAAAGCGAATGCTTATTTTTCTGGTTTTGGAAGCGAAAAACGAGTAACACTTTACGATACATTAATTAACGATTTAGAGGAAGATGAAATTGTTGCCGTATTAGCACACGAGATTGGTCATTACAAAAAGAAACATATTGTTTTTAATTTAATAACTTCCGTTTTACTAACAGGATTAACCCTGTTTATTCTATCCTTATTAATTGAAAATCCTTTATTAAGTGATGCATTAGGGGTGTCAATGCCTAGTTTTCATATTGGACTAATTGCTTTCGGAATTTTATATTCACCTTTATCAGAATTGACAGGCTTATTAATGCATTGGTTTTCGAGAAAATTTGAATACCAAGCCGATGATTATGCAAAAAAAACATATAAAGCAGAACCTTTGATTACATCGCTTAAAAAATTATCTAAAAATAGTTTAAGCAATTTAACACCACATCCCGCTTATGTATTTATGCATTATTCTCATCCGACATTACTAGAACGTATTAAAAATTTAAGTCAATAAAATAATCCCTGTTTAATTTTTGTTTTAACTTGTAGTTAAATCGGTACTATGAAAAAAATCAGCTATTACTTAATCTTATGTGTGGTCCTTTTTGGGTGCAAAGACAATGCACAAATTACAGATATAATTCCAAACCACGATACGTTTACAATAGATTCTAAAGCAGTAAACGAAACTCGAGTCATAACCGTTTGGACACCTCCAAAATATAAAGAATCCACTGCAACATTCCCCGTTTTATATATGCCTGATGGCGGAATTAAAGAAGATTTCCCGCACATAGCCAATACCCTATCAAAACTTATAGATTCCAAAAGTATCCCTCCCATTATCTTAGTCGGTATAGAAAACACGGACCGAAGAAAAGATTTATCTGGTTTTTCTAAAATTAAAGCAGATGAAGATTATTGCCCATTAACTGATGGTGCTAAAAATTTTAGAGCATTTATAACTGACGAGTTATTTTTAGAAATAAATAAACGCTACCGTACAACTGCAAAAAAAGGAATTGTGGGTGAGTCTCTAGCTGGTCTATTTGTTGTGGAAACATTATTATTACAGCCTAATGCTTTTGATTTTTATATTGCAATGGATCCCTCGTTATGGTGGAACGATATGCATTTAGTAAAAACGGCAACATCACGTTTCCAAACATTTCCAGATAAGGACCTAAAATTATGGTTTGCAGGATCCAATGCAGAGGATATATCAGTTGCAACAAACACATTTGCCGAGTTATTAAAATCGAGTGCAGCTAAACATTTAAATTGGAAATATTCCGACGAACCTAACGAAGCACATAATACCATTTTTAGAGCGACAAAAGAAAAAGCCTTCAAATGGATAATGAATTAAGTAAATCTACAACACTAAAAAAACTAACAACCTGTACTTTAACTAAAGTTAAATAATTAAAATAAAAATCATGTTCAGACATCAAGGCAAAAGCAGAACTTTAAAACATAATCTGCGAATTGCTACGATTTTATCTTTTGTTGCCGGTATAGTAAATGTTTCCGGTTTTTTAGCATTTAAACAATTGACCACCAATGTTACGGGGCATTTTGCATTATTTATTAATGACGTCGCTAATTTGGATTTTTGGAAAGGCACTATTTTTTTTCTTTATATCTTTTCGTTTCTATTTGGTTCGTTTATGTCTAGTTTCTTAATTGAAAAATATAGAAAAAACAAAAAACTAAATGTCTTTGTTGTACCAACAATTATAGAATGTCTTATCTTAATCACTGTTGGTCTTTTAAGCGATTTTACAGTAATTAATTACCCCAATTTAATTATTTGCTTACTCCTTTTTGCAATGGGACTTCAAAACTCTTTTGTAACCAAAATATCAAATGCTGTCGTCAGAACAACACACCTTACTGGCCTTTTTACCGACTTAGGGATTGATCTCTCTTTAATATTATTCCCTAAATCAGAGCAACAAAAAGAAAAATTGAAAGCAAATATCAAACTTAGAATTTATATCATTTTATTCTTTTTTGCAGGAGGATTAATGGCTGGTTTTTTATATTCTAGACTAAATTTTAAATTGAACACTTTAATTATCGGTGCCTTTATTCTATTGACAAGCATCGTTTATGATGATGTTAGATATAGACTAATAATGGCGCGTAGAAGATATAATCAAAGAAAAACAATTAGCCGATAAGAAATCTAAAAATCAACTTGATTCTAAAACTTACAATAGTATAAGTGGTAAAAAAACACTATTATCAATACCGAATGATTTTTAATCCATACTTTAGCTCTCTGTAAGCATTACTTTTTTTTAGACTATTATTGTTTCATAAGAAAACAAAATAGGCTAAAAAAGAGCAATACTTATGTATTAACCACAGCATAAAACATAACCAACAACTAATTTTAGTCTAATGAAAAAAGTAATCTCCCTCATTTTTGTATTTTTTTTCACCTTAAACACATTTGCAAAGACCGATAAAAACTGTAATTCTCTATTATCGGAAAATCTACCTACAGCATATACTCTTACCATTAATGTTACCAATGGCTCTGTTTTAAAACTACTTGAAGACAACATAATAGACCAAGACGTATTTGAAGAAAACACTACAATTAGACTGATAACTCGTCCTGCTGTAGGATATAAATTTTCACATTGGACTGGCGATATTTCTGGAAATAGACTTATTGCGGATATTACTATGACGGGTAACAAAACAGTTACCGCTGTTTACGAAGTATGGGAACCTGCCACAGGAATACCAGTTCCAGAATTTGGTGTTTTTGAAAATTACCGTATGTATGATGCTGTCGCTAATCGTAATCCCGAACTGACTTATAATCAAAATACGGAAGGCGGCTACTACACACACTATATAGATAATACAGATCCTAATGCAACTAACTCTAATAACAATTATGGGTCTTTAGCTGTTCCAAGAACATCATTGCCAAGCGCTAGTAATATACCTCCAGGTTCTGTAATAGAATACCATGGTGTATCATACCCGAGAGGTTATACAGTACTTGCACTAACAGGAACTGTGGAAAGACCAATATTTATTCGTGGAGCATCAGCTGATCAACGTGTCACTTTTTCTGGCAACACACCTTTTTACATGAATAGCGCATATGTTATTATGGAAAATTTAGAATTTGAAATGAGTTTAACTGTTCGTTCTTATAATATTAAACAAGCACATCACGTAGCTGTTAGAAACTGTAATACAAAAGCATTATCTGCTCTTTCTTGGGAAGACGGTGAGTCGTCTGAAGATATTGTGTTTTACTGCAACTATAACAACTCTAATGCTTTTGATCCTGCAGATGGAACTTTTTCTGAAGCCGATAGTATGGGAATAGGTATTAATGGTAATTCTAATGGAATATGGATCATTGACAATATAATAACAAGAGCTGGAGGTGATGCTGTAGGAAATGGGCATGCTGCAAATTATACAGCAAAAAATTATTATGTTGGAAGAAATATAATGTATACCTGCGGAGAGAATGCTATAGATATCAAAGAAGTGGATAAAGTCATTGTTTCGGAAAATGTTATGTTTGACTATAATGGTTGGTCATCGGGTAGTGATGGTTCTGCAATGGTCATGCATTATGGTCCAACATTATCGCCAAAAAATGTATGGATTTTAAATAATGAGATCTTTGAATGTACTTCCACCGGTATTCAGGTTGGTGGTGATCAAGTACATGATGTCTATATCATTGGAAATTTAATTCATGATATACATAACGATTCCAATACTGCAAAAGGTTATATATCTTGGTCAAGTCAAATGGTTTATATGATTAATAATACGTTTTTTAATATCGATAATGGTATAAATTCTAGTATTAGTAATCCAACTGCAACACTATTTGCAGTTAATAATATTGTTTCAAATGTAAGTCCTAATGGTTATCATATGTCCATTGGAGGATCAGCTCATATGTCTAATTCCGTTTTTGAAAATAATCTTTTTTATCAACCTGATGGCATTTCTAATATAGAATGGGGATCAAACTCATATACACTTAGTCAATTTATGACCAATACAAGCAAAGGAGCTGGTAGTATTGAAGCCTACCCATTATTTGAAAATTCTGAAAATATTAATTTTAGATTACAATCAAATTCGCCCGCAATAGATGCTGGTATAGAACATTCTACTTATCAATTATACGAAACGCTTTACGGATTAAACATAAAAAACGATGCCAATGGTGTGGTTAAACCTAATGGCGATCATTTTGATATTGGTGCATATGAATTCGATTTCTCTAATGATAATCAACTATCTAATAGCAGTTTTGTAAATTCTGATATTAACATGTATCCTAATCCTGTCATTGACATATTAGTTTTAGAAAACATGTCCAATGTAAAGGACATTTCAATTTTTAATGTCACAGGTCAATTAATTAAAAGTGTGTCAAATTTAAATAACACGATAAATTTAGATGTATCTCAACTGATTACTGGCGTTTATTTTATAAAATTCAATACAGCAAATGGAGTAAGCACAAAAACTTTGATAAAAAAATAAAGGTGAAGCTTACTTGTCTTTTACAAGAATCCATATCATTTTTTATTCACAGTAAATCAGCAACATAATATTAATACTCGGCTTGCAAAGCACTCTGCAAATTATAATGAATAAAGTTAAATCCGGTGTCTTCTGTTTTTTGAGAACTGACCCTTTGACTTTCAAATAATAAAATATGCATTTCGCCTAATATTAAATTCATTGCAAATTCTGGAATATTAGGTAAAAGTAATGGGCGTTTTAATTGTTTTGCAATAGCCTTGGTTAAATAGCTATTAGTTTCTGGATTGGGTGCCACACCATTATAAACACCTTCTAATTCATTAATTAATATATGTAAAAACAAACTAGCCAAATCAGTAACATGTATCCAGGATTGCCATTGTTTTCCAGAACCAAATGCCGCCCCCATACCAAATTTAATGGGTTTGGCCATTTCTGGCAGTGCGCCTCCTTTAGAGGATAATACTAAACCAATCCTAACTTTAGAGACCATTATATTTAAAGTAGAGAAAGCATCCACTGCTTGTTCCCATTGTTTAACGACTTGCCCTAAAAAAGAGGTACTGACCTCAGTGGTGTCCTCTGTATAATAATTGGTTAAGGAATTAGGGTAAATACCAATTGCACTAGCAGATATGATGTGCTTGACTTGATTAGTCGTGTTTTTAAGCGTGTCAAATAATAATTGAGACGTTTGGATACGACTTAACAAAATCGTCTTTTTATAAGCCTCTGTCCAACATTTAGAAATACTTGCTCCTACTAAATGAATAATGGCATCTACCTCATCTAAACAGTCTTTATCAATTTGGTTATTTGATGGATCCCAGTAAAACCCTTTATAGTTTTCGGAATTAGATAATTTGGATTTACTAGTGGTTAAATAGTTAACAGCAATATTATTTTTTTGACATTGCTTTACAATTTCAGTACCAATTAATCCTGTTGCTCCTGTAATTAATATGCGCATTGTTTTTTATTTAAAAATACAATTTTAGACAGTGACTAATATCCTGTTTAAGTAAGGTTTAACACTAAATAAAATGAATTCTGAGTCATTGAAAATAAAACCGATAGTGTTATAGACAAATATTGAATCTTATTTAAGAAACGACTAGCTAGCTAAACCTTTACTGCTCTTAAAATATGACGTTTATTTGGTGGCCCTGGCAATCTTTCGACCTTAAAACCCACACTTATCATAGCACGCCTTGCTGCGCCTTGCGCACAATAAGTAATTAATACACCATTTTTTTTAAGCGCTTCATACATGATTTCGAAAATAGGCGCTGTCCATAACTCTGGCTGAGCCCCCGGACCAAATGCATCATAATAAATGACATCAAAATGATTCTTTATTTTTAAATTAAAAATATCATGATTGCGTTTCTCTAAAGTAAACTGATTTGAAATCTGATGTGCTTCTTCCCAAGAGACTTCATGCATTGTGTTAAAAATATCTTGCTTATCCTTTTTCAAAAACAATTCAGGATAATTTAGTTTTTCCACAATATCTAGTCCTACTGGAAAGGTTTCAATACCAACATAATTTATATCAACAGGCAATGCTTCTGTTTTCAAAAACGTATTAAAAGCATTAAGACCTGAGCCAAAACCGACTTCTAAAATAGAACAGGGTTGTTTTACATCTTGTTCCGTTTCCGAAGACAAAACAGCAAACAATCCTGCGTTTATATAGACAAAATTAGACTCTTCTATTGCGCCGTAAGTAGAATGATATAAAGCATTATACTTTGGATGCAATAAGGTTGAAGATCCGTCTTTTGTTAATTCAATTTGTGGTTTCACTATTTTGTATCTACTAATAACACACCATCGGCTTCAAAAGAATACGTGCGTTTTGGTTCTGTAATAGCTTCTATTTCTTCTTTAGAAGCGCCTTTATCTTCTGCATAGTGACGTTGCTCCTCTACTGGTACTTCTTTAACATAAGCCATACCATTAACAATCACTAACTCACCCGCAATATCTTTAGGCATAAAAAAACCATAATCTTTAAATTTGACCATAACCTCATTACCATCTCCTAAATCTGCTGTCATCCAACAACCTTTAGCTTGACAAACTTCTTTTACTTTTAAAGTTACTTTTGCAGGTATACTATCTCCTGCTTTTAAGGTTCTATATTTAGCAATCATGGATTTAGAAGCCATAGCATCGTTAGCTATAATCTCTTTTCCAAAAGGTTTATAACTAATTTCTTTTGCTCTCTCTTCCGCCGCTTCAACCGCTTCGTCTTTTTTAGTTTCGGTTTTACACCCTACTATAACCAACAATAATGCAAATAAGATAAAATAATTTCTCATGTTGTTCTCTGTTAAATTTTGTTAATCAAAGATAGTATTTTAAGTGCAATAGTATACTTTCTAATATAATATTCTGTATTTTTGTATCTAAATTTTAACCACAATATATGGCAACTTTAACCAAAAACGATATAAAAATTACAAGAACTGAAACGTCTAAAATCAGTTCTATTGATTTTAACAATTTAGCTTTCGGACAGGTGTTTTCTGATCATATGTTGACGTGTGACTATAAAGATGGTAAATGGCAAATTCCAGAAATCATTCCTTACAGCCCTATAACTTTAGACCCATCGGCTAAGATTTTTCATTACGGGCAATCTATTTTTGAAGGAATGAAAGCCTACAAAGATGCAAATGAGGATGTTTTTATGTTTAGACCACTTGAAAACGTGAAACGTTTAAACTTATCAGCTAACCGATTATCAATTCCTGAGTTACCAGAAGATTATTTTTACGAAGGTTTAAAAGCACTTTTAGAAGTAGAAAAAGATTGGATTCCTACAGCTGAAGGAAGTTCATTATATATTAGACCTTTTATTTTTGCATCAGGTAATGGGTTTCATGCCTCACCTGCAGATGAATATAAATTTATAATTTGTACGGCCCCTTCTGGAGCATATTTTTCTGGAAAAGTAAATGTATTAATTGAAGAAAAATATTCACGTAGTGCTAATGGAGGTGTTGGTTTTGCAAAAGCTGGAGGTAATTATGCTGGTCAATTTTACCCAACGCAGTTAGCTAAAGCTAAAGGATATCAACAAGTGATTTGGACGGATGATACTACTCACGAATTTATAGAAGAAGCGGGAGCAATGAACGTTTTTATACGTATCAATGACACCTTATTAACGTCTCCTACCAGTGATCGTATTTTAGATGGTATCACCAGAAAAAGTATTTTACAACTGGCCGAAGCTGAAGGTTTAAAAACTGAAGTAAGAAAAGTAAAAGTTAGCGAACTGGTTGAAGCTTCTAAAAACGGAAGTTTAAAAGAAATGTTTGGCGCTGGTACTGCTGCAGTAATTTCGCCAATTTCTGGTTTTGGATTTAGAGATGAAGATTTTGAAATTCCGGAACAAGAAAATTCTTTTGCATCACAATTAAAAAATCGTATTGTTGCTATACAAACTAATAAAGTAGAAGATCCTTTTGGATGGCGAGTTAAACTTTAATTTAAGTGTATCGTTTTGTCTAATTTTAGATATAAAAAAAGCAACCAAATGGTTGCTTTTTTTTGTACTTATTTGTCACTAGACTATTTATCTAATATCCCTTTAATATTTGGCTTAAAGTAATTGGGCCCTTTTAATACTTTTCCGTCTTCACGATAAATTGGTTCGCCATCTTCTCCTAATTTACTCATGTTGCTACGCTGTATTTCTGCAAAGACCTCTTCAATTTTATGTTGCATACCATGCTCGATAATTGTACCACATAAAATATAAAGCATATCCCCTAAAGCATCTGCAACTTCCACTAAGTCATTATTTTGAGCAGCCTCCAAATATTCGGCATTTTCCTCTCGCATTAACTCGAAACGTAATTTGTTTTTTGCATCACCCAAATCTGCCTTTGGTGCCTCTTTATGTCCTATTTTAAAAGCTGTATGAAAAGCTTTTACTGCTTCAATTTTATCTTGCATGTAATTGTTGTTTTATTCCTTGATGTTAGTCCTCAGTTTTAGTAATTTTGCTTAAAAATAAATTATGTTTAGTAAAGGACAAATGGTTTTTGGAGTTTTATTCGCTATTGCTTTTATTTTTGTGCTCATTAGAATGTACAGAAAGGATTTAAACTTACATAAAGTCCATTTTAAAGGTGTGCTTTGGGTCCTTTTGGCGTTTCTTGGTTTTATAGGAATGATTGTAGCTATTAAAGTTATTTTTAAATAATAACTATCATAATTAAATAAAATGCTTTTATTTGTACTTAAACCAAATCCATTTAAGTATGAATATTTTAAAACCTACTGCTACTTTTGTAGCACTTTTATTGTCTTCTTTTTCTTTCGCACAAAGCTATGTTGGATATGCCGTAGATAATTATTCTGGTATACACGGCGTAATAGACAACCCTTCAAACATTGTTGATTCTAGATTTAAAACAGATATTAATATAATGTCAGGAAGCGTTTTTGTTGGTAGTGATTATTATGCTCTGGACTTTAGTAACATCTTTGATGAGAATCTAGATATTGATGATAATACTAACCTTTTCCCTTCTGATAAGAATAACTTTTTCTCAAATGCTGAATTTGTCGGACCATCTTTCATGTTTAACATCAACGACAAAAACAGTGTTGGTATTATCACTAGAGTCCGTGCTTTTGCTAATGTAAATAATATTAATGGTGGTTTATACGAAACCTTAAATGAAGAATTTGATGGTGTATCAGATTTCTCTTTTGACTCTAGTAATCTGATTACTAATACTCACGCTTGGGCTGAGATTGGTTTTGCTTATGGTCGTGTTTTATATGATGACGTTGATCACTTTTTAAAAGGAGGTATTACCCTTAAATTATTACAAGGTGCTGGTGTTAATTATTTTAATAGTCCAGGGTTTTCTGGTAGCTATAATGCGTCTACAGAAACCATTTCCACTAATGGTAGTATTAATTATGGAAGTACAATTGATATTAATAATGATGATGATTTCGACTTTAATGATTTACACACAGGATTTGGAGCTGATATCGGAATAACTTATGAATGGCGAAGAGATAATACCACAGATAATAAAGGGCTTAACAAATATCTTTTAAAAGTTGGACTATCAATTACTGATATTGGCTCCATCACGTATGATAATGTGACTCAATATAGTTTTGACTTAAATAATCGAACAGCAAGCACTGTTGGATATGATGATGCTGAAGAATTTTTAGATAACAATTACACTTCAGTGGAAACAACAAGTAAACAAAAAGTGAATTTACCTACTGCGCTGCGCTTATCCGCAGATTACAATATACACAAGTCAATATATTTGAGTTTATTAGGTGCTTTTTCGCTAGTTCAAAATAACACTGAATACACTAACAAAATAAATAATGCTGTAACTATTGCACCACGATTAGAAACCAAATGGTTTAGTTTTTATTCTCCTGTTAGTTTTAGACAATATGAAGATTTTGCTTGGGGAGCAGGTTTTAGATTAGGCCCTTTAACTTTAGGCTCTGGATCTATATTATCAAACATGATATCTAAAGAATCTAAAACGGCTGATTTGTATCTTGGTTTAAAAATTCCAATTTATCAAAGTAAAAACTAAAAATTGATATCATAAAAAAAGCCTTAATCTAAATTTAGATTAAGGCTTTTTTAGTTTTACGTAGCTAATTCTAACGATTGACTCAGATTAGTTTACTTCGGGTAAAAAGCTATGGTTTTTACTATAGTCTAACATTTGTCCTTCAAAACTTTCTGGTTGTGTTACTTTAATTGCAGTAATCTCTCCAGCTGCATTAGTTTCTGGAACTAATACTGGATTTACAAAACCGCTATATGCTGGAGATGTAAATTGCTTATTACGTTCTAAAACTTCGTTATGAATAGCTTTATCTACTTTTACACCATAACCTTCTACTAAATCTTCTACAGCTTTATAATCGCCTTCAGACTTAATACGTTGAGTTTCTCTTAATAATTGTCCAAAAAGTCCGTGTAGTTTCTCGTAATCGTTGATGTTAAAGTATGTTTTACCATCACGAGTAATTTTTTCGATAACGTTATCTGCTTGACCTTTTTCAAAGACCCAAGCACTTACCCATTGTCTGTTACGCATATGCGCTTCTTCCACATCATCACCCAGATTTAATCTAATTAATTGTGTCATTAACCCATTACGGATGTAACCATCATAAGCAGCCATACCCACTTTTTTCCAATCGTCTACCAATCCTAAATCTTGTAATTTCGGGTTGTATAAATAGTATAACCCTACTAAATCTGCACGACCTTCTTCTAAAGTTGAAGCGTAATTTTTTAGTGTCTCTTTAGTCTCTCCTACTCCTGGATTTAATTGTCCTGAAGCATGACCAATAACTTCGTGTAATGCTGTATGTAATTTATCTGCTACTTGTCCGTATTTTTCTTCTAACTCATATTCTTCATCATCATTTACAAATTCTTTTAAACGACCTGTACTTCCTGCATTATTATAAGCATGAATGATATTACCTAAAGATACAGACTTGCTACCAACAGCTGCACGAATCCAGTTTGCGTTTGGTAAGTTAACACCAATTGGCGTGCTTGGTGATGCATCTCCTGCTTCTCCTGCAACATTTACAACTTTATAAGTTACGCCTACAACACTTTTCTTTTTATGCGCATCCATTAAAGGTGAGTTATCTTCAAACCATTGTGCATTTTCAGATAATACAGCCATTTTTGCTGACATATCAAAATCGTTGATTTGTACAACCGTTTCGTAAGATCCTCTATATCCTAAAGGGTCATTATAAACTTCGATAAAACTGTTAATATAATCTACATTTCCGGCAGTTGCTGCTGTCCAAGCAACGTTATAATCGTCCCATGTTTGTAAATCTCCAGTTTTATAATAGTTAACTAAAAGTCCTAAAGCATTACCTTGTGCTTCATTTTCTGCAACACCTTGTGCTAATTCTAACCATTTTACAATCTCATCAATTGCAGCACCATATAAACCTCCTGATTTATACACACGCTCTTTTAACACACCATCTTCTTTAACTAACTGAGAGTTTAAACCATATGATAGTGGCTTTTCTGGATTTGGAGATTTCATTTTTTTATAAAATGATTCCACATCAGCATTCGTTACATTTGGCCCATAAAAATTAACAGCAGACAAACCAACGTTATCGACACCTTTAGATAGATTTACTTTTTTGCTATCCTTATCGTTAAATAAAACATCAAATGCTTCGCCAACTAAAGTTGTGTTGGTAGCCGACATAATTTCCTTTAAATACTCTTGAGAGAATTCCGGCTTAAGCTTGTCATTAGAATAATGATGATGAATTCCATTACTAAACCATACACGCTTTACATAACTTTCAAAAGCAGCCCAATTATCTGACTTTTTATCGCCTTTATAATTAGTATAAACGTTTTCTAAAGCTTTTCTAATTTTTAGGTTATGTCTGTAATTTTGATCCCACATAATATCGCGACCTGACAATCCTGCTTGTGTTAAATAATAAACTAATTTTTGTTCTTTTAACGTTAGGTTTTCCCATCCTGGAATTTGGTAACGCAGTATCTTAATGTCAGCAAATTGCTCGACATTAAAGTCAAAAGCAGTCTCTACTTTTGGTGCCACTTCGGTTTTAGGTTTTTCGACCTTATCATTACCGCAAGACACTAATAGTGTTGCAATAAATGCAGCACTTAATATTGATTTTAATTTCATAATTAAATAGTTTTTTAAAAGTCTTTAAAGATAAGAATTTAAGAATTTCAAAATTGATTATCTTTGAAATAACTAACTTTTAATTTTCCTTAGAATGAAATATATAAAGTACCTCTTGTTTCTTTTATTAATTGCATTTATAGCTATAGCAATTTATATTGCAGTACAACCTAATGAGTATACAGTCACTAGAAGCAAAACTATCGAGGCGCCTGCTAGTCTAATTTATGACGAAGTTATTGATTTTAAAAACTGGAAAGATTGGAATGCTTGGATTGAAGAGAATCCTGAAATGATTATTACTTATCCTGAACAAACAAAAGACATTGATGGCTCTTATACTTGGTTAAATAAAGGTGAAACAGGCAGAATGACAACTATTGCTGCCAAACCCAATACAAGTATCACCCAAAATATGCAATTTGGAGACCAACCTAGCGCGCAAGTAGATTGGTCGTTTACTCCAAATGAAGATGGCAGTACAGAAGTAACATGGACTATTTCTGGCCATGACTTACCCTTTGGTTTTAAAGCCTACAGTGCCTATTCTGGAGGAATGGATAAACAAATTGGACCATACTACGAGCGTAGTTTAGAACTTTTAGACAGAAAAGTTGTAGAAAGTATGAAACAACATAGCACCAAAGTTGATGGTCTTACAGAGTATGGTGGTGGCTTTTATCTATACAAAACAACATCGGCATCGGGTAAAAATATAAGTAAAATAGTAGCACGTCAGCATGAAGAAATTATAAACTATATGTCAAAAAACACTATTATTCAAGCAGGAATGCCTTTTACTATTTATAATGATATGAATCCAAGTACCGGAAATGTTATCATGACGCAAGCAATCCCTGTTATGAATAATGTTATTAATGATAACACTAGTGAAATCCTTTGTGGGTACATGCCAAAAACAACTGCATTAAAAACGACTTTAACAGGAAATTACACGTATCTACCAAAAGCATGGGACACAGCTTATAAAGCTATTACGGAATTAAAATTAGAACGATCACAAGACAAACCTTTTGAGATTTATATCAATGACTCCAAAAAAGTACCTAACCCTTCACTTTGGAAGACTGAAATTTACATTCCTATTACATTAACAGACACACTAACCTCTAAGCTTTAAATGAAACAACTAGTATTAGTTTTTGTAGGTGGTGGTTTTGGAAGTGTACTTCGTTATATTATCGGAAAAGCACTTAACAATACAGAAAACGGAATTCCATACGGAACCTTTGCTGCCAATATATTAGGTAGTTTACTAATTGGAATTATTCTAGGCTTAGCCCTAAAAAACGACACGCTTAATAATAATCAAACGCTATTATTAGCAACAGGATTTTGTGGTGGTTTTACAACGTTTTCAACCTTTGCTTACGAAAACCATATGTTTTTAAAAGCTGGTGATTTTACTAGTTTTGCATTATATACTATTACTAGTTTTATACTTGGTTTTTTGGCTGTTTTCTTTGGGATGTGGTTGGCTAAGCAGTTTTAATCTTCCAACTTTTGGTACTTTTTGATTCCCGCTTCAATACGCACATATAAAATATTTTCGTTTGGAACAATGGGACAAGAATATCTTTTGTTGTAAGCACAATATGGATTATAAGCTTTATTAAAATCTATAATTATTTGATTGTTTTCTGGTAATTTAACTTCAATATAGCGCCCGCCTTTGTAACTCTCTGTTCCATTTGTATTATCCATAAATGGCAAAAACAAAGCTTCCTCCTGACCGACTTCTTTAGCCATGTCTAAGTCTTGATACACATTTAACTTTAATGCTTTGTCTTTAATTTTAAAAGTGGCTTCACCATATTTTACGTAATCAACTAATCTATCTGTTGTCGTTTTCATCTTAAAAGACACTTCATTTGGTGTTCTTTTAAAATCCGCAGTAACACTATAAGTACTATCGTGCTTAAAAAAATCTAAACTTCTAAAAACCTTACGATCACGATCTGTTAACGGTGATTTTGCTGCATCTTTAAAATCAGCATTCATCTTCCGTTGGTATTCAGTATCCCCTAATAGTGGTAATTTATCTTGCCCACAACCTAAGGTCGTGACCATTACTAAAAGAAGAACAAAATATCTCATATGGTATCTAATTTAATATGAATGCTTTAAAAATTCATTTCAAAAATACAACTAATTCAAAATTTTGTTTAGCTTTGACCTCAACAAATTAATAAAAAATGAATCTAGTCATTACATATTTAACTAAACAAACCTCTTGTAGACATACGAGTAGTTGGACCTGTTATATGTTATGATGATC
Organism: Psychroserpens sp. NJDZ02; assembly: GCF_004843725.1. NCBI lineage: Bacteria > Pseudomonadati > Bacteroidota > Flavobacteriia > Flavobacteriales > Flavobacteriaceae > Psychroserpens > Psychroserpens sp. NJDZ02. The sequence goes on along the minus strand of NZ_CP039451.1, from coordinate 2,677,975 downwards.
TAGATATCAATTTATACAATACAAAAAAGTCCAACCTAACCGTTGGACTTTTTACATTTATACTAACTAACAAACCAATGAAAAAACTACTAAAAAATTACGTAAGCACTTTTGATGGCCTGTCAAAAGAAGTCTGGTGGCTGTCTTTAATTACCTTAATTAACAGAGCTGGTACTATGGTTATTCCTTTTCTGTCTTTGTATTTAACAGCAGACTTAGGTTTTACATTGTCAAACGTCGGTACAATAATGACCGCTTTTGGATTAGGTTCTGTCATCGGATCATGGTTAGGTGGAAAATTAACCGATAAGATTGGTTACTATAAAATCATGGTTTTCAGTTTATTTATATCTGGTTTCATGTTTATTGGTTTACAATACCTAAAAACTATTTACACGTTGTCCTTAGGTATTTTTGCGTTGATGGTTGTTGCAGATATGTTTAGACCAGCCATGTTTGTGGCATTAAGCGCCTATAGTAAACCAGAAAACAAAACTAGAAGTGTTACTTTAATCAGATTAGCTATTAATTTAGGATTTTCTGCAGGTCCCGCTGTTGGAGGCTTAATAATTGTAAGCTTAGGTTACGGTGGTCTATTTTGGGTAGACGGCATTACTTGTATTGCTGCTACCGTACTTTTAATAAAAGTGTTAAACCCTAAGAAGACGCGGGTACAGGATGACATTAAAGTGGACAACCCCTACTCTGCATATAAGGATAAACCGTTTATACTCTTTTTATTTGCGTTGTTTTTGTTTGGATTTATATTCTTACAATACTTTTCTACCATGCCTTTATATTACAGAGAACGTCACTTGTTAAGCGAATTAGAAATTGGTTTACTACTTGGTGCCAATGGCTTTTTTATCTTTTTATTAGAAATGCCATTAATTAAGTACTTAGAAAATACGCGCTTTTCAAAAATAGCATTGATATTATTTGGTGCATTTTTAACGGCTATTAGTTTTCTAATTCTTAACTTTTCTAGTTGGTCAGGAATTTTGATTTTCGCCATGTTTTTAATGACGGTTGGCGAAATGATAGCCTTTCCATTCGCAAATGCTTTTGCATTGCAGCAAGCAAAAAAAGGAAATCAAGGCGAGTATATGGCCTTATATTCTATAGCCTTTTCTTTTGCTCATATTTTTGGTCATAAAACAGGAATGGAACTTGTCGAAGGGGTTGGTTATGATAATACGTGGTATATTATGACTTTATTAGGAGGTTTATGTATGTTACTGTTATACCTCTTGAATCAATTTATGAAAGGAAAAAAAAATGCTAAATGAATTTAAACCAAGTTACCATATCATCTACTAATCTAAAAAAAGCGGTAGATTTTTACATCCTATTAGGACTCAAACTGATCGTAGATGCTTTACCGCGTTATGCTAGGTTTGAATGTCCTGAAGGCGACGCTACTTTTTCTATTCATTTTAATGAAAATAAACAACAACACAATAACACTATCGTTTATTTTGAAGATAAAAATTTAGAAGCTTTAGTTTTTCAACTGAAACAAAAAGGTATTACATTTATATCAGAATTAGAACACAAGTCATGGCTTTGGGCCGAAACTCATTTACTAGATCCTGACGGAAATAAAATTATATTATTTAAAGCTGGTGACAATCGAAAAAATCCACCTTGGCGCATTAACTAAACTATGAAACACCTATTATACCTTTTTACTGTAGTACTTGTTGTAAGCTGCAATTCTTCTGAAACTAAAAAAGAAATTCAGACTAATACAAGTACCAACACAACGCAGATACAAAAAGCAAAACAATTCCCTGATTTAAAACCTGACCGCTATAATGTCGCGTTTTTAATCATGGATGGCACATTTAATACGGAACTAACTGCCCCTTTTGATATTTTTCAGCACACTATATTTAGAGATAGTATTAAAGCTATGAATGTATTTACAGTTGCTAATACAGACCACGCAATCACTACTTTTGAAGGGATGCGATTACTACCCGATTATAATTATGTTACGGATAGTTTACCTAAAATTGACATTTTAGTTGTCCCAAGTGCAGAACATCATTTAGATAGTGATTTAGACGATATGGTAATGCTCAATTTTGTTAAGCAAGTGGCTAAAACTGCAAAATTTATAACCTCACATTGCGATGGTGCTTTTGTATTAGCAGAAGCTGGTCTTTTAAATAACAAAGTTTCTACAACTTTTCCCAGTGATATAGATACGATGCGTAAACGCTATCCTAATTTAGATATTAAAAAAGACGTGCTTTTTGTGCATGATGGTAAATACATTACATCGGCTGGAGGTGCTAAAAGCTTTGAAGCTGCTTTGTATTTATGCGAGTATCTTTACGGAAAAGACGTCGCGAAATCTTTAGCTGGAGGTTTGGTTATCGATTGGGATGTTACTAAGATTCCGCATTTAATTGTAGACTAATTAATGCTTCGTAATCGCATTATTTTTAACCACATGCGACAAGATAATTTGTGTTTTACATTCGCCATAAACAATTAACTGGTCTATAAAAGCTTCTAAATGTTTGTGGTTTTTTAAAATGACTTCCATAACGATATTCTCGTTACCTGTAATTCGGTAACAATTAATGACTTCATCAAAGGTTTTTACTTTCTCTAAAAAAGGTTTTAGTTTTCCCATAAATGCTTGTAAAGTAATCAATGCTTTTAATTGATACCCCACTTCATAAGGAGAAATTAGAGTAATATGGTTTTGGATTATTCCTAGGTCTTCCATTTTTCTGATACGCTCAGAAACTGCAGGTGAGGTGATTCCTACTTGCCTACCAATTTCGGCATTAGATTGTCTTGCATTTTGCTGCAAACACTTTAAAATTTTCCAATTAAGGGTATCAATGCTCATATTAAAGTAAAATTAAAAAATAATTTAATTATTAAAGCAAATATAGCTTTTTGATTTAAAATCAAAAGTTAAATATACAGTCTAGTGATTATTTTTGATAAAAAGAAAAATTAAAATGTCTGTACAACCGCCTTCGCATCTTTCAGACTTGCCAATATACAAGCAAGCAATGCAGATTTTCATGCTATCTAGAAATATCTCGACCTATTTAAGTCATGATTTATCCCATTTATATGAAGATGGAACGGAAGATGCTAACATTTACTTTTCTGGCGATCTTGTGCAACATTCAGAATCTTTAGCACCCGAAATTATTAATGCAGAACTAGAACACTGTCACCATAAAAGATACAGACATATAGCCTCTGTAAACAGATTAACAAATAGATTGTATAGAAACTGTAGTCGATTAGAATCTTGCAATAGTAATGGTAAAGACTATTTACCAATATTAAAAAGAGAAATCAGAAAGTTTAGAAAGCTACAAACTACTTGGATGTTAACACTGTAGATTTTAAGTAAAATCTACTATTCTTGCGTTATACATAAATGAGTCTTGGAACGCTTTAATTTTAGCATTAAAAGTCTCCGAGTAAATAACAAACTTTGCTTTAGGTGCGCTTTCACTTAATCGCAATACATAATTATGATAATTATTTCTGGCAATAAAGTCAGCATCATGTATCATAAACAATTGTAATTCGCCTAAATGCAAACTATTTAAATGATATAATTTACTTAAACGTTTTGGTGTCGTGATTAAAATATCAACACCATAATACACCTCTTCACGTTGCTTTTCTAAATCATACTCTTCATAAGCACAATAAATACGTAAATCGGTTCTTTTAGTAAAGACTTCAAAACGCTCCTTTAAATCTAAAGTTGTTTGTTTATCTTTTACTACAATTAATGCTCTAGGAGAATCCTCATAAGCCTCTGCTCCTAATTTTTGAATCGTGCTAATAATCATAGCTGTCGTTTTACCACAGCCTTTTGGACCGATAGCATATAAATCGCTTCCTCCTTTTATTAAAGGCATTACTTGTTTTTGAAACGCATTAGTAGTTTCTAAACCTGCTTTTTCAATATTTTCTTTTAATGAAGGATGGTATTTTTTGAACGACATTTATGTATATAAATAAGATATAATGAGACTACTTGTAAACTAGTAGATTGCAAAGATACTAATTAATGACACATTTTACAGTCTGCTTTGTCTTTGATTTCTCCAACCAAAAAACCATCGTCATTTATTATAAAATCACAACAATCAACAAAACCTTGAGCAATTAGTTTTCTTCCCCGTTGTATTTGCGATTTTATGGTTGGCAAAGGCAAGTTTAACTGTTCCGCTATTTGCTTTTGTTTCAAGCCTTTTATATCACTTAAAAACAAAGGATCACGATACTTTTTAGGCAAACTTTTAATAATCCCATGCAAACAATCAACTTCTGTATGCTCTAGTTTTTGTTCTTCAAAAATAAAATCTTCATCCGTAGTTTCATACACTATTTTTTTACTTCTAAAATAATCTAGAACCGTATATCTTGCTATAGAGAATACCCAAGACTTCATCTTATCTTCATCTTTTAAGGTCTTTAGCTTAGTGTGCACTTTTATAAACGTTTCTTGCAATAAATCGTCCGCTACCACAGCATCTTTTACTTTACTAAAAATAAAATATCTGATGTCGTCTGCATGTAATTTCCAAATGTCTTGAGTATCCATATCGATGTATTAAAAGAAACGCTAATCTTAGTATAAAGTTACCAAAACTAGCGTTATTGTCACTTCTTTTAAGTGTTGCTTAACAGTTGTAATTTGTACAAGTACAAGTATCGCAAGTACAGTTTTGACAATTTCCTTTTGAGCAACCTTCACAGTTACAAGTACAGTCTTTATTTTTCATGATATCTATTTTTTTATGTTCATATAATAGACGTGATACCATTAAAAAAGATGCAAAACATGTGAATTATTTTTTAACACTTGATTATTGGATCACTATAGTAGCCTCATGAACAATTGGAAAATGACATGAATTAGCTATAAAACATAAGCTGTTTGCCTTTTTATGTAAACTTAACGCTAAGTCTTTTTGACTAGCGTCTTTTATGGTCACTATTGGTTTTAGTCGTACCGTTTTAAAACTACCACTACCTGAAATATTGACTTCTAAATCACCTTCAGCATCATCTGTATAGCTTAATACTTCTATATTATTTTGAGCACAAACATATAAATAAGACATCATGTGACACGATGTTAAGGCAGATAGCAATAAATCTTCTGGATTGTATAATGCGTCATCACCCCTAAATGGTTTTGCTGCGGATACTTTTAAAGGCGTTGCTTTGTTCTCTATGACAACTTCATGATTCCGACTGAAGGTTCTTGGGTTTTTCGTGCTTTCGCCTTCATTTATATTCCAATTAATGCTTGCTTTGAAGGTGTGTTTGATAGACATATTTTTTTATTGAATATAAAAAAAGCGTTTCAGATTGAAACGCTTTTTTTGTTTTATGTATTGAGATTATTTAAACTAAGTTTAGGTATTTTCAATCACAACATATTTTAATTTAAATAGTACTCTAAATGTGAAATAGTACTTTTAAATGTTAACTCTTTTCGTTAAAACGAAAAAATCAATAATTGAGATCCCAAATCTAGTTTGGGATAAGCGATTCACTCATTTTTCGTAAAAAACGAAAAGTGGTTCTCTGCTTACATGTTACGACGATATTGTCCCCCTACTTCAAATAAAGAGGATGTAATTTCTCCTAAACTACAGACTTTACAAACATCCATTAAAGCTTCAAAGATATTTTCGTTATTAATAGCTTTTACTTGAAGTTCTTTTAATAATGCTTTAGTATCATTTGCATCATGGAGATTTGCCAAGGTTTTAATTTGAAACTGCTTCTCTTCTTCTGTTGCTCTAATCACTTCCGCAGGAACAACCGTAGGAGATCCCTTAGAACTTAAGAACGTATTTACCCCAACAATTGGGAACTTTCCGTTATGCTTCAACGTTTCGTAGTATAAACTTTCCTCTTGTATTTTACTACGTTGGTACATCGTTTCCATTGCACCAAGAACACCACCTCTTTCTGTAATTCTATCGAATTCTAAAAGCACCGCTTCTTCTACTAAATCTGTTAATTCTTCAATAATGAAAGAGCCTTGAATTGGATTTTCGTTTTTATTTAATCCTAATTCTTTATTTATAATTAATTGAATGGCCATCGCACGTCTAACCGATTCTTCCGTTGGCGTTGTAATAGCCTCATCATACGCATTTGTGTGTAATGAATTACAGTTATCATAAATAGCGTATAATGCTTGAAGCGTTGTACGAATATCATTAAAGTCAATTTCTTGAGCATGTAAACTACGTCCTGACGTTTGAATATGATATTTCAACATTTGTGCTCTTGCATTTGCACCATACTTGCGCTTCATTGCCTTTGCCCAAATTTTACGTGCCACACGACCAATTACAGCATATTCTGGATCGATTCCGTTTGAGAAAAAGAATGATAAATTTGGACCAAATTTATTGATGTCCATACCACGACTTAAATAATATTCCACGTAAGTGAAACCATTAGATAACGTCAACGCTAATTGTGTAATCGGGTTTGCACCTGCTTCTGCAATATGATACCCAGAAATTGATACTGAATAAAAGTTACGGACGTTATTCTCGATAAAATACTCTTGAACATCTCCCATTAGTCTTAATGCAAATTCTGTAGAGAAAATACACGTATTTTGTGCTTGATCTTCTTTTAAAATATCTGCTTGAACCGTCCCTCTTACTTGAGCAATGGTATTCTTTTTAATCTCTGCATAAACATCTGCTGGTAATACAAGGTCTCCTGTAACACCTAAAAGCATTAAACCTAAACCATTATTCCCTTCTGGTAACTCGCCATTATAAGACGGACGCACTTTTCCTTTATATAATTTTGCGATTTTAGCTTCTACTTCTTTTTCTAGACCGTTTTCTTTAATGTAAAACTCACATTGTTGGTCGATAGCAGCATTCATAAAAAATCCTAATAACATTGGAGCAGGACCATTAATTGTCATACTTACCGACGTCATAACATTTGCTAAATCAAAACCAGAATACAGTTTTTTAGCATCGTCTAAACAACAAATACTAACTCCTGCATTACCAATTTTACCATAAATATCTGGTCTTAAATCTGGGTCGTTTCCGTAAAGCGTTACACTATCAAAAGCGGTAGACAAGCGTTTTGCTGGCAAACCTGCACTTACATAGTGAAAACGTCTGTTGGTACGTTCTGGTCCACCTTCTCCTGCAAACATACGTGCTGGATCTTCTCCTGTACGTTTAAAAGGATATAATCCAGATGTATATGGAAATTCCCCTGGTACGTTTTCTTGTAAATTCCAACGTAATAAATCGCCCCAAGCTTGATACTTTGGTAAGGCTATTCTTGGAATTTGCAAGTGTGATAATGACTCGGAATGTGTTTCAATCTTAATCTCTTTATCTCTTACTTTAAAACTATAAATTGGATTTTTATATTTGTTAACTTTCTCATCCCAACCTGTAATCACTTCCCAATTGTAAGGATCTAAGTTTAATTTTACACGGTCAAATTCTGCAATAAGCATTTTAATAAAACCCTGTTTGTCATCCTGAACTAGTTTCAGGATCTCATCCTGATCAAGACCTTGTTTTCCTATAAAAGACTTTTCGACTCCGCTCAAGGTGACATCTCCTACAGAACCAATGGTTTTAAAGATACCGTATAATCGTTGCGCTACTTCAACTTGTGTGCTTGCTGTTTTGTCATAGGCACGATTACTTTCTGCTATTTCCGACAAGTATCGTGTACGTGATGGTGGAATAACGAAAATTTTCTCGCTCATTTCCTGTGAAATTTCAAATGTCGATTTTAAAACCGAATTCGTTTTCTCCACTAACTTATCCATGATGGCTTTGTAAAGCGTGTTCATCCCTGGATCGTTAAATTGCGACGCAATAGTCCCATAAACTGGCAAATCATCTTGGTGTACATCCCAAAGATTATTGTTACGCATGTACTGTTTTTTAACATCACGAAGCGCATCTAAAGACCCGCGTTTGTCAAATTTATTGATAGCAACCAAATCTGCAAAATCAAGCATGTCGATTTTTTCTAATTGTGTTGCTGCACCAAATTCTGGAGTCATAACGTATAAAGCTACGTCAGAATGTTCCATAATCTCTGTATCAGATTGTCCAATTCCAGAGGTTTCTAATATAATTAAATCGTATTCCGCAGCTTTTAAAACTTGAACGGCTTCATTTACATATTTAGATAATGCTAAGTTAGATTGGCGTGTAGCTAAACTACGCATGTATACTCTTGGCGAATTGATAGCATTCATTCTAATTCTATCACCTAAAAGTGCGCCTCCAGTTTTACGCTTAGAAGGATCTACAGATACTAAACCAATTGTTTTCTCTGGAAAATCGACTAAAAAACGACGCACTAGCTCGTCTACCAAAGATGATTTACCTGCTCCACCTGTTCCTGTAATTCCTAAAACTGGCGTTTTAGACGCTTTATTTTTAATATGAATTTTATCTAAAGTCGCTTTAGCAACGTCAGGAAAGTTTTCTGCTGAAGAGATAATCCTAGCAATTGCTTTAGGGTTTTTAGTAGGTAAAATGTCTAACTCGTTACTTAAAGTATCACCAATTGCAAAATCCGATTGTTCGACCAAATCATTAATCATACCTTGTAATCCCATAGCACGTCCATCATCAGGAGAGTAGATACGAGAAATACCGTAATCCATTAAATCCTTGATTTCTGAAGGTAAGATTACACCACCACCACCACCAAAAATCTTGATGTGTTCTGCCCCTCTTTCTTTTAAAAGATCGTACATATATTTAAAATACTCGTTATGGCCTCCTTGATATGAGGTTAAACAAATAGCATTTGCATCTTCTTGAATCGCTGTATTTACAACCTCATCTACACTTCTGTCGTGACCTAAATGTATGACCTCTACTCCTGTAGATTGAATAATACGACGCATGATATTAATGGATGCATCATGACCATCAAATAAGGCTGCTGCAGTAACAATTCTTACTTTATACTTTGGTTTGTACGGTGTTGCTTGTGTCATTCTTAGAATATAATCTGTTTTAGACTTGCAATTTACGGAATATTCAAAAATATTGCTCTATAATCTGTAATTATATAAAACTTAAAAACAAAAAAAGTAACCATGCTTTTTTAGACTAATTTAGTCGTCAATACCTATTGTAAATGAAAAAAATAACCATACTTATAAACTGTAATGACCAATCAGGGATTATTGCAAGTGTTACCAATTTTATAGTCAATAACAAAGGAAACATTATTTATATAGATCAACATGTCGATAGAGAACAAGATATCTTTTTTATGCGTTTAGAAAGCGAATTTGAAACTGATACGTTTGAAATCGAAGCATTTAAAGTCAGCTTCAAAACCAATCTCGCTGACCAATTTACTATGAAATGGCGCATTTACTCTTCTGCAAATAAACCTAAAATGGCCTTATTCGTATCCAAATATGACCATTGCTTATACGATATTTTAGGACGTTATAATTCTGGAGAATTAGAAGTAGACATTCCGTTTATAATTAGTAATCACAATACCTTAAGACCTATTGCAGACAGTTTTAATATTCCGTTTTACCACATCCCAGTCACTAAAGACACTAAAGCGCAGGCGGAAGACCAACAGTTAGAATTGTGTAAAAAACATGGCATTAATTTTATTGTTTTAGCACGTTACATGCAAATTGTATCTAGTAAAATTATTAGTCAATATCCAAACAAGGTTATTAATATACACCACTCCTTTTTACCCGCTTTTGTAGGTGCAAAACCATATCACTCGGCATACAAGCGTGGCGTAAAAATTATCGGAGCAACTAGTCACTATGTTACAGAAGCATTAGATGCTGGCCCGATTATTGAACAGGATGTAACACGCGTATCGCATACACATGATATTACCGATTTAATTGCAAAAGGACGTGATTTAGAAAAAATAGTATTAGCCAATGCTATAAAACTTCATATTAAACGTAAAGTGATGGTTTTTAATAATAAGACCGTTATTTTCTCTTAATAATCATTGTTACAACCCCTTTTAACTCTTGTATTTTAATAGTATTAAAAAGAAAACAAGAATAAAACGCAGTTTTTGAATTAAAAACGCATCTTATTAATAGGTATATTTGTACCTTAAATTATACAACATGAAAAAAATATTAGCCTTACTTATTGTTTTAAATTTTACTGCTTGCGCAGAATTACAGCAAGTTGTTAACCAACTACCTCAAGCAGGAGGCATTAGCGATTTAGATATTGCAGGCGGCTTACGAGAAGCTTTAGACTTAGGAATTGACAAACAAGTAGCCAAACTGACTCAAACAGATGGTTTTTTTAAAAATGATTTAGTTAAAATTTTACTTCCAGAAGAATTACAAAAAGTAGACAAAGCACTACGTGATATTGGTTTAAGTAGTTTAGCTGATGAAGGTTTAAAAGTTTTAAACAGAGCTGCAGAAGACGCTGTTGGAGAAGCGACACCTATATTTATTAATGCTGTTAAAGACATTACTTTTACAGATGCAAAAAACATATTACTAGGTAATAATGATGCTGCAACGCAATACCTAACTAGTAAAACACAAACGGCATTATACGATAAATTTAACCCAGTAATAAAAAATTCTTTTAGCAAAGTTGGCGCTGACCAAATTTGGGCTAATTTAATAACTAAGTATAATTCAATTCCTTTTACTAGTAATGTTAATCCTGACCTAACAGACTACGTGACTGGAGAAGCTTTAAAAGGAGTTTATACTATGATTGCTGTAGAAGAACAAGACATTAGAACTAAAGTTGGCTCTAGATCTACTGCGTTACTTCAAAAGGTTTTTGCTTTACAGGACTAATTTATTTTAGTAAAGTTAGCATAATATTAAATTAACATTTAAACTAAATTAAATTTTGATATTTGTAATATAAAATAAGCATTCTTATTTTTATTATACTGAGTTAGTTTAGTTAGTTATCAGAGTCTATTTTTTGTGGTAAAGAATGGGCTCTTTTATTTTTTGGAATATTTTATTGTCTTTTTCTTTTTTTATTTAAATAAAAAAAGTAATTTAAATACCTGAAAACTAACGATATAACAAAATGAATAACCCAAACCTACTTAAAGCACATCAAAACAAGTTAAAAAAACGCTACAAGCAACTTGTTGAGCACTCCTACAATTTACGACAAACAGATCATGAAGCTAGCGATGTGTCTGCTTTTAAAGCTGTCAAACTTCTAGACCAACTTAACAAGCTTAATTATTTAGCTAGAGAAAGTTCGCAATCGCTCTCTTAAATCTTTAAAATAACTAAACGCATTAATTAATCTTGATCCATACCAAGAAAAGTATTCGCCATCTACTAAGATGGCTTTTGCTTGATTAGTAATTTCAGCAAACATCAAAGTGTGCTCGGTTTTAAAAGGAAAAGGCTCGCTGGATAACAAAACCACTTCTAGATTATCTTCTTCTTCTATTTTAGTAATATCTACTTCTGGATACCGATCTTGATTAGCATAGATATTTTCAAGTTTATTTAATTCTAAAAGATGATTAATAAACGTACCATTGGCAGCAACCATCCATGGATCCTTCCAAATAAAATAAGCTGCTTTTAAAATTGGCTGATCCTTTATAAATAATTTAAAGTCTTCTAAATTTGTATTTATTTTATCTTTAATATTTTGCGCTTCTGTATTTACATTAAAGATTTGTCCATATTGCATTATCAACTCCAAACTCTCATCAATAGTAACAATATCTGATACATGTACAGCACAAATAGCTTGACAAGCAATAACGATAGCTTCTGTGTTTTCTTCTTTATTACACAAAATAATATCAGGTTTTAAAGCTTTGATCTTTTCGATATTAATCTGTTTGGTTCCTCCAACCACTTGTTTTTTCTTTTTTAAATGAATGGGATGTATACAAAATTTAGTAAGCCCGACAATAGTATCTTCTAATCCCAAATCATAAAGCAATTCCGTTTGAGAAGGTACTAATGAAACGATTCGTTTTGGTACCGAATCAAACTCTAACAGATTACCTAGTTGGTCCTTAATTTTCATTTAATTATTGCTTTAACTGAATGTGATTTTTACGATATGTTTTCAAAAACTGTTTTCTATTTATTATAAAAAGAATGGCTACTTATTCTAATAATGAGATACTGAAACAAGTTCAGTATGACGTTGCGAAATAACATCATTTTCATATAATACTGTGATGCTGAAATAAGTTCAGCATGACGTTACGAAATAACATCATTTTTATATGATAATGTGATACTGAAACAAGTTCAGCATGACGTTGCGAAATAACATTCTTTTTATATAATAATGTGATACCGAAATAAATTCCGGATGAGGTGATTAAATACTATTTGTTATTTAAAATAATTGCCATTTGTTGTTGCAAGTCTTTTGCCTTTTCTGCAGCAGCTTCAGCAAAATCATTTTGATTAGAAGCATAAATTATTCCTCTTGAAGAATTTATCAATAACCCAACATTTTCACTCATTCCATATTTACAGACGTCTTGAAGGTTTCCGCCTTGAGCGCCAACACCAGGAACTAATAAAAAACTATTTGGAATAATTTTTCTAATCTCTGCAAAATATTCAGCTTTTGTTGCTCCAACAACGTACATCAAATTTTCAGAGTTCTCCCAGTTTTTAGACGTTTCTAAAACTTGTTTGTACAACTCTTTACCATCTACTTGCTTGGTCTGAAAATCAAAAGCACCTTGATTAGACGTTAAAGCTAACATGATAGTATGCTTGTCTTTAAAAGCTAAGAATGGTTCTACAGAGTCTTTTCCCATATACGGAGCGACAGTTACACTATCAAACGCTAAGTCTTCAAAAAAGGCTTTAGCGTACATTGTACTAGTATTACCAATATCGCCACGCTTAGCATCTGCTATTGTAAAAACATCCGGATGATTATCATTAAGATAATTAATTGTTTTCTCTAATGCTTTCCAACCTTTTATACCATACGCTTCATAAAACGCGGTGTTAGGTTTATAAGCAACACACAAATGATGCGTTGCGTCAATTATGGCTTTATTAAACTCGAAAATAGGATCTTCTGTGTCTAATAAATGTTGCGGAATTTTACTTAAATCGACGTCTAGTCCTATACACAAAAAAGACTTCTTTTTAATAATTTGATCTGTTAGTTGTTGTGTTGTCATTGTTTAATTTAAATAGTAAGAAATACCAAAAACGGTACGTTCTTTTTCTTTTCTATAATCAAAAGTATACATTTCATCTATTTTAGAATCCGTAAAATTACCATAGAAACCATTATCTGTTTCCGTAAAAGTCATTTTACCTTCGTCAATACATTTCTTGATAGTTTCAAATTCAAATTCTTCATTTAACAATGAAGTAATCCAAATTATCTTTTCCAAAACCGTTGCTTTGTTGTCTTCAAACTCTAAATTTCTATCATAAAAAAATTCCGCAGACAGTAAAAAATGATCACAGCCTCCTCTAGTGATAGTCAAAAACCAATGGTCATTTAGCACTATTTCAGCAGACTTACTCTCGTCATTCCAGATATAACCTTCAAGTTCTTTTATTCCCTTTAAAAAATCATCTGTTTGTGTACTTTGATCAAAAATACACGTGTCTTCAACTCTGCTTTGAATTTTGGATTTTTCATCCTCTATACCCAATGTATATTGGACATCCTTAAGTTTAGGGTCACTAAATCTCCCCTCCTGTTTATAAGAAAATAGGGAAACAATAATAAATATTAAAACGTGAGTTTTCAAGTAAAATAGATTACGTGTTTAGAACTCCATATTATATAAAAAAAGCCTCAATGAAGAGGCTTGTTATTAAATATGTTCGTCACTAGCTTTCAGTTTTTCTGTATTGTCTGCCAGTTGTAGTTCGTCAATAATTTTTTGGATATCTCCATTTACAATATTTTGTAAATCATATAGCGTTAACCCTATTCTGTGATCTGTAACACGTCCTTGAGAATAGTTGTACGTTCTAATCTTAGCACTTCTATCTCCAGAGGTTACCATCGTACCACGTAAAGCGGCGTCTTCTTCGTTTTTCTTAGCCAACTCCATGTCGTATAAACGCGAACGTAATACTTTAAAAGCTTTTTCTTTGTTTTTATGCTGCGATTTTTGATCTTGACATTGCGCTACTAATCCTGTCGGAATGTGAGTTAAACGTACTGCAGAATACGTTGTGTTTACTGATTGACCACCTGGACCTGAAGAACAGAAAAAATCCACTCTTACTTCCTTTGGGTTAATCTCTACATCAAACTCCTCTGCTTCCGGAAACACCATTACAGTAGCAGCACTTGTATGCACACGACCTTGTGTTTCTGTTTGTGGCACACGTTGTACACGGTGCACACCAGCTTCAAACTTTAAAGTTCCATAAACATCATTACCAGTAACTTCAAATTGGATTTCTTTAAACCCTCCATTTGTACCTTCACTATAATCTACCGTATCTACTTTCCATCCTCTAGCTTCACAGTATTTACTATACATTCTAAATAAATCTCCCGCAAAAATACTAGCTTCATCTCCTCCTGCTCCTGCACGTAACTCGACAACAGCATTCTTAGAATCTTCAGGATCTTTAGGTATTAAAAGTACACGTATATCATCTTCTAATTTAGGAATCTCCACTTTAGCTTCTTCATATTGCATTTTAGCCATTTCGACCATTTCGGCATCACTACCGTCTGCTATGATTTCTTCCGCTTCTTTTAAATTTTCAGTAAACTCAAGATAAATCTCGCGCTTATCCATTAAAAGTCGTAAATCTTTATACTCTTTATTTAGTGCGACATAACGTTTTTGATCAGTAATAACATCAGGTTGGATTATTAAATCGCTAACCTCATCAAAACGTTGCTTTACTATTTGTAACTTATCTAACATCTTCTTCTTAAAATTGTGAAACAAAAATACGATAATTTATGAATTTGCAATACTTTATAGTCGTTTGCTTACAATTAAAATATTAGCTTGTTTTTAACGTTAAATCAGTATGCTAAACCAATTATTCGCTATATTCTATTATTATAGGACCTTTGCTTTATGGTCCTTTGCAATTAATATTTTGTTATTAATTACGGGTAACTTCTACATAATAGTCGCACTTATTACAAAATTATTTTTAGTCATTTTACTTCATTATTTCGTTATTGAAACCGATGCTAAACAAAAACTAACCTTTTACAAGAACTTAGGACTCTCTGATTTAAAACTATTTGGTATCTTATACTTTATTGACGCCTTAGTAACTATTATTTTTTTTATTATAATGAACCAATTTATATAACCGAATTTTGATTTTTGAAATTGATAATATAGAACTTTACTTTAAAAATAAACGTATATTAAATGGTATTTACCTTAAGGCTGAAACAGGTAAAGTAACAAGTCTACTTGGCAGTAATGGCTCTGGAAAAAGCTGTTTATTAAACATTGCTTTTGGCACGCTTAACGCGAAATACAGCCATACGAGAATAGACCACAAACCACTACTAAGACCTTTATACGCTACCCAATTAGCCGCCTTTTTACCACAATATAATTTTACTCCAAATCATGCAAAAGTTAAATCTCTTTTTAAACTATTTAATATCAAATGGATTGATTTTACGACTGAATTTACAGAATTTAAAATTTACAAAAACAAAAGTATTAACACACTATCTGGAGGTGAACGCCGCATTATCGAAATCTACTTGATTTTAAAGAAAGATGCTAAAATTATTTTATTAGACGAACCCTTTAATGGCGTCGCCCCTTTATACATTAAAAAATTACAGACCCTAATTACAGAAGAGAAGCAATACAAAGCTATTGTATTAACAGACCACAGATACGCAGAAGTTATTGCCGTTTCTGACACGATTTATTTGATAAAAAATGGCTGTTCTAAATTGATTGAGAATCTTTCTGAATTAGAAGATTACAATTACCTAAGTAATAAGCAGCTACAACACGATCTAAACTAATCTAGTTGCACTTAAATAATATAACTAGGTATTTCCTCCTTTTTAAAGTCTTTGACGGCATATTTTACCATAATAAATAATGCAAAAATATAAGTAAATCTATCTAAATAATATAATTGCTGAAAATTATAGTAATACGCTAAAACAGCACAGAAGTCCGAAAAAGCAAATCCAAAAACAAAATACATAAAATACATGGATTGTTTTGTATTTACACTAAAGTTATAATTAGCTGTAAATACGCATAAAGAAACAATAACTAATCCATAAAGATATAAAATGACCTCCTGTAAACCATCATGAAGTTTATACGCTATGGCATCTATTAATTGATATAAACCAAAAACATTTAGAGTTATCAAAATAAGTATTAAAACCAAAAAGTAATTATTTACTTTTTTTAAATGCTTATTTCTAAACAAATACGCCACCAAATTAAAATATCCTATGATTGACAATACGGAGGTTAGTTTATTACTTAAAGTGTTTTCATAAAAAATCATAAAAACATCTGATAATAAAAAACATAATAATGAAATGAGTATAGTTTTGTTTTTGAAACCTTTAAAAATAAAAAATAGAACAAGAAAAGCAATTACAGTGATTACCCTTATGATTCTACTTTCAAAAAGAGAATAAAAAGAAATAATATAGACATTAATTAATAAGGTTAAAAATGATACTATTAAAAGTGTGATTTTAACTAAACTCATTGTTATCTATATATTTAGAAGCAAATTTAGTTATTTTAACAATAGCTTTTTAACACTATTTTAATTTTACTTAAAAAACACAAATACAAACTTAAAGCACCGCGATAGTCATACGTCCTTTAATAAGGTCATAAAACAAATACGCTGATAGAAAATAAAACCCAAGACAATATAAAATTCTTTCGAAGTAGAAAAAACCATTAATTTCAATAAAATTAGCTATGAATCCACATAAATCCGTAAACACAAACAAAAACGTAAATAATATTAAATAAACAGCTTCTTTAGATTCTGTATAAAAATAATACTTCGCAGCTAATGCGACTGATATTATACAAACAAACCAATAGACCTGAATGGATAACAACTCACTAATTGTCATTGCTCCAGAAACAGTATTTACTGTAGTATACCCAAACAATAAATTAATAATGATAACCACCAAAAACAATACTGATAATGCTTTATCCAATTTTTTGTTTTTCATCTTTCTGTAAAGACTAAAACATAACAGCAAAAATGCACCTATTTTTATGACAGAATATATTTCTATAATATAAGGCTGCTTATAATACAAATCAAAAACATCGGCAATGAAGAGTAATGCCGCAAAAGGAACTAATAACTTGTCTTTAAATTTAAAGACAATAAATAGTATTAAAAATGAGCAACTTGTACTTAATCTAACTATTTGACTATAAAAAAAATCTAACAACACTATTGAGGCTAAGTTTACAACAACCGCAATAAGTGTAAAAATTTTTATAGTCAGTTTAGTTTTCAATAATTATATCTTTTTTTTGTTAAAAATCTACTACAACTCCAATACCAAGTAATTGCTTCCATTGTATTGCAGCACCTCTTTCTACATACTCACCTTCAATATCAGTCTCCTCTGAAATTTTAATATCATTATCATATCTTAAATGAGAACCTAATGTTGCTTTTACAAAGTCATTAACTTTAAAATCGAATATAACCTCCCAATCCAAATCTATATTTCCAAAACTATTAAGGTAATCTGTATAAAGACTTATTTTGCTTTTAATATAGATATTCTCTAAAACTTCGGTTTCATAAGAGTTAGTTACTAATATACCCATTTCTGTTCTTATAGCTTGACCATCCTTCATTTTATTTCCAAGCGCATCATATATAGCTGGATCAACTCCAAAAGACCCCTTGTCTGCTAATTCATCATCTAGAACAAACGTAGCCTTAAAAGTTAAAGGAGACATATAAAAGGACAGCTTCTCAATATTTTTACCATATTCTACACCTCCCCCTACAAACAAATAGCCTGGAGCCATAAACCTAGAGATTGAATTATCTCTATCCGGATAGTTATAACCATTAGAATATTGGGTTTTAAAGTTGAATCTACCCGAATAATACCAGTTAGTAACGGTATCTTTTCTAAACCCAATGGTCGAAATAAGCTCTAACTCGTCTTCTGTTTTTCTTAACCTCTGACTTTCTTGTTTATTGACACCGTAGCGTGTTCCTATTTCATTAAACCAAATTAAATTATTCTTCTTATAACGCCAACTTGATTTAATAGCTAATAATGCAGAAATTGAATTTGCTCCACCCGCATTCCAATTGACAAAGGTTACTTCATTAAGATCAACCCCAATCTTATTTTTTTGTGTCCATTTAATTGTATCAACAACTTTTACTGCAGCATCTGATTGCGCAACTAAACTTTGACCACAATACATAAAGCACATTATTAGAATGTATTTCATCTTATAAAAATTAACTTAATATCTAATACACAAACGTACCATACGGGCTTTCTATTGTCAGTTTTTTAGAATCAGACGCTTCTACACGACCAATAACCTGAGCATTAACATTGTAAGATTTAGATATTGCAATAATTTCTTCTGCTTTTTCCGGAGACACATATAGTTCCATTCTATGCCCACAATTAAAGACTTGGTACATTTCTTTCCAATCCGTTTTAGACTGCTCTTGGATTAATTTAAATAAAGGTGGAATTGGAAATAAATTATCTTTTACAATATGAAGCTTATCAATAAAATGAAGAATTTTAGTTTGTGCACCTCCACTACAATGTACCATACCATGTATATCCTTACTGGTATACTTAGACAAAATCTCTTTTATAATTGGTGCATAAGTCCTTGTTGGTGACAAAACTAACTGACCTGCATCTATTGGAGATCCTTCAACAGCATCCGTTAATTTTACTTGTCCAGAATACACTAAATCTTCCGGCACAGAGGCATCAAAACTTTCAGGATATTTTTTAGCTAAATAATTATCAAATACATCATGTCTTGCAGAAGTTAGTCCATTGCTTCCCATCCCTCCATTATAACTTTTCTCGTAAGTGGCTTGCCCAAAACTTTCCAAACCAACGATAACATCTCCCGCTTTAATATTAGCATTATCTATAACATCACTACGTTTTATTCTAGCAGTTACTGTAGAGTCCACAATAATAGTTCTTACTAAATCTCCAACATCAGCTGTTTCTCCTCCTGTACTATGGATTGTAACACCAAAACCTTTCAGGTCTTCAATTAATTCTTCAGTTCCATTTATAATAGCAGAAAGGACTTCACCTGGAATACGGTTTTTATTTCTTCCAATAGTAGAAGACAACATAATATTATCCGTTGCGCCAACGCATAACAAATCGTCAATATTCATTATTAATGCATCTTGAGCAATCCCTTTCCAAACAGAGACATCTCCAGTTTCTTTCCAATACATATAGGCTAAAGACGACTTTGTACCCGCTCCGTCTGCATGCATAATCAGACAATAGTCTTGATCATTAGTTAGATAATCTGGCACAATTTTACAGAATGCTTTAGGAAACAATCCTTTATCTATATTTTTTATCGCATTATGCACATCTTCTTTTGATGCAGATACACCTCTTTGACTGTAACGTTTTGAAATTTCTGAGCTCATTATGTTGTGTTAAGCAACAAAGATATTTATAAATAAAAAGCACACAAATAATATGTGTGCTTTTATACTTTAAATTACTACCAAATTGTTAATTACTCCCAATCAGTCAATTTATAATCATTAACAAGTGGCACTCTGGTTTCTCTTAAATCCAATCTTATCCTTTAACTTAATAATTATTCATCCAGTAAAATATAGAGTCATAAAATCCCGAATCAAACGCCGAGTAAAAAAGCATATCAAATTAAAGTTTAAAACAAAAAAGCCCCAATTTAATGAGGCTAATTTATTAATTTATCAAATTACTTTGTAAACAACAGCTCTCGATACTTAGTTAAAGGCCACAACTCGTCATCAACCAATAATTCTAATTTATCGCAATGGTATCTAATATCGCCAAACATTGGCTTAACCTTATTGCAATACGCTAACGCTTTCTTTTCTATATCCTCAGTCTTATTCGATTTTTTACGCGCCTCAGTCATTTTAGTAACATTGACGTTAATCGATTCTATATGAGCAGAAATATCTTCAATTAAGTTTAATTGTTCTTTCGCATATTTTTTAAAATCACTACCAAAAATCTCCTTAAGCCCTTTTACATTTTTTATTAAAACATTTTGATACTTAACAGCTGTCGGAATAATATGATTACGAGCTATATCTCCTAAAACACGACTTTCTATTTGTATACGCAATACATAATCCTCCATTTCAATCTCATATCGTGCTTCAGATTCAATTTTATTCATAACCCCTAAACCTTCAAAAAGATCCAATGTCTTTTTAGAGATTTTTGCTTTTAATGCTTCAGGTGTTGTCTTATTATTACTCAAACCTCTTTTCTTAGCTTCTTTCTCCCAAGCCTCTCCATAACCATTACCTTCAAATAGAATATTTTTAGATTTTTTAATATACTCTCTAAGAACATTAAAGATAGCATCATCTTTTTTCATATCCTTTTTATCTATCAAAGTATCCACCTCAACTTTAAAATCAATTAATTGTTTAGCAACAATACTATTTAGCACCGTCATTGGATTAGCACAGTTAGCAGTTGAGCCCACCGCTCTAAACTCAAATTTATTTCCTGTAAAAGCAAAAGGGGACGTTCTATTACGATCTGTATTATCCAATAGTACATCTGGAATTTTACCAACAACATTAAGTTTTAAATCTGTTTTCTCTTCTGGAGACAACTTACCATCCGTAACATTCTCCAATTCATTTAAAGTCTTAGTTAATTGTTGCCCTATAAATACCGAAATAATTGCTGGAGGCGCCTCATTTGCTCCTAAACGATGATCATTACTAGCCGATGCTATTGCCGCACGCAACAACTCCTCATTATCATTAACTGCTTTTATGGTATTTATAAAAAAGGTCAAAAATTGTAAATTACTCATTGGTGTTTTCCCTGGACCTAATAAATTAACCCCTGTATCCGTACTTAAACTCCAGTTATTATGTTTTCCAGAACCATTGACTCCTGCAAAAGGTTTTTCATGAAATAACACTTTAAAATTATGTCTGTCTGAAATCTTATCCATCACATCCATTAATAAGGAGTTATGATCTACTGCTAAATTAGCTTCGTCATAAATCGGCGCTAATTCAAACTGGTTTGGCGCCACTTCGTTATGCCTAGTTTTTACCGGTATACCTAGCAGCATACATTCGGTTTCCAAATCTCGCATAAACGCCATCGCTCGATTTGGTATAGTCCCAAAATAGTGATCATCCAACTGCTGTCCTTTTGCTGGCGAATGCCCTAACAACGTGCGACCTGTCTGTACGATATCAGGTCTAGACATCGCTAAATCTCGATCTATTAAAAAATACTCCTGCTCCCAACCTAATGATGCGTTTACTTTTTTAACGTTCTTATCAAAATATTTACAAACTGCTACAGCTGCGCTATCTACTGCTTGCAACGCTCTTAACAATGGTGTTTTATAATCTAAAGCCTCTCCTGTATAAGACACAAAAACGGTTGGAATACACAATGTTGTTCCGTAAATAAAGGCTGGAGATGTGGGATCCCAAGCAGTATAACCGCGTGCTTCAAATGTATTTCTTATGCCGCCATTAGGAAAACTAGAAGCATCAGGTTCTTGTTGCACCAATTGCCCACCTCCAAATCGTTCTATAGCTAAGCCTCCACCAATAGTTTCAAAAAAAGCATCGTGTTTTTCTGCTGTCGCCCCTGTTAATGGCTGAAACCAATGCGTATAATGTGTTGCGCCTTGTGAGATAGCCCATTCTTTCATTCCTGTAGAAATATGATCCGCTACAATTCTGTCAATCTTTTTACCTAATTGTATGGCATCTCTAACGCTTTCAAAACCTTCCTTGGTTAAATACTGACGCATGGTCGATTCATTAAAAACATGACTTCCAAAAATTTCAGAACGACGTTGTTTTTCTTCTATAACAATCGGTTTACGTTTTAAGGATTCTTTTATAGCATGAAATCTTAATGTTGACATATCTTCTATTTAATTAAATTATTTTGCGAATTTACAAAAATAGACAGTAACAAAATATCATACCCTAAAAAAAACAGGGTTATTAACAGGCTATTAATAAATATTTGATTTATACCCTTCTTTTTTTATGGGTAAAATCATTTTTACTTTATATTTGCTATAACATATAACTAAAAACGAATTTTTTATCATGAGTAAATCTAAATTAGAATATATCTGGCTGGATGGGTATTTCCCAACACAAAACATGAGAAGTAAAACTAAAGTTGAAAATGATTTTAGTGGAAAATTAGAAGACTGCCCGGTTTGGTCTTTTGACGGTTCTTCTACAAAACAAGCTTCAGGAGGTGCTTCTGACTGTTTATTAAAACCTGTTGCTATTTATCCAGATCCTGCAAGAAGAGATGGCTATTTAGTAATGACTGAGGTTTTAAATGCTGATGGTACACCACACGTATCTAACGGTAGAGCTACTATTGAAGATGAAGATAACGATTTCTGGTTTGGTTTTGAACAAGAGTATTTTATAATGGATACTAAAACACAAAAACCTTTAGGATTCCCAATTGGCGGATACCCTGCACCACAAGGGATGTACTACTGCTCAGTTGGTGGTTTACATACTCATGGTAGAGCATTAGTCGAAGAGCATGCTGATTTATGTATTGACGCTGGTTTAAATTTTGAAGGAATCAACCAAGAGGTTGCTTCTGGACAATGGGAATACCAATTATTTGCACAAGGTGCTAAAAAAGCAGGAGACGAAATTTGGGTATCAAGATACCTTTTAGATAGATTAACAGAACAATATGGTTATTATATAGAGTACCACCCAAAACCATTAGGAAAAGATATGGATTGGAATGGTTCTGGAATGCACGCTAATTTCTCTAACACTGTTTTAAGAACATGTGGATCTCAAGAAACATACGAGAAAATTTGTGAAGCATTTAGACCAGTAGTAAAAGAACACATTGCGGTTTACGGAGAGTTTAACGACCAACGTTTAACTGGTGATCACGAAACAGCATCTATCCACGACTTTAGTTATGGTATTTCTGATAGAGGAGCATCAATTCGTATTCCAATTATCACAGTAGAGAAAGGATGGAAAGGCTGGTTAGAAGACCGTCGTCCAGCATCTAATGGTGATCCATATAAAATAGCAGGTCGTATTATTAAGACAGTAAAATCTGCTAATATTAGCTAATAGCTGATTACTAGTTAAATCCAATAAAAAACGCTTTCTAATTTATAGAAAGCGTTTTTTTTATGTTCGATTAGTTTTTATTATCCTTTAAAAACTAAAAAGATAAACGTACCGTACAACGCCACTAAAGCAAAGCCTTTATACTTATTTATTTCATTACGCTTTGGTAACAACCCTAACACTAACACTAGTGCTGCAAAAATTAGCATCCAAAAAATATCTCTCGATAATATCAGAGACTCTGTTACAGGAATAGTCTTAATCATTGAGGTCAGCCCTAAAACAGACCCTATATTAAAAATATTAGACCCTATTAAATTCCCTAAAGAAATAGCTTTTTCTTTTTTAGCTGCAGCAATAACAGAGGCAGCCAATTCCGGCACACTTGTACCAATAGCAATCATCGTTACACCAATAACAGCCTCACTAACCCCTAAACTAGTCGCGATTGACGTTGCTCCTTTAACCAACCATTCACTACCAAAATACAATGCAGCAGCACCAATTAATAACCAAATTCCGATTTTAAAATTAGAAACAACAGCTAACGCATCGTCCACCTCCTCTAAATCTTCAGTAGATTTTTGACTTCTTATTAAGTATACTATAAATACAATTAAACTAACAAATAAGATCAAACCTTCAATTGCTGTTAATTGGTTATCATTCCATAAAAAATAATATAACGCTATAGAAAACAACATCATAACAGGCCATGTTAGTCTATAAAACGATTTATCTATACCAATAGCTCCAACAATAGCAGTAATCCCCAATACCAATCCAATATTAGCAATATTAGACCCTACGACGTTATTTATAGCAATTGCAGGAGACCCTTTTAAAGCCGCTTGCAAACTAACTAATAACTCTGGCGCAGATGTCGCAAAAGACACCACCGTCATACCTATTACTATTTTAGAAATATTTAACTTAAAGGATAAAGCCACAGAAGATCGCACTAAAAACTCACCTCCTACTACTAATAATATAAAACCTAAAATAAGATATGCTACACTCATAAAAAATATATTTTTTGCGAAGATACATTTTGAAATCCTAAATAAGAATTAGCACCTCTGTTATTTACGTTATCAAGTCATACTTTTCGTTAAAAACTAAAAAAATAGTTAAAAAACTATATTTACAGTTGTATAACTATTTTTTTAGTTAAGTTTGTTTTATCCAATTAATAACACTTTGATTATGCAGAAATTAACCAATAAAGAAGAAGAAATAATGCGCATTTTATGGAAGCTAGAACATGCTTTTGTAAAAGATGTCATGGCAGAAATCAAAGAAGACAAGCCACACTACAACACATTATCTACAATGATCAGGAATCTTGAAGAAAAAGGATATGTTAGCTATGAAGCTTTCGGAAAAACACACCGTTACTTCCCTATTGTTGCCAAAGAAGACTATCGTAATAAATTTATGAATACGGCCATAGACAACTACTTTAACAGTTCTTACAAAAATGTAGTGTCATTTTTTGCCAAAGAAGAAAAGATTAGTGTTGACGAGTTAAAAGAGATTATTCGTTTAATAGAAAACCAAGACTAACTATGGACTACTTTTTAAAAGCTTCGGTAATAATCATACTATTTTACGCGTGCTACAAGTTGTTTTTGCAACGTGACACTTTTTTCCAAGCCAATCGGTGGTTTCTTCTAATAGGTTTGTTTGCCTCCATCGTACTACCTTTAATTATTATTCCTATTTATATAGAATACACACCAACACCAGTACAATTCTTTGAAACTACAACTACCACTTTTCCACCACAACAAATAAGTGAAGCTCCTAACTTTGATTATTGGCAACTATTACCTTATATATATTTAGCGGGCGTACTATTTGTTTTAACACAAGTGACACTTCAATTTATATCATTAAACAGATTATTAAAACATCAGAAGAAAACAAAAAAAGGTCAGTTTACTTATATTGAAACTGATACCGAAATTGCGCCATTTTCATTTTTCAACCGTATTGTTTTTAATAGCAATCAATTTACCAAGACAGAGCTAGAACATATTATTGCTCACGAAAAAGCACATGCTACACAGTTACATTCCGCAGACATCCTGATAATCCAAATAGCAAGTATCTTATTTTGGTTTAACCCTTGCATTTGGCTCTATAAAAAAGCGCTGCAGCAAAATCTCGAATTTATAGCAGACCACGCGGCGCAAAACAAGATAAAATGCGCAAAAAGCTATCAGACTGTATTATTAAAAGCTAGTTTAACTTCAAATCAATTAGCTATTACCAATAATTTTTATCAATCATTAATCAAAAAACGAATTGTTATGTTACAAAAAACAAAATCAAAAACAAGAAATCAACTTAAGTTTGCAATTGTCTTACCTTTTTTGGCCTTATTCTTAATGAGTTTTAATACAAAAGAAGTTTATATCGCTAAAGCGGAAACTATGCAGGATGCCACAGCGTCTAATCTTTTTACAATAACTTCAAACTCTACAGATCAAGACATTGAAGCGATTAAAAACCAGCTAGAAGCACAAACAGATGGTTTAAAGGTTAAGTTTTCTAATTTAAAAAGAAATTTAGAAGGTAAAATCACAAAACTTTCAATTGAAACAAAATCAAAAAACTCAAACAAGTTTAATCACAATGCAACTTATGGAAACGACTTAAAAATTCCTGTTTCTAATATTCATTTAAAAATTGAAAATGGAGTATTAGTTTTTGAAAACCAAAATCAAGAAATAGTAATGCAGGCAACAGACAAAAGTGTTGTTACGGACAAAACAATCACAAAACAAGATAGCGTTTCATACACTGAAAATACCATTATCAATTCTCAAACAAAAGCTACTAAAGACTTAGCAAGCAAACTACTTATTACAGAAGAAGGAGATAAACCATTGTATGTTATAGACGGTAAAATAACAGAAGGCAAACTAGATATAGAGCCAGAAAATATAGCATCAATCTCCGTACTCAAAGGAGATATGGCTACAAAAAAATATGGCTCAAAAGGAAAGCATGGCGTTATTGAAATTACCTTAAAAAACAGCAATGATATTATTATAGCTAACGAAGGAGTGATTATAACACAAGACAAGAACGGCAACCTTATAAAAAACGGTGTGACTTATACGCCATCTAATGGTAATTCTTCTGTTATAAATAAAAACGATGATAAATCCTTTACCATGTCTATCGCAACAAGCACTTTAGGTAATCAAATTATTAATGAAAACATAAATATCATCTCCGACAATAAACTAAATGACACGCTACAGTTTAAGGCAATAAATTTAAAGGCAGAAAACAACGAAAAACCAATGATATTTATAGACAACCAGAGAGCAAACAAACAACAGTTGTCTAATTTAAAACATGAAGACATCAAATCAATGAGTGTTTTAAAAAGCAAAAAAGACATTACACCTTTTGGTAAAGAAGGGAAAAATGGTGTTATATTAATTACAACAAAAAGCGCATCAACAAACAACCTAAAAGCTTCCGATAAAAAAGAAAGTTCTTGGGATGTAAATTACGGAATATCAAGTACTACTTATAATGACGATGAAACTCCCGCTAAATACAACATTGTATTACATATAACTAAAAACACACCTGATTTAGTCTTAGAACAACATAAAAAGCAATTAGCATCATTAGGCAAAGAACTAGAATATATAACGTTAAGAAGAAATAACAAGGATGAAATAACGAAGCTTAAAATGTCCCTAACAAATAATAAAGGTCAAACTTCAAAAGTATTATACCAATCCAACAAAGGAATTCCTGCCATAAACATAACCATAGATACTGACGGAGAAGTAAATATAGAATCACAAAAGCAAGATTAAATAAACTGTATAAAAAAAAGACCTTCAATTGAAGGTCTTTTTTTATTTGAAATTATCTTAGTTTTATTCAATAACAATCTTTTTTATCAGACGTTCGCCTTCAGCCTCAATAGTAACTAAATACAAACCACTAGCTAGTTTCAAATCCATATAACTATTATTACTAATCGTTTGTGACAAAACAACTCTTCCTTCAGCTGAAAACAAAGCAACCTCATAACTAGGCTTGTTACCAGAAATATATAATTTATCTATAACAGGGTTAGGATACACTTTTATTGTTTCGGTTGTAAAACCAGCAACACTTAATGGTTGATTCCAAATATCACCAACCTGGTCTCCCCAAATGTATTCTACTAAATCGGGTTGATCTATAAGCGGATTCCGATTAAACTGCCATTCGTAAATCACATTATTTCTATTCATTTCAAAATCATCTGGCGGATCATTTCTATGCCACTCTAAAAGTGTCGCTAAATCACCTAATTGACCTAACGTAGTCGGATATCCATTTTCAATACTTAATCCATTATATCTAATTTGCATATATAACACGCTTCGTGCAACATCTCCCTTAAAACTCCCTAAAGTCCCCGAAGGTCCATTGTATTCTCCGTAATGCTGATTACTTCTTACACTATTTTCAGGACCGTCTGCTGCTCTCAAAGCATGTGCATCACTATTACCATGACGTAAAGAATCTGCATTAGTTGTCCAAAACACATCTTTTCCATCTCTAAAATCATCTAAATCTATACTCGCATAACCCGCTAAAGAGCGCGGATAAGTATGCTCCCTGTTCCAAGTTCCTGTATTATTTGAGGTTGTTTGAAAATCTAACTTAGGTTTTCCTACTTCTGTATAAACTAGCCAAACCTGATTACTATTTTCAGGATTTTGATCTGCCACTTCTAAGATATCAATAATATCTGCATACGTTTGCGCTCTCACCACTGCAGGATCTGCTATTATATCTTGTAAAGCTTGCTCCAGACTACCATCAGACAATCCATCTAAACTATCGTAATACCCTGCAGGCTGAGTACTTTCAACATTACCAAAAGTCGAATTTAAAGGTGTTCCAAAAGCCGCAACAACAAAATCATTATCAACAACTCTAGTTTCTAAATTATTATTCAAAGCTATATATGCTGTTGGCAATGTTGACACCTCTAGCTTTAAAACCTCATCACCTTCATCTAACACATCGTCTACTATATTAATGGTTGTTGTTATAGTATTCTGACCCGCCGCAATAACAACTGATGTAATCCCGGTAAAATCAGAAGTATTAAAACCATAATTATTTAAAGTAAAATTAATAGTTAGATCTGTTGTAACATCTTGCTCTGTAGTAAACGTCACATCAAATGCATCGCCTTCGTTAAAAAAACCAGCTGTCATAGTTGTAAAAACCCCATTTAGCACCACGCCACTTCCATCATTTAAAGCTCTTGGTGTTGGTGTTGTAGACAGATAAGTTACACTATCAGCAGTCTCTAAACCATCATCAAAACGTTGTATTGAATTTGTATTATTACTAGACCCTTCATTAATTTGCTCTGTAACCCCTAACAACGCCATTAACCCTGTATCATTAGAATCGCTAGTATCATAAACCAATGCATCTACTAAATTAGTTTGCGTCGCTAAAGTCCCTTCTAAAAAATCTGTAGCATCTCCTAAATACAAAGCAACTGCATCTGCCCCATTTTGAATTAAGTTAGGCGGAATAATTATTTGAGGAAAAGGCGACACTAAATCACTACCAATTAAAAGCAATCCATTAATATCTGTGGTGTACCCATCTAAATCTAACGTAAAATAGCTAGAATCATTTCCAGAAGCAGACCCATTAAAAAGAACCAAAACATAACCATCTAAAGCAAAATTAGGAACACTTGATAGTAGTTCTATAAATTCGTGATTATCAATATTGTTTCCTTCAAAAGTAGTATCGCAATCTAACTCGTTAATTACAACAGTTTGAGAATACCCCATACTTGCAAAAAGGAATAAGACTAATAAAGTAATTTTTTTCATCATTATTTTTTTTTTGCGAATATAGCTCGTAATCCAAGTGGTCTTTTTTCTTCCTATATTAAATTATAATTAATAAAATTTAAAAACTTACCATCCAAACCAATCAAATGTTAACCTTTTAAAAACATCAATTATAATAAAAAAGAGTCTAAACGTCTTTCTTTTCGTTTTTATCTTTTTTCATGACAACGGTTCTGTATGGGAACGGAATTTCGATACCTTCTTTATCAAACCGCTTCTTAACACTTTCTAAAACATCTATTTTAAGCTGAAAACTATCATTAAAGTCTTGAGCCCAAGCCCATGCACGTATAGTTACAGAAGAATCATTAAGTGCTATTAATGCCGTTTTCACCACAGGTTTATTATCTTCTATATCTAATAAAGTACGGTTATCAAAAATAAGCGGATGCTTTTCGAACTCTTCCTGCATTATTTTTTTAGCTAAATCAATATCGCTATCGTAAGAAATCCCAATCTCAATACGCTCACAACACTTCAATTCGCCTAAATCGTAATTAATTAGTTTTTCTTTATTCATGATTGCATTTGGGATTACAATCATTTTATTTTCAAAATTTCTAATCACTGTATGGCGCAATGTTATATCTGTCACACTACCAACCATTGCATCTGTTACTTTTACCGTATCTCCAATTTTAAAAGGCTTAAACACAATTATAAAAATACCACCAATTAAATTAGACAGCGCCTCTTGAGAGGCTACACCAATTATAAGCGCGGCTACTCCTGCACCTCCTATCGCGGTTTGTGCAACACCTTTCAAGGACGGAAAAGCCAACAAACACAACACGAGTCCAAATAAATAAATCGCCACTAAGACTACAGATTTTAAAAACTTAATACTTGTGGGATCCTGATTACTTTCTAACTTTTTCTGTACATCTAATTTAAACCATAAGTTAACCGTCGTTGCTACAATTATAGTTATAGCAGACACAAGACCAAGGTACAAGACTGTTTTAAAATCTTTTATAACCACACTTTTTTCATCATTTTCCACAAAAAGATAACTTAAAGCTATTACACCCAAGACAATCCAAAGTGTATTAAGAATCTTTTTAAGCAGGTTTGTCGACTTTGCTTTTTCGTAGGGAAACTTTCTTTTCTTTTCCTTTAAAACCCAAGTATGCAACATGTTAGTTAAAACACGTAAAACAATAACGATAACGATAACAAAAATACTATAAATAATATCTTGCCTATGTGCTTGAAAAAATTCTGTCATTGCAACTATTTTATTAATCTATTAAAAAAAAGAAAGGTTAAAGTGAATAAAAATGAACTACACCACCATTCGCCAACCAAAGGTTTCGTTCTCTACCTATTAATTCACCTTAATTTATGCGATTATACTATGTCGTATTACAGTAATCACTCTAACTGCAAATTTACTACTAGTTTGAATAGCTAAAAAATACTTCTATTAAAGTTTTGTTATAAAACAAGTTGGAAACACACTACTATTTTAAACTTTTAGCAAACATTTTAAAAACAGAAATGGAATGACGCTACCAAACAAAATAAATTTTCAAAATGAATTTAATGAATACTTCTTATTTATAAGTTTATTATATGAAAATTCCCTTGGTTAAAAATAATTACAAAAAAACCCTCTACAATAGTAATAATTTAAAACAACAAACAGAATATATACTTACATATTAAAACTTCAGTCAAGAGGAAATTAAATTAATTAAAACACTTTATGTTTATACGCTTATATAAGTAAAGTCAACTATATCTATTTACTTGTTTTTGCTTGGTAGATACTATTGAAAAAACATATCTTCAAAAAACAATCCTAAAATGGATGCTATTATTAACCCTTAAAACTTTAAAATTATGCTAACACTAGTCAAACTAATAGTCGACGTTTTAACATCGATTATACTTTAGAACATAAAATGTAAAACTTAGTCTAGAATAAGTTTTACCATTTTATTTTAAAATACTAAAGACTATTTGGCTAACACCAACTAAAGCAATAATTTTGAATTTAAATTAAAGGGTATGAAACAATCATTTTTCAAGTTTCTAGCAAAAGCTAATAAACTTGTATTACCAAGCTACACAAAGCAAAAGTTAGACTTAAGTAAAGCCACTAAACTACAGATGGCTATTTTTGGATGGAAACTATTTGTTACAAAAAACGCATTAAATTAAATTTTATTAAAAAAACTTTGATACTTATATAAAAAAGATATATATTTGCACCCACGAAAAAAAGGCCTCGTGGCGCAACTGAATAGCGCACTTGATTACGGCTCAAGAGGTTACTGGTTTGAATCCAGTCGAGGTCACTAAAAAAATCCGCAGACAACTCATAATGACATTGTTGCGGATTTTTGCTTTTTATAAGTGTCGCTATTAATTAATTGGAATAGAATCTTGTACCAAACCTTTTAAAATTATTAGCATCCAGAGCACACTATTTTGTTACCTTTCGGTAGAAAATACGCCAACTAACCTATAATTTATGAAAAACACGATTATCACCATTTTTTTATTGGTATTATTCACCAATACTTTTGCCCAAAAAACAATAGAAAACCCCGAATACGGACTTATCACCATTCCTAGCTCAATTACAAAAATAGAAATATTAGATACCGCTACCGTTTTACATTTTCATATAAAGTCCTACACTAATAGAAAAATTACTATCTCGGACAAAAGTTATATCGAAGTTATTGGTAGTGATAAAAAGTTATTGGTCACAAAATCCGAAGGCATAACACTAAATGAAGAAGAAAGTGCTTCTGATACAAGTGAACTTTTTTATAGCCTACATTTTCCAAAGCTAGAAACTAATGTAAAAACTATAGATTTTGTTGAAGTCCACGACAATGAAGAAAATAATGCATATGCCTATGATATTGTTATAGATCAAGAAAACGCATCTATGCTACCTCTAGCACTTCGTGGTAATTGGATGCGAATGGATGGAAGTAACCTTTGGGATTATGGTTTTTATCCTAATAACGCGATAATTGATAGAGCGGTTTGGAACTATAAAAAAGTGACTAATAAAGGAAAGAAATATACCATTACATTAGAAAGAGAAGGCGCCTTAAAAACTGTTTATGCAAAACTTAATAAAAATGGTCGTGTCGATTTTGGAGCCACCCCTAAACAACTTGTTACATATAGTTTAACCAAGTTACATAACCCTAATTTTAAATTAGAAAATGATCTACCTTACGAGTCTGCATCTTTATTAAAATTAGACTCTACAACCTATTCTGGTGTAATAAAAGGATATACAGAACGCGTAAAAGAAAAAGCATATGTTAATATTGCTATCTATGACGCCTTTACTTTAAAAGTAGAGCCGCTAAAAGCTAAAATTAAAGCCGATGGTAGTTTTTCAATTAAGTTTCCTGCAAATTACCCACAACACATCTTAGTGTTTTCGACTTATAATACATCGCAGCAACGTGTTTACATAGAACAAGGAAAAGAAACCTTTCATTTTATAAACGAGGGAACACCTCTTTTTATGGGAGATTGCGCCATATTAAATGATGGATTAACAGAATTGAAATCTATAAATTCTTTTTTTAATAATAAAATAATGAAAGAACTAGCAGAAAGCACAATTTCCGTGTCGCCTGAAGATTATAAAAAAGCACTTCTTAAACTTAGAGACAAGGACCTTACTGCCCTTAAAGAACTTAATCAGAAACATTTTTTTAGTCGTAAAGCCCTCCAAACAAAAAAAATGTGGCTCAAATTTATTGCAATGAATTCTATTCATACTTATGAACGTAGAAGAAATTACCAAATTAAAAATTTACCCCCAGAAAAAGAAGGGACATTAATTATAGACTATAAAATTGAACCTTCATTTTACGACTTTTATTCAAGGGATATATTTAATGACCGGTTAGGACTTTTAGCAACACCTTATTTTGGTTATATTGCTAATAGCTTAACTTCTGATAGTAGTTTTAAAAATGAGAATGATTCTGCTCGTGATATAGAAAATAATATACAAGACCGTTTAAATTTAGAGAATACTGTTATGATGGATTTTATAAGGTTTCGACGATTTTATGGTGATTTTTTTAATGAAGGGAATAACTTTACAGAGGCAGATATAGAAAATGCGAAGCAAGAGATTAAAGATCCTTTTCTTTCAGATTACTTAACAATTACCGCTAAAAGAATAAAAGCAACTCAAGTAAAAAGTACTTCTAACATTAATACAGTAGAAAAGGCTGAAGGCGAAGAATTATTTGAAGCCCTGATTAAAAAATTTAATGGAAAAGTCATTTATGTTGATTTTTGGGCAACTTGGTGTGGAGCTTGTGTCACATTCATTAAAAAAACTAAATCGTTTAGAGAAGAAATGAAAGATAAAGATGTTGTCTTTTTGTATATATCGGGTGAGAGTAAAAAAGCACCAGAAAACACATGGAGACAAGTCATCGCAGACATAAATGGAGAACACTATTGGCTCACAGAGGAGCAATGGAACTACTTATTAAACAAATTTAACTTTAATGGAATTCCTCACTATATGATAATTAA
This sequence comes from Psychroserpens sp. NJDZ02, assembly GCF_004843725.1. Lineage (NCBI taxonomy): Bacteria > Pseudomonadati > Bacteroidota > Flavobacteriia > Flavobacteriales > Flavobacteriaceae > Psychroserpens > Psychroserpens sp. NJDZ02. Next base: position 2,644,144 of record NZ_CP039451.1, on the reverse strand, counting down.
TAAAAAAGGTGAAGTTGTTAACGATAATCTGATACACCCTTCTATCGAAGAATTAAAAGCGGTTTTAAACGAGGAGTTAGCAAAAGAATAGACACTGGAACTTTTCTTGTTACTTTTTTTGTCGTAAACCACATCACTAATTAACTTAAGACAAATTACAGATAAAAGAAACCCTTAAGATAGACTTAGGGGTTTCTTTTTATCCTCTTCTTTTTTCTTGTGTTGCACTGCTGCTACTTGATTAATTGTAGGATTGGTAATAAGCTAGCTACTACTATATTTAATTTGAAATATTAGTATTAATAGTGCTTTTTAGATGACGTTCTCATCTGAATCAAATCATAAAAAAACACAACATAAAGCATTTTGATACCCAATCAAGATGTCTACCAAAACCAACATATTTCAAAGCTTTTTGAAAAGGTTGGTTTTTTATTTGCATTCTTTAAAAAAAACCATAAACTAAGGTGCTTTATAAACCAAATCTTAATTAATTTACACCAGCAACAAACAAGACTTATAATACAACATGACATTAACAGATAAAAAATATCAAAGTATCCATTTAATTATTCTGATTACAGTGGTCATATTATTCTGGAACACTTTGTTGGTTTATCCTATTAAGTTATTTGTGGTTATGCTCCACGAAATGAGCCACGGTTTAATGGCTATTGCCTTTGGTGGTCAAATAATAGAAATACAAATTAGCAAACAAATCGGAGGCTATTGTCTTTACAGTATTACACCTAGTTTTTGGAGTTCGTTTATGACGGGAAGTGCCGGTTACCTAGGAAGTTTATTTTGGGGAGCTTTGATTTTAATTTTAGCTGTCAAATCTGAAAAAGATAAATACATCACCCTAGTCATTGGCATGATCTTATTAGCACTCTCCTACTTTGTAATGCAATCCGGTGAGTTTTTTGGAACTACGATGACCTTTGGCCTAGGACTTTTTATGCTCATTGCTTTTAAATATTTTGGCAACTTCTTCCATGACTTATGGTTAAAATTTTTAGGCATCATCTCCTGTGCTTATGTCATCCTAGATATAAAAGGGGATCTGATTGATAATTCAAACATTGGCAGTGATGCCGACGCAATTGCTGTACTTACTGGTTTACCCAGTGCATTTATTGGTATTGTATGGATGTGTATTGCACTAATTACTATGTTTATTGTTTTACGCTATGTTTACAAAAAACAGAACACTAATATCTGATTTGCAGCAAAATACACTTAAAAATACACACTTTTTTTATTTCTAATGCTTACTTTTAAGTAATCAATACTATTTATTATGAAAAAAAACATGGGAGCTTTAGATAAAAGCTTAAGAGTATTAGCAGCTTTATTCATAGCATTACTTTATTATCTAAATATAATTAGCGGGACAGTAGCCTATATTTTAATGGCATTAGCTATTGTTTTTTTAATCACTAGTTTTATCAATTTTTGTCCACTCTACACCGTTTTAGGAGTCAATACTTGCAAAAGAAAATAACAAGTATAAAAAAAGAGTCTTTAATTATAAAGACTCTTTTTTTTAAATGATTTCTGCACTTAATCCTGCTTCTAGCAACATGGTACATCTGGGCTCCAACTCTTTGTAAGACCCCGTTTTAACCGTGCACTGTCCTTTATAGTGTACTAAAATAGTACATTGTTCGGCTTGTTCCGGTGTATGATCACAAGCATAAATTAAACTATCAATAACATGATCAAAGGTATTAACATCATCGTTATACACAACAATCTCGTTGTTTGGTTTTTCTAAGGTCTCTACCTCGTGTTGTTCTTGTACTTTCTCTTTTGTACTCATCCGTACTTTTTTTTATAAAAGTAAAAAAATATTAGACATAAAAAAAGGCTTCTGTCGTCACAAAAGCCTTTTATTACTGTATTTAACTTAATATTAGTACATAATGTTAAGCGCACTGATGTCATCTACACCAAATTCTCCATCTTCTCCACTACTAAAACAAGCTAACATAATTGATGTTGAGGGATTATTTCCACCTAAATCGATTGCTCCAATTGATCCTGCACCTTCATTTTGATTTTGACCACAACTAGCTCTATCAAACCAATCTGTATGTCTAAACCCTACTGAGTGACCTATTTCATGCGTAATTACATGCTCTACAACATTTGTATCATAATTGTTTAAACCGTAAATCTGAACAAATTTATGTGGATTACCATTAGTAGGGAAACCAGCAGATCCTCCTGCTCCAGACTCATTTGGATTATGGTATACTACCATATCTTTTGAGTCATAATCTGTTCCAAATGTTAATTGAAAAGATATTGACACACCACTTAAAGCGTTATAATTATTTACAGCCCATTGTAACGCTGTTTGCTCTTTAGTAGACAAAGCATTACTTCCGCCTGTGTATCCAATTATAGAAATAGTTTTTCCTTGAGACACTAAATTGTTTGTACGGTAATTTCTATCTGTTGCAGATACTGCTTCAAGATTTAAGATTTCCGCTTCACTCATAAAGATATCACCTTCTACTTCAATCATCTCTTTTGTGGTGCCATCAGGCAACATAAAATCAACTAATTTTACATCTTTTGTATTGATTTGTGCATCTCCTAATTTAGCTATTAACTCTGCAGAGACTTCTTTTACCGCAACTTGCTCTTCTACTATAGTGTCTTCATCTTTTTGACATGATTGTAATCCTAGAATAAAACATAGGCTGGTTAGAGCCATAAATTGAACTTTCTTCATTTTTAGTTGAATTTTAAATTAATTAAATGGTTTGCTTTACGTAAACTTTTTCACACAATTTTAAAAATTGTTTATTTAAAAAATTTTGCTATTAATCTTATGTGAGATAATTATCACAGCAAAGATAATTGATATAAAAAGAAGATTGTTGCGGTTTTAACCGTAAATTTATGTTTTTATTAACAGAGGAGTTAAAAATTTATGTTATTCTCAGTAGTGTTGTTTTTTTATACTGTTATTTATTCCTTTTCAAATTTAAGCGCTACCCAATTATTTCTTGTCAATGTATCTTTTAAAACAAGTTGGTTATCGTTACATTCTTTTTCTATCATTGGAATGTCTTCTTGATAAAAACCGCTTAAAAACAAGGTGCCTTTGGCATCCAAACATTTTGAATACGCTGCAATATCATTTAGTAAAATATTACGATTAATGTTTGCAATAATAGTATCGTATTTTTTACCTTTTAAAAGTGCTGCTTCTCCTTCATAAACAGAAATGTGTTTACAATTGTTACGTTCCACATTTTCTAGGCTATTTAAGTAGCACCAGTTGTCTATATCTATTGCATCTAATGGTTTTGCACCTTTCATCTCGGCCAATATTGCTAAAACTGCTGTACCACATCCCATGTCTAAAACAGACTTACCTTCAAAATCGTTTTTAAGGATATGTTGTATCATCATGTGTGTGGTTTCATGATGCCCTGTTCCAAAACTCATTTTTGGTTCGATAATAATATCGTATTGGGTATCAAACTTATCATGAAATGGTGCGCGTACGGCACACAGATCATCGACCACTATTGGATTAAAGTTTTTCTCCCACTCTTCATTCCAATTGGTTTGCTCAATTTCGTCAAAGGTATACGTGATTTCAAACTCGTCTGACTTTAATATTTGGATATCGTCCAAAATAGTATCGGTATACTCTTCTTTTTGGATATACGCTGTAACCCCTTCTTCGGTCTCTACAAAACTTTCAAATCCTGCGTAACCTAACTCTGCTATCAGGATTTCTGTTCCTGGTTGTATAGGTTGTACTTTAAAGTAATACCCTATGTAAATAATATTTGACATTTTAATTTGTACTGTATTTTGCAGATTAGCCTGCGTTAGCGGTTGTAGTGGCATCCTTTTTTTGCTGCCATATATGGCAAAAAAAGATATAACGGAAGACGCGACCCTTGGGTAACGCCCATATTTTGAATTTTATTATTATTTAAAAGGCATTTACGATCGCGTAAAAATCTTCAGCTTTTAAGGCTGCTCCACCAATTAATCCTCCGTCTACGTCTGGTTTTGAGAAAATCTCTTTAGCATTTGCTGGTTTTACACTACCTCCGTAAAGGATGGTCATGTCGTCCGCCACTTGGTTACCGTATTTGTCGTTTAATGTTTTACGGATAAATTTGTGCATGTCTTGTGCTTGTTCTGGACTTGCTGTTTCTCCGGTTCCAATTGCCCAAACAGGCTCATAAGCCAATACTATATTTTTAAATGCTGAAGCCTCTAAATGAAACAAGGCGTTTTTGATTTGTCCTTCTACCACTGCTTCGTGATTTGCTGCCTTACGGTCTGCTAGCTCTTCTCCAAAACAGAAAATAACACGTAAGTCTTTAGATAAGGCTTGGTCTACTTTTTTAGCTAAAATAGCATCGTCTTCGTTAAAATACGCACGACGCTCTGAGTGACCCAAGATTACTGTTTGGATCCCAACGCTTTTAAGCATATCTGCACTTACTTCTCCAGTGTATGCTCCGTTTTCTGCAAAGTGCATGTTTTGTGCAATTACCTCGATATCATCATGTCTGGTTGCTTCAAAAGCGTGCCATAAGTTAGTAAATGTTGGCGCAATCATAACTTCTGCGTTAGACGTTTTGGTTTGCTTTTTTAAATCTGAAATTAGGGCTTCTGATTGTGGTAAATCATTATTCATTTTCCAGTTTCCGGCTACTATGTTTTTTCTCATGACGTTCTGTTTTATTCTAGTTTAACTTTTGGATCTAACCAAGTGTATATAATGTCTACAAAAATATTAATTATAATGAATAGTAAGGCGATAATTAACACAGATCCCATAATGACAGGTAAATCTAAGGTGTTAAGCGCGTTTACGATTTCTTTCCCTAATCCGTTCCATCCAAAAATATACTCTACAAACACTGCACCCGCTAGCATACTTGCAAACCAACCTGAGATTGCGGTTACTACAGGATTTAAGGCGTTTTTAATGGCGTGTTTTTTTATAATCTGAAACTCTGATAATCCTTTTGCTCTAGCTGTCCTGATATAATCTTGATTTAGGACTTCTAATAAGGAGTTTCGCATTAATTGTATAACGACAGCTAATGGCCTTATCCCTAAAACGATTGCTGGTAGGATTAAGTTTTTCCATTTTATGTGCATTTTTTCACCGAAATCATCCAACTCGTAAAGACTTCCTGTCATTTCTAGATTGGTGTATTTGTGTAATACAAAACCAAATAACCAAGCGAATAATATAGCACTAAAAAAAGACGGTACGCTCATACCCAAGGTACTTAATATCTGAATGATTTTGTCTAAAAACGTATCTTTTTTTAATGCCGAAACCACGCCTAAAATAACACCCAAAAAGATAGCGATTAGTATTGCTGACACCGCCAGTACAAACGTATTTGGTAAAGTCTCTGATAAGACTTGACTCACTTTTTTTCCTTGCTTAGTAAAGGATTCCCGTAAGTATGGCAATTTTACAACTGTTGTGGTATTACCTAATGAGAACAGTTGTGTAGCCGCGTATTTATCCTGACTTAAATAGGTGTAATCCCCTTCCGTTTTAGAATGAAATGAGATTGGAGATAAATCGTTTAAATAATACAAATACTGCGTGCCCACCGGTTTATCAAAACCATACTTTTTTTTAATAATGGCTAGTTGCTGACTATCCTCGTTTTGCCCCAACATCATTTGTGCTGGATCTCCTGGAAGCACACTAAATAAAAGAAATATAACAGTTACCACACCAAATAAGGTGAGTAATGCATACAGGGTTTTATTTAGTAAATACGGTATCAGATTGTATTATTTATTTTGTTTGACTATTTAGTTCTCAATACATTTTGCTCATGCTTCGCAAAGTACTAGAACTGCCATTATTCTTGTTTAAGCGTGATTTTAATCACTCCTCCAATATTTTTTTCGCTGTCTATGTTTAATGAATCCAATTGCGTTTTGTCTTTAAACACATCCATTCTCTCAATAGTTTCCGGATCTAAAGCTTCCGTTTCTGCTTTAGTCGCCAAAGCATCATCAATAAAATAAACAATAACTTCCTCAACCACTTTAGGTGCCGGTCGCTCTACTTTTGGTAATGCTAATTGATCAATATCATTCCAATGTACTTTTTGGATAATCGTTCCTTTTTCTAATTTTAACAATCCTGGGTTAGAACGGATGATTGTTTTTAAAGCCGTCTCGTCACAGAAATAGTAATCAAAGTTTAATTTATATTCTGATGTAACTACCGCTACTTCATCAGGTCCAGATGCTGTTAAACCAATCACATCATAACCGTTGGCAATTGCCATGTCTGACGCTATCTTTATAGCTTTTAAACCTTCCGTTTCTGATATTGCTAAATTGTAATTAACAATTAATATAACGTGTGGTCTTGTTAAAATATCCTGTGTAAAATCCTCGCCATCTTTTTCTATTGAAAAATCATGGATTGGTGGCTCATACCCTTCCGATATAGTTTCTGTTGTCACACCAACATACGTACCTGTAGATTCTGGATAGGATCCGCTGGTCAGGTATTCTTTTTGCGTACCACTTTCGTCAAAAGTCCAAGTATATTCTATTACAGGTTGTGGCGCATCATCAGGCACAATCATGTTATCTGTAATGTTATTTCCTATTTTAAAAGGTCTAAAGTCAATTGATGGTAAATGCATTAACACGTGGTATGCAAATCCTAAACAAGCTATAAAACTTAATAAAGACAGTATAGTTGTGGCTAGCTTACCAAAAAATGGTTTGATGTGTTTTATTCCGAAGAAGATAATTAAAATTAAAACTAACAGAAAAACGTCTTTACCAAAGCTTTCCCACGGATCCATTTTCATAGCATCCCCAAAGCATCCACAATCTTTTACTTTATCAAAATAGGCAGAATAAAAGGTTAAGAATGTAAAAAAGATAATCATTAATAGTAAACTCCAAATTGTAAATTTAGGCTTGTAACCAATGATTAAAAAGATTCCTAAAAGCACTTCAAAAACGACTACTATTATTGAAATTCCTAAAGCATAAGGAATAAAAAATGGTAAATCTAAAACGGTTGGTCCAAAATACTCCTCTAATTTAAAAGCAAATCCTATTGGATCATTGAGCTTTATAAATCCCGAAATAATAAAAAATATACCAACAAATATTCTTAAAAAACCGACTATGTATTTCATAACTATAATTAAATATCAAATTGTTAAAGCAATTTTATTGTTCTGTTAAATGTATTATTGCAAAAATGGCGTAATTAATCATGTCTTGATAATTAGCATCAATCCCTTCGCTTACAATTGTTTTACCTGAGTTATCTTCAATTTGTTTAACACGTAATAATTTTTGTAAAATTAAATCGGTTAAACTACTCACGCGCATATCTCTCCAAGCTTCACCGTAATCATGGTTTTTATCTTGCATTAACTGCTTTGTTGCTTTGACCTGCGCATCGTATAAAACCGTAGCTCCTTCAACTTCTAAATCTGGTTGTTCTACCACGCCTTTCTCCAATTGGATTAAAGCCATAATGCAATAGTTGATTATTCCGATAAATTCGCTTTGCTCGCCTTCGTCAACTTTACGCACATCATTTTGTTGCAATCCTCTAATACGTTGTGCTTTAATAAAAATCTGGTCCGTTAAAGATGGTAAACGTAAAATGCGCCACGCACTTCCATAATCCGTCATTTTATTAATAAAAAGGTCGCGACAGGTTTTTATAACAGCATCGTATTGTTTTGAAGTATCTTGCATATTTGATAAACTCTAATTGAATTTTGCGTAAATTTCGCATAAAATAATTTAAAGTTCAAGGTTTAGGGTTTAAAGTTTTACTAACGTTATCCCAACACCTTATATAAGTGTACAAATGACAATAAATTGTAAAGGCAAACTTATAGATTTAAGTACTCCAAAAGTAATGGGTATTTTAAATATTACACCCGATTCTTTTTTTGATGGCGGACGTTATAAAGACGAAACGTCTATTTTAAATCAAGTCCACACCTTATTAAACCAAGGAGCCACTTTTATAGACATTGGTGCGTATAGTTCTAGACCAAATGCGCCTTTTGTGTCTGAAGACGAAGAATTGCAACGTATTTTACCTATAATTAAACTTCTAGTAGATAAATTTCCAGATATCAATATTTCAGTAGATACGTTTAGAAGCGCTATTGCCAAAGCAACAGTTGAGGCTGGAGCCGCTTTGATTAATGATATTTCGGCAGGCCATTTAGATAACAACATGCTGCAAACCATCGCAGATTTACATGTCCCTTATATTATGATGCATATGCGAGGTACGCCTCAAACCATGCAAACGCTAATAGAATATGATAATTTAGTTAAAGACATTAATTTTTATTTTTCAGAGCGTATTGCAACAGCTCGTGCTTTAGGCATTATTGATTTAATTTTAGATCCTGGTTTTGGTTTTGCTAAAACGTTAGATCAGAATTTTGAATTATTAAACAAATTTGAACTTCTAAACATTACAGAATTACCTTTACTAGCTGGTCTATCTAGAAAATCTATGATTTACAAAACACTAGACACTACAGCAAATGACGCCTTAAACGGGACTACTGCTTTACATATGATTGCTTTGCAAAAAGGCGCTAAAATTTTACGCGTACACGATGTTAAAGAAGCCCAAGAATGTATCACACTTTACAATCAATTACATGCTTAACAGATTATTATTTATCAGTATAGTGCTTTTGTTTTTTTCCTGCGGAAATGAAAAAGTACTGCAACTACCAGAAATACAAAATGCTACAATCACTGAGATTTTAGACGTCTCGCCTGCCTATATTTTTTATGATGAAACCAAACAAGATAGCGTTGAGTTAAATCGAAAAAACTTAATTATATCAACCAACTGGCTGATTAATGTAGATAAGCGTTTAACACTAGAACAGGCGTTACCATCAATCATAAAACTACAAGAGAAGAAACGCAATGCAACCATGCATAAAAATGAAAAGGCTAGAAATTATTATACTTGTAATGATACTAGTATTAAAAATTTAGGCTTTATTGATTTTACTGATGTTGTTTATTCTTTTGACAAAAGCAAAGCACCAATAAAAGATAATGCAAAATTGTACAATGAAAAAATTATAGACAAAACTTCTTCAGATTATCAAACAACTTCTCCTTGGGCTAAAATATCACCTGAACATTATTTTGGTGTTGAATTATTTTTGGACAGTAAGGATAAAATTTACGCTTACTCGAAAGACATATTAAAATCAAATCAATTAGAAGACTATCTTTCGGAAATTCACAATAAAGTATTTATAGATATTAATTTAAATAAAAAAATATCAATACAAGATTATATTTCGTTCAAATCACTTTTAAAAAACATAGAATCAGAAAACATCACTATTAGTATCAACGAATTCATTTATTAACCCAATTATATTAAATTTACAAAAACACTTTTCCCTTGGAAATATTTAAAGACATTTTAAAATTCAGTTGGATAGACATGATCGACGTGGTGTTAGTAGCACTACTACTATATTACGTTTACAAACTAGTAAAAGGTACTGTTGCCATTAATATCTTTATTGGTATTGTGGTTATCTATTTTATCTACCTTACGGTAGAAGCCTTAAAAATGGTCTTACTTAGCAAGATTCTAGGTGGTTTTATTAGTGTTGGTTTTATTGCCTTAATTATTGTATTCCAACAAGAAGTCAGAAAGTTTTTATTGATGATTGGAAGCACCAATTTTGCCAGCAGGCGTAAGTTTTTAAGTCAGTTAAAATTTTTAAAGATAGAACAAGGGACATCCACAGATATAGACGCTATCATCTCTGCCTGCAATAAAATGAGTAGTACTAAAACGGGAGCTTTAATTGTTTTAGAACGAAACAACAATCTTGATTTTTTAGCGAATACTGGAGATGAAATGAATATAAAAGTCACCCAACCGATCATAGAAAGCATCTTTTTTAAAAACAGCCCGTTACATGATGGTGCCATTATTATACAAGATAATATTGTCAAAGCCACACGTGTTATTTTACCTGTTAATAACGAAAAAAACATACCACAACGTTTTGGTCTACGTCACCGTGCTGCTGTTGGAGTGACAGAGCGTACAGATGCTATTGCCATTGCAGTAAGTGAAGAAACTGGGCAAATTTCTTGCTTTAGAAATGGTGCCTTCCTACCATTTGACAGCACCGTAGAATTGGCAGAAATTTTAAAGAATGATTTAGAATAAACTTGATTTTAATTCCTTCGAAAGCTATAAATCACCCCACACATAATAACTATTTTATACTAATTGAAAGATTCTAGCAATGCAAATTAATTACAACGAAAAAGACAAAACAATTGACATTAAAGATGGATTAAAAACCCAATATTTAATGATTAAAGCATTAATGATTCTAAATCTTGTTAATGCCATTCTTAATGCGTCTTACGTAAGTGACACGGGGATTGGCTTAATGCAAATTATCTGGATAATATTAGGGATTGTGTCAATAGTAGTCTTATATTTCTATTATTTCAAAAAATCAAGCCAAGAGATAATTCCAATTAACTCAATCGAGCAATTAACAGAAAAAACGGTCTTTGGATCTAAACGATTATCGCTAAAATTAACTAATGGAAAAAGTAGAGATATCGTTTACCTAAAAACGACTGAACAAATTACTAATGTCAAAAAAATGTTTACTAAAGTAGGTGTTCCTTTTTTAGACTAATTTAATCATCCTAGTAAAAAAATTGTAATCGATTTTTAAAATAAAACCTTAAAATTATTAATTAAACACCAATAGCTACTTTGTAGTTTACGGATGATAAGATTCTTGTCTTCTCAGGAATTAGGCCACTTTTTCAGCTTGTAAAAACTGCACTTCGTACAAGTTTTTATAATATCCATTCTCCTTTTTAAGCAACTCATCATGCGTCCCTTGCTCAACAATTAAACCAGCATCCATAACAATTATATTATCTGCTTTTTGGATGGTTGCTAATCTATGCGCAATAACTATAGATGTACGTCCTTTGGTAATTTTCTCAGTTGCCGTTTGTATTAATTGTTCTGAATACGAATCTACAGAAGACGTCGCTTCATCTAACACCAAAATACTAGGGTTGGTTACATAAGCACGTAAAAAAGAGATTAACTGTCGCTGTCCCGAAGATAACATCACACCACGTTCTTTTACATTATATTGGTAACCATTAGGTAAGCTCATTATAAAATCGTGTATTCCAATATCTTTTGCTGCCTGCACCACATCAGTTTCTGTAATATTTGGATTGCTTAATGTGATATTGTTCAAAATAGTATCCGCAAATAAAAATACGTCTTGTAACACTACTGCTATTTGTTGTCTTAATGAGACTAATGTATACGCTTTTATATCTGTGTTATCTATTGAAATTCTACCAGAATTGATCTCATAAAAACGGTTCAATAAATTAATAACCGTACTTTTCCCTGCTCCCGTAGCACCTACAATTGCAACGGTATCTCCTGCTTTTACATCAAAACTAATGCCTTTTAAGACTTCTTCATCTTCAACATAACTAAAATGTACGCGATCAAAATTAATACTTCCTTTAAAGTTATCAGCAATAAGATTTCCTGAATTATCTATTTGCGAAGTTGTGTCTAATATTTTAAAAACTCTGTTTGAAGCAATCATCCCCATTTGAAGCGTATTAAACTTATCCGCTATTTGACGCAACGGTCTAAATAACATAGGAATCATGGTAATAAACATAAATAAATCTCCCGGCGTGACATTGCTACCTGCTACTAATAAGTTTAAACCGCCAAACCAAACAATTAATCCTGTTGTTAACGAGCCTAAAAATTCCGCAATCGGAAAGAAAATAGAGTTATACCAAACCGTTTTTAACCACGCTTGTTTATGACGATTATTAATTTCTTTAAAATTTTTATACTCGGTGTCTTCTCTTGTAAATAACTGTAATATTTTCATTCCTGTGACACGTTCTTGTACAAACGAATTCAAGTTAGAAACTTCGTTACGAACATCTTCAAAAGCACGCTTCATGTATCGTTGAAAAATTTTTGTAGCAAATAAGACTAATGGTAAGGTTACAAATACAATTAAACTTAACTGCCAATTGTAATATAACATTGCTCCAGAAATAACAACCATAACCAATAAATCTCTAATGATGGTAAATAAACCATCCCCAAAAACAGAAGCGATACGCTCCATATCTGTCACTGCTCTAGTAATTAACACGCCTACTGAAGATGTATTAAAATATTTCATCTTAAAACTAAGAATATGATCAAACAGTTTAACACGAATATCTTTCACCATTTTTAAGCCTAACCAAGACGAAAAATAGATAAAAAACAACTGAAGAACCACTTGTGTAACCAATAAAACAATCATCAAAATCACAAGATAAATGAAACCATTATAGTCTTTTTTGACTAAATGTTCATCTATAATCTCTCTTAACAATACTGGAGTTGCAATACTTAAAGCGCCTAAAATAAGCACCGAAACAATCAATCCATAAAATACCGATCTATAAGGTTTAGTGTATTTAAACAAACGTTTAAACAGTGCTTTGTCAAATATATTTTCTTTTGTCTTAGTCATTTAATTTTATTGTATCTGGGTAAGCTACTTCAGTCAAATATAAGCCTTGCGCTGGTACTGAAAAACCAGCATTACTTCTGTTTTTAGATTTTATAATGGTGTGTAAATCGGCAACTTCAATTTTTCCGACACCTATATTGATAAGAGTACCTACTATGGCTCTGACCATGTTTCTTAAAAAACGATCAGCTTTGATAGTAAAATGTAATTCGTTATCCACTAATTGCCATTCCGCTTTCATAATATCACAATTGTAAGTTTTTACATCTGTGTGAGTCTTAGAAAAACACTGAAAATCTTTGTATTCAAACAGTATTTTTGTCGCTTCATTCATTTTTTCAATATCTAAAGCGTGCTTCAAAAAATAAGACTGCTCCACATTAAAAGGGCTTTTTTGTAAAGCCACACGATATAAATAGGCTCTGCTTGTCGCATGAAAACGCGCATGACTATCTTCCTTAACTTTAAATATAGATTGGATAGCAATATCTACTGGTAAAAACGAATTTAATTTATACTGTAACTTTTCTGCATCAAAAACAATATCGGTATCAAGGTGAGCAAACAATTGTTTGGCATGTACACCTGCATCAGTACGACCAGCTCCCATAACAGCAATAGTTTCACCTAAAATAGTGGCTAATGCTTTTTCTAAAACTTCTTGTACAGAAATAGCATTAGGTTGCTTTTGCCAACCATGATAATTTTTTCCATTATAAGATAGTTCTATAAAATAGCGCAAGAAAATAGTATTTTTACATATTAAAAAGCAAAGATAATATAAAGACAGAAGCTTGAAGTCCGAAGCTTAAAGTTTTAAGAATAGTTTACCTAAAAACACAGAAAGACCTGTAACAGCAATGAAAAAAATATTATTACTCTCCGATACGCACAGCCATATGGACGATACAATTTTAAAACACGTCAAACTAGCTGACGAGGTTTGGCATGCTGGTGATATTGGAGACCTTAAAGTAACCGATGCTATTCAAGCTTTAAAACCACTACGTGCCGTATGGGGCAATATTGATAATGATAAAGCGCGTGCCGAATTCCCGGAAAACAACAGATTTACTATAGAAGGTGTTGATGTATGGATTACCCATATTGGTGGGTATCCTAACAGATACAATATTAGGATTAGAGATGAAATAAAAGCTAATCCTCCAAAGTTATTTATTTGTGGACACTCACATATTTTAAAAGTTATGCCAGATAAAAAATTGGGATTATTACACATGAATCCTGGTGCAATAGGCATACATGGCTTTCATAATGTAAGAACCATGCTACGCTTTACAATAGATAATGGTAAAATTGATAATTTAGAAGTCATTGAATATCCTAGAAAATAAAAAAACCGAAGCTTTCGCTTCGGTTTTTTTTCGCACTAATACTACTAAGATGTTAGGTTTAACGTAAACGATCCACTGATTTGACAAGATCTTCATCCTTCTTAATGGCTCTATTTGATAAAATCAAAAAGACGATAGATATAACAGGGAGGAAAATCGCAACACCTTTCTCAGAAACATCATTTGCTTCTCCAGATGCATTTAGCGTTCGATACACGAAAAATCCTAGTAAAATTAAGTTTAATATCTGATTTAGTCGTCCCAACATAAACTGAGACTTTCTATTTTTAAATTTAAATATTGAAATTACAGCTAGTAACGCAGAGCCTATAAACAAACCAAAAACAACTCGCTCGTCTTTAGCAAAAACCATAATATCATTAGTTGTTGTCCATAAATCAAAGACAAAAATTAGTCCTCCAGAAATAATAGCAACAATTAATAAATATACCGTTTGAATACGTTGTAACATATTATAATCTCAAATTATTGAATAACAAAAATATAGTTTCTTTTCTTATAAAAGAAACATACTGCCTTAAAAATTCACATAAATATTGAATCGGAATCACAAACTTCTGTGTTACAATTAAAAAGGAATAAACATAGACATCTGAATAAAATATTAAAATAAAAGTTGTATAATTGCAGTAACGGAATGCAACACTCACACTCGCAGAACGTTAATTCTTCAGAAGTATATCTTATTTTCTTCAAGAAATAATCAATTCAAATTACATCAACACATAAGTTAATTCAACATCAATGTTTGAAATCTCACAATTAAAAGAAATGAAGCTTCCTGAATTACAGGATATGGCTAAAAAACTGAATGTCTCTAAGTTTCGTTCATTAAAAAAATTAGATTTAGTATATCAAATACTAGATAAGCAAGCAGCAGATCCTAAAGCTGTTTTAGAAGTAAAAAAAGAGGACACTCCTGTTAAGAAAGCCCCTATAAAAAAGGCTACTCCCGTTAAAACTGAGGCTAAAGAAAAACCAGAGGCAGCTCCAAAGCCAAAAAGAGCTAGAGTTGTTAAGCCCGCTAAACAAAAGGAAAACACAAGTCAACCTCAATTAGATTTAACACCTGAAGCGACACCTAAGCCTGTAGCTAAAAAGGAGGTTAAAGAGAAGGAAGTGGTAGCAAAGACACCTGCTAAACCGCAACCCAAAAAACCGGTTCACAACCATCAGAAAAACAAACAGTCTAACGACAATAAGGACGATAAACAAAGCGATAATAAGCAACCAAATCGTCCAAAACATAACAATCAAAAAAATAGTAACCAGAAAAATAGCAATCAAAAAAACGGTAATCAACATAACGGAAACAAAGACAGTCGTAACCGTTATAGAGAACCAGATTTTGAATTTGATGCTATTATAGAAAGTGAAGGTGTTTTAGACATCATGCAGGATGGTTACGGATTTTTACGCTCTTCGGATTATAACTACCTATCATCACCTGATGATATTTATGTATCGCAATCTCAAATTCGCTTATTTGGATTAAAAGTTGGAGATACAGTTTTAGGACAAGTTAGACCTCCAAAAGAAGGTGAAAAATATTTCCCATTAATCAAAGTCAGCAAAATAAATGGTCAAAACCCTAATGTGGTAAGAGACCGTGTTGCTTTTGAACATTTAACACCATTATTCCCTCAAGAGAAATTTAATATTGCAGAAAAGCAAGCGACTATCTCTACACGAATCATGGATTTGTTTGCACCAATAGGTAAAGGACAACGTGGTATGATTGTATCACAACCAAAAACAGGTAAAACCATGCTTTTAAAGGATGTTGCCAATGCCATTGCAGCAAATCATCCGGAGGTATACCAAATGATATTACTAATTGATGAACGTCCAGAAGAAGTAACAGACATGCAACGTAACGTTCGCGGAGAAGTTATTGCCTCTACTTTTGACAAGGAAGCACACGAGCATGTAAAAATTGCTAATATTGTTTTAGAAAAAGCAAAACGATTGGTAGAATGTGGACACGATGTTGTGATCTTATTAGATTCAATTACACGTTTAGCAAGAGCATATAACTCAGTACAACCAGCGTCAGGAAAAATTCTTTCTGGAGGTGTAGATGCTAATGCTCTACATAAACCAAAACGTTTCTTTGGAGCTGCACGTAATATAGAAAATGGAGGTTCTCTAACTATTATTGCAACAGCATTAACAGAAACAGGTTCTAAAATGGACGAAGTAATCTTCGAAGAATTTAAAGGAACGGGGAATATGGAACTACAATTAGATCGTAAAATATCTAATCGTCGTATTTTCCCAGCTATTGATTTAACATCATCAAGTACACGTCGTGATGATATTTTATTAGATGCTACAACCATCCAACGTATGTGGGTGATGCGTAAGTATCTTGCAGACATGAATCCTGTAGAAGCGATGGAATTTATAAATGATCGCTTTAGACAAACCAGAAATAACGAAGAGTTTTTAATCTCTATGAATGGTTAACAACTAACACATACATAATACAGAAAAGCCTTAACAATCGTTAAGGCTTTTTTTATGACGTAAAATAAAAGGAATCAACACTAAAATTAGGAAAAAAACGGAACAAAATAATACGACTATACAAATGCTTGATAAATTGAAATACACTAAACAATAAACGATACAATTCTTATCAAAAAAAACAGAAGTTTATTATATAAATCCAGTAATAAATGGGTTAGAAATTAGATCAAAAATCTACGATGAATATCTAACATTAAGAAAAACAAAGCTATTAATTAAATGACATAAAAAAATAAGACTAGCATAATTCAAAAGTTTAAACCTATATGTTAAACAATCTCAATACTCTATAAAAACATCCTCAACTACTATTAAAACAAAATCTTCAAGAGCTTAATTTAGAAAAGTTAGAAATACTAATATTAAATCTTAACCTTTTTTCTTAATCATAGCATACAACTAGTTTATAACATGCTCCTAAATAATAACTTTTAATTTTAGGGCATAAAAAAATCCAAAACATATGTTCTGGATTTTTTTGTGGGCGACAAGGGATTCGAACCCCTGACCCCTTGGGTGTAAACCAAGTGCTCTGAACCAACTGAGCTAGTCGCCCTTATTATTAGGAGTGCAAATATACATTAGTTTTTGACATCTCAACACGTTTTATTGAAAAAAAATTCACTTATTTTTAAACAAATAAATTAACTCTTTAATTTATAGTCATTAACACATCAATAAATTATAAATATTTTAATATTTTTGACTCAAAATAAGCTCCAAACTTGAACTACATATCATTAATAGACGAATTAGGCATAGATATTAATACGCTAACCACCTTAGATTCCGCTAAAATTATTAGACTTCAGAAACAACTTAAAGCAAAAGCTGTTTTAGATAACAAAAGCAATCTAGGAGAATTAGCTACTATAATTGACGAGCTTAAAAATGACAGTACACGACAACATCACATCTTTATTGAAAAACACAAATGGATAAAGCAAATAATTAGTGGCGATTACAGTAATATCCCACAAAATTCTACTTCAATTTACCATGAAGCTATTGCTGACCCCGAAGGACTAAAATACTTTCTATCACCCTATTTAAAAGCACACATAAAACCTTTTTTATCTGAAACACTTAGTAAAGGAAAATATATCTTATTACTGAATGTTGTAAAAAGCACCATTCTATTTACCGAAGAAATCGAACAGATTATTATTAATCTATTAAGCTCTAAATTAAATTATGCTAAAGTATATATTGAAACTGGTAAACTAAAAGACAAATATCATTCTATTGGTTACATAACTAATAGAAACTTTATAACCTGCTTAAGCCAGTATCCTAACTCTTTTTACGACGAGGTTAACGAATTGAATTCAGTTATCATAGACACTTACAACTCAAAAAGAAAACATCTGAGTGATGATGTTTTTATTTTTTCAGCTAAAACAATGGTTGCTTTTGGCGAATTAGACATTTCTAACTACATGCTAAAAGATGTGTTAATATCTAATGCCGCAATTGCACAACCCTACGCTTTTAACTCTCAGAAAAAAAATAAATCAAAATCTGGATCAAGTGTTGGTATTTGGAGCGTTATTGTCTTTTTAATTTTAATTGTTAGAATTACAACAAAAGTGTTTAACAATGATAGCAATTCTAATAATTCGTTAAATCAATATGAACGTAATAATCTACAAAACATTAATTTTAATAACGAAACCTTTATAGAGACTGTTAGAAAAATACAAGAAGATAAAAAAAAAAAGCAAAACCAAACGATTGAGGTCCGTCAAACAACAACGGAATATCTAGCAAATGACGACTCCGTAATGGAAACTAATACTAACTCTTATACTATAACAAAAAGAGTCACACTCCCTGATTATAATTCAAAACACAAAGCTAAGGACCATACACGATTTATTTATAGTTTAAAACTAAAAACAGATCGTTACACCCCTTATTCAGGCAGAGACACAGGAACAGACCTAAATGCCTTTACAAACCCCTATCCAAAGACTTTCAACACAATTAAATCTGCATCTTCCAATAAAAACAACGCTTTTAGCTTAATAAAAAATAATAGTAATAAAGATTTGATAGTATTTAGGTTAACTAATGGTATTGACGAATCTATTTTTATACCAAAAGATGAAAACAGATATTTAAATGTCAAAAAAGGTGATTCTGTCTTATTTTATACAGGACACTACTTTTCACCAGGTCGTTTTTCTCATTTTAAACTAAAACCCGAATTATCTCAATTATATGTCATCAACAATTTAAAGAATAGTGATACTAATGAAATTAATATTTTACCATATACTGTAAAAATAAATTTCAACAAAAATTTTAGCACCAATACAACAACAATAGACACAACGCTATTGGATCATATTGAAACAAATAAAATAGATTTCAAACCACTAAGTATTAATAACATTTATACCCGATGGTACACAGAAAAATATAACTAAATCTTATCTTAAACCTGTTTTACTATCATCTTTAAACTCTTTTTGCTTAGCTTTTTCCGTATCAGGTAGTAAAGCGTAAAGTGCATAGACTATATGCTTTATGGATTTATAATCGTTTCGTTCTAAAGCCTCATCACCATCTTTGATTAGCTTTTTTGCTTTTCTCGTATCCTTAAATTCAGAGCTATATTTAATACCTAAGTAGTAACCTATAAAATTCTCGTCACTAGATTGTATTATAGAACTATAAAAGACATCTAACTCCTTTATCTTAGCTCTAATCAAATATTTATCACCAGAATTAATAACCTCTTTTTCGTTGGTAATTATTTTAAGATATTTAGGCCTGTAGGATTCGTTTTCTTCCTTATTAACCTCCCACTCCACACTTTCTTTAGAGTTGTTATATTCCTCAATCTCTAAAGCAATGACTTTATTTCTTGTTAAGGAATCAAACTCCTGTATCAACTTTCGTTTAATGTCATCTAATTGATACTTTTTATCAGACACATCGTCTTCGTCAAGTAAGGTTGTTTCAATTTGTATTTCAATCAAACCGATACGTAATTGTTCTAATTTGCTAGAATATTCAAAATTTTCATCAGCGACTTGTTCTCTAATTAAATGTTCAACATCAGACAATACAGCATTAATTTCCATATTAATTTTACCAATACTTATTGTACGCTCGGACTCACTAAACACATTTTTAAATTCTTGATCACAAGCTTGTAAATACACATTAATTTTCAAATCTCTAGATTCGGTAATCTCCAATTCAATCTCTATATCGGTACCTTTAATTAAGTCCTCTTCCAGGTCTTTACCTGTAAACTCAATATAACCAATACTTAAACCAGAACTAGGCAACCCTTTAGATTGGCCTTCGACAATATTAATAATCAAATTGGCATCAGCCCCTTTAAGTATCGTTTTAGATGCCGTTTTGTAAATCTTCTTCTTTAAAGGTAGAATACTTCCTTTTCTAAAAATTTGTTCCAAACGTGTTGCAGAAGCCTCAATATCGTCAATTTCCATGCAAATATCAATTGGTAATGGTTGCCCTAAAACATTATAACTACCTTGATTAATTGCGACTGTATTTATTGACTTTAAAGGATTTAAATCGAAATCTAAAATATGAAGTTTAAATCTATTTAATTGCCCTTTCAATAACGGAACAAACTCATAAAATCCATTGTTTTCAATCGTTTTGATTCCAGAATCATAACCACCATCTGCTCTTGTAATTCTATATTTTAAATTATCACCATCCACTTTACAAGTAATTAACTCTTCTAAATCTCTTGTGTTCTGCTCATAAAAAATCTGAGTATCAATAGGACTTATATCCGCTTTTTCTGCGACATCTGTCTCTTCTACTGACGACGGTTTAGATCCTGCAAAATAAGCAGCTCCATCTACAACAGCTGACGTTGGGTCGATACTAGAATCTACTAAAATTCCAGTCTCCTCTTTTATTCTCTCTTTAATTAAAGGCACATAAGTACTACCTCCAATTAAAATTAAACGCTCTATTTGAGAATTAATTAATTGATTTTGAGAAATTACTTTTTTTATAAACGTAATGGTTTGTTCGACTTTAGATGAAATCACAGCCTCAAACTGTCCTCTAGTAATCACAATTTGATCAAACAAATTAGTATCCTCAAAGTCTATATCGATTTCAATTTCTGTTTCAGGATATACTGATAATTCTTTTTTAGCTTCTTCTGCTTTTTTAAGCAGTTCAAAATACAGTCCTTTATATTGGCTTGATTTCGCTTTAATATCTTTCCAAAGGTTAGTAATATTAGCTTTAGCTTCAATTTGAGGTATTATAATTTTTTCAACAATAAGATTGTCAAAATCTGCACCACCTAAAAAATTATCTCCTTCGTTATCTATAACCTTTAACTCTCTATCATTAACTTCTACCAAAGCCACATCAAACGTCCCTCCTCCAAAATCGTATACAATCCAATTTTTAGAAGATTCGATATCCAAATTGGATTGATTTGCAAATGCCAAGCAGGCAGCAATAGGTTCTTGCAACAAAACAACCTCTTTAAAACCGGCCAAATACCCCGCTTTTTTAGTCGCATTAGATTGAATCGTATCAAAAGACGCCGGTATTGTAATCACTGCGGCATTTAATTGATCTCCATCAGAAACAAAATTCTTTAATTCTTTTAAAATCAAAGAGGATAATTCTATTGGCGACACCTCCCTATCAATTGAAGGTATAAAATAGGTTTCTTGAGTTCCCATTTTACGTTTAAATAGCATACACACATTTTCTGCATCCTTTTCTAAATAATCCAACGCCTTATCTCCAATAATGGTCCTGCTACCTCTAAAAGCAACACAGGATGGTAAGGTTTGTTTTAATCCCAATGGATTATTATAGATTTTGACAGCTCCATTATTATAATGGGCAATTAAACTATTTGTAGTTCCTAAATCTATTGCAATATTAATGGTCTTCATGAAGTCTTATTCTACAATTACAATTCCTTTTTGTACTAAAGTAGTCTCCTCATTTGTCTTTTTATAGACAATAGGCTTTAATACTTTAACAATTTTCATTTTACTATTAAAATCACCAGTAATATTAGCTTCAACATCGGTCATTTCATTTCTATACGTTTGTCCTAAAGGATTGACAATATGAAAACCTAAAGCTTCAAATTCATGATTTATTCTATCAATATTCCTATTGAAAAGCGTTAAATCTTCTTTATTACTTTTAAGCTGAATAGAAAAAACTTGATTGATTATTTCTAACATTTTTTAGATGAATTAAATGAAAGTGTAAGATACAATTAATTGGAAATTAAACCACTTCAGCAACCACAAAAGTACTACCTCCAATATAAATTACATCATCTTTCGAAGCTGCTTTTAAGGCTTCTTTGTAAGCAATATCAACTGAAGCATATGCAGTCCCTTGAAATCCTTTAGAAATAAAGACATCCATTAAAACGTGTTGTCCCAAACCTCTAGGTACATCTGGTTTGCAGAAGTAATACGTTGCTACTTTTGGTAACAAAGGTAATATAGATGCTACATCTTTATCGTTAACAACACCAAATACAATATGAAGTTTATGATATTTTTCTTGCAATAATTGTTGCATGGCTAAAGTCAAGCCTTCTTTATTATGCGCAGTGTCGCATATAACTTTAGGGCTAGCATTTAAGATCTGCCAACGCCCTTTTAAACCCGTGTTTTTTACGGAATTGAGCAATCCGCTTTTTATATTTTTATCAGAAACCTCAAATCCTTTTAATCTTAACTGTTTAACAGTTTGCAAAACACCTTTAATATTCTTGGATTGATAACTCCCTTTTAAGTCTGTTGCCAAAGCTTCGTTTTTAGCATGATCTGCAAAATGTATGGGGCTATTATTTTTTTCAGCGAAAGCGGTAAAAACAGATTGAGTTTCTAATTGCGTTTCACTAATCACAACTGGAATATTAGGTTTAATTATGCCCGCTTTTTCTGAAGCTATTAATTTTAGAGTATCCCCTAAAAATTGAATATGATCCAAACCAATATTAGTTATTAAAGACACCTCGGGCGTAATAATATTAGTGGAATCTAAACGACCGCCTAAACCAACTTCAATTACTGCAATATCCACGTTCTGTTTTGCAAAATAATCAAAAGCCATACCTACTGTCATTTCAAAAAACGACAGTTTATTAGCTTCTAGAAAGGTTTTATTTTGTTTTATAAAATCAATAACAAATGCTTTAGTGACTTCTTTGCCATTAATTTTAATCCGTTCTCTAAAATCTTTTAAATGTGGAGAGGTATACAAACCTACTTTATAACCAGCGTCCTGTAAAATAGAAGCTAGCATATGACTGCTAGACCCTTTTCCATTAGTTCCAGCAACATGTATAGATTTAAATTTGCGTTGTGGGTTTTTAAGATGCTTAGCTAAATTTAAAGTATTAGTTAAGTCTTTTTTAAAAGCAGTCTGACCTTGTTTTTGATACATTGGAAGTTGAGAAAACATCCAATTGACCGTGTCTAAATAAGTCATGATATTTTATTGACCTAATTTAAAATTGATACTTACGTATCCAACTTGAGGCTCTGGCGCTTTAGGATCTGCTTTCCATTTATGTGTCAATGCCATTTTGCGTGCTGGTTCTAATAGACAAGCAGCTGTATTTTTAGTCCCTTTAACACCTGGAACTGCTTTTACAACTTTACCAGAACGGTCAACTTCAATTCTAACAACAACTAATCCTGATTCGTTACACTCTTGTACTATTTTTCTATAGTCTGGTTTCCCTCGACCATTTAAACCGTATCCAACACCATCTCCGTTTCCTTGTCCTGAGCCATCACCAAAGTGACTTGTCCCATAAGAGTTACCCGATCCAGATCCATTACCAGGCCCATTACCTGGTCCATTACTATTTGAGTCGGATGCGCTATCAGAATTACTAATACCATTAATTAAAGCATCATTAGCTTTTCTAATATCATCTTGTCTCTTTTTTTCGGCTGCTTCTGCAGCAGCTTTAGCAGCTTTTTCAGCCTTTTCTTGTGCTAATTTATCAGCCTTAGCTTTTTCTTTAGCATCATTTTCTTTTTTAGCCTGCTCCTGTTGTTTCTTAATTAAAACAGCCTCTTCATCTTCTTGAGTTATAACATTTTCCTGAGAAGTTGGCGTAGCTGCAGCCTCTTGTTGCTCTTCTACTTGAGGTTCAGTTTCTTCTGGTTGAGTTTCAGTTGGCGGTGCTGCTGCTTGCGCTGGCGCACCTCCTCCTCCTCCAGAAGAACCTCCAAAGTTAATGGCTACACCAAATTCTTCTGGTGGATCCGTATAATTTTGACCAACCACAAATAAGAGCAATATTAATATCAGCATAATTAATGCTGTTATTTTTGCTGAGTTCTGTTCGTGTTTGGTTTTTAAATATTTCATCTTATTGTGCTTTTACTGCCAATGTCGATTTGATCTTGTTTCTGTTTGCAATATCCATTATAAAAACAACATGTTGCATTTCTACAGTTTCATCAGATCTAATAGTAATTGTTGGCGACTCTACATTACCAACTTTTGCTATTACCTCTGCCTCCAATTGCGCTTTTGATACTTGCTTCATATCTACATAATAATTGACATCTTTGTCAACACTTACAGATACATTTTTAGTCTGAGTCGTCTTACTTGTAGATTTAGGTAATAATAAATCTATAGCCTCTGCAGACACCAACGTTGATGCAATCATAAAAAAGATAAGCAACAGAAACACAATGTCCGTCATGGACGACATATTAAATTCTGGTGATACTTTATTTCTTCCTCTTAATCGCATATTAGCTAGGTTCGTTTAATAAGTCTAAAAACTCTAAAGAGTGTGCTTCCATTTGATACACTACTTTATCTGTTTTTACAACTAAATGATTATAGGCTATATAAGCGACAATACCAACAATTAAACCACCAACAGTCGTTGTCATTGCTGTATATAATCCATCTGCCAATGTTTTTATGTCTATTGAACCTCCAGAATTTGCAATCTCAAAGATAGATAGTATCATTCCAATAACGGTTCCAAGGAAACCAATCATTGGTGCTGCTCCAGATATAGTTGCCAAAACACTTACGTTTTTTTCTAAACTATAAATTTCTAATCGTCCTGCGTTTTCAATAGCTGTATTAATATCATCTAAAGGTTTACCAATTCGAGAAACCCCTTTACTTATTAGTCTAGATACTGGAGAATCGACAGTAGTACATAAGTTTTGAGCGGACTCAATCTTACCATTACTAACATAGTCTTTTATTTGATTCATAAAATTTGAATCAATTTTTGAAGCTTCTTTTATTGCAAATATGCGTTCAAAATAAATATAAACCGCCATTACTAATAATACAAAAAGCAATGCTATTATTATTATTCCTGCTGTACCTCCTGTGGTAACTAGTTCAATTATTGATAATGTTTTCTCAACTGGCTCTCCTTCTAATAAAGGATCTACCGCTTGAGCAGTCTCTTGAATTAATGTACTTATCATAGTATAAAATTAGATACGTTTATAACGTTGCTTTTTTGTTTTCAGTATATATTAAAATAAAGTTCTTGTCCAAAAGAATACTAATGTCCCAGCTAAAAACCCTACTAAAGCTAACCATGATATTTTTTTGAAATACCAGAAGAAATCAATTTTTTCCATTCCCATAGCAACAACACCTGCAGCCGAACCGATAATTAACATACTTCCTCCTGTTCCTGCAGAATACGCGATAAAATGCCAAAGCTCGTTATCCAATGGTTCTGAGAACATTCCTAAACTAGCTGCTACCAATGGTACATTATCAATAACGGCAGATCCAATACCTAGTAAAATAATAACTAAATCAGAAACACCTTCATGATGTAATTCTGTTCCCATCATTGGCATACTATCTTGTAATGTAGAAGCAAATCCGAATAAGATCCCTAAAGACTCTAGTGCTCCAACAGCCATTAAAATTCCTAAGAAAAATAAGATACTTGGTAACTCAATTTTTGATAAAGAATGGTGTACAGGACTATGGTGTGCGTGTGCATCACTTTCTTCAGAATCGTGATTAGATAAACTAAATTTAGCCGAACTATAAATCTCAGCAAAAATAGCAACAACACCTAACGCTAACATCATACCAACATAAGGTGGTAAATGCGTCACTGTTTTAAAGATTGGTACAAATACAATTGCTCCTAATCCTAAATATAACATTGTAGCGCTAAATCTACTTTTTGGTTTTTCTATTGTATCTTCTTCATCTGCTAGATTACCTTTAAAAGCAGGTAAAAACGATGCTATAAATGTCGGTACTAACATACATATTAATGATGGTAATAATAAATACCCCATCAAATGTCCTGTCGTTACTTTTTTACCAATCCAAAGCATTGTAGTCGTCACATCTCCAATAGGAGACCAAGCACCTCCCGCATTGGCAGCAATAATAATTAAACCTGCAAACCAAATACGAACATTTCTGTCGTTAACAATTTTTTGTAAAATAGAAATTAATACAATAGTTGCTGTTAAGTTATCAATTATAGCAGAAAGGATAAATGCTAAAAATGCAAAAATCCATAAAATCTTACTTTTCTTCTTTGTTTTAATGAAGTTTTTAATTGTAGAAAAACCATCAAAATAATCGATAATTTCAACAATGGTCATCGCACCTAATAAGAATACTAAGATCTCAGCCGTTTTACCTAAATGATGCAATAAGGTTTCTTCCATTAAATGCATCTTGGTGTCATGCTCTAAAGCGGCATAACCTTCAACCAATCCATGATTAGCAGAATCAAACCATTCTGTAAAAGAATCTAAACCTAAAGATATTAACGCCCAACTTATAGCCATCATGACTAATGCCGGGATTAATTTATCTATTTTTATATTGTGTTCTAACGTTATGGCTAAATAACCTAAAACGAATACTAAAATTATTACTGTTTCCATATTATACTAATTGTTTTAATGCTATTTCAAAAGCAGTTTTACTAATCTCTTTTTTCGAAGAACTTTTTGCGTGTACGTTTTCAATTGCTTTTCTAATAATGTCTGAAGTATCATTAAAAATAGCTTCATCAGTCATTTGTACTTTACGCTCCATAAAATAAGCAAACACACGAGCCATACCACAGTTTGAAATAAAATCGGGTATTAAACTTACACGCTCATCGGTTTGTTCCATAATAGATCCAAAGAAAATCTCTTTATCTGCAAATGGCACATTTGCTCCACAAGAAATAACTTCTAAACCAGTACTAATCATTTGATCAATCTGATCTTGAGTGACTAGTCTAGATGCCGCACATGGTGCAAAAATTTCAGTTTCTAATGACCAAATACGTTCATTCATTTCTGCAAATGGAATCATGTTATCTGCTGCTAATGTATTTCCATCCTTGGTTAAGAAAAAGTCTTTAATTACTTCAAAAGAAAAACCATCTTCTTTAATCACTCCTCCAGAAATATCAATTATTCCAACAACTTTAGCTCCCATTTGAGCTAAATAATACGCTGCTGCAGAGCCTACATTTCCAAAACCTTGCACTACTGCACGTTTTCCCTTTACGCTTCCACCATATATCTCATAATAATGTCTAACCGCTTCTGCTACACCATATCCAGTAATCATGTCGGCAACCGTATACTTTTTAGCAACATCTGGAGAAAAATTAGTGTTTTCTAACACTTTTATTACCCCTTGACGTAATTGCCCAATACGATTAATTTTATCCGCTTCTGTTGGTTTGAAATGCCCATTAAAAACACCTTCTTGTGGATGCCAAACACCTGACGCTTCTGTAATTGGAATTACTTCATGGATTTCGTCTACATTTAAATCGCCTCCTGTTCCATAATAACTTTTTAATAATGGAGATACTGCCTTGTACCAACGTTCTAAAACACCAAGCTTTCTTGGGTCTTTTGGGTCGAAATTAATTCCTGATTTGGCACCACCAATAGCTGGTCCAGATACGGTAAACTTCACTTCCATTGTTTTTGCCAGAGATAAGACTTCATTCATGTCCAATCCTTTTCTCATTCTAGTTCCACCACCAGCTGCTCCTCCTCTTAATGAGTTTATAACCGTCCATCCTTCTGCTTCTGTTTCAGAATCTTTCCAGTTAAATATAATTTCAGGTTCTTTATTTTCGTAAATTTTTAATAAGTCTTTCATCTTTGATTTTTGAGTTCTACTTTAATATTTATCTCTTTGGAATAACATTTAAAGTAGCTAAAGTTGATTCATCTTATGAAGTATTAAGTTAATTAGTGGAACAAATATAAAAAAACAAAATATGGCTTTTAATAGTAAAGTCATTTTTATTATAATAAATTATTGTTAACCATTATTAAGCACTCTCTTTGTTACAAAGTTGTCCTTATAATGTATCTGAATAGTTGGGAGAATATACTTTTCCTGAAGAATGATCTTTCGAAGCTCCCGTCACAGATTTCAAACAATTAATTTCTTCTCTAAGCTTTAAAACTCCTAAAAAACCAAATATTAGAGCTTCTTTAAATTCTATAATTTCAGAAGATGGAATAACAATTTTGTTTGATGTAAGTTTTGTAATTTCTTCCATTAAAAATGTATTAAAAGCACCGCCTCCCGTAACCAAAATCGAAGACTCATTTGTTTGATTGACAACTTTAGCTATTTGAAAAGCCGCATGCATAACATAGGTGTGTAAAATATCTTTTGCGTCTAACTTAAAACTATTGATTAATGGAATAATTTGTTGTTCTACCCACTCTAAACCTAGAGATTTAGGCGGTGTTTCTTTATAAAATGACAATGCATTTAAATCATTAAATAGCGTCGTATTTAATTTCCCATGTCTTGCCAATTCTCCACCAGCATCATATTGAATCCCCAGAGTTTCAACATACATGTTTAGCACAATGTTTACTGGACAAATATCAAAAGCAACACTTTCATTTTTTATTTCTGAAGAAATATTAGCAAATCCACCTAAATTTAAACACCAATCATAATCTTTAAATAATAAGCCATCTCCGATAGGTACCAATGGCGCACCTTGACCTCCTAAATCCACATCTTGGACTCTAAAATCACAGACAACTAATTGATTAATTCTGCTAGAAAGTTTAGGTAGATTACCAATTTGCAACGTAAACCCTAAACTTGGTTGATGCAATGCTGTATGCCCATGAGAACAGACCGCGTCGATAACAGTAATACTATTTTGCTTGATAAATTGATTAATTATAGTTGCTAAATAAATCGTATACTCCTCATCTATATTAGCTAATTCTGACCGCTCTAAACTTGTTAAGTTTTTAAGCTTATTAAACCAATATTCAGGATACGATACGGTTTCCGCTGTAATAATTTCAAAACTCCAATTCGTCTCTTTTTTAAACGAAATAAGCGCAAGATCAATACCGTCCAAAGACGTACCAGACATAACACCAATAACATTATATACGTCTTTTATCATATCCCGTAAAAATAACTATAACGATTGAAAAAATGCTAATAAAAACTTATCTTTGTATACAATTTTTATTAAATCAACAATCTTATATAAATTATGGATTTTAGCCTAACTGAAGAGCATATCATGATTCGCGATGCCGCTCGCGATTTTGCACAAACAGAATTATTACCAGGAGTTATCGAACGTGATAACGCTCAAACGTTTCCAAATGAATTGGTTCGTAAAATGGGAGCGCTTGGTTTTATGGGTATTATGGTAGACCCTAAATATGGAGGAAGTGGTATGGACGCTATTTCTTATGTATTAATTATGGAAGAATTATCTAAAATAGATGCTTCTGCTTCTGTAATGGTATCTGTAAACAACTCTTTAGTATGTTACGGACTAGAAGCTTATGGTAATGAAGAGCAAAAACAAAAATATCTAACAAAATTAGCTACAGGAGAATCTATCGGAGCGTTTTGTTTAAGCGAGCCTGAAGCTGGAAGTGATGCGACATCACAAAAAACGACAGCAATAGATATGGGCGACCATTATGTAATCAACGGTACAAAAAACTGGATTACAAATGGTGGACGTAGTGATGTTTATTTAGTAATTGCACAAACAGATAAAGAAAAGAAACATAAAGGAATTAATGCTTTTATTGTTGAAAGAGGGACACCTGGTTTTGATATTGGACCAAAAGAAGACAAATTAGGAATTAGAGGTAGTGATACACATACCCTACAATTTAATGACGTTAAAGTTCCAAAAGAAAACAGAATTGGTGAAGATGGATTTGGGTTTAAATTTGCAATGAAAACATTATCTGGTGGACGTATTGGAATTGCAGCACAAGCTTTAGGTATTGCTGGTGGTGCTTATGAGTTAGCTTTAAAATATAGTAAAGAACGTAAAGCTTTTGGTACAGAAATTTGTAACCATCAAGCAATTGCTTTTAAATTAGCTGATATGTACACTGAAATCGAGGCTGCTAGAATGTTAGTTATGAAAGCTGCTTGGGATAAAGATCAGGGTAATAACTATGATATGTCAAGTGCTATGGCTAAGTTATATGCTAGTAAAGTAGCTATGGAACAAACTGTAGAAGCTGTACAAATACATGGTGGAAATGGATTTGTAAAAGAATACCATGTAGAACGTATGATGCGTGATGCTAAAATCACTCAAATTTATGAAGGTACTTCCGAAATCCAGAAAATTGTAATTTCTAGAGGTATTATTAAAGGGTAACACCCTTAATATTAAAATATAAAAAAGGCTTTAAATTTAATTTTAAAGCCTTTTTTGTTACTTAGATATATCATCTAAAACTAATCTGATTTCACCATAACTATACTTATTAGCTATTTTAGATTTTAGATCGGATAAGTTTTCAAAAGTCTGTTTAGGAATTAACGCTTTCAGTTCCTTATAATGCTTTTCAGAAATTAAATCCGTAATTTTAATTTCACCCGATGGAATGAAACTGGCCAGATGACCAAATATAGTATTTACATTTAAATCACGTTCAAAAGCGATTTGATCTATTGACTTGCCTGTTTTAAAAATCTGTAAAGAGGTTTCTTTGGTATCACCTCTTTTCCGTTTTGGTTTGGCTTCTTCAAACATTTCTTTACCATTAGACATTTCTATGTCATTTTCCTCACAATATGCTCTTATTATTTTTATAATCTCATTACCGTACTTGGCAACACGAGTTTTACCAAAACCATTAACGTTTAACAATTCACTTTGACTTGTTGGTAAGGTTTCGCACATTTCATATAATGATTTTTGTGTGAATATTTGAAAATGAACTAAATCCTCTCTTTCTGCAATAGTATTTCTTAATTCTCTTAGTAACTCAAATAATTCAACATTAGTCGTTCCATCTACAACTGTCTTTCTAGGTTTTTTAGGTTTCTCTTTTGTTAGAAAAACAGATTTAGCTCTTAATTCTAAAAATAATTTAACCGAAAAACCAGAATCCAAATTAGAAAAATACAATTGTTTAACAACAATTAACTCCTCCAACATATCCAATTGTTTATTAAAGTCAGTATCTAATGTTTTATTATCAGTAGTAAAATTAAACGTTTTATACACTTCAATTATATCTACATCAAGTTGTTGTTTATAATAACTTATGGCTTTATTAAATCTAGATTGAATCTCATCACTTGTTTCTGGTGTAGTTGATACTTCACAAATTTCTAACAATTGCGCTTTAAACCCGTTAGCCACTTTTAGTAAAGCAGCCACACAATCTTTTATACTAGTTAAAGGGCCTTCAATATTTCCTTGAAAACTACCTCTATTTTTATAATAAATATCTAACAGACGATTAGTAGGATATAAAAATTGATAAAAATCAAAAATCTCAGAAATTAAAGTTAACTGAAAATGTGCTTTAGACTCTTGAAGTATACTTTCATCTGGTTGATTTTTCTCTGCCTCCAGATTAAACTTAATAACATTAGTATCACTAATAATCTGACTAGAATTAATCTTACTTTTCAAGACTAAACCTTCCAAAGATTTACATCTACTCAGCGCCACATAAGTTTGACCATGAGCAAAAGCACCTTCTGAATCTATTATAGCTTTATCAAACGTAAGCCCTTGACTTTTATGAATCGTTATTGACCACGCCAATCGAAGCGGTATCTGAGTAAAAGACCCTATTTTATTTTCCGAAATAGCGTTAGTATCCTTATCAACTGCGTAATTAATATTCTCCCAAATCTCGGGTTTGGTAATTATATTATAGTCATCATCCGGACATTTTACAACAACTTCGTCTTTATCTAACAATATAACTTTACCAATTTTACCGTTAAAATAACGCTTATCCGCAGAGCTATCATTTTTAACAAACATGACTTGAGAACCCACTTTAAGCACAAGCGCCTCTTTATTAGGAAATGAAAACTCAGGAAACTTTCCTTCCACTTTCGCCTTATAAGTTTTCGATTTACCTTTTAACTTCTCAAGTTTAGCCTTATTAGTATACTCTGCCTTATTATTATGGGTGGTTAAAGAAATATATCCCTCATCTTCTTTTGGTTCAAAATTGGGTTTATAGCGTTTGTTTAATTCATCTGCTGATGCTTGAGAAAGGCTATTTGTTCTAATTTCGTTTAATATATTTATAAACAAAGGATTGTCCTGTCTATATATATGCTTTAACTCAACAGAAATTGGATTACACTGTTGATAAGCATGACTACTAAAAAAGAATGCGTTATTATAAAATGGTTTAAGCAAGTGCCATTCATTATCTTTAACAACAGGAGATAACTGTTGTAAATCTCCAATCATCAAAACTTGTACGCCTCCAAAAACTAAATTTCTATTTCTATAACGACGAAGTGTCTTATCAATACCGTCCAACACATCGGCTCTAACCATACTGATTTCATCAATAATCAATAAATCTAGTGATCTAATAATATTAATTTTAGTTTTACCAAACTTTCTATTAAACCCACCACTAGAGTTTAAATCGTCATTAGGCAAAATAGGTCCAAATGGCAATTGAAAAAATGAGTGTATAGTAACACCTTTAGCATTTATAGCAGCAACCCCAGTAGGAGCAACTATAACTATTCTTTTAAGTGAATTTAATTTTAACTTGTGAAGAAAAGTAGTTTTACCTGTTCCTGCTTTACCTGTTAAGAATATATTCCTGTTCGTTTTATTAACGAAATTATTCGCTAAATCTAATTCTTTATTACTGCTCATTACTGATATTAATCCTAGAGTATCAAGATATATAATTGATGCTTAAAACCGAAACCTTTATGCTATTATCTTACAAAGTACTTAATAAGACTTGCTATAATAGTCATTAGGCCGCTCTAATAGACTATAACATAATACATGTATTTATTCATTATAAACTATCTCCAATAGTATTTATACTGAGCTAATAGTTTGTTTACAAACTTTATACTTAATGCTATTAAAATATGTTCTTCAAACTAAATGATTGTGTACTATAAATTTTTACAACATTGGAATTTCTCCCAGAAGAATATCACACATTAACTTTATTAGAAAACATCTATCACACAGTTAATGTGCATTATATAAAGACTTAGCACTGTATGACATCTATATTATTTTGAATACTTTCTCCTAAAGTCAACTACTACTTAAATCTTAACATTCTAACTTATTACGTTAATCTTTTTTCACTTCTACATTCGGACCTTTACTTTCTACTTAGTGCTTAGCACATCCTTTAAAATATTAAGATCCCGATTGAACAATTTATAATTTTAATATTATATACTTAGATAACCACTAATACTTTTATTGCCTTCTGCCTTCTTAAATTTATAACTTAGGTATAGTCATTTATTCCTTTTGCTTTTGCCTCCTCCCTTTTACCTTCTCCCTTTCGCCTCTTCCCTTCCGCCTTCTACTTCATTACAATTTAGGGCACAAAAAAACCCTTCATAAATAAATATGAAGGGTTCTCTAAAAAGGCAACGACCTACTCTCCCACAAATGCAGTACCATCGGCGCAAATGGGCTTAACTTCTCTGTTCGGAATGGTAAGAGGTGAGCCCCATCGCTATAATCACCTTAAATCTTTCGGTGTATGTAGTATTAACTACTTGACCGTATAAAATAACATATTGAAAAAATGATTCATGAAAATCTGTATTGAACTTTGTAAAAAAACAGGCGTACAATAAGCCTATGGGTTATTAGTATCACTCGGCTATGACATTACTGCCTTTACACCTATGACCTATCAACGTAGTCATCTCCTACGACCCTTTAAAGAAATCTCATCTTGTGGTGGGTTTCGCGCTTATATGCTTTCAGCGCTTATCCCTTCCCAACGTAGCTACTCTGCAATGCTCCTGGCGGAACAACAGATACACCAGAGGTTAGTCCAACTCGGTCCTCTCGTACTAGAGTCAGATCCACTCAAATTTCTAACGCCCACTGTAGATAGAGACCGAACTGTCTCACGACGTTCTGAACCCAGCTCGCGTGCCACTTTAATGGGCGAACAGCCCAACCCTTGGGACCTTCTCCAGCCCCAGGATGTGACGAGCCGACATCGAGGTGCCAAACCCCCCCGTCGATATGAGCTCTTGGGGGAGATCAGCCTGTTATCCCCGGCGTACCTTTTATCCTTTGAGCGATGGCCCTTCCATACGGAA